>CAYWVF010000020.1:0-51993 GCA_964461815.1 uncultured Oscillospiraceae bacterium
ATATTATGATAAACTAAACCTATAACTATAAAAAGGATCTGTTTATATGATATATCAAGAGCGAAAGTCGATCCCATATAGTGCCAATGTCAGACATATGGGTACCTTTCAACCGCATAAGCATCCGGATATTGAGCTACTGCTCTGTACCGATGGCGAGTTCATAGCCTTTACCGATGATGAAGAATATCTTTTGCAGTCCGGTGACATACTCTTTGTTCGGAGCATGGCAACGCACGGCATAAAAGGTTTGACAGATCCGTCCGAGTCGCTCATAATTAATATAGGGCCGGTGTTTTCGCCCCAATGCTTTTCTCAAGTGGAACGGCTCAGCCCTCACGCTCCGTTCATTTCACATAGCAATACTCAAAATAACGTCCTGATGCTTAGAGGTGCGCTGAACGAGGTAATTGATGCTGTAAGAAATAAACGCGAAGCCTCCGAGCTTTTGATAATCGGTAATCTTTACAGGGCATGTGCATTTCTGGTCGATATTTTCAGTACCGATGAGACGCTCGACACATCCGCCGTAGAATATTCCAAAGCTTACTATGCTATAGAAAAAGCGATAGAAACAGTACACACACATTATAATGACCCGATCACCATAGAACATATCGCCGAGGCTACAGGCTACAGCAAAAGCAGCTTTTGTAACCTCTTCAAAAGCTCTATCGGCATCGGATTTCACAACTATTTGAACGATTTCCGCATAAAAAATGCGTGTTATCTTCTCAACTCCGGCGATATGTCCATTTCGGAAATAGCGGAAACCGTAGGCTTTTCCGATGTAAAAACATTTTATCGTGCATTCCGCCGTGTGACCGGGAAAACGCCCGGTGCTTTCAGAAAAAATGCGAAAAAGCAATAGCTTTACGATCTCTGTATCTGAAATATACAGAGATCTTTTTTTATAAAATTTTTGCGAATATTTTCAAAAAATTTGCGGTTGCTTTTTAGCTGTATATATGTGAAAATAAAGATAAAGGTGCGCTATGTACTCAGAAAAATTTGACAGATAAGGGTGGAGATTTATGTATTCAAAGCTTCTTCTCGGCGTAGCCCGTGAGATCATCACTCCCGAGATCGGCGGTCACATGTACGGCTATCACAATGGTGTTTTTTCAAACAGCATCCACGATGATCTTAACGCAACGGCATTCATGTTCTGCCAGGGCGAGACAAAGGCTATGCTCGTGAGTATTACAGTGTGTACGATACAAAATGAGCTGTCAGATCGTATTCGTGCGGAAATAAGTAAGGAAAACAGTATTCCGTTTGATAATATCATTCTTCACGCTATTCATACGCATTCAGCTCCCGATACTACCGGTTCCTTCGGTTGGGGTGACATCGATGTTGAGTATTGTGAGAGCATTTTCATTCCGCAAATACTCAAAGCAGCAAAAAGAGCGTCAAATGAACTCCAATCCGTGCGTATGGGTATTGCATTCGGCGACAGTCTCGTGGGCTGCAATCGCCGTGAGCTTGACGAGCGGAACAGACTTATTTTCGGGCAGCGTCCATGGGGCTGCTTTGATCCGAAAATGACGATCATGACATTCAAGAACGACAATAACGAAACAGTGGCAAATATTGTATTTTACGGCTGCCACGGTACATCAGCAGGTATAAATCACGAAATTTCACGTGACTGGTCAGGTATTATGTGTGACCGTCTCGAGAAAGTCACAGGCGGTATCACCGCATTCTGCAACGGTCCTGAGGGCGATGTAGGGCCTCGTCTCACGAACGGTGTAACGACCGGTGAGGGCATAACCGCTACAGAAGAGCTCGGCGGCGTAGCAGCTCAGGATGCAGTCAGAATATACAATAACATTTGTGGAGTTTCCGATATCGAGATCTGCTGTTCCTCCGACACTGTCAAGATACCGTTAAAGGATAGAATGAGCCGTGAGGATGCCGAAAAGGTATTGGAAGAAACAGCAAATGAAACGATAAATATCGGCGCGCGCAAGCACAATCATGCTCAAATGGTACTCGATTCTTACTCCACGGATTACGAGCCAATGAAATATCGTGAATTTCCGCAGTCTGCCATAAGGCTCGGGAACACGGTCATCGTAGCAACTCCGTTCGAGCTGTTTTCCGAAATAGGTCTTCGTATCAACAGCTACGCAAAGAACTGCAATGTTATCATTCTCTCTAACAGCAACGGTTCAGAGGGCTACTTCGCTACTGAAAGCGAAATACCAAACGGTGGCTATGAAATAGGTATGTTCTTAACGTCGCATGTACAGCAGTATGCGGATCATGCCGATTACCACCTCATAAAAGAAACAATGAGATCATTAAAGAAGGTAGGAGTAGAATCATGTATAGAATAGGTCAGGAAGAGATCGATGCAGTCGCTCGTGTTATCAGATCAAAGCATCTTTTTAAAGTGGGCGGAGAACTGAATGAAGTAAAAAATTTTGAGCTTGAGCTTTGTGAAAGGTCTAAAGCAGCTTACTCGGTACTCATGACGTCAGGTAAGGCAACACTCATTTCCGCACTTATCGGCATGGGCATCGGCCCGGGAGATGAGGTCATTGTACCCGGATATACATACATCGCATCGGCGTTAGCGGTTGTAGCAGTAGGGGCTATGCCTGTTATAGCAGAAATAGACGATACACTTACGCTTGATCCTGCTGATGTCGAACGCAAGATCACGGAAAGAACAAAGGTCATCCTTCCTGTACATATTCAGGGCTTCCCGTGTAACCTTGACGCACTGTCCGAGCTTGCAAAGAAATATAATTTGAAAATACTTGAGGATGCTTGTCAGGCTGACGGTGGCAGCTATCATGGTAAGATGCTCGGTACGATCGGTGACGCCGGAGCACTCAGCTTCAATCATTTCAAGATAATAACAGCCGGTGAGGGCGGTGCTCTCCTTACAAATGATCGTCAGATATTCGAGCGTGCTCTTATTTATCACGACAGCAGCGCAGTCGCTTTCTTCGGAGATCAGCTCAAGGACTTCAGCGAGGATGCATTCTGCGGAGTTGAATACCGTGCAAATGAGGTCATGGCTGCCATACTTCGTGAGCAGCTCAAAAAGCTCGATACTCTTCTCTGCGATCTTCGCAGAAACAAGAAGACGATCATGGATAGGCTCAACGGGGAATTTAACTTTGCAAGGTCTAATGATATTGACGGCGATTGCGGAACGACTCTCGCATTCAAGTTTGACACAGTTGACGAGGCAGCACGCTTCGAAGCAAACGTCAAAGGTGTACGTCCGATCAATACAGGCAAGCATGTTTACAGCAACTGGACACCTATCATGGAAAAACGCGGTGCTGTCCATCCGCTCATGGATCCGTTTAAGATGGAAGCTAATAAAAATGCACCTGACTATTCACTTGACATGTGTCCGAAGACGCTCGACATTCTCTCGAAAAACGTCTATGTCGATGTAAAGCCTGATTGGTCCGAGCAGGATATAGAAGACGTGATCGCAAGGTGCAGAAACGCTATAAAATAATTCATCGTCAGATTTCCATTTAAAAAAGCATATAGTCCTTATATTGCAATAAGGGCTATATGCTTTTTTGTATTATGTGACTGTGCATCACCGATATGCAGCTCATATCAACCGCATATTGAAACTAATCTTTTCGTCATTTTTAGACAATTTACAAATTTATCCTTTTATTTGCGACACTTTTCACTGTTTTTGGTGTTCGTATATATGCATAATGCACAAATTCATACATTTCTTTTGTACAAGCAAATGCTGTAAATATTTGTAAAACCTATTGACATTCATTCCATAATATGGTATTTTATATACATACAAAAAATGTAAATAAATTACATATGAAAGGAACTTACAGAATGGAAAAGATAAAAATACTCATTGCAGACTCAAATCCCGACTTTCGTGCTATGCTCATCGAAGCAATATCTGTACATTCAGAGCTTGAGGTGATAGGCTATGTCACCGACGGTATTTCCGCAGTACGTATGGTAAAGGAAAACTCACCCGACGTTATTATAATGGACATAATCATGCCTCCGCTTGACGGTCTATGTGCCATCAGAGACATTAACGCTCTTACGCTCAAGAAGAGACCGCAGATATACATATTATCAAAATTTTCCAGTGAGAGTGTGATAGATGAAGCTAGGTCACTTGGTGTAGATTACTTCATGCTCAAGCCGTTTGATGTGAAATCACTCATTGATCGTATTATGTCAAAGCCTGCGAAGAACGAAGCTACTATCCACAAGCTTCCTCTCAGAAGTACAAATCCCGATGTTGATATTGAAATCCGTGTTACTGAAATAATTCACGAGATCGGCGTACCGGCTCATATCAAGGGTTATCAGTATCTACGTGATGCGATCATCATGACTGTGAATGATATGGATGTGATAAACGCTATCACAAAGATCCTATATCCAAGTGTTGCGAAGCGTTATCAGACCACATCCTCCAGAGTCGAGCGTGCTATACGTCACGCTATCGAGGTCGCATGGGATCGAGGCGATCTTGACACCCTCCAATCATTCTTCGGTTACACCGTTTCGAACGCCAAAGGCAAGCCTACAAACAGTGAGTTTATCTCCATGATAGCTGACAAGCTCAGATTACAGCTCAAAGCCGGTTGATGTTCTCCTATATAAAAACAGTCCTTCGTGTGAAGGACTGTTTTATTTTATCTTGCAACTCTCAATGAGACATTGTACATCTCTTCATGGAACTTATCGGGAAGACTCAAGCCCTCCATGATATCCATATCTACAATCTCGTTGTTCTTAAAGCAGATAACTCTGTTTGTTCTGCCTTCCATCAATGTATCGACAGCCTTAACGCCCATACGTGTAGCTGCAACACGGTCTCTTGCCGTAGGACTGCCGCCACGCTGTACGTGACCAAGCACTGTAACTCTCGTCTCAACGCCTGTATGCTCTCTTATGTCCTTAGCGACTTCATCAGCTGTACCTACACCCTCAGCTACGATTATGATGTGATGGTTTCTGCCGTGAATACGTGCCATTCTCATCTTCTCGTACAGAGCTTCAAAATTTGTTTCCTCTTCGGGGATAAGTGTTGCTGTTGCACCGCAGGCAATACCTACATACATTGCAAGTGCGCCTGAGTTTCTACCCATTACTTCTACAACAGAGCAACGTTCATGTGACTGCATTGTATCTCTCAGCTTATCTATAGCCTCAATTGCAGTATTACATGCCGTATCAAATCCGATAGTATAATCGGTACATACTATATCATTATCGATCGTAGCCGGGATGCCTACCGTTGCAACGCCGTACTTAGACAGGTCTCTTGCGCCTCTGAATGTACCGTCGCCGCCGATAGTAACAAGTCCGTCAATGCCGAGGTACTTACATGTGTTAGCTCCGCGCTTAAGTCCCTCTTCTGTTTTAAATTCCGGGCAGCGTGCCGTATACAGCATCGTACCACCCTTTATATTTATACCGTCAACGCTTCTTGCATCAAGCTCATGTACGTCTCCGTTGATAAGACCTACATATCCTCTGCGTATACCTAAGCACGAAATATTCTCCGACACAGCCGTTCTTACTACCGCACGTATCGCACTGTTCATACCAGGGGCATCGCCGCCGCTCGTAAGTATTCCTATACGCTTAATATCGCTCATTTTTCTACATCCTTTCGATTATCTTAATCTTATTTTATCACATAATGCCGTTTATTACAAGCCCATATACTTTACAAACTTTGAACTTTGTGTTATTATAAAAGCAACAATTTTTATTTGATCGGAGATCGCGCAAACATGGATCAGAAAATCAATGAAATAATATCCGCTCTTGAAAAGGAATATCCGGACGCAAAATGCTCATTAGTCTACGAAAAGCCCCATGAGCTGTTGTTCGCTACAAGGCTTTCGGCACAGTGTACCGACGCTCGTGTAAATATCGTTACCGAATCTCTGTTTAAACGATATAAAACGATAGAGGACTTTGCAAATGCTGACCTTGATGAGCTTGAAGAATACGTGCGTCCGTGCGGATTCTATCATACTAAAGCACGTGACATTATCGCATGTGCAAACGCTTTGCTCGAAAGGTTTGACGGAGTCATCCCGGATGATATTGATACTCTCTGCACTCTTCCCGGAGTTGGGAGAAAGACTGCAAATCTCATCGTCGGTGACCTCTACGGAAAAGCCGCATTCGTCGCAGATACACACTGTATCCGACTTTCAAACAAGCTCGGGCTTGCCTCCTCCAAGGATCCCTACAAGGTAGAGCTGGCACTCAGAGAAGTGATACCCGAAAAGCTCTCCGGTGATTTCTGTCACAGGCTCGTGCTCCACGGTCGCAACGTATGCACCGCACGTTCACCAAAGTGCTCAGAATGTGTACTTTCCGAGCTTTGTCCATCATCCGAAAAATAACATATAATACTTACGATCTGCTCCGAAGCTTTGATTTCAGCTTTCGGAGCTTTTATTTTTGCCTTTCTTCGATTATACGTATCCTCCGTCCTTCATACGAAGCTTTACTTCACCCGAATTCACCCTTATCTTTTTACCACAGGTCTCTATAACAAGATTTCCATTCTCATCCACATCAGTTGCCATACCTTCCACGGTATCATTATGATAATATGCTGCAACCTCTCGACCTATAGTTATACATCTGGGTCTGTACAGCAGCATTATCCTGTTTTTCCCCTCGGCTTTCAGCATGTCATATGTACATATCAGCTCTTTTACTATCATCTCCGCAAGCTTCTCCGTATCAGACATGATTTCCCTGAGTATTTTCAATGACGACGCATGATAAAGACCGTTTTCATCAAAATACTCTTTATTCTGACTCAAATTCACACCTATTCCGCATATTGCCGAGGTCGCTCTGCCCTCACATAATATCCCTCCGACCTTTTTGCCGTCAAGTATAATATCATTAGGCCACTTAAGTCCGCACTCAATATTGTACAGCTTCTTCAGAGCTTCGCACACCGCTATACCGCATATGAGCGGTATTACAGTCATATCATCATACTTTTCCGACCTCAGCATCACCGACAGGAACAGTCCCTCACCTTTTTTCGATTCCCATACTCTGCCGAGTCTGCCCTTCCCAGCTGTCTGTCTTGCGGCAACTACACCATCACCATGCGACAGAACATCTATTCTATCCTTTATCCAATCATTTGTCGAGCCGACACTGTCAATGAAAGTTATCATAATGTATTCTTTAGCCTCACGATCCTGCATTCAAGCTTTTCTCTATCCACATCCAGTATAGCATATGAATGTGTACCTCCTGTACGCAGCATCATGCTCCCGGGATTTATACATCTTACGCCTTTTATTTCATTATCGCATTCGATATGTGTATGTCCGAACAGCACAACATTCGCACAATTAGACTGTGCAGCCTCAACAAGCCTGCCGAATCCGTATTTTACCGAATAATCATGGCCGTGTGTCATCATAAACTTAAAGCCGTAAAACTCCATATACTTAGTCCGTATTTCGCCCGACATCATATCAGCCAGGCTGTTTCCTGCCACTCCGATAACCGTCAGCTTCGGATATGCCTCACGCAGTGCATTTGCATCCGACACATCATCGCCCAGGTGTATCACTGCATCCGGGGTCAGGTAGCCCGTTATCTCAAGCATTTCCTTTCTGCACCCATGTGTATCGGAAAAAACCGCTATCTTCATTTTTCACCAATCCTATTTATCTGTCATATTATATTATCGGAATGACTATAATTAAAGTATATCAAAGGAGCTCACATCATGCCAAACGATCTTGGATCTATCTTGAATGCATTTACGAAATTAGGAAACACATCTCAGATCTCACTCTCAAGCATTGAACGTATTGTAGAAATGCTGAAAACAGATGAGGGACGTACACTTGTAGATCTCATATCGCAGTCAAGCAATAATTCACTTAAGACTGCCGCAGCTTCGGCTATGAACGGTGATGCCGACAGTGCAAAGAAGACGATCCTGGAATTTTTGTCAACTAAAGAGGGCACGGCACTGGCATCAAAGCTCGCCGGGATGTTTGGCAATATGTCAAAATAAGTTTTAAGGAGGTCTCTTTGCCGAGCAAAGAATAATAATATGGATAATTTTTCTGAAATGTTCAATAAGCTTATATCCGATCCCGCTATAATGAACGCCGTCAGCGAGATCGCAGCTTCCGTCTCCGGCGACAATACATCGCCGGAGGAAAACGGTACTACCGAGAATACGGAACAGCCGTCAAATCCCATACAGTTTGACATTGGTTCAATACTTGGGAGCTTATCCTCGGCTGTGGGAGATCAGACTGCACTGTCATCATCACGTGCCGAGCTTCTTCGCGCATTAAAGCCATTTGTAAACAGACAGCGCTCTGCTCAAATAGACAAGGCTCTGTCCATGCTGAATACCGCATCCGCTGCAAAGGCCGCATTAAAGGCTTTTGGCAGCAAAAAATTATTTTGACGAGGTGGAACACTCATGTATAATCGCTACATAAACGAACCGGCGCAGTCACCTGTAGTAAACAATGTGGACTATCTTCAGGTAATGGATGCTCCTTCGTCATCCGAGAAAAAGGATGAGAGCACAGGCTTTCTAAGCTCACTATTGTCAAGCATTAAAATTCCGCACCTTGAGCTTGACGACATACTTTTGCTTGTGATCATCTATCTTCTCCTGCGTGAAAGTGACGACAACGATATGATAATCATTCTCGCATTCCTGTTCTTTTCCGGATTCTTCGATAAGGAATAAGCTACTCTGCCGACGGGAGCGTCATCACAGCCTCCGCAGGCTTCTCGGTATTTACATTCAGCACATTCATGGAATATATAAGCTCGTCTCCGTCGTACGTTCTTGCCTTCATAAGCAGTCCATTATCAATAGATATATAATACTGCTCGATATATTCCAGCTCCTCTATATGATACTCGACGAACACATACATCTGCCCATCCGATTCAGTATATTTTGCATCTGTTATGCGTTTTTCATCAAGTTTCAGTACATTTTCGTATGTCGGAAATTCGGCGGCGTCGTCCGGAGTGTAGCTGCCGGCATCAAAGCTATAATATGTTTTCTCGCCGTTTTTCCATCTGTAAACATATCCGTCCCTACACAGTATATGCTCTGTTTTGTCTCCGCTCGTTATCTCGGTTTTCGAGTACTCGTCTATCACCCAATGAGATACATTCGTGCTTTTCTCGGCACCATTGTAATAACGGCTCACCTTTGCAGTAAGTGAGTAGCCTTGAGCACGTTCAAGCGTTGAGATCACACTCTTTATATTTTTTGTTTCTACAGACATCTCCTCTAATCGGCTGTAAAAATCAGGTTCAGCGGACAACGTCTTGTCGCTGGACAACGTCTTGTCGCTGGACGACACCTTGTCGCTTGGGGCATCATGAACGGAACTGCTGTCCGGAAGGACTATATTCATATCATCACGTGCAGCTCTGTAGTCGATAGATACCGTGTAAATGATTATAAACACAGTAAGAAGCAGCACCACAGCTGCTGCGATCTTCATAAGACGCGGTACACCCAATATAATGCTGCTCCTTTCGCAATTATTCATCTGTCGTTTCGTCCTGCTTCTCCGACTCGTCTTCCGATTCGTTTTTCTCGACTGTATCATTGTTTTCAGTCATGTCGGTCGTCGGAGCGGACAAGCCGTTTTTCTTCTGAGCCATTACCATAAGCACTCTTGCCGCAATTATACCTGCAAGTACTATAGCCGCAAGGAGCATGAGTGCTTTTCCCTCGCCGCTGGTCGTTACCACTACAGCAAGGATCCCGAGTATACTGCTCAGCGAGTACAGTATAGCCACTGCCTGCTTCTGGTTGAAGCCCATATCGATAAGCTTATGATGTATGTGCTCTCTGTCTGCCGCCATCGGGCTTTTGCCCTTAAGCAGTCTTCTTGTCACTGCATTCACTATATCAAATATAGGGATCGCCAATATAAGGAACGGCACTGCAAAGCTTACCACAGCGTAGAATTTGAACAGACCCTGGATGGACATCGTAGCAAGCAAATAGCCTAAAAACAATGCTCCTGTATCACCCATAAATATCTTTGCAGGGTTTTTATTATAGGGAAGAAATCCGAATATACCACCTGCCAGTGCCGCCATTACCATGACAACATACGGATCGGCAAGTATACAGGATATTACTAAAAGTGATATGGCAGAAATGGCACTTACTCCTGCCGCAAGGCCGTCAAGCCCATCAATAAAGTTAACGGCATTTGTCAGCGCAACAATCCACACAACAGTTATCGGAATACTCAGCACTCCCAGATATGTATATGGATCGGCACTGAATATATCCATATTAAACAGTGTTTCTATCCTGAGTCCGCCAAGAAGCACCGCTACCAGTGCCGCACATATCTGGATCAGGAATTTTATCCATGCTTTCAGGTCATAGATATCGTCGAGGACACCCATAACGACCATCATCATTGAGCCGATCAGTACGCTCACCATAGTCCGATCCAGCTCGCCGAATATCAAAACCGATATAAGGAAGCCTACAAATATAGCCAGTCCTCCGATAAGCGGTATCGGTTTTTTATGCATGCGTCGATTGTCCTTTGGTACATCTATAGCACCTATTTTATATGCAAGCTTACTTGCCAGCGGCGTACATACGTACGATACTATTCCCGCAAGCAAAAAAGCCAACAGCATCATAATATAATTTGAGCTTGTCATTAATAAACTTCCTTTTTTACTCTCCCAAGGATTTATCTGTTAAATCCGGGCTTCTTAACAAACCCAACTTTTCTGTACACCTTGTCAAGTGTTTTTGCAGCTATCCTTGATGCCTTATATGCACCGTCGGAATAAAGCTGTTCGAGATAATCCTTATTTTTGAGAAGATCCTGTGTCTTTTCTCTTATAGGTCTGAGAAGCTCTACAACGGACTCACCTACAGCTACCTTGAAGTCGCCGTAGCCCTTGCCCGCAAATTCGTTTTCTATCTCCTCGAAGCTCTTTCCCGTAGCGATCGAATAGATAGACATCAGGTTCGATATACCCTTTTTATTTTCAGGATCGTAGCGTACACATGTTTCACTGTCAGTAACCGCACGCTTAAATGCACGCATAATTGCATCCGGCTCGTCAAGCAAGCATATGCAACCACCGTTATCCTGCTCTGACTTTGACATTTTGCTCGTTGGATCCTGCAAGCTCATGACTCTCGCACCTGTTTTCGGAATGAACGGCTCCGGAAGTACGAACGTATCGCTGTAAACACCGTTAAATCGCTTTGCAATATCACGTGCTATCTCGACATGCTGCTTCTGATCCTCGCCTACCGGGACAAGATGCGTCTGATAAAGCAGGATATCCGCTGCCATAAGCACAGGATATGTGAAGAGTCCTGCATTGATATTATCAGCATTTTTAGCTGACTTATCCTTGAACTGTGTCATTCTTGACAGCTCACCGAACATCGTATAGCAGCCGAGTACCCATGAAAGCTCCGCATGAGCCGGAACATGGCTCTGTATATACAATATATTTTTTTCCGGATCGATACCGCAGGCGATATACTGGGCAAGCTGAGCAAGACTTCTCTTACGTAAAAGTGCCGGATCCTGTCTCACAGTTATCGCATGCATATCAACGATACAGTACAGGCAATTGTAAGCATCCTGAAGATCGACCCAGTTCTTGATCGCACCTATATACGATCCCAATGTAAGCTCTCCACTCGGTTTTATTCCGCTGAATATAGTCTTTTTTGCACTATTTGTATTATCCATCTTAAACAATTCCTTTCAGGATCGATTTATTTTGATGTGTATTCCTTAAGAGCCTCACCCATAAGCTCCATGCCTCGGTCGATCTGCTCGAACGTCGGAAGTGAGAAATTGAATCTGACATACGGGAATTTTTCGTTATCGTTTACAAGGAATGATGAGCCAGGTACCGGCACAACGCCCTTCTTTCCGCTGAGCCTGCAAAGCTCAGCTCCGTCAAGTCCATCGGGAAGCTTGCCCCAGATAAACAGTCCGCCGTCAGGCTTTTCAAACGTCATCATATCTCCGAAGTTTGCAGCCATTGCATTTATCATGGCATCACGCTTTTCTCTGTATATCTTTCTTATCTTCTCTATATGCTCATCAATATCGTACTTATCCAGGAAATCATGAGCCAGCATCTGGAAGAACAGATTCGTGTGAACGTCGCTCACCTGCTTTCCGACTACGAGCTTTGAGATGATCTCCTTTGGAGCGCACACGAAGCCGAGACGAATACCCGGAGAAAGGATCTTAGAATAGCTGCCTACATATATGACTCTTCCCTCGGTGTCCATACTCTTGATCGTCGGAATATATTCTCCCGAATAGCGCAGCTCGAAATATGGATTATCCTCTATTATTAAGACGTCATATTTCTTTGCAAGTTCCAACAGCTGCTTTCTTTTTTCAAGGCTCATTACTCTGCCCGTAGGATTCTGGAAGGTCGGGATGACATAGATGAGCTTTACATTTTTCTCTGTTTTCAGTGCTTCCTCGAGCTTATTCATGTCCATTCCGTCAAATTCCAACGGAACTCCGACTAATTTTGCTTTGTATGAGCGGAAGCAGTTAAGTGAGCCTATAAACGACGGATTTTCGCAAATTATTACATCATCCTCATTCAGGAACGCCTTTGCGGAAAGATCCATACCCTGCTGACCGCCTGTTACTATTATAAGATCATCATTATCCGAGCCTATAGCATACTTATCATGCAGTCTCTTTGCGGTGATATTTCTCAGTGGTGTATAGCCCTCGGTAACTCCGTACTGAAGAGCGTCTCCTGCTCTGTTTGCGAACATATCGGCAGCTATCTCTCCCATCTCCTTTGCAGGAAACGTCTCAACGGACGGATTTCCCGCTGCAAAGGAGATAACTGTCGGATCCTGTGTTACCTTTAATATTTCACGTATTGCAGATGGCTTAAGCTCATTTATTCTTCTTGAGAAATTATACTTCATTTCAATATATGCCCCTTTTTGTTATTTACTCTCATACTCCAGAATATTTTACCACGCTTCCACTATTTTTTCAATCATATATTGTATATTTTTTTCGAACAAAGAGAAGCTATATTTGAAATGAGAAAATTAATTGACAAATACTGTATTCGAATAGCAATATTTTTCATATCATCGACCTTTTTTCTGTCAATATGCGGTTTTCTGTCAGCATATGAGGTCTTTGACCGCAGGGCAGTTATCTCGCTTGACGCTGTAAGTCGTGATCTTGGAAATATATCTGTCGAATTTCTTGTAAACCGCTCCGGCAATGTGATAACGCATCGCACGTATGCAAAAAGCGACTTTACCGAGCGCAGCTTTCACGGTGCAAGCATCGAGGGGTCGATATACCGGATCATGTCGCACTGCGACAGCGACACAGTAATATTTATCGGAGCTTCCTCGGGTGACAAGCGTTTTGATGACAGCATCTGCACATGCATCGCAGATAAAATAAATGCAGAGCTTAATAGTGCTCCACAGATATACTTTTCATCCGTAGATCCGCTTACTGCCGCAAAGGCACATTCTATGGGCATCTCATGCGGAAAGCTTCATATGATGAACGTCATAATAGAAAATATGCCCGACGCATACGACAATGTTGACAGTATGCTCAGGCAGCTGAAAAACTCACCCGACGGTGAGCTGATATTTAAATATTCAAATCTGTAGATCTGAAAGGAAGTTATGAAATGACAAAGGTCTTCAACACTTTAAATACACTGATACAGGGTGAACAGATGGCTGTCGAGCTGTACGGCAGGTTTATCCATGAGATCAATGATGCAAATGCCAGAACCGAATTGACAAAAATCCGTGAAACTCACACAAAGCATCTCGGTATGTTCACAGAACGTATCGTGGCAATGGGCGGCACGCCTGAATTCGGCACAGGAATCCCTGGTACGATGAGCAAAATGATGCAGACTATTAAAATGATGTCAGGTCGCTCAGACCGTGAAATACTCGAGGAGGTCTACTCAGGCGAGCATATGGGTATCACAGCCATGGAAAATGCAATACGTGAGCCGCTCGACAGTGATAGTCTCAAGCTCGCACAGACCGTTATCGGAGAGGATAAGTCTCACCTTGCTGTCATAGACGGACTCGTGAAAGCATGTGTGGAAAGCACTTCGTCAATGGCTTAGATTGTGCTTTAAGCGGCTGAACAGGTCAAGCAGCAGAAATCTGACCTCGTAGCCGTCCTCTGCCGACTCCAGCAATCTCCAGTCCGATTCGGTAAGCCCCGTATACTCGGCATATTCCGATGCCGTTCCCTCTGCTGCCGCAATGCACAGCGGAGGGAACAGCACACACCACCAATTCTTGCCCTTGCCTTCACCTATTATCACTTTCAAGGACGTATAATCCCCCGATGGAAGTGAGAAAGTGTCATAATGGCGTATCGGATAATACTCTGTATCGAGCTGTGTCCTCACAGGCAAATCATAACCGTTGTCCTTTACTACGTTCGAAGCCTCATCCTGTATACGGCTGAGGTTTTGAACGATCACCTCTCGTGCCTCGTCACTCGTTTTGCACTCCGAAGTTAGAACAGTTGCCGTTTCAAGCACACGGTCACGCACCTTCAGCTTCAATGCCTGAGCTTCTGCTGTGTCTGAATCTGCTATCACATGGAGTCTTGTCATATTGGTTTGAATGCTGTTCATGACCGAACCTGACCATGCGCTCCACAGGATCATAACAGATAATGCTATCATTGATGCTTTTTCAATTCTTTTTATCTTCATCGATATTGCCTCTCTATCTATGTATTGTACATAGATTATCGGCATATATCTATCGTTTTATACCTTTGACCTGAGTTATTCCTCTCTTATATCGGCTGCGATCATTTCCATGACCTCTGCCATATTAGGACAGCTTTGTGCGCTTCCCATCCTTGTGACGCTTATCGAGCCCGATGCAAGACCGTAGTCTATGCATTCCTCCAACGGCTTGCCATCTATAAATGCAGCAAGGAAGCCTGCATTAAACGAATCGCCCGCTCCCGTTGTATCGACAGGTGTACACCTGTAGGCTTTATGCGTTACGACCGTATTTCCAAAGCGTATATATGCACCGTTTTTGCCCCACTTTACAGCGGCGATAGCACACATCCGTGACAGCTCCTCGGCAGCCTCCTCAACTGTAGGCTTACCTGTTATCATCTTCGCCTCAGACTCGTTAGGGAAGAAAATATCTACATACTCAAGAACATCCTTCAAGCCGTAATCCCAGCAGCCTGTATCATCCCAACCTGCATCAAGAGACGTAGTCAGACCGAATGCTTTTGCTCTGGAAAATAACGCTTTCATGTCACGGCGAAGCTTGTTTTGCAGGAAAAATGAGCCGATATGCAGATGCTTTGCATTCTTCAGAAGCTCGTCCGGCACGTCATCTCCGCAAAGCTCGTCAATAGCTCCGAGATACGTGGTCATAGCACGGTCGCCATCCTTATTAAGTGATACGGTTATTCCCGTAGGCACGTCGGCATATGCGATATGTGATGCATCTACGCCCAGCTTCTCAAGCTCCTCTACCAGGAATCTGCCGTTTGTATCGTTGCCTACCTTGCCGACGAATGCGGAATCAAGTCCCAATCTGCTCATTCCCACAGCACAGTTTACAGTCGAGCCGCCGAGCACATTTACAAGACCATCGGCTAATATTTCACGTCCCAACACAGGCATAGATCTGACGCCCGTCATCGTGATCTCAATATTTATATCGCCGACCGATAATACGTCATACTTTCTCATACAATAATAAGCTCCCTCGGTGCCTGAGTAAGGTCTGTACAGCCCTCATCATCAAGCATTATTATATCCTCTATTCTGACTCCGAATTTACCCGGTATATATATGCCCGGCTCACAGCTTATGACAGCATTCTTAGGTAACGGCTTCAGCTGTGTCGGCGATGCACCTATACCGTCATGCACATCGATACCGAGGCTGTGACCGAGACCATGGCCGAAATATTCACCATAGCCTGCTTCATCGATAACCTTAGCCGCAACGTTGTGGAGATCACGTCCTATGACTCCCGCTTTTGCATATTTCATCGACTCTGTCTGTGCAGCATATACTGTATCATATACTTTTTTCATCTCATCTGTCGCATGGTCGAGTGCGATCGTTCTCGTAATATCGGAGCAGTAGCCCTTATAGATACAGCCGAAATCGAGAGTCAGAAAATCACCGGGGCAAAGCTTTCTCTCGCCCGGTACGCCGTGGCAATGTGAGCCGTTAGTGCCGGATACGGCGATCGTACTGAACGATGCACCCTCACCGCCGTTTTTCATCATCAGATATTCAAGCTCGGTGCGAGCGTCAGCCTCACTCATACCGACCTTTATCACTCCGAGCAGCTCGGAAAATGCTTTTTCTGCGATCCTGAGAGCCTTTACGATACGATCCTTCTCGAAATCCTCTTTAACGAGTCGGAGCTCCTCGCACATTCCATTCTGTGAAACGAGCTGTGCATTAAGTGATTCATTGTATTTTGTATATTCATCATAGGTCATGCTGTCGCTCTCAAAGCCGAGTCTCTTTATGTCGTGCTTCTCTATTATTGAATTGATGACATCGGTATATTTTTTTGAATAACCGACCATTATCAGCTCCATGCCGGATATTCTTCCGGTTGCATCCTCAAAATATCTGAAATCCGTCATGAAATATGCTGCATCTCTCGTTATCACCACAACACCTGCGCTCGAACGGAATCCGGTCGTATAAAATCTGTTCTGAGGAGAAGTCAACAGCAATGCGTCAAAATCCGCTGTAGCAAGTCTCTTTCTGATTTTCTCAACATTTTTCTCAAACATTATTCTGCCTCTCTTTTCTTATGTAATTTATAATACCTCTCATTGCAAGTGAATAGCTGTCCGCTCCGAAGCCGGCTATCACGCCGATGCATTTTGCCGCAATGACCGACTTGTGTCTGAACTCCTCTCGTGCATGTACGTTTGACAAATGCACCTCGATGCACGGCAGTCCACAGCCGGCAATGGCATCTCTGATCGCAATGCTGTAATGTGTATATGCACCTGCATTGAGTATTATTCCGTCTCCGTCCTTCATTGCTTCCTGTATTGCATCAACTATCCCACCCTCGTGGTTGCTTTGGATAAATACCGCCTCAGCTCCAAGCTCGGATGCAAGTTTGTCGAGTCCGCAGTTTATGCTCTCCAGTGTCTGAGCACCGTATATACCGGGTTCACGAACGCCCAGCATGTTAAGATTCGGACCGTTCAACACATAGATTTTCATCTGCACCATTCCTTATTTTTTAATATCAAACGCTCCAATGCGCGTTTTATCTTGAAAAGAGTCTCCCTTTCGTGTACCCTCGGTGTCACAAGTAAAGCTTTCACTCTGAGCAGCCTTGCACCCAGCACATCGGTAAATATCTGATCTCCCACGACTGCCGAGCGTTTTAAATCTATGTCCTTTTCACCACATGCCGCACGTATCCTATGTGCCAGCGGCTTTGCCGCGCGACTTATATACTCAAGCTTCAGCTCGTCGCAGAATACCGACACACGATCCTCTGTATTATTCGATACGGCAACGACTCGTATACCGACATCACGAAGTGATTTGAGCCAAGCTTCACTGTACTCAAACGGTATCCTGTCATGCGGCAGCGCAAGAGTGTTATCTATATCGGTAAGTACCGTATCGATATTCATTTCTTTCAGCATTTCGGGAGTAATATCTGTAACGTCTCCGCATATGACATCAGGCTTTAACAGCTTTATATCTCTCACCCTTTCAGATAAGTTATACCGTGTTCGATCACCGCATAATATATATTACCATACTTTTGTTCATTCTTAAAGGGGAATTTTTAAAATGAATATTAAAAATATTATTCTCGGTGTCACTCCGTCGGAGTATAGTGAATGCTCCTCTCTCGGTCTTACTCTGGCTCATCTGGTCTACAGGATATCCCCCTCCGGAAGACTTATACGATTTAACCCGATCCCCACAAAGCATCTGAGCGGCGGTATCATGGGCATACTCGGCGACGGACGTGAGACGATAAGACTTGATCCGGAGCTCCTCTGTCGTGATATCATAGCGGAGATGACGATGCGCTCATACGAGGGGATATTTGCCGACTTCTACGGTGCATTTTCGCCTGTCTATGCGAATTTTCTCAGTGAGCTTGACCGTCAGATCGAGGCACGCGGTATGTCGCTGTACATAAACAGAACCTATGAGGCTGCAACAACACATGCACGCGTACTGCTTCCGAGTGATGTGTCCGGCGGCTCGTATTCGGAATATCTTTCCGAATCGAAGCGTTCCTGTGAAGACAGAGCATGTCTTGAGATAGTGCCTATCTGCTCGGAATTTTTGCTTCCCTCCGCATCTGCCGATGGAAGACGTCTGACACACAGTGAGCTCGATGAGCTGTTCAATAAGATCGACCCCATGCCATTCTTTTCACGTGAGCTGTGTGCAAAATACTTCACATACATGTCTCACGACAACATGATCGACAGTAAAAGCTCGGCACACTTTGTCCTGTATGATGATGCTTACACGATCACCGTTAAAATGCGGCGTGCGGACTCTATGGATATAAGTCCCGTATTCATGCTTTACTCCGAAATGCGTGAGCTTTTAGGTCAAATATTGCTGTCTATTGAATAATGCAGCTCAAATCCTCCAAACTAACAATATATATTTTAAAGCACGGAGGATCCTTATGTATAAAGCTTTTGTACAGAATAATGACGAGCCTCAGGAAAGCAGTAATTCTCAAAGCATACACGACACAGGCTCTGTCACCGCAAACGGTGAGCATGGTATCATACATTGTCTCACTATAATAGGTCAGATAGAGGGTCATACGATATCTCCCTCGCAGAACAAGACGACGAAGTATGAGCATATGATACCTCAGCTTGCAGCAATAGAGGAAAGCCCGGAAATAGAAGGACTTCTTATCATGCTCAACACAGTCGGAGGTGATGTCGAAGCCGGACTTGCCATAGCGGAGCTTATCGCAAGCATGAAAAAGCCTACTGTCTCGATCGTGCTCGGAGGAGGTCATTCGATAGGAGTACCTCTTGCGGTAGCTGCGATGCATTCATTCATCGTACCATCCGCAACGATGACCATCCATCCCGTAAGATTCAGCGGTACAGTCATAGGTGCTCCGCAGACATACAATTATTTTGAGAAAATGCAGGAGCGGATCGTTCGATTCGTCTGTAAAAACTCGAATATATCCGAAAAGCAGTTTCGTGATTTTATGCTGAACACCGGGGAGCTGTCAAATGACGTAGGGAGCGTACTGGATGGTGATGTTGCGGTAAGCTGCGGACTTATAGATGAGCTGGGAGGTCTGTCCGAAGCACTTGACTGGCTGCATAACGCTATCAAGGATAAAAAAAGCGAAAGCAATCCAAATAATTCTTGAAATCCTATTTGATATGTGATAAAATAAAGTGATTTAGTATAATCATAAATATAGAGTTAAAATGTTCGTTCATTTTAACTCTATATACAGATAAATACCCTCTTTTGGGAAAGGAATGAACACCATGGATACTTTAAAACTGGCTCAGCTTCTGTTTCCGGATGTTACCGAAACCCCGGCTGATATCGATGCAAAATTTCCGCCGCGTGATCTGCCGGAGGGCGCTGTAGTCTCAAGAGCCGCACCCAGTCCCACGGGCTTTGTACACCTCGGAAACCTTGTACAGGGACTTACCTCCGAACGAATGACGCATCAATCCGGCGGTATCATGTATCTTCGTATTGAGGATACAGATGCCAAGCGTGAGGTCCCCGGCGCAGTCGAAATACTTATCAACGCATTAAGCCATTATCATATTAATTTTGACGAGGGTGCTACGGTTGACGGTGACAACGGAGCGTATGGCCCGTACAGACAGCGTCAGCGTCGTGATATATACCATGTTTATGCAAAGTCACTCGTTGAGCGTGGACTTGCTTATCCGTGCTTCTGTACAGAAGATGAGCTTGCAAAAATGCACGCCGAGCAGGAAGCTGAAAAAGCCAATTTCGGTTATTTCGGTAAATGGGCGATCTGGCGCGACCGCTCAATAGAGGATATCGAAGGCTGCCTTGCGGAAGGAAAGCCGTGGGTACTGCGTTTTCGCTCAACAGGCTCTATCGAAAATAAAATTAAATTCACCGATCTCATAAAGGGCAATCTTGAGCTGACCGAAAATGACATAGACCACGTTCTCTTAAAGTCAGACGGTATCCCGACCTACCACTTTGCTCATGCCGTAGACGATCACCTTATGCATACAACGCACGTTGTACGTGGTGACGAGTGGCTGCCGAGTCTTCCGTTCCATCTCCAGCTTTTCCGTGCGCTCGGTCACAAGCCGCCCAAATATCTCCACCTCGGTACGCTCCAGAAAATGGACGGCACATCAAAGCGTAAGCTTTCGAAGCGTAAGGATCCCGAGCTTGCACTCACCTACTACCAGGCAGAGGGCTATCCCGTTGAGTCCATATACGAATATCTGCTCACTATCCTCAACTCTAACTTTGAGGATTGGCGCAGAGCGAATCCTACCGTTCCTGCCTCCGAATTCAAATTCTCCTACAAGAAAATGAACCCTGCCGGATCATTATTCGATCTTATGAAGCTCCGTGACGTATCTAAGGACGTTGTTTCACGTATGAGTGCAGATCAGGTCTATGACGAGGTGCTTCTCTGGGCAAAGGAATATGATGCTGAGTTTGCAGCTCTGCTTGAAAAGTATTCCGATATGTCACACGCAGCTCTCGCTATCGGCAGAGGCGGTAAGAAGCCTCGTAAGGACTTCGCAATATGGAAAGAGGTTCGCGGCTATATGGGCTTCTTCTTCGATGAGCTGTTTACGATTGAGGACAGCTACCCCGAGAATTTCGATAAGTCTGTCATTTCGAAAGCACTTTCGCTCTTCCTCGAAACATATTCTCCCGATGATGAGCAGAGCGCATGGTTTGATAAGATCAAGGCTGTAGCGGACAAGCTCGGCTTTGCATCAGATATGAAAGCGTACCGTGCAGACCCGTCTCAATTTGCAGGCAGTGTTGCCGACATAAGCATGTTCCTGCGTATCGCAGTTACCGGCAAGCAGAATTCACCTGACATGTACGAGGTCATGCGTGTTCTCGGTGCAGCTTCCGTCAACTCACGTATCAATGCGATGATCGACTCGTTAAAATAAAAAATATCACATTTACTGCACATAATGTACAGCAAATTCTGACATAAAATGATATACTCTTAATAGGAGATTACAACAATGGACGAAAATAAAGTTTCAAATTTTATACATGATTTTATAGATGAAGATCTCGCCGCCGGCCGTGCAGATCATGTTCATACACGATTCCCACCCGAGCCGAACGGCTATCTGCACATAGGACACTGTAAAGCTCTTGTAGTCGATTTCGGTACAGCCAGAAAATATAACGGTCTGTGCAATCTTCGAATGGATGATACGAATCCTGCCAAGGAGGATACCGAATTTGTTGATGCCATCAAGGAGGATATCCACTGGCTCGGCTTTGACTGGGAGGATAGATTCTTTTACGGCTCGGACTATTTCGAAAAGACATACGAATTTGCAGAGCAGCTCATTCTCCACGGTGATGCTTACGTCTGCGAGCTTACTCCCGAGCAGTTTCGTGATTACCGTGGCGACCTGACGCATCCTGCCGTATCACCCTACCGTGATCGTCCGATAGAAGAGAGTCTTGACCTGTTCCGCCGTATGCGTGCAGGTGAGTTTCCCGAGGGCAAGTACACTCTTCGTGCAAAGATCGACCTTGCATCCGGAAATTTCAACATGCGTGACCCTGTATTTTACCGTATACGCTACATTGAGCATCATCGTCAGGGTACAAAATGGTGTATATTCCCAATGTATGATTATGCTCATCCCGTACAGGATATGCTCGAGGGTATCACACACTCGCTTTGCTCTCTTGAGTATGAAAACCATCGTCCACTGTACAATTGGGTCGTTGAAAAGGTCAGCTCCTATTGTGGGCTCGATGCTCATCCCCGTCAGATCGAGTTTGCACGTCTGAATCTTACTCACACTGTAATGTCAAAGCGTTTTCTCCGCAAGCTCGTTGAGACAAAGCTCGTTGACGGCTGGGACGATCCCCGTATGCCGACACTCTGTGCTCTGCGCCGTCGTGGCTACACGCCGACAGCTATCATTGATTTCCTCGGCAGAGTAGGAGTTGCAAAAAATGACAGTCTCGTAGATATCCGACTGCTCGAGCATTGTCTGCGTGAGGAGCTCAACAAAACAGCACTCCGCCGTATCGCAGTTACAAAGCCTGTCAAGGTCATTATAGAAAACTACGAGCCGGACAAGGAAGAATATTTCTCCATACCGAATAATCCCGAGGATCCGTCTACAGGCAAGCGCCAGGTACCGTTTACACGTGAGCTGTGGATCGAAGCGGATGACTTTGCCGAAGTTCCTCCGCCAAAGTTCCAGCGTATGACACCCGGTAAAGAGGTCAGACTCATGGGCTCATATATCGTGAAATGTGAGAGAGTCGAAAAGGATGAAAACGGTGCGATCACCGCTATCATCTGCACAGCCGACCTCGTTTCACGTGATAATCTTCCCTTTGACGGTCGCAAGGTCAAGGGTACGATACACTGGGTCAGCGCAAAATACGCTATCGATTCGAATATAGATCTCTTTGATAATCTCTTTACGCTTGAAAATGTCAATGATATACCCGAAGGCAAGGATTATGATGATTTTATTGATCCGAATTCTATCATCAGTCTTACAGGCTGTAAGCTGGAGCCGTCACTGGCAGAGGCTAAGGTCGGTGATCATTTTCAGTTCGTTCGTCTGGGCTACTTCTGCCTTGACAGCCGTAAAGAAAACACCTTCAATCGCACAGTATCACTAAAAGACAGTTATAAACCAAACAAATAAGATCGTGAGGTAAAAAATATGGATAAGAAATTACGTATAGGTATTATCGGCTGCGGCGGTATCGCCAACGGCAAGCATATGCCCGGTCTTTCCAAGGTGAAGGAAGCCGAGATGGTCGCTTTCTGCGATATCGTTGTTGAAAGAGCTGAAAAGGCTGCAAAGGAATTCGGCACAAGTGATGCCAAGGTTTATTCCGATTATAAGGAGCTCTTAAAGGATGAGTCTATAGATGTAGTGCATGTATGCACACCTAACCGTTCACATTCCTTTATCACAATAGACGCTCTTGAAGCAGGTAAGCATGTAATGTGCGAAAAGCCTATGGCTAAGACAGCTGCCGAGGCTAAAATGATGGTGGAAGCTGCAAAGCGCACAGGCAAGAAGCTCACAATCGGTTACCAGAGCCGCCATCGTGCAGACTCCGAATATCTGCATAGAGCAGTTCAGCGTGGCGATCTGGGTGAGATCTACTATGCAAAGGCTACTGCTGTACGCCGCAGAGCAGTTCCCACATGGGGCGTATTCCTCAACGAATATGAGCAGGGCGGCGGTCCGCTTATCGATATCGGAACACATGCTCTTGACCTTACATTATGGGAAATGAACAACTACGAGCCTGCATACGTCGTAGGCACAAAGTATCGTAAGCTTGCAGATCAGACAGAAACAGGCAACGCATGGGGCGACTGGGATCCCAAGGAATTTACAGTTGAAGACAGTGCATTCGGCTTCATCGTAATGAAGAATGGTGCAACGATAGTTCTCGAATCCAGCTGGGCACTCAACACATTACAGGTACACGAAGCTGTTACAACACTTTGCGGTACAAAGGGTGGAGCTGACATGATGGATGGACTCAGACTTAATACCGTTGAGTTCGGCCGTCAGGTAACGATCAAGCCGGATCTCAATGCCGGTGGTGCTGCATTCTATGACGGAGTAGCTTCAGCTCCTCATGAGCTCGAGGCAAAGCGTTGGATCGATGCTATCATCAATGATACAGACCCTGTCGTACTTCCCGAGCAGGCATACTGCGTAACACAGATCCTTGAGGGTATCTACGAATCCGCAAAGACAGGAAAACCATACTACTTTGAATAAGACAGGAGAATTAATATGAAGCTCGGTGTATTAACAGTTGTACTTAACTTCATGGATTTTGAGTCCGCAGTAAAATATCTCGCAGGTCTCGGCGTACAGACGCTTGAGGTAGGCTCAGGCGGCTGTCCGGGAAAGGCTCATCTCGATCCCGACAAGCTTCTCGGCGACGACTCTGCCATCCAAAGGATCAAAGACATTCTTTCCGAAAATAATATGACTATTTGTGCATTGTCTACACACGGCAACGGCGTTCATCCTAATAAGGAAATAGCTGCAAAATATCATTCCGACTTTGAAAAGACAGTGCTTCTCGCAGAAAAGCTCGGCGTTGATACAGTCATCACATTCTCTGGCTGCCCCGGCGACTGTCCCGAGTCCAAATACCCCAACTGGGTAACATGCCCGTGGCCTGAGGACTTCCTTGCTATTCTCGACTATCAGTGGAATGATGTGCTCATTCCGTACTGGAAGAAGACAGCTGCTTTTGCAGCATCACACGGTATCAAGAAGATCGCTCTCGAGCTTCACCCCGGCTTCTGCTGCTATAATCCCGAGACACTTCTTAAGCTGAGAAATGCCGTAGGCGATATCATCGGTGCAAACCTTGACCCATCTCACCTGTTCTGGCAGGGCATAGATCCTGTTGCCGCTATTCGTGAGCTCGGCAGCGCTATCTATCATTTCCACGCTAAGGATACTAAGATCGACTCCTACAATACTGCTGTCAACGGCGTTCTCGATACAAAGCATTACGGCGACGAGCTGAACCGTGCATGGATATTCCGTACTGTCGGCTACGGTCACGATCAGCAGGTTTGGAAGGACATCATCTCCAACCTTCGCCTCGTAGGCTATGACGGAGCTATCAGCATTGAGCATGAGGATAGTCTTATGTCCGCTAAGGAGGGTCTTGAAAAGGCTATCGCATTCCTTAAAGACGTTCTTATATTTGAAGATAAGGGTGCCATGTGGTGGGCATAATATTCCGATACATTTATTAGTGAAAGAGGAAAAAAGATATGAAAAAATCAGCGATTCAGTTATATTCAATTCGTGATCTCATGGCACAGGACGTATTTTCCACACTTAAAGAAACAGCCAAGGCAGGCTACACAGGTGTAGAATTTGCAGGCTTCTTCGGTATTGAAGCAAAAGAAATTCGTCGTGCTCTCGATGAATACGGACTCGTTACCGCAGGTACACATACGGGTATCACTGAGCTTGCAGACGATCAGATCGAAGCTACGATCGAATATAATCTTACGATCGGAAACAAAAATATCATCGTTCCGGGTCTACCTGCCGAGATGACCGCCGATGCAGATGCATACCGCCGCACGGCAGAGCTGTTCAATAAGATCGGCGAACGTCTTGCAGAGGATAAGCTGCGTCTTTACTTCCATAATCACAATAAGGAATTTGAGAAAACAGGTGATACGTACCATATCGACATTCTTTTTGCCAACACTGAGCCGCGTTTCCTCGGCATGGAGCTTGACACCTACTGGGCTGCATATGCAGGAGTTAATCCCATTGATGTGATGAACAAGTATCAGGAGCGCTGCGACCTTCTCCACCTCAAGGACATGATGGATCGTCCCGATAAGCGCTGCACAGAGCTCGGCAACGGCATTATGGATCTCAAGCAGATCATTGCTCTCGGCAAGAAATACAACGTTCAGTGGTATGTAATGGAGCAGGAGGATTTCGATATTCCCGAGCTCGTAAGCATCACAACAAGTGCCACATATCTTAACGAAAATCTTTAATACTGACTAAAAAAAGAGGAATTCAAATGAGAATAGATTCTAAAGTTATGCATTCCGGCTACACTCCGGAAAACGGCGGCACACAGGTGCTTCCGATATATCAGAGCACAACATACAGATACGATTCCACAGACCACGTAGGAGATCTCTTTGATCTTTCCGTTCCGGGTCATATGTATTCACGTATCTCAAATCCGACAGTAGCCGCAGTAGAAGAAAAGATCGCCGATCTTGAGGGCGGCGTAGGAGCTCTCTGTGTTTCATCCGGTCAGATGGCTTCATTTCTGTCGCTGACAAATATTCTCAGTGCAGGCGACCATTTTATCAGCACCGCTACCATCTACGGCGGATCGATCAACCTGTTTGCTGTAACAATGAAGCGTTTCGGTATTGAATGCACATTTGTTGATGCTCGTGCAAGCGAAGACGAGATCCAGAAGGCATTTAAGCCCAATACAAAGGCTGTTTTCGGTGAAACGATCGCTAATCCCGCTATCGATGTCCTCGACATCGAAAAATTTGCAAATATTGCTCATAAAAACGGTGTTCCGCTCATTATTGACAATACCTTTGCTACACCTATCCTCTGCCGTCCTATCGAATTCGGTGCGGATATCGTAACGCATTCCACAACGAAATACATGGATGGTCATGCTACGGTCGTTGGCGGTGCTATTGTTGACAGCGGTAATTTCGACTGGACTAACGGCAAGTTCCCGTGCTTCACAGAGCCTGATGAATCCTATCACGGTCTCATTTACACAAAAGAATTCGGTAAGGCTGCTTACATAACAAAGGCTCGTGTTCAAATGGTTCGTGACCTTGGTGTATATCCTCCTGCACAGGCAGCATGGCAGCTCAACCTCGGCCTTGAAACACTTCCGCTCCGTATGGATCGCCACAGTGCAAACGCAGACAAGGTCGCTCGCTACTTTGCAGCATCCGATAAGGTAGAATATGTAAAATATCCTACACTCGAGTCTCATCCAGACCATGCTCTCGTAGAGAAGTATTTGCCGAGAGGCTGTAGCGGCGTTCTTTCCGTCGTAATCAAAGGTGGACGTGACGGCGCAGTTCGCTTCATGGACGCACTCAAGCTTGCTTCTATTGTTGTTCACGTTGCCGATATACGCACATGCGTTCTTCATCCGGCAAGCGCAACTCATCGTCAGCTCAATGACGAGCAGCTCATTGCAGCAGGTATCACACCCGGACTCATCCGTTTCTCCTGCGGCTGCGAGGATGTCAACGACATCATCGAAGATATCGAACAGGCTCTCAGTAAGGTCTGATATAACAAAGGAAGCTTCGATCAAAAACGAAGCTTCCTTTAATTTATACGCCGATTTCACGATCATATTCACAGTATACATGATCTGTTATATCTAAAATCATTTTCACCAAATAAATCATAGATTTATTTGGTGATTTTGTCAATATATATACCTTTTTATTTGTGCTATACTAAACTATGTTGTACATATTCATTTCACATTTATACTGCGAATATTTTAATTTATATACAGTAATGGAGGTATTTCAATGGCAAAGTACAACCCATATGAGAATATGCTCAACGTGCTTGAAACAGCAGCAGAAATGCTCAAGCTCGAAAAGGATGATTATGAAGTATTAAAGTATCCTGAGCGTGAGCTTAAGGTCTCGGTTCCGATAAAGATGGATGATGGGTCTCTGCGTGTATTTGAAGGCTATCGTGTACAGCATTCCAGTCTCAGAGGTCCCTGCAAGGGCGGTATCAGATACCATCAGCAGGTAAATATTGATGAAGTAAAGGCTCTGGCAGCTTGGATGAGCCTTAAGTGTGCAGTTGCCAATATTCCTTACGGCGGTGCAAAGGGTGCTATCAAGGTAGATCCTTCCACATTATCAAAGGGTGAGCTTGAGAGACTTACAAGACGTTTTACATCGATGATACTCCCGATGATCGGTCCCGAAAAGGACATTCCTGCTCCCGATGTAGGCAGCAACGCAGAGGTAATGGGCTGGATCATGGACACATACAGTGCATTCAAGGGATATCCCGCTCCCGGTGTTGTAACAGGCAAGCCGATTGAGATCGGCGGCTCACTCGGACGTGGTGAAGCTACAGGACGCGGAGTTATGCTGGTCACACGTGAGATACTCAAGCGTCTCGGCAAAAAGGTCGAGGGTACGACCGTAGCTGTGCAGGGCATGGGTAATGTAGGCGGTACGGCAGCAAGACTTCTCGCTCGTGAGGGCATGAAGGTAGTAGCTGTAGGAGATGTATCCGGCGGTATCATGTGTAAGGATGGTCTCGATATGGAAGCAGTTTATGCTCATTCATTACAGCGTAAATTTGTCGATACATATAATGCTCCCGGTGTTGTACATATTACAGGTGCAGAGGTGCTCACAGCAGACGTTGACATCCTCGTTCCGGCAGCTCTTGAAAACCAGTTGACAGCCGACAATGCAAACGATATCAAGGCATCTATAATCGTTGAGGGTGCTAACGGTCCTACAACAGTTGAGGCCGACAAGATATTCAGTGAAAGACATATCCCCGTTGTTCCTGATATTCTCGCCAACGCCGGCGGTGTTGTCGTTTCCTACTTTGAGTGGGTACAGAATTTACAGTCTCTCATGTGGGAAGAGGCTGAGGTCAACAGCAGACTTGAAGCTGTAATGACAAAGGCATTTGCCGAGGTATGGAACAAGGCAGCCGAGCATAATTCCACGCTCCGTCTCGGTGCAAATATGGTCGCTCTCGAAAGACTCGTCAAGGCAAACAAGGCTCGTGGCATGATGCTATAATATATGATCTAAGCCGTCCGGATCAAAAAGATTCGGACGGCTTTGTCATCTCACAAATTATTTTTACTCAAAGTTATCAAGTATAACTGTCGCTGCTGCAATAATTCCTCTTTTCATAGAGGATACCTTAATATATTCCTCTCGTGTGTGTGCTCCTGAGCCATTGTATACTCCGAAGCAGCCGGACGGGATTCCGAGCGACCATGGGATGTTGCAATCGGTAGATGATGATACGAGTATCGGCTCTACTCCGTTTACAGCTTCCAATACTTTCTTACACTTATCAAGCAGTATCGCCTGCTTTGCTTCGTCCACATCACCCATACACGGACGCTGACCGATCAGCTCGACATTCACTGTGATCCCCATTTTCCTGTAGCTCTCGATAACGGCATTGAAGAATTCGCGCATTTCCCCAAGGCACTCCGCATCATCCGAACGGTATTCATAAAGCATCTCAGCCTGCTGAGCTATCGTATTTACCGACGTGCCGCCCTTGATCCTGCCTACATTAAACGTTGTCGTGCTTCCGTTCTTCTGCGGCACCTTTATGGAATATAATTGAGAGATCATTTGCGACAAATAATATATTGCATTCCTGTTTCCAAATGCTCCAAAGGAATGTCCACCCTCTGTTAGCACCTCAACACGATATCTCTCAGACCCTACCGCTTTATTCACAGTATGTTTGAGTCCTCCGTCAAAGGATAGATATTCACGTGTACGCTCACCATAGTCTTCCATGAGCTTGCGTACTCCTCTGAGATTGCCCAGCCCCTCTTCTCCGGAGTTAGCAGCAAATACTACTCCGCACTTCGGCTTGAGCTTGAACTCGGTAACATACTTTGCTACCATCATAAGAGCTGCCAGATTTGCGGTATCATCGCCTACACCCGGACAAGACAGCTTATCTCCGTCACGCACTACGCTCATAGGCTCCGTATCGGGGAATACCGTATCGGTATGTGCCGTAAACATGACGATATCTTCATACTCGTCACAGCCGATTGTATATACAGCGTTTTGTGCATCATCGATATACACATTTTCCGCACCCATAGCTTTAAACCAGTCATGGCAATATTTTGCTCTTTTTTCTTCATGGTTAGACGGTGCAGGTATCTTGCACAGTGTTAAAAGTAATTCGTACATTTCATCGAAATGAGCTTCAAAATATGATCTTGCATGATCAGAAATAGGCTTCAACGGGCTCCACTCTCCTTAAATCTCTTGATAACGTTCGACTTCAGTTTCCGCTCTTATTATACGCCTCCCGCTGCACTGTGTCAATCTATCCTGCCATAAAACTTTTTAATATATTTCCAATTTATATGTAATTGTATTGACATATACTCATATAAGTAGTATAATATCTCAGAAGTAGATATTCTTTGGGGCGAGGTGAAATTCCTCACCGGCAGTATAGTCTGCGAAGGAAATTTTTATTTCCCCGAATCGGTGAAATTCCGATACCGACGGTAAAGTCCGGATGAGAAAAGACGATTTACAGGCATAATCTATGGATCATGCTGTTCTTTCATGCTTAAATCTATCGTCTGTTTAAAGCCGCTCAGAATATGAGCGGCTTTTTTATTGAAGAATATTCACTTTAAAAACATTTTAGAGGTGAAACCATGTCAACCACCACAAGCAAAGAACAAAAAAGACTCTCCACACGCAGACTCGTCATCATGGCACTGTTTGCAGCACTGAGCTATGTCATCAGCATGTTCGACTTTCCCATCTTCCCGGCGACTCCATACTTAAAGCTTGACTTCGGCAATGTTTTTATCATGCTTGTAGCTTTTCTTTTCGGCCCGGTCGAGGGTATCCTCGTATGCATCGTAAAGGAAATACTCTGTCTCCTCGGCAGCTCGAGCAACGGTGTCGGTCAAGTCGCAAATACGATCATGACATCATCATTTATCCTTATACCGTCTGTTGTTTATCGCTTTAAAAAGGGGCTCAAGCCGGTGATCGTCTCATTGTCCGTCGCATGTATCATAGGAACGATCGCCGCACTGCTTGTCAATCGTTTTATAATCTTCCCGATGTATATGGGCTCTGAGGCTGCAAGCGTGTTCAACGAGGTATTTCTGATCGTTGTATCCTTCAACCTTATAAAGACGATCTCAGTCAGCGCATTGACCGTCATACTTTATAAACGGCTGTCAAACTTTTTCAAGAAAATGCATATATAGCTCTCATGAGCCTGCTTTTAACGGTACTCACCTTGAAAGCAGGCTTTTTACATAATACTACGCTCATATTTGACTTAAAGTCATGCTTTGTAACCTTTTCCGACATGATCTCATATACTTAATTAGAAAGATCCCGTATCGGTGTCATCCTCCATCGGTACGTGTATATAACCGTCCGAAAAGGTTTGATTTTCAGCTTTTTGGGCGGATTTTTTTACTTATAAAATTGATTTAACAACTATTATCTTGACCTGCACCGATAAAAGGAGTATAATATTCTAAATGCGAATTAATATGCAAAATTTAATCTGAGATCTGGAGTATAAAATGGGTATTTATAAATTGAGTGGGATCAGGATCCCGAAGCTATGGGGCTATGAAGAATGGAAGCTGTCATGTATGGACGGTGCTGTATGCATGACAGAGGATGGTACGCCTCTTGATAAGCTCGTATCCGATATGCCGCTGTTGTTTAAAATAATAAAAGCAGATGATGTTCTTTCAGTTCAGGTGCATCCTGACAACACCTACGCAGCAGAAAACGAGGGCTGCAATGGTAAGACTGAAATGTGGTATATACTTGATGCAGACGAGGGCTCAGGCATCTATGTCGGCTTTAAAAGACCACTCAGCAGAGATGAGCTTGAAGCTGCAATAAAAAACAACACTATAAAGGATGAGCTTTTATTTCACGAAGTAAAGCGTGGCGACGCTATCTTTATTCCTGCAGGAATGTGTCATGCCATCGGCAGTGGACTTACTATTGCCGAGATCCAGCAATCATCCGATATCACCTACAGACTCTACGATTGGGACAGAGTATCTGCCGATGGCTCTCACCGTGAGCTTCATATTGAAAAATCACTTGACGTTATCAATACATCTATACCATCAAAAGTCATATCAAGTGAAGGATCAAGCTACAAAGCACTTGCAGAATGTGAATATTTCGATGTAATAAAGATTAAAATTAATAAGAAAGCTTCTTTTAGTATCGACTCTGCCTTCTGTGCATTCTACATATTGTCAGGTCACGGAAGCTGTGAAGGTACGTTACTTGAAAAGGGTGACACTGTATATTCCGACAGCAACGAGCTGACGCTCTGCGGTGAGCTTGAAATATTGATGTTCTCCGAGCACGGTAAGATAACAAAGAAACCTCTAAAGGCTGCTATTTTTGACCTTGACGGCACACTTCTCGATACTGTAGAGGATCTTGCGTACAGTGTCAATGCCGCACTTGAGGAGAATGGTTTCCCGACTCATCCCACGGATAAATATTTTTACTTTGTAGGCAACGGTGCAAAAAATCTGATAAAGCGTGCATTGCCCGAGGGTGCATCAGAGGATGACTTCACTAAGGTTTACGCCCGCTTCGGTGAGATCTATAAAGAGCACTGGAATGTCGCTACAAAGCCTTACAGCGGTATTCCCGAAATGATATCCGAGCTTAAAAAGGACGGTGTGCTTCTTGCAATACTCTCCAATAAACCGCACGAGAGGACTGTTGAGATCGCGCAATGCTTCTTCCCCGGCGTATTTGATGTGGTTTACGGTGGACGTCCGAACATACCTCTCAAGCCCGATCCATACGCACTTCTTGAGGTCGTGCGTGAGCTTGGAGTTACCGTCGAGGACTCGTTCTATATGGGAGACTCAGGCTCCGATATGGAAACAGGCAGAAACGCCGGAATATATTCCGCCGGTGCCGTATGGGGCTTCCGCACGGCAGACGAGCTTATGTCGCACGGTGCGAGCATACTTGTAAACACAGCTTCGGAGGCTCTCGAAGCTGCAAGAAACTATTTCAAGGAGTAATATCATCATGAAGCTGAGTATTTTCAGTTTACCTAAGGATTGTTCAAGCTACGAGGAGCTTTCAAGCTTTTTATTTTCAAACGGGATTAGCGGTGTCGAGCCGTATCCCGGATGGAATTTTGCAGAGCCCGATATCGAATTGGCAAACAAGCTTCGTAAGCACTGTGAAAAGCTCGGTGTAGCTATCCCCTGCTTCTCCGCATTCTCGGATCTTGGTGTCCCTGGACGAGAAGAAGAGGTCGAGCGCATAAAGAAATATATCGATGTAGCCGCCGCTCTCGGTTCTCCGTATTTTCACAGCACACTTGTACCGTTTATTGATAAAGCAGCTGTGCCGCCGATGGAAAATGTATATGATACTACTGTCGAACGTGTAAAGGTAATATGCGATTACGCACAGAAGCGCAATGTCAAATGCATCTATGAGCCGCAGGGCATGATATTCAACGGTCTCGAAAACATGAAGAAGCTTTTCAAGGGAGTTGATGGTGCTGCTGAGCTTCTGCTTGATGTCGGCAATGTATACTTTGTTGATGAAGAGCCATATGATATGGCTCGTGAGCTTGCACCGATCATAAAGCATGTACATTTTAAGGATTATCAGCGCAGATCAAGCTTGGAAGAGTGCGAAGGCGTGAGGGCTTACGAGACAAAGAACGGTAATTATCTGTATGATGTGAAGCTTGGTACAGGCGTTATTGATTTTGCAAGGATCTTCAATATTCTTCTTGACGCAGGCTACGACGGCTGGTATTCTCTTGAGTACGGCAGCACGCTGGAGTCTGTCCGTGAGGGCGCAATAACATTGGAAAAAATATATAATGACGTTTTAAATACACGTAAATAACTTATAAGGAAGTAATTTAATGCTGAAAAAAACATTTACAAAGCTGTTCGGTACTCACAGTGAACGTGAAATTAAGAAAATACTGCCGATAGTCGATAAGGTTGAAGCACTCGACTCGGAGTATTCCAAAATGACCGATGAACAGCTGCGAGCAAAAACCGCAGAGCTGAAGGATCGTTATGCCAATGGTGAGACCTTAGACGATCTTCTCCCGGAAGCGTTTGCAAATGTACGTGAAGCTGCATGGCGTGTTATCGGAGAAAAATATTATCGTGTGCAGATCATCGGCGGTATAATTCTTCATCAGGGACGTATTGCCGAAATGAAAACAGGTGAGGGTAAAACCGAAGTTGCAACTATGCCGGCTTACCTCAATGCACTTACAGGCAAGGGCGTTCATATCGTCACGGTAAACGATTATCTTGCCAAGGTCGGTGCTGATCTTATGGGTAAGGTATATCGTTTTCTGGGATTGGAAGTCGGTCTTATCATTCACGGTCTTACAAATGAGCAGCGCAGAGCAGCTTACAACGCAGATATCACCTATGGTACAAATAATGAATACGGATTTGACTATCTGCGTGACAATATGGCAATCTATAAGTCTGAAATGGTGCAGCGTGGTCATGCGTTTGCTATCGTGGACGAGGTTGACTCTATTTTGATCGATGAAGCTCGTACACCGCTCATCATCTCCGGTCAGGGTGAGGAGAGCACTGCACTTTACAAGATGGCAGACGTATTTGCCGCAGGTGCAAAGCAGCTTCGTGTTAAGGAGATCGATGCAAAAGAAGAGCAGGATGATATTGATGCAGATTATATCGTTGATGAAAAGGCTAAAACTGCTGTTCTTACTCCAAAGGGCGTTCTGAAAGCTGAAAAAGCTTTTAACGTGGAAAACCTTATGGAGCCCGAACACGCTACACTTGTCCATCATATCAATCAGGCTATCAAGGCACGAGGTGTAATGCAGCGTGATGTGGATTATGTAGTTCGTGATGGCGAGGTCATTATAGTTGACGAATTCACAGGACGTCTTATGTACGGTCGTCGCTACAACGACGGTCTTCATCAGGCTATTGAAGCTAAGGAAAATGTAAAGGTAGAGCGTGAATCAAAAACACTGGCTACTATCACGTTCCAGAATTTCTTCCGTCTCTATGGTAAGCTCTCAGGTATGACAGGTACGGCTCTGACGGAGGAGGAAGAATTTCGTCAGATCTACAAGCTCGATGTTATTGAGATCCCCACAAACAAGCCCGTTATCAGAATAGATTCCCCCGATGTCGTTTATCGTACAAAAGCAGGTAAATACAGAGCGATAGTCCGTCAGGTAGAGGAATGTGTAGCAAAGGGGCAGCCGATAATGGTCGGTACTGTATCTATCGAAGTATCTGAGCACATTTCAAAGCTCCTGAAGGAAAAGGGCATCAAGCATGAGGTACTCAATGCAAAGTATCACGAGCGTGAGGCTGAGATCGTCGCTCAGGCAGGACGCTTCGGTGCTGTTACGATCGCAACGAACATGGCAGGACGTGGAACAGATATCAAATTAGGCGGTAATGCAGACTTTCTCGCAAAGTCCGAGCTTATGAAGCTTGATTATCCGGAGGATATCGTTGCCGAGGCTGTAGGCTATGCAGAAACTACGAATGAGCAAATACTCGAGGCACGTGAGAAATACAAGGAGCTCCTTGCAAAGTACTCAGTCGGCATAAAGGAAAATGCTGAAAAGGTGCGTGAGGTCGGCGGTCTGTTCATTCTCGGTACGGAACGTCACGAATCACGCCGTATCGACAATCAGCTCCGTGGTCGAAGCGGTCGACAGGGCGATCCCGGTGCATCCACATTTTTCCTGTCACTTGAAGACGACCTTATGCGTCTGTTCGGTACAGAGCGCATATACTCGATGATGGATTCTCTCGGTGTTGACGAGGATATGCCCATTGATCACAAAATACTCTCCAATGCCATCGAATCCGCACAGAAGCGTGTCGAGGGTCGCAACTTCCAGGTACGAAAGCACGTACTTGAGTACGATGATGTAATGAACGTGCAGCGTAACGTGATATACGGCGAACGCACAAAGGTACTGAACGGTGAAGATATCAAGCCTGTTATCGAAAAAATGATCCGTGAATCCATTGACCGTGAGGTCTCCTCTCTTAATGCAGGCAGTGAAACATTGGATCGTGCATCACTCGACGTTCTTAAAAATATATACGAAGGCAAATCGATACCCGAGGGTATACTTGAATTTACAGACGATGAGCTTGCTGCGCTCACACGTGATAAGCTGAAGGAATTGATCACAGATGCCGCCGCAAAGCGATATGCCGAAAGAGAAGCGGAATTCGGAGAAAAATTCATGCGTGAGGCAGAGCGTGTCGTGCTCCTGCGAGTTGTTGACTCCAAGTGGATGAATCACATTGACGACATGCATGAGCTGCGTCAGGGCATAGGTCTGCGTGCGTATGCTCAGCAGGATCCTGTTATCGAGTACAAGCGTGAAGGCTTTGACATGTTTGAAGCGATGATACACTCTATTCAGGATGAAACGGCAAGACTTATCTATATGGTAAGACCTCGCAATGCTGAGGATGAGCCGAAGCGTGAAAAGGTCGCAAAGGTCACCTCGGATAATCGCACCGACGGCACAATTAAAAAGCAGCCGGTAAAGAAGAAGACCTCCGAGAAGATCGGCAGAAATGACCCCTGTCCATGCGGCAGCGGTAAAAAATATAAAAAATGTTGTGGCTTTGATCAAAAGAGCACTGACTGAGCATAATATCGGATCACGTGCGGCAGGATATCCCCGTCGCACGTATTCCTCGTTGTTTTACTGAGAATCCTATTGCAAAAACATGAAATTTACTATATAATTACATAAGACAGAACTTTACGTTAATACGAAAGGAAGCAAAATATTATGATAAAAATCTCTCCATCAATTCTATCAGCAGATTTTGCAAATTTGGAGCGTGACATACGTGCAGCTGGAGACGCCGGTGCTCAGTATGTCCATGTAGATGTTATGGACGGTCACTTTGTTCCGAACATTACTATTGGAGCGCCTGTAGTCAAGTCTCTTCGTAAGGCTACAGACCTGGTTCTTGACGTACATCTCATGATAGACCGCCCTGACATATATCTCGATGATTTTATTAAAGCAGGCTCAGATATAATCACTGTTCATTATGAAGCTCCCGGATATACGGAAGAAATAATCGACCGTATTCATGCCGCAGGTCGTCGTGCATCAGTTTCCATTAAGCCAAAGACACCGGCTGAGGTGCTGTTCCCGCTCCTTTCGAAGCTCGATATGCTTCTTGTCATGACCGTTGAACCCGGCTTCGGTGGTCAAAGCTTTATTGAAAGCACTGTACCGAAGATACAGTCACTCAGGAAAGAGATAAACGCCCATGGCTACAACTGTGAGCTTGAAATTGACGGCGGCGTTGACGCTTCTAATATCGGTCGTTGCGTAGAGTACGGTGCTAACGTGATCGTTGCAGGCTCCGCAGTATTCGGCAAGGGTGATATTGCAAAGGCTATGGCTGCACTCAAGGAAAGTATTGGAAGCCGCGATATCTAAGTAATTTCAAGCATTCATACTAAAGTCAAATATCATAAATTCCGTAGAAAGGAAAATGCTTTGCCACCGCAAAGCCCGGTTATAATTATGAAAATGGGTATAGTAGGTCTCCCGAATGTGGGCAAAAGTACGCTGTTCAATGCCATCACAAACGCCGGAGCCGAATCTGCTAACTATCCCTTCTGCACAATAGATCCTAACGTAGGTGTTGTCGCTGTTCCCGATGAAAGGCTTGATGCACTTGCAAAAATGTATAATCCTGAGAAATACACTCCTGCCGTTATCGAATTTGTCGATATTGCAGGTCTTGTAAAGGGTGCATCTAAGGGTGAAGGCTTAGGAAATAAGTTCCTTGCTAACATCCGTGAGGTCGATGCCATAGTTCATGTTGTCCGCTGCTTTGAAAATGAAAATATTATCCACGTTGACGGTTCTATCGATCCCGAACGTGATATCGATGTAATAAATCTCGAGCTGATCCTTTCCGATATGGAGCTTGTCGAGCGCAGGATCGACCGTCAGATGAAGCTTGCAAAGGGTGATAAAAAATATCTTGCCGAGGTTGATACTCTTAAGCGACTTTACGAGCACCTTGAATCCGGTCTGTCTGCACGTTCATTCCAATGTGATGATGAGGAACGTGATGCGATAGCGCAGGTAGCACTGCTTACAGCAAAGCCTGTTATCTATGCTGCTAACCTCGACGAAGAAGGCTTTAAGAACTACAAAACAAATGAAATGTTCAAAAAAGTCGAAGCATTTGCAGCAAATGAAGGCTCATCGGTGCTTCCGATATGTGCTGAGATCGAGCAGGAGATCAGCGAGCTTCCCGAAGAGGACAAGGCACTCTTCCTTGAGGAGCTTGGCATAAAGGAATCAGGTCTGTCCAGACTCATTAAGATCAGCTACGATCTTCTCGGTCTTATGTCATACCTCACCGCAGGACCAAAGGAGGTACGTGCATGGACGATAGAAAAAGGCACGAAGGCTCCGCAGGCAGCAGGTAAGATCCACAGTGATTTCGAGCGTGGATTTATCAGAGCAGAGTGCATCAGCTTTGACGAGCTGATGGAATGCGGCTCTATGGCAGTCGCCAAGGAGCGTGGCCTTGTCAGAGTAGAGGGTAAGGACTATGTAATGCAGGATGGAGATATCGTTCTCTATCGATTTAACGTATGAGTAAGCCTGTTAAACGTGAACGCATCGAGGCTTTCGATGTCATACGAGGAGTCATGATACTCCTTATGGTATTTTACCATTTTCTGTACGATTTAGTATTCATGGCGGACTTCCCGTCATGGATACTCTATAATCCGTTTCTCAATGTATGCCAACCGATAGGTGCCGGTATATTCATCGTCATGAGCGGAGCTATGTCACGATATTCGAGAAGCAATTTGAAGCGTGGGTTAAAGCTCGGCGGTATAGCAATTGTTGTCAGTCTTGTCACATCGCTATTTAATTCCACGATATTGTTCGGTATTTTACATTTTCTCGCCGTATCATCGATAATATATGCACTTATCGGACGATTTCTTGACAAAATACCGTCGAGGATCCAGCCGTGGCTGTATGCTGCTCTCGTTGCCATCTCCTCGTATTTGACAAATACGCTTCCTGTACGCTCGGATATTCTCTGGTTCTTCGGCTTTCAGGGTGAAACGCTTTGGTCTGCCGACTATTTCCCCATGCTGCCATGGTTTTTTGTATTCCTCTTCGGCACATGGTTCGGTGAAATATCATACAAAAAAGCACTTCCCGAATGGTTTTATAACATTAAAAACAAATTCTTCTCAAAATGCGGACGATACAGCCTATTCATATATATACTGCATCAACCGATAATGTACTGCCTTTTCATGCTCCCAACTATTGCTAAATAATTATGAAAAAGAAGCTACTTATTCCTGCGATCACGATATTTATTATTTTCATGCTCTCATCATTTTCTTTCCATGTGCAGAGCAACGTCTATCTGCCTGTACTCATGTATCACGATGTGTCACCCTCAGGTACCGAGCCCGGTCCGTACAGCGTCAGTGAGGAAAAGTTCCGTTCAGATATGGAATATCTTCGTAGCAACAACTACGAGACTATCATTGCCGATGATCTGATAGACTATCGCAAGAACGGCAGCAGACCGCAGCGAAAAACTGTAATGATAACCTTTGATGACGGATATACTACAAATTACAGTATCGCATACCCAATACTAAAGGAGCTACAGCTTAAGGCTACCGTCTCTGTCATAGGGAGTAATGTTGAAAGCAGTGATTTTTCAAGCTTTATGTCACCTGCACAGGCTGCCGAGCTTCAGGAAAGCGGAGTGATCGACATCCAGTCGCACACGTATGATCTTCACCACAGCGATGATCTTGATCGTAACCCGCCATATAACTGCGGTATCTACAGGAAAGAGCACGAGTCAAAGGATGAGTATCAAAAGAGATTGCGCAGTGATCTTGAAAAGTCAAAAGCATTTCTTCAAAGCATTGGCTCTGACCTCAAGCTGCTTGCATTTCCGTATGGTATCGTTGACAGATGGTCTACAGACGTGCTGAGATCTATGAATATCGACGTAACGCTACTGACAGGAAATCAGCTTCACAGATATACCGGAAATAACTATAATCTTCTGAGACTGACGGTCAGCGAGCATACCGATCTTGCCGAAATACTGCCATAAACATTTTATATTGAGGTGAGCACTTATGTTGGAAAAAGAACTTCTGAACAGAAAGCTGCCCGAGCTTCTTACAGCTCTTGACGGAATACCGATCACAAATGTTAACGAGTGGGAGCTACGCAGAGAGGAAATTAAAAAGATGCTCTCCAAAAACGAATACGGCTATCTTCCACCGCTTCCGGAAAGGCTTGAGTTTGAAACAGTCGAGGAAAATAAGCTCTATTGTGCAAGTAAGGCTATTTATAAAAAGATCATCTGTAAAGGTATTCTGAATGGTAAGGAATTTTCATTCCCATTTGTGTATGTAAGTCCGGTAACGGACGGAAAGCATAAAGCATTTATCCATATCAATTTTCGCGATGCCGTTCCCGACCGCTATATGCCGACAGAAGAGATCATCGACAACGATTTTGTTATCGCATCCTTCTGCTACAACGATGTTACCACCGATGACAATGATTTTACAAACGGGCTTGCAGGTGTGATATTCGAGGGCGGTAAGCGTGAGCCTACCTCCTGCGGCAAAATAATCATGTGGGCATGGGCAGCTATGCGTGTTATGGACTACTTATCGGCTCAGCCCGAGGTAGATGCTAAAAAGGTCTGCGTCTGCGGACATTCACGACTCGGTAAAACAGCTCTCGTTACGGCAGCATACGACGAACGCTTCGCACTGGCCTACTCCAACGATTCGGGGTGCAGCGGTGCAGCGATCAGCCGTGGCAAGGTAGGAGAATCGATTGAGGTAATTACCAGAGTATTTCCTTTCTGGTTCTGCGAAAACTATCAGCAGTACAAAAACAGGGAATACGAAGCTGATTTCGATCAACACTTTCTACTCTCACTCATCGCACCGAGAAACCTTTACATCGCAAGTGCCGAGCTTGACGAGTGGGCTGATCCTAAGTCCGAGTTCTTATGTGCATTATCTGTCGCACCTGTCTACAAGCTCTACGGTCTCAGCGGACTCATTACCGAAGATCGCTACCCCGAGCTTGGAGAGAAGCTTCATGACGGTGCAACTGCATATCATGTGAGACGTGGTTCGCATTATTTCAGCCGTACAGACTGGTTGATGCTCATGGAATACTTTAAAAAGCTTTAGAGTGTAAACACAGGTATCTATTATGAGTAGACTGCTTCCATTGGGTGCAGACCATGTTCATCGTGATAGCTTTCATGCAGACTATGGTTTCGGAAGATATGCTCAAGCACTCACATTGTATAACACATCGCTTGCCAAAGCTGCATCAGATGTACTGAAATCCAATGACCTTATATGAATTAAAAAGCTATAGAGGGATATCGTATCACCTCTATAGCTTTTTTTAAAGCTGCCAATTCAAATTATCTCTTATAGCCTTTATTTTTCTTAATACCGGCTGCTCTATTGTATCACGTTCACTATGATGCTGTACACATAAATACATGCAAACGCCGAAGCTCGGGCCTATATATCTTATGATTTGTCCCTCTCCGCTGACAAGAAACAGCAGTTTTTTATCAGTCATTTGCGTGATCTTTTGTATAATATCAATGTACTTCGGTATTTCATCCGGACTTTCTGCCCTATTGACGATCTTAATGATATCAGCGCCCCTATCAATATGAGCCTTGGCAATCATCATGTTCTCTTCCAGCGTTGTACTTTTCATTGTATGACTTGACATAAGCACTTCACCGCCGCGACGATGTATTTCATCGATAAGCTCTTTCTGCTTTTGTATGGCTGTTTCATCCTCAGCCAATTCATAATACGGCGATCGTCCGAAATAATCTCCAACAACATCACATAATGTTGCACCACAATCTACCGCTTGCAGCAAAAGTGCCGCACACTCGTCATCAGTAAATCCCTCATTATCACTGTTACGATAGCTTGTTACATAAATCGGTCTACCACCACATGCATCAAAAATTTTTGTAATTATTTCGTTTGTACGGTATTTTCTTTCGAGCTGACAGAGCTGTATTCCCAACGCATCTGCTCCATCTTCAATCGATGCTTTGATTTTTGTAATGAATGTCTCGGGCGTTGTACATTGTATCATCGCAGTTAATAAGGGCTTATCGTATTTTAAGAATGTAGGTTTCATATTGCCACCTCTTTATTGTATCTCATAATAAAAATGAATCCAGGCTATTCTGACTGAATTCATTATATACTATATTAACTTAAAAAGCAATATCTATCTTGCGGAGAACTCGATCACGATCCGATTATTGAATAATTTACCATGCTCATTCGACTGTGCAACTACCGCATAGTCGATCTTATTTTGGTCATTCATGACCGGGAGCAGCTCACATTTTATCACATCATCGGACGTCATTTTCATCAGATACTCATGTGTCAGCTGTGACAGAACATGCTTATCGTCCGACATCTGAGTATCATTTCTGGCAAAGAACAGACGTGATTCCCACGATAGCTCTTTAGACGACTCTGCCTCGTCAGAGATCACTATCCTATCATTCTCGACCTGCACCGTGCGAACCCACTTATATGAAATGCCACCGTGCTTTACAGTGCTTGACGTGACGACAGTACCGTTTTCAGCATCGAACTCGACTATCTCAGGTTCGATCTCGCACCAAACATCGTCCAGCTCAGTGCAACGCACCACATTGTGTATCTTCGAAGACATCAGCGTAGTATAAAACTCCCACCTGTCGTAGCTACAGCAGCCTGCATCCACTATTACAGGAGCATCACCATAGAACAACAGCAGCTGCGGACGTCCCGAATGCTGATGACCTCCGAGCCATTCCATAGCATCCGCAAAAAGCGTGATCTTACCATTACGTATCACAGCGACTCGGCTGTCAGGGAAAAGAACGCTCCTTTTCTCACGTGGAAAATCAAGCGTGATATACTCCTCCGCACGTCTCATGTCTGCCTCAGCATCCATGCCGTAGGAGTCGGAGATCCTGAGGTTACGTCCCGACGGCGACATGCACTGATATAACCACTCGTACTGCTTTACAATGCACTCCTCTAGTCCGTCTATCATCTTGAGTCCGTTATTCTTTATCAGCAGTAACGCTTCAAGGTATAGCCTTACTATAAAGTGACTGTAGCTCGGGCTGTCCTCATTGCTTCCACCGTCATTGTAGATCGAGCCGCACATGTTCATCTCGACAGTATCACAGCCGATCTTTATTATCTCAGCCGCATTCTCAAACTCTGGGAACATAGCTCCTGCCATTATCAGCACTACACCGATTTGCAGCACATGATTCTGCGCTTTGTTTCTTTTCAGCCTGTCGAGTGCCTCCAAATACATGTGGTGCATGTGCAGCTCTACGAAATCATACAGATATTTCCATTCATCCTTACTGTACGGCGCATCCTGAAGCATAAACAGACCATGCAGCAGCGACATGGTACGCCATGCTACCTGCATATCTCGCCATACCATATCTGTTACAATATATGGTATCTCGGGATCAAACTCCTGATACGGATGCGCTTCATCCCATGCCTTTACGATTTTCAGCCATGCATCGGAATACCTCTTGTCGCCAGTTTTCAGGAACGCATGTGCAATAGGTATCGTCATGTAAAGCCTTTGCGGCCATATCTGCCACTCGTATTTCTTTTTGAAGTCGGTATTCTCTACATACGCAAACGAGCTTTCCCAGTTGAACTCACCTTTGAAGCGGAACTCGTCAAAAAGCTTTCCTGACATCGTAAGCTCCAACAGTTCATCACCGTTCGTAGCTCCGAAGCGGTCATTTGCAAGCTGAAACGCACCGCCATCAAGCACAAGGTACGGGAAAATATCATCATTTATCAGCTTTTCTCTCGAATAAGCATAATGTACAACGGTTTCCTTGCCAAATATTTCTTTACTGTAAGGCTTTATATACTCAGTGCCGCTTTTTAACATGGAAAAAGTCCTCCTTACTTGAGCTTTTCCCAGACATCCTCCATACGTATCCTGTAAATATGTCTGTGACCCTCATGCACGGAGTCAAAGGAGATCATCGAACCGTCACGGCTCCAGCGAGGATGCAGATCGCAACGCATGTCGATATCAGCAAGCTCTGTATGCGGTATCGTCAGGATACGTGCGAGGAGATATGCTTTTTCCTTTTCAATATCATACAGGAACAGCTTTCTGTAGCCCTCATCGTCGGGATATGTATCGTTAAGAATATACTTTCTGTCGGGCGAGAACGAGCAGTGACCGTCATCGGGCATCTCATTCTTCGGATCGTACTTTAGTACCTCGTGTGTCTTATCCTTGAACAGATAGCAGCCCCAAACGTGATCGCCGAACGTATTAGCATAGATCATTACATGCTCAGGGTCACGCCAGTGCAGATGTGACGCAACATCATCCTGGAGCACGTACGGCTCACTACCGTCAATGTTAGCGGTGATCGTAAATGTACGCCAGCTTGACAACGGCTTATCCTCACGTCCACGGAACAGAGCAATAAAGCGTGTGCCGTCTGTGTTCAGATTGATATGATTTACAAGATACTTCCATTTGTAGCGCATATCATCGTTCGTCATGTACGGCTTTGATATCTCGTACATATCGTCAAGCGAAAGTATAAGCTTAGATTCACCTGTGTCAAGGTCAACATAATATACACCGTCATCCTTAGGATGCAGCTCATTCTTCCACGGATCTTCAAGACCGGCATAGCCGTAGCCTGCACGGAACCAGTAAATACGTGGGAAGTTGATGGACAAAGCATGCTTTCCATCTGCGGTAACTGTAGCTACAGGCATCGGGATCAAGCGCTTCGCACCTGTTTTAACATTCTGGATAATACTGCAATATGTACCCCAGCTCATCGAATTGTAGATAACTTCATCCTTGTGACCGTTTCTCCACTGGAACATAGAGCCCTGCTGGAAATTCCAGGCAAGCGTCTCGGCAAGTGGAATAAAGGTATTGTCACGCAGACGGATCATTCCTAGCTCTGCAACGTCGTATGCGGACTGCATGTGATTCATAAAGCCTACACGATGTGCAAGATGATATTCGAGATCATCGGAAAACGGCTGATTATCATAGTAGCCGTAAAAATAATGTGCCGGTTCACGTGTTAATCTTTCGATCGGAACGAGTTGATCCATTAATGGACGCATGTTTATCCCTCTTTCATAGTAAAATTTATAAATATAGGGGAGGTTTAGCCTCCCCTATTATATCAGATTTTCACACTAAATTCAACTGATAGATTTTGATTACTTAGCACCATAGATCGGAGCAAGCTCGTTGTACTGAGCGTTGTACTCATCGATGTATGTCTGACCGCCTGCTGCGAGCCAAGCTTCGATACCCTCATCAAGGTACTCTACCGGCTGCTGGCACATGCAGATAGCTTCTGTATATGTCAGGATAAGCTTATCAAGGTCAGATATCTTGCTTTCACTCTCTGTTCCTGCCCAGTTGTACGGGAACATATAGTCATAAGCCCTTACATTGTCAATTTTACCGGAGTAGCAGTTAACTGTAGCATCATTTACGCACTTAATACCGCCCTCGAGAGGTCTCCAGTCCTTACAATAAAGACCGCCCGGAAGTCTGCAATAGCTTGCATAAACCTTTTCCTTACCGTCAGGAATCTTAACTGTATCGCCATTGTCTTCCCACTGAACGCCCGGGATACCGTAGTTACGAACTGCGTTACCTTCCTTTGTGCAGTAGTAGTCGATTATCTGGATGAAGCGTGCAACCTCTGCCTCGCTTGCCTGCTTGTTGAATACGATAGAACCGCCGTAGAGATTATGAGTCATTGCACCGCCCTGTCCGGACTCGCCTGCTGGAGAGGAGATGAAAATAGGATCGGCATCAGGATAAGCTGCAAGCAGATTACTTACACCGGAGTCGCCCTCACCATACCAGGTAAAGAACATACCTGCTTCACCCTGTGTAAATGCGGAGATAGATGTATCATAATTCAGCATTGTCTGGTTCGGATGTATATAGCCCTTTTCGTACCACTCAGCCATTTTTGCAAGATAATTCTTGAAATCGGGATGCATAAACTTAGGATAGAGTGTATCATCTGTATCGCTTATGGGCTGCCAGGAATCACCGTACGGGAGGAATGCGCTGAGGAGATACCAGTCATACTGCTGGAAGTTGCCGAACAATGCAACTGAACCGTATGTATCTGTCTGACCATTGCCGTCTGGATCGCCGTTACGGAAAGCATCCATTACAAGCTCAAGCTCATCGATCGTTGTCGGGAGCTCAAGACCTTCTGCGTTGAGCCAGTCCTGACGTACCCACAGACCTGTCTTAGCTTCACAGCCCTGCTCAGGAAGACCGTAAATCTGACCATCGTCCATTGTAGCATATGCCCAACATACAGGATCTGTACCTTCCATGATTACAGGAGCATTTTCTTTAAGCAGTTCGTCGAGCGGCCATATCCAGTCATTCTCATACTGTACCTGTAAGCACTGAGCATCGCCGTTGCCTGTAAGTCCGAAGGAAGCTGTAAACTTATCGCCTGCTGCCCACATAACACCGAGCTTTTCTTTACGAACGTCGGAAGCATAATTTATCCATTCAAAATCGCAATTAAATTTTTCTTCCATCCACTCGAAAACCTGATCGTCTTCGGCGGATTTGTTGTTCCAGTTGGTCCATACGAAGGAAAGCTCTACATGCTCGGAATCGTCGCCTGCATCGGGAGCATCATCCTTAGTATCATCCTTCTTTTCTTCGTCCTTTTTATCGTCGGTCTTTTCTGTGTCTTCCTTATTGGATGTGCTTGCAGATGAAGACGAGCTGTCGTCCGTCGTCACATTGCTCTGACAGCCTGCGAAAAGGCCAACCAGGAGCATAAGGCACATCATAAGTGCTACTAAACTCTTTGTTTTCTTCACTTTCGGGGTCCTCCTTATAAAATTTATACTTAATCAATTTTCGAATATATCGATCAAAAATTGATAAAAGTCGTAATTATTCCTTGACTGCGCCGAGCATGATGCCCTTTACAAAGTATTTTTGCATAAACGGGAAAAGTATAATAAGAGGAAGCACTGTTACAACAATGACCGAGCACTGAAGCTGTGTATTCGGCTTCGAAGATATCTCCGATGCATGTTGACCTGTAACCATATCGGAAAATCTGTTTGACTGCGTAAGCTGACGGAGAATACACTGTACCGGGAGCATTTTCTCATCGTTTACATACATATACGGTGTAAACCATGAATTCCAGTAGCCATCAAACAGGAAAACGCCTATTGTAATGAGTATCGGTATTGAGATCGGCACATATATTTGGAAGAATATACGAAGATCGTTTGCACCGTCGATCTTCGCACTTTCCTCCATTGATGGTGGAATAGATTCGAAGTATCGCATAAGAAGCATCGTATTATAGGTGCTTACAAGTCCCGGAAGTATCATTGCCCAGTATGTATCAATAAGACCGAGCCACTTTACTACGATGTAGGACGGTATCAAGCCGCCGCCGAACAGCATTGTGAATATCAAGCTTGCCTTGTATATCTTTACACCGGGCAAATGCTGCTTTGAGATCGCATATCCGAGCATCGCAGTGCAGAAAAGTCCCAGAGATGTACCTGCCACGGTAATTATGATCGTATTTCCGTAGGCTCTTATGATTCCGGAGCTGGAATCGAGCATGATACCTACTGTACTGAAATCCAAGCCCTCAGTCGGCAGCAGCATCATTCCGTTTTTCGCTATCGCAGCTGTCGGAGACAATGCTGTCGAAAAGATGTAGAGCATCGGTATAAGTGTTATCAATGCGAACAGGATAAGAATTACAACGATAGCGGCGTGGAAAATACGTTCGCTGAATGAATCTTTGATCTTTGTAGCCATATTTCCAACCTCCCACTAAAATATTCCGCGATGACCGAATTTTCTTATCAGTCTGTCCGATCCGACAATCAATATAACACTGATCACCGACTTGAACATGTTAACTGCTGTAGCAAATCCGTACTTTGAGTTCGTCATGCCCTCACGATACACATACGTATCGATGATATCGGCAACTGACATTACCATTGTATTGTAGAGGTTGAATATCTGGTCGAAGCCTGCGCTGAGTATACTCGAAAGGTTTAAGATGAATACAATTATCATTGTCGGTACTATGCACGGCAATGTCACGTACCATATCCTCTGTATTTTGGATGCACCGTCAATCTGTGCCGCTTCATAATATGTCGGGTCGATTCCCGAGATGGCAGCTACGTAAACGATCGTGCCCCAGCCTGTACTCTTCCAGAGATCGGATAAAATGAGCATCCATAGGAAGTTCTTCGGGATCGTGAACACATTCAGGTTTGTTCCGAATGCTGCATTTATCACCTTTGTGATCGCACCTGTTGTCGGAGCAAGGAGCTGATATATCATCGACGCCACGATGACCCATGACAGGAAGTGCGGTAAGTACGATACGCCCTGAACCACGTTTTTGAATTTCGTGGATCTGATCTCGTTTAGCATGAGTGCGATGATGATCGGCATTGGGAAGCCTGTGATCATCTTCAATATGCTTATAACGAGTGTATTTCTCAAAACGTCCGTGAAGTAGATCGAGTTGAACATGATCTTGAAGTTCTCGAAGTTATTCCACGGTGAATTGAAGAATCCGGCTACACCTGAGCCTATTTTATAATCGGTAAATGCGATAGTAATACCGAACATCGGAAGATATGCAAACAGTAAGTAGAAGACCACAGCAGGTAATGTCATGAGATATAAGTATCTGCATTCCCACATCCTTTGACCAAGCGATGTGCGCCTACTCTTTTTTTCCTTTGTCGCAGCTAACGTTTTCAATATTACAACCGCCTTCTTCATAAACTGTGTTCATCTGAAACCTTTGATAATAAGCATCACTGATTTGCCCAAGAACTATTTCAACATCTTGCCTTTGTATGTCTATATTATACATATCTTAATACTTTTTTTAAATATGAATATTCTGAGTTTTGTTGTGTTTTTCTATACAATTTCATATTTTCATAATATAAAATGGGAGTCATTCCCATATGGCTCCCATTTTCGCTGCCTATATTCTTATGCCCTCGATCATAACTATCGTTCCCTCGCCCTGCTGCGTTTCGATCCGCAGTCCGCACGTTGCACCGAAATAGTATTGCAAGCGTTCGTTGACATTTTTCAATCCGTAGCCTGTTGTATTCTCGGTAAGCACGTCATTTGCCTGCTTTCTTGTCATTCCGTTTCCGTTATCTATCACCATTATACTTAGCATCTCGTTTATTCGCCTGATCCTGATAGTTATTTTCCCTCGTCTGTCGATCAGTCCGTTCATGCCATGGTCAAGTGCATTCTCAACGATGGGTTGCAGCATCAGCTTCAGCACCTTGCAGTTGAGTACGGTCTTGTCAATATCGTACTCAACGTCGAAGCTATTGTTACTCATGAACAGTCTTATGTCGATGTACGCCTTGACATTTGTCAGCTCCTGTTCAAGTGTTATCACATCCGCACCCTTGCTCAGTGATGTGCGGTAAAACGTTGCCAGTGTCTGTGCGACCTTCGACAGCTCGTCTGCGCCGCTCTCCATCGCTTTCCAGTTTATCAGCGATAATGTATTGTAGAGGAAGTGCGGATTGATCTGCGCCTGTAATGATCTCAGCTCCGCCTTACGCACCTTCACATGTGCGCTGTTATTCTCGTCTATCTCATCCTTAAGCCAATTCACCAGACGTATAAAACGGCGTGTAAGCGTTCCTATTTCGTCCTGATATTCGTTTGTTATACTTATGTCAAATGATCCCGATTCGATCACGTCAAATGCATTTAATAGTCTTCCCAGTACCTTTGAAAGTGCAGTCGAGAATTTGATGCTGATTATAAGTGAGAATATGCACATCACTATCGCCAAGATAAGTGTCGTTGTAAGTATATTGTCACTGTCGATCACGACCGAACCAGTCGGTACAAAGTAGTAGAATGTCAACTCCGATGAATCTACGATGCCTTTCACCGCCATATATCTCTCGTCACCTATCGTCACATAACCGCCTTTTTCCGTAATCGGTTCCATTATTTTATATATATCTTCCGTCGCACAGCTGCACTTGGAATAAAGCATTTTGCCGTTATTGTCAAAAAGCACGATATTTGCATCCTGTACAATAAGCTGCTCATAGAATTTCTCGGCATTAATTTTAATGTTTATAACGTCTGTCCTCTTTATGGATGTTAAATAGCTGCAACGCTGTGATGCGTAAATTATGTTTTCATCAAAATACCAATACGGCGTATTGCTATCAAGCGTCGGTGAAACCCTATCACCTAGCTGCTCCATATCCTTGATCGGTACTACCAATGTGCTGTATGCAGGATATTTTTTTGATGTGTAAAGCTTGATATCTTCATAATCCGCATTCTGTCCAACCGTCATTATCAATAGTGGGTGTACGAAATCATCCAGTGCATTTTTCAGTGTAATTATGTCGGTGTACTCATTTTGCATCGTCTGTGATATATGTGTACTGTATGCGATCGCATTTAGTGATCTATTTACTCTTTCAATTGAGTTTTCAAGGTTTATTTCCATTCTGCTAACAGTCGTTTCGAGAGTAGCAAGTGCCTGTTCCTGCAGCATTTCACGTGATCTGTAGAACGACATTGAACCAAGCACCAGTATTGGCACAACGGAGATCATAATAAAGATCGTCATCAGTCTGGTACGTATTTTTGTATTTCCCATAGCTGCACTCACTCATTACCGACATTGTTTTTCAGCTTCGTCGGTGTCATTCCAAATTTGTTTTTGAACTGAGTACAAAAATATGAGATATCCCTGTACCCTACTGTTACTGCGACATCTGCTATTTTCATGTTTTTTGATTGAAGTATCTCCTTTGCCTTATCAAGTCGCATATCCATAAGATACTTCATGACTGTTTTCCCGGTGTATTTTTTGAATATGTATGACAGATATGATGTGGACAGGAACACTCTCGAGGCTATCTCATCCATCGACAGATCCATCATGTACTCATTTTGCAGGATCATCAGGACTTCACGTACTACACGATTGGCTGAATTTTCTCTCATATCCATGTTGGAGGATGTCAGCTCGTCCTTTGTTTTCTGTTCTTCCTCATTTTCGTAAGCAGCCTTGTTCTTCTTTGTAACCTTGTCAAGCACCTTCTTCATGACACGTGCAAATTCGTCCGGCACTACAGGCTTTAGGATGTAATTTGAGACTCCGTATTCGATGGCTGCCCTCGCATACTCAAATTCGCCGTATGCTGAAATTATTATTGTAACAAGCTCCGGCATGATCGAAACTGCGTTTGTTATCAGCGAGATGCCGTCCATGATCGGCATTTTGATATCTGTCATCAGTATGTCCGGCTTATCCTTTACGATCATTGTCAATGCATCTCTGCCGTTTTCCGCTTCTAAAATCACTATCGGATCATAGTCTGCGCCATAGCCCTGAAAAACTTTTTGAAAAAGCATTATCATGCCCTTTCTTTCGATGTATTCGTCATCTACGATCAATATTTTCGGCATCTTTTTTTCTCTCCCATAAAATATATTTCGGAATAAACGTATTCGTTCGATCAAATCAGCTGCTGTGTTCCGGCTTTGCTGCTGCGGTGGTCTGTGGTTGCGGATGTGATGTTGTGCGTCTTTTGCTGTGGAGTAATGAACTAACCATGTGCTGATATGTGATAGTCGCTGTTCTTTTTTTGGTATGCTGCTTCGCTTTTTTTGTGAAATTAACTTTACTGATGTTTGCTGCCGTGGTTAGCAATAACCACTTCGTCTTTTGAGTAATCACTTTACTGTTGTTCGTTTGCTACGGTTATGTACTAACGGCTTTCCGTTTATAGCAATGATCTGCGCCATCTTAGTTTTTTGCAGTGATATACTAAACTACTACAGTAATTGTGGTCACTGCTGCGGTAGTGTTTTGGGTAGGATGCTGTGGTTAGCAACAACTATTTTGCCTTTTGAGTAATCAACTTTACTCTTATTCGTTTTCACGGTGGTGTTATGGGAAAACAACTTTGCTGCTATTCGTTTTCTACTGTACGGTTTCGAACTGACCACAATAAAGTTTTTGGTAGCTACTGCGCTGTTGTAAGCCGACAAGTGTGTTATTTTGAGCTTGCTACTGTACGGTTTTAAGCTGTTTGCTGTGCTGTTACAAAATGTATACTTTTTT
>CAYWVF010000021.1:0-48741 GCA_964461815.1 uncultured Oscillospiraceae bacterium
AATGCTACTATCAAGGGTTTATATTATTTTATTTGCATATTGCATCCACCTCCGCAATGATCTGTGCGCTTGCAAAGCCCTTAAGATCCATCGCACCTGACGGACAAGCAACTGTACAAGCACCGCAGCCCTGACATACAGCAGGATTAACGCTTGCAACACGTCTGATAACGGTCGTTCTGTTGGGCATACGGAATTCTTTATCTTCATAGGTGATAGCACCGTACGGACAAACTCTTTCACATGTGGAGCAGCCGTTACACATCATTTCATCGGAATGAGCTACGCATGGGTTGCCGGTCAGCTTATCCTTAGCAAGGAGACCGATGACCTTAGAAGCAGCAGCGCCTGCCTGAGATACTGTTTCAGGTATATCCTTAGGTCCCTGACATGCACCGGAAAGGAATACACCTGCTGTCGGGCTTTCTACAGGACGGAGCTTCGGATGAGCCTCTGTGAAGAAGTCATTTGTATCCATGCTTGCGGTAAGCATTGTAGCCAGAGGTCTGGCGGATTTATCCGGCTCGATAGCTGTAGCAAGTACAACGAGGTCAGCTTCAATGTGGAGCTGCTTATTATCGAGAAGATCGGATGCCTGTACCATAAGCTTGTCACCCTGAGGAGCGACCTTGCCGACCATACCCTTAATATACTTAACACCGTATTGCTCTACAGCACGGCGATAGAATTCATCAAAGCTCTTACCGGGTGTTCTGACGTCAATATAGAATACGTAAACCTCGGTATCCGGGTACTTATCTCTTGTGAGCATAGCGTGCTTAGCTGTATACATGCAGCAGATCTTGGAGCAGTACTCCTTACCCTTTTCCGCACATGAGTCACAACGTGAGCCTACGCACTGTACGAATACGATAGTATGCGGATGCTTGCCATCGGAGGGACGAACAAGATGACCTGCTGTCGGTCCGGCAGCGTTTGTGAGACGTTCGAACTCGAGAGATGTGATAACATCCTTCGACTGATTGTATGCAAATTCATCGAACTTATCCATGCTAATGGGATTGAAGCCTGTAGCAACAACGATAGCACCGTACTTCTCTTCGATGATCTCATCCTGCTGCTTGTAATCGATAGCACCGGCAGCACAGACCTTTGAACATACGCCGCACTTGCCGTTCTTTAACATGTTACATGCATTGGGGTCGATCGTAGCTACCTTCGGGATAGCCTGAGCAAACGGAATGTAAATCGCATGACGGTTATCCATACCGAGATTGAACTCGTTGGGAACCTTTTTCATCGGGCATTTTTCTACACAAGCGCCGCAGCCTGTACAAAGGCTTTCGTTAACATAACGGGCATGCTTCTTGATCTTTACATCAAAATTACCTACAAATCCCTTTACAGACTCTACTTCACTGTAAGAGAATATTCTGATCTTTTCATTTTGAGCAACGTCAACCATTTTCGGTGTAAGAATACATGCAGCACAGTCGAGTGTCGGGAATGTTTTGTCGAGCTGAGCCATCTTACCGCCGATCGTCGGCTTCTTTTCAACGATATCGACCGGGAAGCCTGCATCTGCTATATCAAGAGCTGTCTGAATACCGGCAATACCGCCGCCGATAACGAGAGCACGCTTTGTAACAGGTGTTTCACCGGGAATAAGAGGTGTGTTGAGGTTGACCTTAGCGATTGCAGCCTTACCGAGGATAATAGCCTTTTCTGTACCTGTAGCCATATCCTTATGTACCCATGAGCACTGCTCACGAATATTGGCGATCTCGACCATATACGGGTTTACGCCTGCTGCCGCCGCTGTTTTTCTGAATGTAGCCTCATGCATACGAGGTGAACATGATGCAACAACGATACCTGTGAGCTTATGCTCGGCGATAGCGTTCTTGATGATGTCCTGTCCTGCCTGAGAGCACATATATTGGTAATTGGTAGAGAAGACAACTCCGGGTTCATTCTTCAATGCTTCGCTTACAGCTGCAACGTCAACTGTACCTGCGATATTGCTTCCGCACCAACATACGAATACGCCTATTCTTTGCATTTTGTCCTCTCCTCCTTACTTTGTATATTTTCTGAATGCACTTACGATCGCCTGCTGAGGAAGCTCCTCGTCCAGCATAGCGGGAACATCGTTTGGTGTCATATGGTTTGCACCGGCCTTACGGATAACCGAAAGCTTAACTGCTTCTATAAGCTTTGCAGGCTCTACGCTTCTCGGACATCTGTCGATGCATGCGAAGCATGAGAGACATTTATAAATAGATTTGGAATTCATCAAAGGCTCGATATCTCCGTTTTCAACCATGGAAACGAACTGATGAGGATGATATTCCATCTCGTCATATGCCGGACATGTAGCAGAGCATTTACCGCAACGCATACATTTCTTGGGATTTACTCCGCTTCTGCGGATGATGTCTTCACGAAGATACTCTGTAGACTTACTCATTCGTATCCTCCTTTACACCGAGTGCTTCGGCAAGAAGCTCGGTAAGATATACAACAGGAACGTCTGTTCCGTTTTTGCTGAGATTGTATTTGCAAAGAGGACATGCCGTAACGATAATGTCAGCACCTGCCGCCTTTGCACTGTCTGTGACCTTGGAGCTCTTTTTCTTTGCCATCGCAGGATCTTCCATTGTAACATATCCGCCGCAGCATTCGTTTCTGAAGGGATAGTACACGGGATCTGCGCCGATAGCGCGGATAAAGTCCTCGATGATCGAAGGATTCTCAGGATCGTCCATTGCCATGACCTTGTTAGGTCTGAGAAGAAGACATCCGTAGTAAGCTGCGATCTTTTTACCTGTGAGAGGAGCAACTACCTTCTTGCGGATATTATCAAAGCCGATAACATCACGAAGGAGCTCAAGGTAATGATATACTGTCGTAGAGCCATCATACGGTTCTTCTGCCATATATCTGTTTACCTTGTCTGCGAATTCAGCATCGTTTTTCATAGCATAGTTCGTCTGCTTTATAACGTTATGGCAAGCGGAGCATACGGAAACGAGCGGCTGATCTTTACTCTGAGCGGCCTTTAAAGCACGTACAGAGGATAATTTTGTGGCAACTTCGTCATTGGAGGTGGTGAAAACACCGCCGCAGCACTGCCAATCTTCTATTTCTTCCAGCGTGATACCTAAAGCCTCGGCGCTCTTGCGTGCGTAAATATCAAGATCTATCGCCTTTGTTTTCAAGGTACAGCCCGGAAAATAACTTACTTTCATTTTCGGCTTCCTCCTGTATTAATTAGACCATCTGTTCGGGATGAAATACCTCGTCAAATCTTTCTGCTGTAAGGAATCCGAGTGCTACACATGCTTCCTTAAGAGAAATGTTATCCTTAAATGCTTTCTTTACAGTCTTAGCTGCATTTTCGTAACCGATGTAGGGGTTAAGAGCTGTAACGAGCATAAGAGAATTGTGAAGATTGTGATGCATCTTGTCCTTGTTGGCTTTGATGCCTACAGCACAGTTCTTATTGAAGGAAAGAATAGCATCGGAAAGTAATCTGCCGGACTGAAGGAAATTGTAGATACATACCGGCATAAATACGTTGAGCTCAAAGTTACCCTGAGAAGCTGCCATACCGACTGCAACGTCATTACCGATGACCTGAACAGCTACCATTGTAACTGCCTCGCACTGTGTCGGATTAACCTTACCGGGCATGATAGATGAGCCGGGCTCGTTTTCCGGAATGGAGATCTCACCGAGACCGAGACGCGGACCGCTTGCGAGCCAACGAACATCGTTTGCGACCTTCATCATATCACATGCAAGAGCCTTTATAGCTCCGTGAGCAAATACCAGCTCATCCTTGGATGTGAGTGCATGGAACTTATTTGCAGCTGTGATAAACGGCTTGCCTGTGAGCTTTGCAACCTCTGCTGCAACTGCTTCCGAGAAGCCCTTAGGTGCATTAAGACCTGTACCAACAGCTGTACCGCCGAGAGCAAGCTCATAGAGCGGCTTTACTGCCAGCTTAAGAAGCTCAACGTCACGCTCAAGGCTGGAGCGCCATCCGCTGATCTCCTGGCTGAATGTTATAGGTGTAGCATCCTGAAGATGTGTACGTCCGCTCTTTACGATACCCTCGTTTTCAGCTTCAAGACGGATAAATGTGTTGATAAGTGTCTGAGCTGCCGGAATGAGCTTGTTTTCGATAAGAAGCACAGCAGCAATATGCATTGCTGTCGGGAAAGTATCATTAGAGGACTGGCTCATATTAACATCATCGTTAGGATGAAGAATTTTCTTACCTGCGATCTCGTTACCGCGGTTTGCGATAACCTCGTTAGCGTTCATGTTGGACTGTGTGCCGGAGCCTGTTTGCCATACGACCAATGGAAAATGATCATTTAACTGACCGCCAATAACCTCATCGCACGCTTTGGAGATTGCATTGAGCTTTTCTTCTGTCATCTTTTCCGGACGGAGTGAGCTGTTGGCAATAGCAGCAGCCTTCTTAAGGATACCAAATGCATGAGTTATTTCACGCGGCATCGTTTCGATATCAACGCCGATCTCAAAATTTTCATGACTGCGCTGTGTCTGTGCAGCCCACAAACGATCAGAAGGAACCTTTACCTCTCCCATAGAGTCGTGTTCGATGCGATATTCCATTGCTGAATCATCCTTTCATCTATATCTTTAATTTTTATAATTTATATTGACAGAGCCTTAATAACTGACTTAAGGCTGTTGGCACTGTTGTGAAGTGCAGCGATCTCATCATCGTTGAGCGGCAGAAGGATCGTACCGTTGGCACATCTGTTGCTGACTGCTGTCAAAAGGCTGAGACATACGTCATCAATACCGTACTCGCCATGCATCATTGTGGATACTGTGAGTGTTGTGTCTATTCCGCTGAGAAGACATTTGCACAAATGACATACGGAAATAGAAACAGCATAGAATGTAGCACCCTTACGCTGAATGACACGAGCACCTGATTTACGTACATATTCCTCAACGTCCTCACGATTGAGTGCAGGCTGAAGAAATTCCGTGTTTGAAATAAAGCTGCGGTAGGAATCCAGGGGAACGTTGGAAATGTTTACGAGAGACCAGGGAATAAATGAGCTGTCTCCGTGCTCACCCAAAACATATGCGTGAACGTTCTGCTGGCTGATCGAGTAGTACTCGGAAAGTCTGGAACGCAAGCGTGATGTATCGAGGATCGTACCGGAGCCGATAACTCTTTCTTCCGGAATACCGGAATACTTGCAGAATGTATATGTAAGTATATCAACAGGATTACTTACTAAAAGGTATGTTGCATCCGGAGCATATTTTGTGACCTCCGGAATGATGCTTTTAATGATATTTACGTTTGTCTGAGCAAGGTCAAGTCTTGACTGACCGGGTCTTCTGGCGATACCGGATGTGATAATAACGATGTCGGAGTTTACTGTGTCAGCGTAGCTTCCGGCATATATCGAACATGAATGGCAGAACGGTGTGCCTTGACGAATATCAAGAGCTTCTCCCAGTGCCTTCTCTCCGTTGATGTCGATCAATACGATCTCAGATGCGATCCCCTGAATTGTCAGGGTATAAGCGATCGTTGCACCTACGCTTCCTGTTCCGATGATAGTGATTTTTGTCATTGTTGTCTCCTTCTTTTCCAAGTATTAGCCTGCTGGTTGTATCCAAAGCATGGTTCTACAAAGCTTTGCTTTTTTCTGCAATATAAATAGACACGATGAGCTGTTTGAAGACAAATTTCAACATAATACTCCCGCATCTTAACTCGTTATAATTTTAACAAATTCGTTGATGTTTGTGAATTACGAGAAAGGCATATCAATATTATTACTATTGATATAACTAAAGCAGAAAATATGAAAAGATGGAAGTGAAAAGGATATACATTTGACATATCCTGAGAAAGTTGTAAACAAAGCATCACGGCGGGAAATATGTATCGAAAAATCAGATGTATATATTGGCTTATATGCACAGATATACGCATCAAAATAATGTGAATTTGGGAGGAAATTACATCGTTCCCTGAAAAAACACAACACAGCGAGCGATACCTGTACATACAGAATAATAAATAATGAATAGCATCATGATGATTTTGATATAAGAGAAACACCGCGGATACTTTGAACTGAATTTTCTCCATTTAAGGCAATATATTGAGCACTAAATGTATCTCACATTGTAAAAAATGTCAAATGTACGGCTTTATATAGTATGTTTCGTATAAATAAGGGTTGTACCACAGAGTGGTACAGCCCTATTAGGTCATAAACTATATTCTTGCCTTAAGAAAATCGACTGCAAGCTTGATGTCGCCTATAGGATCGCCGCCGACTTCACGCTCTATGCACAGACAACCCTTAAAGCCAATGTCATTGAGTGCCTTGAGGTAAGCTTCGAACGGAACGCTGCCCTGTCCGAGAGGTGTTTCGATGAAGTAATTTACTCCCTCGATGCCCTTTTCAAGATTTTCCTCATCAAATGCACCGTAAATTACATCGGGATTTGTCTTTATAAGCATCTTGCCGTCCTTTGCGTGTGTGTGAACGATATAATCCTTAAGATTATAAACTGCATTCGGAATGTCCTCACCGATAACCATTGCGAGGTTAGCCGGATCGAGGTTTACCTTCATGCCATTTCCGGGAAGATCATCAAGAAAAGCCTTAAGTACGTGTGAGGGTTCCGGACCTGTTTCTATTGCGAAGCATCCGCCAAGCTCATCACCGATCTTTGAAAGCTGAGAGCATGCTTCATGCATTATAGCGTAACGGCGTTTGGAATTGTCAGCCGGAACTACGCCGATATGGGTAGTAACAATGTTACAGCCGAGCTCAAGAGCCATTTCAAGAACACGCTTTGAACGCTCGATACGTATGGGATTCTCGTCGGGATCCATAAAGCCATGTCCGCCGAAGTCACCGCAAAGAGCTGTAAATTCCAGACCCTGTGATTTGACGAAATCAAGGAGCTCTTTTCTCTTGCCGCCTACAAGGTTTTCGGCAGCTGTTTCACCGTCGGTAGCTTGAAGCTGTATGCCTGTGCAGCCTACTTCACGTGCCTTGATGATGCTTTCACGGAGTCCGAGACGGAAATTGTTTGAACGTACACCTATTGAAAAATCGTACATTATTTATTCCTCCTGAATTATAATCCATATATATATTTTAACATAAATCGCAGGTAAGTCAAGGGTTTACTTTAAATATTGGATGTGTTATAATATTAACACATTAAGCTTCGGAAAGCGAGACAGATCGATCAAATGAGCATTGAGTATACCGGGAGAGTAAAATTTAAAAACGGGCTTACATTATATGAGCTTCAGCATCATATGGAAAATGTTGCAGATACGCATTCAAGGATGATAGCTTTTTCCAGAGACGATCTAATGAGCACGGTCGGTGCATTTTGGGTGCTTATGAGACTGAAGATATGCATCGAACAGGATATTCGTGATGTAAAAGAGATGGATATTACTACGTGGCACTATAAAAGTGTAGGAGTGATGTGGTATAGAGGCTTCGAATTCAAGGTGGACGGTAAAGAAGTCGGACATGCGGTGAGTGCATGGGCGATAGTAGATGAAGCAACACATCATATTGTACGTCCGAATCATATGCCGAGTCATGAGGCTGCGATCGACCTGAGCCGAGGAGAGCCTGATGTGCTGAACAGACTTAAAATATCGGATGAGCTTCCACAGACTACAGAGTATAAGGTCGTTGACGAGGATATAGATATAAACGGGCATATGAACAATGCAAGATATACTCGTCTTGCCGAGACAGTGCTGACGATCCCGGAGGCTCCGTACAATTTTGAGATCGACTATATCAGTGAGGCAAAAAAGGGCGATACAGTAGTGCTCAAATCGGATGGAGCAGCACTGAACGGAACGATCTCCGGAAAAAATTGCTTCTCCGCAAGAATGTACTCAAAATATTGAGTGCTGAAAAGTAATTTATAGGTGAGAAAAAATTCGGATTTAAAAGAGAACATCTGTGAAAAAATTCACAGATGTTCTCTTTTTGCTTGACAACGGAGCAAATAAAGATATAATTAATCTGTTAATTAATGAATGGAGGGCGGCGAACGAAACGAACGAGAAGAGAAGAATAATGATGGCATTGTCCTGGACTCACAAGGAGTGGGAAAAGCATATGCGAAAATGTGCGCTGGAGATAGGAGTACCGGATTCGTACAGGACGGCGATAATGTTTTTGTCACGAAATCCGGGAGCGAACCAGAAGATGATGGCTGAGTTTGCCAACAAGACTACAGCAGCTATAAATCAGACAGTAAAGGAAATGCAGTTGAACGGCTACATACGAAAAGAGACGGACGAAAACGATCAGCGGTATACAAAGCTTTTTCTTACGGAAAAAGGGATGGAGAAGGCAGAGCTGCTGAGAGCACGACTTCGAAAATCGGATGATCTTATCACGTCCGCAATAACGGAGGAAAGAGAGCAGGAAATGATAGAGATGCTCAATATGTTATGTAATGTTATACGGAGGGACCTGTAAATGCTGAAATACCTGAAAAAATATTGGGTCTTTTGCCTGATAGCGCCGCTGTTTATGGTGGGCGAGGTCGCAATGGATCTTATCCAACCGGATATGATGGGAGATATCGTAGACAACGGCGTATTGAAGAACGACTTTGAGCTTATTCTCAGAGTCGGTGTAAAGATGATATTGTTTGTAATGCTTGGCGGCTGCTGCGGCATATTGTGCGGCGTATTTGCAAACCTTGCAGCACAGCAATTCGGAAATGACCTTAGAAAAGACGTATTTGCAAAAATAATGAGTCTTTCGTTCCAGCAAACGGATAAAATATCTACCGGTTCATTGGTAACAAGACTTACAAACGACGTTACCCAGATACAGAACATGGTAATGATGCTTATACGCGGCTTTGTACGAAATCTTGTAATGTTTGTCGGCGGCATATTTATGCTTTATAGGCAATCTCCGAGGTTTGCGTTCATAGCATTTTGCGGACTGCCGTTTATAGTATTTTTTGTAACGTTCTTTCTCAAAAAAGCATCACCGATGTTTGCTGTGGTACAGAAAAAGCTTGACGGAATAAACAATGTTATGCAGGAGGATGTAGCGGGAGCACGTGTCGTAAAGGCTTATGTAAAAGAAAAGCATGAGCTCGAAAGATTTGATGCTGCGAATGCGGAGCTTTGCGATACTAATCTTCGTGTCCAGACGATGCTTGCGTTTATGGGTCCATGCATGAATATCGTGCTCAATGTATGTATCATAGTCGTAATACTTGTAGGCGGCTTTGCTGTACAGGGTGGAGGCGATATGACTCCGGGTCGTATTATGGCGGCTATCACTTACCTGTCACAGATACTTCACGGTATTGTATTTATGGCTAGCATATTCCAAACCTTTACGAGAGCAAAAGCGTCGATCGAAAGAATAAATGAGATATTCGAAAACGAGGAAGTACTGCTGAACGGAAGCTTCAACGGCGAGACAGAGCAGAAGGGCAGAGTTGAATTTAAGAACGTAAGCTTTGCATATCCTAATACCTCAGGTCAGAACGTACTTGAAAATGTATCATTTACCGTTGAGCCGGGTGAAACACTTGCGATAATCGGTGCGACAGGCAGCGGTAAATCATCTCTTGTCAATTTGATACCGAGATTTTATGATGTTGACGAGGGTGAGATACTTGTTGACGGTGTGAATGTTAAGAAATATGATCTTAAGAAGCTGAGAAACAAGATATCCATCGTGCTTCAGCGTGCGGAGCTTTATTCAAGACCTATCGAGGCAAATATAAGATGGGGTAAACCGAACGCTACGCCGTGGGAAATAAAGAAAGCTGCCGAAATAGCACAGGCGGATGACTTTATTTGCGGTACCGAGTGGGGCTATCATACGCATGTATCGGAGGGCGGCCATTCGTTGTCTGGCGGTCAGAAGCAGAGAATATCAATATCCAGAGCTATAGTAAAGGAGCATGAGATACTTATATTCGATGATTCCACGAGTGCGCTCGATCTTAAAACGGAAGCAAAGCTTTATGAAGCACTTCGTAAGGAATGTCCGAATACTACAAAGATAATTATCGCACAGAGAATAGCATCTATTAAATCAGCCGACAGGATCGCAGTCATAGATAATGGCAGGATAGCATCCCTAGGTACGCATGATGAGTTGATGAATACATCCGATATATATCGTGATATCTACAGATCACAGCTCAAGGAAGGCGGTGTTGAAAATGCAAAATGAAGAAAAGAGAATGAATGAGCAGGAGCTTCCTAAGGGCTTTGAAAAACAGGGAAAGCAGCAGGATGCAAAATATTATACGGCAGGTCAGAAGAACGGCGCACCGGGCGGTGCTCCCAGACCGGGACCCGGACCGGGTCGCAGAGGGCCGGGAATGGCACAGATGATAGAAAAGCCGGCTGATGCAAAAAAGACCTTGTCAAGACTTCTGATATACTTTAAAAATGCGAAAAAGCTTCTCATAATGCTGATGTTTTCTGTTATTATGGTAACATTGACGTCATTGCTTGCACCTGCATTACAGGGTGAAGCCATAGACAACATCGATAATGCACAGTGGGACAGCTTATATACATGCATAATATTCCTTGCGATAGTTTATGCAATTAATATCGTATTCGGTCTGACGCAGTCACTGTTTGCAGCGAGACTGAGCCAGAGCATAGTCAAGCTGATGAGACATGATCTGTTTAAAAAGATCGATTATCTGTCGATAAAGTACCTCGATACGCACTCGAACGGTGATATAATGAGCCGAATGACAAACGATGTCGAAAACGTATCTAATACGATATCACAGAGCTTGGGCTCACTTATTTCAGGTGTGCTCACAATTATAGGTACTATAGCGATCATGTTTTATTACTGTTGGCAGCTGACGCTTATCACACTTGTCACGGTCATTTTGACAGTTATAGTGACTAAGAAGATGTCAACTGTAATGAGAAGAGTATATCGCAAGCGTTCGGAGATATTGGGAAACCTCAACGGACATTCGGAGGAAATGATAACAGGATATAAATCCATAGTTGCATACAATAAGCAGCAGGATGTTATGGATGAATTCAATAAGACCTCCGATGAGCTTACAAAGGTAAGTATAAAGGCTGAGATCCTGGGCGGTTCTATGGGCCCGATAATGAATTGTATTTCAAATATAAGCTTTGTTATCGTTGCCGCATTCGGCGGATACTTCGCATACCTCGGTTGGATATCCATTGGTACGATATCTGCATTCGTTATTTACGCAAAGCAGTTTTCACGTCCTATAAATGAGATCGCACAGCTGTACGGATCTATACAGACCGCTATTGCAGGCGCTGAGCGTGTGTTTGCACTCATGGATCAGCCTGATGAGGATAACAGCGGTACAAAGGATATGGATAATGTAAAGGGTGAGATATCATTCCGTAATGTCAATTTCTCATATATAAAGGAAAAGCAGGTACTGTATGATTTCAATCTGGATGTGAAGCCAGGACAGCAGATCGCTCTCGTAGGTGCGACCGGCAGCGGCAAGACTACGGTTGTAAATCTGCTTATGAGATTCTATCCCGTTGATTCCGGTGAGATACTTATTGACGGAGTAAATATACAGGATATCAAGCGAGATGAGCTGAGACATAATATTGCGATAGTTTTGCAGGATACAGTATTATTCTCCGACACTATTGAGAACAATATCAAGTATTCCAATCCGAATGCAACGGATGAGGAAATGATATATGCTGCGGATATGAGTAATTCGAAATACTTCATTGAGCATCTGCCGAAGAAGTATAGGACTTTCCTCAAGCAGGCAGGCTCGGGCTTATCACAGGGTCAGAGGCAGCTGCTCGCCATAGCACGTGCAGTGCTTGCAGATCCGAAGATACTTATCCTTGATGAAGCTACATCATCTGTCGATACACGTACAGAGAAAAACATACAGGATGCTATGGTAAAGCTCATGAAGAATCGCACAAGCCTTATCATTGCACACCGCTTATCTACGATACGTGATTCCGACAAGATAGTTGTAATGGATAACGGCAGAGTCGTGGAAATAGGCAATCACGATGAGCTTCTCGCTCAGAAGGGTAGATATTATACTCTTTATATGACACAGTTTGCCGGAAATAAGACATAAGATCAAGCTATAAAGATAAGAAAAGCACCCCGTTTACCGATACAGGAACGAAGCCTGTACGGTAAATAGGGTGCTTTTTTAGTCGTGTGTTTTCCTTTATTGATTATTGTATTTCTCCGGTCTTACGCTGTCGATTATAGCTTCCGTGTCAAGCATCTCGGCCAGACGCCAGCCACGTAGCGAGATACCGTCTATATTTCGACGTGTTTGGAGTATGTTGTCGCTATAGTATTTTAAATATGGTATCTGACTCACACCAAAGAAAAACTTATAGCCACGTGATTTCATATACTCAAACTTAGCATCATTCTGACCGATAATTTCACCGTAGGGGTAGAAGTAGAGATCAGTCTCTCCGACGATGGAGCCTACCTCATTGATCCATCTGTCAACGTCGTTTTTCATGTACTCAAGAGACTTCTTCTCGTAGTGGTTATGACCGTAGCTGTGACATGCAAACAGCCAGCCTGTCTCCTTGAGCCTGTCGGCAACAGCCTTTACGGTCGCAAAATCCTCCTCGTATGTATCACTGTCGAGAATATCCGTAGCATATCCGAGTGTGCCTTCATAGCCGTTGAGACCGATTACACCTTTAATGCCACCGTAGGAAAAGTCGGGGTTCTCATATACAAATTTGTCTGTGATAGGTACGATCTCATTGTCATCTGAATATGTACGATTGCCGTTTTCATCATCGGTGAAGGTGACGACATTGCCGCTTTCATCAAGTGCAAGCCCGTGAACCATACCGTTCTCACGCATGTACTTCATAAAGTTATAATCGTCCATTGAGAGTATGACGGGCTTCTTACCCTCGGGAATGTGAAGCTCACGCTTGCTGACAGAGCCATCCTCATTTGTAGTATACATAAGGTGCGGATCGATAAGGATATAATCACGCTCGTACAGCTGGTCTAAGACGGCTTTAAATTCGGGGACTGTAGCCATGTAGCTGTCAAGTCCTGCCTCGGAGTAATCACCGTCAAATGCAAGCTCGGGGTAAGCTATTAGTGGATGGAAAAAGATGTGCTCGACAGTACCCTCAAAAACATAGGTGTTTTGATAATCCAAACACATGCTGTAAAGCTTTGTAAGCCTTTCATCGTCAGGGAAAAACTCCATGAGAGGCTCAAGCAGCGCCTGACCGCCGGCATAATCGTATGCATAGATAAGACTGTCAAGCTGACTTAACGTTGACTCTTTATATAATGTAAGAACTTTGCTTCTAAGCTCTGACAGCTCAGCGGAATCGGGATATTCGGCAGACAGTCCATCGATCTCACCGATAGCGGCAGGGTATGCTTCGACCTCAATAAGAGTATCGATCTCATCAAGCTTTAACTGGTATGTATCGACCTCCGGTTCGCCTTGATCTTCGTTCGAAGCACTGTCGTCAGGCTGTTCGTCGGTGATTATAACAGATTCACCCAGCGTTTGATCCAAATGTTCCGGCTTTTCATCGGTAACGGGATTTAAACGACCGAAAAAAAGTGATAAAATTCCCATAATGATCAAAAAAATGCCGAATATGCCAACAATAATAGGCAAAATATAACGTCTTTTCAACTGACAGCCCTCCTGTATAATAGATTGGTGCTTTTGATATTATTATATGTGTTTGATTTCCAAAAAGCAATAACAAAATGGATTTAAACGCAGTTGTTACCAAAATGTAAAATACCCGGGGTAAAGGTACTTGCTGACGGAATATTTTTACGTGATCAATCATATGCATTAATATCAAATGCACGAGAGGAGCTAAAAAATGGATGCAAAAAATGAATTGAGGTTGTCGGGAACGGTATTTGAAAAGCCGGTATTGTCACATGTAGCCGGACCTTACGCAATATACTCACTAAAGCTTTGCGTCGAACGTCTGTCGGGGAATTGTGATCTTCTGAATGTACTTGCGCCGGAGCATATACTGAGATCGGCGTGTGTCGGCGAGGGTGACGAGATAGAGATCACAGGTCAGCTGAGGTCGTTCAATGACAGATCGGCAGAGTGCAACAAATTGAAGATAAGTGCATATGCATTCGACATAAAGCCGCACAGTGGAATACATGAAAACTCGATAATACTCAACGGAAGTATATGTAAGACTCCTGTGTATCGACAAACGCCGTATGGCAGAGAGATATGCGATATAATGCTTGCAGTACCTCGTCCCGGAAACTCGAGAAATCCGACAGATTATAGGAGATTCGATTATATTCCATGCATAATGTGGGGAAGCGTTGCGAGAATGTGCTCGACAATGGAGCCGAAAACAAGACTCGGCATAGAGGGAAGACTTCAGAGTAGGCTGTACATAAAAAATGTTGACGGAGAAGCGCAGTCAAGGACTGCATACGAGGTGTCTGTATCACATGCCTGCGTTTATGAGAACGATCTTCGGGCTTAACAGAACAAAACGGTATTCGAAATGAATACCGTTTTAATTTATATAATAATGTATGGCTTTTACATACAGGCTGCCTTATCCGCAATATCGATAAGCTCACGCTCTGCCTCGATATCGCTTTGGTACGGATATGTAGCGGCACATTTTTCAAAAAGCTTCTTGAACTTTGATGCTTTATCACTGTTCCTTTCGGACAAAAGTGAAAGGGTATATTCCGTTCTGAGTACAGACGGATAATTCTTCATGGTCTTTATGAATTTACGCTGAGCCTTGGTAAGATACGAGTCGAGCTTGTCGCTGCGGTTGCTTCCGATAAGCTCACAGTAAATGCGGTCACATATCATGAGGCTGCGATGTAAGCCCACGATACCTGAGTCTATCTCAAGCAAATGCTCCATAAGTGCATCGGCATCCTCAAAGCGATGTTGGTCAATGAGCCTTCCACATGCAAATACACCAATGACAGAACACATACTGTTTTTCATGCTTTCATCACTCGGAACTGTGAACCATTCGTCGGGCATATCCTTTACACGTATGTTCTTTGACAAAAGCTCATTCACTTTCATTTGTATCCAAAATGAACGCATAGCCTCATTGCTTTTTGTGAGCGACAGAGCGTTGTATCCGTCGTTGTCAATAGTACCGAGTCGCATTGGAATGCCGTTTGTCAGAGCTACCGCAAAGCCTATAAGCGCTGTCGTAAGAAAAAATATGGGAAGAAGAGGGATCCGGCTGCATAGAAAATACAGGAGCATAAATACCACACAGGATATTATATTGAGCAGTGAGCCGCCGAGATTATAGAGCACGATAGGCAGCTTGCCGTCAATAATTTCGGGAGGAGACATAAGACACTGACCTGCTGTACCGGCGATGGAAAGTCTTTTCATTTTGAGCTTACCGTTATCATTCAACCACATAAGGTTGCCGATCCTGAAGGATGAAAACTTATATCCCGAGAGCTTGCCGAATACGAGATGACCGGCTTCGTGTATGACAAGCTGTAAAAATATGCTTAAATATATACCTGCAAGCAGCAGGATCAGCGATATGATGTCCTGACCGACAGACGTATTTTCATCGGATATCGTGCTGAGGGATTTCCCCATAAGCACTCCGCAAATACCACCTATCAATATCATCAATATGAATACGGCACATTGCCGCCATGAAAATTTTTTCTTACTCATTATGCCACCCTCTGTCATCTTTTATAAAATAATTATATCACCGCAGCTCATATTTTACAATATGAATTGAGCAAATTAAAAAAGAACGATTGACAAAATGCTTGTAAGATGATAAAGTTAAAATGTATAATTATTAAATATGCCGTATTTATATGGTACGCAATCAAATAAACCAAAGGAGACAATTTATGGAACGCTACTACCAACCAGAGATCGAAACAGCCGATCGTGAACAGATAAAGGCATGGCAGGATGAACGCCTTGTCAAGCAGGTCAAGCATATTTGGGATAATGTGCCGTATTATCGCAAGAAAATGGAAGCAAAGGGTCTTACGCCTGATGATATCAAGTCTACGGATGATCTTCATAAGCTGCCATTCGTTACTAAAGCAGACCTTCGAGAGGCTTATCCCTACGGACTGCTTGCAATGCCTTTAAAGGATTGCGTTAGAATACAGTCAACATCCGGTACAACAGGCAAGAGAGTAGTTGCATTTTATACACAGCATGATATTGACCTGTGGGAGGATTGCTGTGCACGAGCTATCACGGCAGCAGGTGGAACGAATGAGGATGTTTGTCAGATATCCTACGGCTATGGTTTGTTTACAGGCGGTCCGGGTCTCAACGGCGGTTCACATAAGGTAGGATGTCTTACAGTACCTACATCCTCAGGCAATACAGAGCGCCAGGTAATGTTTATTCAGGATCTTCAAACTACGATACTGTGCTGCACACCGTCGTATGCTGCATATCTCGGTGAATATATGAAGGAGATGGGTCTCACACCGGATCAAATACCGATAAAGGCCGGTATTTTCGGAGCTGAGGCATGGAGCGAGGAAATGCGCAGCGATATACAAAATACGCTCGGCATCAAGGCATATGATATCTACGGTCTGACAGAGCTGTCGGGTCCGGGTGTTGCATTTGAGTGTTCGGCTCAATCCGGTATGCATATAAATGAGGATCATTTTATTGCGGAGATCATAGACCCTGAGACGGAAGAGGTGCTTCCGGCAGGTTCAAAGGGTGAGCTCGTTTTCACATCGATCACTAAGGAGGCATTCCCACTCCTGAGATACCGTACACGTGATATTTGTACGCTCTCGTACGAGCCGTGCTCATGTGGACGTACACATGTGAAGATGTCCAAGCCTATGGGTCGTTCCGATGATATGCTTATCATCAGAGGTGTTAATGTATTCCCGTCACAGATCGAGACAGTCCTTCTCAACAACGGCTATGCCGCAAACTATCAGATCATCGTTGATCGTGTTAAGAATACGGATACACTTGATGTTCATGTCGAAATGACACAGGAGATGTTTACAGATAATGTCGGTGAGATCGAAAAGCGTCAGAAGGTACTCGTTGACGGTCTGCGCTCTATGCTCGGCTTAGCGGCTAAGGTCACACTCGTAGCTCCGAAATCCATTACACGTTCTGAGGGCAAAGCAGTTCGTGTTATAGATAAGAGAAAAATATAAATTGTATTTTTGACAGATAAGGAGGAAAGACGATGTTTATTAAGCAGATATCAGTGTTTTTGGAGAATAAACCGGGTGCATTATGCGCTATGACGGGAGAGCTGGCAAAGCATAATATTGATATGCGTGCTTTGTCTCTCGCAGAGACAAACGACTTCGGAATAGTTCGTATTATCGTTGATAAGATATACGACGCCGCAACGGTATTAAAGGATGCAGGCTATGTATATTCTCTTACACCTGTATTGGGAGTCGCAATACCTGATACTCCAAGCGGATTGAGCAATGTGCTTGCTGTATTGACGGAAGCGGGAGTAAATATTGAGTATATGTATGCTTTCCTTGGCGGACAAAAGACAGATCATGCGTACATGATCTTCAGGGTAGAGGATGCTGACAGTGCCTCAGCTGCTCTGGCTGCCAAAAATATTAAAACCGTCGAGCAGGAAGAAATGATAAATCTGTAAAAGCCTAATCTCCGAAAACAGCAATGTTTTCGGAGATTTAATTAAATAGCGTAAATTGCTATTGACAAATGCGAAAATGATGGTACAATATAAGTCGAAGTAACTAAACAGTTACTTACTATTAGCCTACGGGGGATAATTAAAATGTGGACCGAGGAAAAGCTTAACGAATTATTGACAGCTCCATCAGATGCACTTGTAGAAGATATAAAGAAGATAAAAGGCGACATTATTGTACTTGGTGCAACGGGTAAAATGGGTCCGACACTCTGTATACTTGCGAAGAATGCAGCTGAAAAAGCAGGTATAAGTAAAAGGATCATTGCCGTATCAAGGTTTTCGGATCCTATAGCCGCCGAGCTTCTGAAATCGAACGGTATAGAAACGATAAGCTGTGACATGAGTGATCCGGAGCAGCTTGAGAAGCTGCCGGATGTTGAGAATGTCATATTTATGGCAGGACGTAAGTTCGGTACGGACGGTAATGAGTATCTTACATGGGCTATGAATGCCGTGCTCCCCGTATATGTTGCGGAAAAATACAAAAACTCACGAATAGTTGCATTTTCGTCGGGAAATATCTATCCTATAGTACCTCTCCACACCGGAGGCTGTACAGAGGATACAAAGCCTGCTGCGATAGGTGAATATACGCAGAGTGTTCTTGCACGTGAGAGAATATTCGAAAACGCTTCCGCAAAATACGGTACAAAGGTGCTCTTATTCAGATTGAATTTCTCGGTAGATCTTCGCTACGGCGTACTGTTTGATATGGCTAACAAAATAATGCATGATGAGCCTATTTCCATCAAGACACCGTGCCTCAATTGCATTTGGCAGGGCAGCGCAAATGAGATGGCTATCCGCAGTCTTCTCCATGCTGATTCTCCTGCGGTCAAGATGAATATCACAGGACCTGAGATAATTTCAATAAGGAAAGCAGCTACACAGCTCGGAAAATATCTCGGACGTGAGCCGATATTCGAGGGAGAAGAGGGCAGTGATGCGTATCTTAACGATGCATCCCTTGCTATGGAGTTGTTCGGCTATCCGACGGTGTCGATACACAAGCTTATAAGATGGCAGGCTGAATATATTCTTGATGGCGGCAGGACTCTTGATAAGCCTACACATTTTGAAGAACGTAAGGGCAGCTATTGATTGAACTATCCGGGAGGTATGAATATGACAAGACATGAGAATGCATTAAAGATACTCAAAGTCGGTACAGTAATACCTGCGACACCGCTTGCATTGACAGAGGAACGCAAATTTGATGAAGCGCGTCAACGCTTGCTGACGAGATATTATCTTGAAGCCGGAGCAGGAGGTATCGCTACAGCAGTCCATAGTACTCAGTTTGAAATAAGAGATCCTAAGTATGATCTTTTCGAAACAGTTATTTCTACGGTAAGTGATGAGATAACAAAATATGAAGATGAAACAGGAAAGACAATAGTAAAGGTATGCGGTGTGTGCGGTAAAGCACAGCAGGCTGTGCGTGAGGCGAATGTCGCAAAAAGTCTCGGCTATGATGCGGTGCTCCTAAGTCCAGGCGGACTTAATGATCTGTCCGAGGATGAATTGATCGAGCGCACACGTGCGGTGGCAGAGGTAATGCCTGTGATCGGGTTCTATCTTCAGGTTGCTGTAGGCGGCAGAGTCTTTTCCTTTGATTATTGGAAACGCTTTTGCGAGATAGAAAATACCGTAGCCATAAAATGTGCATCCTTTAACAGATATACTACTATCGATGTGGTTAGAGCGGTCGCAACATCGACAAGAGCAGATGAGATCACGTTGTATACGGGAAATGATGATAATATCGTAGCAGATCTTGTGACTCCATACACATTTTCTGTTGACGGAAAGACATATACAAAACGCTTTCAGGGTGGTCTTTTGGGACATTGGACTGTATGGACGCATACGGTGGTCAAGCTGTTTGAACGCTTACAGAATGCTGATGCAACACCGGAGTTTATGAAGCTTGCAGCTGAGATCACCGATATGAATGCAGCGGTATTTGATACGGCTCATAATTTCGCAGGCTGTATCGCAGGTATTCATGAGGTGCTGCGTCGGCAGGGACTTCTCAAGGGTACGTGGTGTCTGAATCCCGATGAGAAAATGTCCGAGGGACAGGCTGAGGAGCTGGATAGAGTTCAAAAAATGTATCCGCATCTCGTAGATGATGATTTCGTAAAGGATTTTCTTGCACGTTATGAAAAGGTCTGATATAACCAAAATCAAAATACTGGAAGCGGCAGAGCAGGAATTCTCTGAGTTCGGACTATACGGTGCGAGAGTTGATGCCATAGCCAAAAATTCCGGAGTGAATAAGCGCATGATATACGAGTATTTCGGAAGTAAGGAGAAGCTGTATACTGCTGTGCTGACGGAGGTATATGCGAGACTGGCTGAAAGCGAAGCAGAGCTTCTAAGCTCCTGCGATTCATGCGTTGATACTGTACGTGCATTGATAAAGCGTTATTTTGAAATATTAAGCACAAGTACATCATTTGTTCGTATGGTAATGTGGGAAAACTTGACGGGAGGTCAATATCTCGGAGAGTCAAGTGCAGCTGTTGCAAAGGGAAAGGCAGTGCAGCTGTTGAGGGAGGCTCTCGAAGCCGGCATTGGGGAAGGTGTATTCAGAGAGGACATCGACATACAGGAGATAGTGCTTGCGATGAATCTGTTCTGTTTTTCGTATTTTTCCAATGTGAATACTATGCCGCATGTACTGAATGTGGAGTTTGGCGATGCGGAGCTAATGGATAAGCGAAGCAGTGCCATTGCCGATATGATACTCGGATATATAATGAAAAAGCAGATATAGGGTGTATATATAATGAATAGAGAAGTTGCGAAAATTTTTTCAAAGGTAGTTTTGGCGGAAAATACGATCAAAATCAAGCTGTTGGGAGATTCCATTACTCACGGTGTAGGCGGAACAGGCTTTGATATGAACGGTGAGCATATAGTAGGTGAATTTTACCGCAGTCCCGATTCGTATTGCTGGGCAAACAGCTTCAAGAAGCATATGGAGGATAATTACAACTGTACAGTCACAAATAATGCATGTACGGGAACAAGGATCGACTTTGTTATTGAGAATTTCGATACACTTGTAGCGCCGGATGACGATATAGTTATCTGTACGATAGGAACAAACGACAGACATCAGTATTACGTCGATGCTCCGATGCATACGAGAGAAGAGCATATGAAAATATTCTATGACAACGTAATAGAGCTTAACGATCGCTTTGCCAAAAGAGGCAGGGATTATATTCTGGTAGCGAATATCCCCTCATCTGCGGAGAATGAAGCCGGAACGGATGAATATGCTCGTCTGTTCCATATGTCGGACGTAAATGATATATACATGAAAGTGGCAACAGAATATGGCTTCCCGTTTATAAGCATGTATGAGCTGTTCCTTGAGTACTGCGATGCGAGAAACATTGACTATTCGACGCTGCTTTGCGATGGCTTGCATCCAAATGATGCAGGATATGATGTGATGTACAAGCTCCTACTGCATGAGACAGGACTCGGAAGAAATATTATGTAAAAAATACATAAAATGTATAGACAAATTCAGCTTGATAGGCTATAATAATGTCAGAGTAATCTTTGAAATTTTTATTTGGAGGTCATTGCAATGAAAACAACGAAGATCATTATGACGATGGTACTCAGTCTGGTGCTTATGATCGCTGTTTGTGCGACGGCTTTTGCAGCAGATGAAGTGCCGGCAACAGAAGCTCCTGATGGCAACTATGATACGATGCTTATCAGCGCAGCCTCGGATGAAGACGTAGAAGAAGCAACAGAAACGATCGTATTTGCAGACGTTGCAGAGGATGCATGGTATTACGAGGCAGCACAGTTTGTAGCAGCATCAGGCTATGCAGAGTTCTTCGAAGACGGTAACTTCAAACCGAATGCTGTTTTCACAGTCGGAGATGTAGTTAAGGCTATGGAAATACTTAAAGCATCCGGCTTTGATGTAGTAAATGTTACCGAGATAGCCACAAATGCAGGCTTCAGTCTTGATATGCTAGTAGATCTGGATGCTGAAATAACACGTGAGCAGGTCGTTGTTATGCTGTGGCATTTTGCTCAGACAAATGGCGCTGACGTTAGTGTTGGCGAGGATACAAACATCCTCAGCTACACAGATGCACTTGAGATCGGTGAGAATAGCTTCCCGGCAGTTCAGTGGGCATGTGGTGCAGGTATAATCAATGGTTATCCCGACGGTACACTCAGACTTTCCAACGCTGTTACAAGAGCAGAGCTTGCAAAAATCGCCATGACTTATTTTGCCGAATAAGTAAATAGACAGTACGATCCCCTTTAGCATACTTAGATGCTAAAGGGGATCTTTTTTTCTTGAAAAAGAGCTGTGCAAGTATTTTACTTCTTGACTCATATACTGAAATGATGTATACTAGTATAGTATGTTGTTGTACCGCTTATGTATGCAGAAAGGAACGGTAAAAATTGGGAAAAATCAAGATAGCAACAGATTCGACAGCGGATATTCCGTTACAAATCAGGGAAGAACTTAATATAGCGGTTTTGCCGCTTGTGGTTATTGTAGATGATCGTGAGTATAAGGATGGTTATGAGATCACGCCTCAGGAGTTTTATGATATACTGGAATCCTCAGATAAGATACCTACTTCATCGCAGGTGACACCGGTTTTGAATCTGGAGCTGTATGAAAAGACTTGGAAAGAGGGATATTCCGATCTCATACAAATATGCTTGAATTCAAAGGGCTCACATACATGGCACAATGCAGTGCAGGCAAGAGATTTATTTTATGACGAACATCCCGAAGCAGTGTCTTCGTTGCGTATACATATATTTGATTCTAAAAACTACAGCATGGCATACGGCTATGCTGCGATAGAAGCGGCTCGAATGGCTGAAAACGGAAGCTCTGTTGATGAGATACTTGAATTTGTACAGGATTGGATAGATCATGCGAGAGCGGTATTTGTGCCGATGAATTTAAAATTCGTAAAGAAGTCGGGCAGAATACCTGCCGCAGTCGCATTTGTTGGAGATGCGCTTGGACTTAAGCCCGTCATCACGTTCGAGAACGGAGAGTCGAAGATCGTATCAAAAATACGAGGCGATATGAAGGTCGTTAGCGGACTGCTTGAAATGGTAAAAAGCAGCAGAAAGCCCGGAACACCGTATTGTCTTGCAGCCGGAAATAATGCTGCTCAGTTTGAGAAGCTGGCAGAGTCGTGCGAAGCTGTACTCGGTCAGCCGCCTGAGCTTGATTACTCGCTTGGCTGTATAATAACGGCAAATGCAGGGCCAAATGCAATAGGAATTATTTATCGTACATGATAAAACGCTCGGATATATAATATCCGAGCGTTTTTTTAATTCTTCGATTTGTAAAACAGCATACAGTGACAGTAGCCTTCAAAATTCGGATTGGCTATCTGATCACGAAATTCCTTGCACATACATTTGTATTCGTCAAGCTTGGCTACTCTGCAAGGACAGTAGCCATCTTTGGCTTTGAGTCCCTCACGTATCATCTCTACCACAGCTTTGTCTTCGTTCAATCTTATAGACATATTGTGACCTCATAATGATCGATCTACTTTTTTTCTACGTAAAACAGCCTCGTCTCGCCGACATTCATATCAAAATCAATGAATATGTCGTTGACCTCGACCTCGTTACATGTATCAACATCTATCACCTTAGACACAGGGAATGGAAAATGGATCCTCTTTTCACCGTCGGTGATCGAATGCAGCGCAATGAAGCTGCCGCCTGCCATGAGCACATCACCTGTCATATTGTAAATATGTGCGCTGCTCATAAGAATGATCTCACGGAGCACCTGATATGGGATGCCGGGAAGGAGACTGTATACCGATGAATAGTTGTCAAAATGCTTCCAAAGCAGAGCAGGCTCGTTACTGTCCTTGAAATTTGCAAGAATATACGAGTGATCAGACTCATCCGCAGCAAATCTGGGACATTGGACAGCAGATGGTGGAAATACAGCTGTTTCACGGCTTATGATAGGATCATAAACAGTTTTGTAAGTCGGAAACTCATTTTCAGAATATTCACACTGCGTATCGGGAAGTGACGGATCGTATATTATGTTATAATCGGTAAGCTCCGCATTGTTTATGCCGGAGAAGTATGTCCAAAGCAGAGTGTGACCTCCACGCTTGAGCTTACGACTTATGGCATCCGAAACAGACTTTGACGGATCGCATATGTTAACAAATATATATAGCTTGTAATCATCGGCAGGGAAGTTGTCGTTTGCAATATCACTTGCAAGGTAGATATGGAACGGAGCACCTGTCAGTGCAAGCTGTGTATGCTGATAATCAACAGCATATTTCAGAGCATTTGCATTACGACAGAAATATTTAAGTCCGCTTTCGTCGATTATAAATGCTACCTCAGGCTTTATCGGACCATATGTCTGTGCCTCTGCAAGCTTCTTATGCTTTTTTATCACGTCAAGCATCTGAGGATCGTCGAACCAACCGCCCCACATATCAAACCACCATAGACCTGTGTGGCCGGTCAATGTACGTGCGGATGAGCGTTTCAAATTGGCAACAGACAGCTCTATCGTAGCAGGACCTACCCAGCTTGCGCTTGTGTAATATTTATTGTTAGGAATAATGTGCGGAAGTGATGTTGTGATCGACCCGGTGAGACAGGTGCGTATATCACCCTCGCAAATGAATAGTTTATTATGGAGTCGGATGGAATCTACAGCAGAGCCAAAGGTCCACACAGCACCGCCGCCGTTTGTCGTTGCAAGAAAATCAACATACGGCGATTCAATCACGTCGTGCAGATCATAGTGACACTTGTCGATATCTGTGAGCATAGCGACATAGCCGTAAAAAGCACCTGTAAGAAGAGTGTTGTGGGAATATTCCTTGACCTGACGTGACAGCCATATGATCGTATCGGCGAAAAGCCAGCTTCCGTATTCAAAGAAATCTATAACGTTCTGCTCTCTTGAAATATCACGAAGTATACCGTTGTAGCTCCATCTTCGCTGAGACGGTGACGGTATCGTTACGTCATCGAATGCTGCAAGTTCACTGTTCCAGGCGTTGTTAAGAGAGCCGATATCGGAATATTTATTTTTAAGCCATGCTTTAAAGTAGTCTAAATTAGGCTTCGAGTAATCAAAATAGTCATTGGTGCCGTACTTATGCCCATGATACGTCCATTCCTCTGTCGAACCGGCAGCAATATGGTAGCCTATAACACATTCGCTCCACTTGGAGCTGTTGATAAAATCAATAAGCGCTCTGAGCGCTCCCCACATGTCCTTGCGCCATTTTTCGGATGCGAAGCATTCACGTCCCGACTCGCCTCTGTCATCACGGCAAAGCTCCTCGGGATATTTTTCCTCCCACCATTTAGGCGTGGAAAGGTAGACTCTCAGAATGATATATGCGCCCTTGCCGCCGGGAGCGACAAGCTCAAGTGTACGCTCGATCTCAGAGAAATCATATTGACCATCACCTGTGAAAAAATGCGGAGTGAAGGGCTTAAGACCTGCCAGAGAATTGATACCCTGATCGGAGGCATATGCACCAAAAAAGTATATGCGATTCCCGGTATCACGTACTTTGTCGAATTGCCCGGCGTCGGGATTATATGTCATAAACCCGGTGGGTTCGATCACTTCGCCGTTTATACTAAGCTTTACACGACCGTCGATTGTTATAAGTCTCGCATTCATTTTTTACACCTCGTACGTTGCTAGTTTCCATATGTTCTGCGATATGAACCAGGTGTCATGCCGCAGGATTTTTTGAATTGTCTGATAAATACGGAGCTGGAGGAGAAGCCAAGCGATTCGGCGATCTTATCCACCGACTGATCGCTGCTGATGAGCAGCTCTCGTGCGCCCTGCATACGTGCTTCAAGTATGTAATCGGTAATACTTACACCGTATTCCTTCTTGAATATTTTTGAACAGTATGACGGTGACATATCGAATTTGTATCCTATGGAATTTACTCCGAGCCCCGGGTCTGTATGATTTTCATCTATGTATTTGCGTATCTTATCACTCAGATGCTCATCTATATGGAGCTTCATGTACTCGGTATTGAATAGGAAAAAGATATAACAGAACTGCTTTGAAAGCTTATCGGGAGTATCACCATGCTTTACCGTTACGAAAATTGAATTACAGTCGATACTGCTGCCGAGATGAGCATAGACATCGGCTATAACTGAGTTCAAAGCATTTACAAACGACATCATAGCATCGGGAGTGATGACGTTTTTACCCATAAAGTTCTCATAAATGCAGTTGTAAACCTCGAAGCAGGATGGCATGGAGGTCTTTATGTAGCTGAGAAGCTCACTTTTTGCATCCTGGTAGAACGACTCGTTTACAGTAAATGGCTTTTCCTCGATGGATGCATACGAGATAACTCTTTTATCGCCGCGAACAAGACGGTATTCAAGTGCATGAGTAGCATTGTTGTTTGCTTCATGCAGTCCGGCGTAGCCATAGCATATGTTTGATATACTGACGGTACAATATATGCCCATCTTTTCATCTATAAATTTCATCGCATGGCGGCAAAGCTTGCAAATATCATCGATTATTGCGTTTTCATTTGATGCACTTTCCGGCTTTGCGACGTTTATTACACATGTGAACAGATCCTTATCTGTATATATCACTGTACCACGGTAATTTTCGTTTATCATTTCCTCAAATACATTTTGAACGATAGTTTCGACGATCATTACCTTTTGACCCTCGTAAATATCGTCAATGATGTTCTTATCCCAGCCGTCGATGCTGAACATTGATACGACAAACGCATCGGAGATGATCTCTATGCCGTGCTGCTTGAAGTCACTTATGATATTTGATGTATACGGTTGGATGCCGCGGAGCAAACGATGGAGATATATCGCCATATTGGAGCTGCTTTGTTTGTCGAGCTTTTGATTTATCTCCAGATTTTTGTTATGAGTCTCGTTTATTACGTTTTCAATATACTTAGCTTCATTTGTATGCGTTTTATCGTAGTCGATCTTAGTGACAGACGATACAGAGGATATCATTTCCTTAACAGGCTTGTAGTTGTAATTTGACAGTAATATAACAGCGGCAAAGCCGAGAATGATAAAGGATATGATATTAACAAATACGAGTATCTTAAAGCCTGTAAGCTTTTCCATATATATATCCGTAGGTACTGACAATGAATATATTATATCGCTCGATACAGCAGACTCAACGGTAACGATATTAAAGCTGTTACCCTCATATTCATAGTGATATAAGCCCTCCTCACGAGGAAAATCACCATCGGCAAAACGGAAATTATCGTCTGATGTCATAAGAACGGTACCGTCCTTTTTCAGTATCATCACAGTTCCGCGCGATGACATTGAATATGCACTGAGAAGCTCATCTATGACAGCATCATCAAGTATGACACCGAGAAGTGTAGTATTATTCTTGTAAGAAGTGATCGTAAGCGGCTGAAAAACAGCAATGCTTTTTTTAGTTGCACTGAGCTGATAGGGCAGTACATGCATGGAAGCTGACATAGGTATACTATCAAGTGTTTCACATAGACTGTCAGCACCGGTATAGTATGTTTTTTCAAATACGCTCGGCTCAAAAACAGAATATAGTGAGGAGAGAATCTCATCGTTATTCTTAAAGTATATTATAAAATCCTCAATGCTGCGATTTCCGATCGAAGACATCACCTTTCTCAGGCTGTAAATGCTGTATTTGTTGAGTGGTTCGTTGGCAGCATCTGAGAAGGTAAGCGTTTTCAGTGTTTCGTTGGTGCATATACCGTCGATCGATGCAAATACCGACGAAAGCTTCTCGTCAAATGCATGACCGAACTGCTCGACCGAAGCCATACTGGAATAATTGACCTCGGATTCAAGCTCGCTGTATGCTATATGACATGTGATCGTTGTGGAAACAAGAGATATCAGAAGAACAAGTATAAAGGAAAGCATTATACTTGAAAACATATTTGCTTTTTTGACTTTGAATATTCGCATAGATCCTCCAATGTGTTATAAAAATTATACTTATTGTGACATCAAATATTAGTCCGAAAATCCGTAAAAAAGTAACATAAAGAAGAAATAATATTTGATTTCAGACTGTCACAATAAGTATACATTTTGTGACAAGCGAATAATACACCGAATGGGACATGAAATAACGGATGTCGGGGAAATTCAAGCGTACTCTCTAATGTTACATAAATTATACTTTATATAAACATTTTATCAAATTGTACAAGCAAAGTCAAGCAATATATGTACACTCTGTATCAGAATTGTTGATGGCTGTATTGTTTTTGTTGATGTAATACCGGAATTGTTGATTTACAAACACATTTTACGACACTATAATAAACTTAATAGAATATAAATAAATTTCTCAAAGCCGGCAGAGATATTTGTGAATTATTCTAACTGCTAATTATTCTATAACCAATTAAATTAGAGATCAATGAAAGGAAGAAACCAGGCATGAAAAAAATCTTAGCATTAGTTCTTGCTATGATGATGCTCGTCGCAATGTTCGCAGGCTGTGCTCAGCAAGCAAAGACTGACGATTCAGCTGACAAACAGACCGGCTCATCTTCTGACACAAAGACGGACGATAAGAAGGAAGAAAATAAAGAAGACACAGATACAACAGATGAAACACCTACAGGCACATTGACATTGTGGACATCGGGTCTTACTACACATGCTGACTATGTAAGTGAAGACGAATCCCCATATCACGTTTGGGTAGAGGAAGCTACAGGCGTTGATATTGAATGGCAGCGTCCGGCAGTTGGTGCTGAAGCTAACCAGGCATTCAACCTTATGCTTTCATCAGGCGATCTGCCTGACGTCATTTTCCATGCGAATTGGACAAATAACGCCGAGACGCTTATAGAAGACGGCATTATCCTCACACTTGATGATATAATGGAAGAAAAAGCTCCTGCTCTCTCCGCATATCTTGCTGAGCATCCGGAAACAAAGAAAGCTATCACCTCCGATAGCGGCCACCTTTATGCATTCCCGTTCCTCAGAGAGGACGTTGCATACCTTGGTTCTTACCTCGGCGCAGTTGTACATTCCGGCTTTCTTGCAGAGACAGGCCTTGATATGCCAGAGACGATCGCTGACTGGGAAGAAATGCTCTATGCTCTGAAGGATGTAGTTGATATTCCTCTGTCTATCTATCAAAGCAACCTTTACCGCAGCCTTTTCGGCAACGCATTCGGCTTCAACGGAAATGACACATATTATGTAAAAGACGGCAAAACAGCAACATGGATGAACGCAGACGGCTACTATGATTTCCTCGTAACAATGAATAAGTGGTACAAGGACGGACTAATTGATCCGGACTTCGTTACAATGGACATGACAGGCTTTGTTAACCAGATCACAACAAAGAAGGTCGGCGCTTCCTTCTACGGCACAGGTACACCGGGTCGTTTTAATAGTGTTCTTGTTGAAAGAGACGGCTCCTTCATGTATGAAGCAGTTGAATATCCTGTAGCTAATGCAGGTGATCCCGTTCTCTACTGCCAGGGTGAAACATACTGGGTAGGCATAGGCTCCGTTATCACAACAGCTTGTGAAGATGTTGACCTCGCTATGTACTTCCTTGACTGGGGCTACACAGAGGAAGGTATTTTACAGTGGAACTATGGTAAGCTCGGCGAATCCTACGAGATGGTAGACGGCAAGCCGCAGATCCTTGATTCTATCAAGAACTCCGAAGAAGGCGTTACAGTAGCTCTTCAGCGTTACACACCTATGATAAGCAGTGGTCCTTCCATGATGCTCGTAGATTGGAACAAGCAGAAGACACTTCCTCTTGCTAACGATTATATGGCAATATGGACAGCTAACACAGAAAAGGCTGCTGATTCCAGATGGCCTGCAGTTTGTGCAACAACAGAAGAAAATTCTCAGCTTTCCGAGATCGAAACAGCTCTCACAACATACGCAGGAGAGATGTATCTCAACTTCATCCTCGGCGAAGAGTCACTTGATAACTATGACGAATACCTTGCAAACCTTGAGTCTCTCAAGATCGACGAAGTTCTCGCTATCAAGGATGCTCAGCTCGAACGTTATCTTGCCAGATAATATTACGATAAAATGTTTAAGAAAGGCGGACTGTGCTCCGCCTTTCTTAAAACAAAATCTGCATGAAAACGGAGAATGAATATGCGTAGGGAATGGTCTTGGCTGTTCCACATTATGCTAAGGATTTGGAACGGTCAAGACTATTCTCTACGTTTCCTGATATTTACTGATTTTGAAAAACGGAGGTATAATAATGGAGTCTACAAAGCGCAAAAGGACTAATAAGGACGGCTTTTTCAGCCGTGCATGGAGAGATTTAAGGAAAAACAGATATGTTTACCTGTTATTTGTTCCTGTGCTGTTATATTTGCTGATATTCTGCTACAAGCCTATGTACGGTGCGATCATAGCATTCAAGGATTATCGTCCTACAGCAGGAATTGCAGGCAGCCCATGGGTAGGACTAAAGCATTTTAAGAATTTCTTCGGAGATTTCTATTTCACAAGGCTTATAAAAAATACATTCCTTATAAGCTTTTACTCGATCCTTTGGGGTTTCCCGATTCCGATAATTTTTGCGCTTCTTCTCAACGAAATAAAAAATAAGCATTTCAAAAAATTCGTTCAGACAAGCTCATACCTCCCGCACTTTATATCCATGGTCATCGTTTGCAGCATGATAAAGCTGTTCTGCATGACTGACGGTATGTTCAATAACATTATCGTATTCTTCGGAGGCGAAGCGTCGCCGCTTCTGCAATATGCTGAAAATTTCAGGACGATCTACGTAGCATCGGGCGTATGGCAGGAATTCGGCTGGGGTTCGATCATCTACCTTGCGGCACTCTCGGGCATTGATCAGGAGCTTTATGAGGCTGCCGAGATCGATGGTGCAGGAAGACTGGCTCAGACGTGGCATATTACGCTCCCGGGTATCGCACCGACGATAATGATGCTCCTTATTCTTCGAATGGGCAGTATTTTAAGCGTAGGCAGCGAAAAGATACTTCTTCTCTACAATGAAACGACCTACAAAACAGCGGATGTTATCTCTACATACAATTATCGTAAGGGACTTATCGACGGAAGCTACAGCTATTCAACGGCGGTCGGCTTGTTTAACTCTGTAATTAACGTGATATTCCTTGTTGCTACAAATACGATCAGTAAAAAAGCAACCGATATCGGATTGTTCTAGGGTAGGAGGTAAAGTATGAGAAAGCTTAGTACAAGCGAAAAAATATTCACTGTTTGTAATACGATATTCATGATATTTGTAATTTTTATTACATTATATCCTTTCTATTACATAATTTGTGCATCTCTTTCCGACAATACAGCGTTTATGCAGCATCAGGGCGTAGTGCTTGCACCGATAGGCTTCACAACAGGCGCATATGATATGACGTTCAGGTATCCGCTCGTTTCGTCAGGCTATAAGAACACATTGATCATACTCATCTGCGGACTTCCGCTCAATCTTATAATGACTCTGCTTTGCGCCTACTGTCTTGCAGCAAAAGGGCTTATGTTCAAGAAGTTTATCATTTTTGTCACAATGTTTACAATGTACTTCGGCGGCGGTCTTATTCCGAGCTTCCTCAATGTCAGAGAGCTTGGTATGTACAATTCTCTTGCGGCAGTCATAATCCCCGGCTGTCTCAGCGTATATAATTCCATAATCGTAAAGACTTCGATAGAGAGCATCCCGGACAGCCTTTCTGAATCGGCGAAGCTTGACGGTGCAAACGATATATATCTGCTGTTCAGAATAATCGTTCCGCTTATTCTGCCGACACTTGCGGTCATCATGCTTTACTACGCTGTAGGTCACTGGAATTCATGGTTCTCCGCTGCGATCTACATCAGTGATAATACAAAGATGCCTATCCAGGCGGTACTTCGTGCGATACTTATCGAGAATAATGAGCTTCTCAATTCTACGCAGGTATCTCAGGAGGGTGAAGCGAACCGTTTCGCCGAGACTATCAAGTATTCGCTTATCGTTGTAGGTACAGTACCGATACTTATGGTATATCCTTTTGCTCAGCGCTATTTTATCAAGGGTGTTATGATCGGTGCGGTCAAGGGATAAGCGGTGAGAATTATTTGAAAGAGGAAAAGCACTATGAAAAAAATAAAGGTTGGAATAGTTGGCCTCGGCATGGGACTGATGTTCCACATTCCGCATATTATCGCCAATGAAAAGTATGATCTGAAAGCGATATGCGATGTAAATAAAGAAAAACTCGACGAGGTCTGTGCTGAATACGATGCAGAGGCTTATACTGATTATAATACTATGATCGATAAGGCTGAGCTCGACCTTGTTGTGATAGCGTCTCCGACAAATCTACATAAAGCTCATTCGGTATATGCTATGGAGCATGGCGTTGATGTGTTCCTTGAAAAGCCGATGGCAAGGACATATGATGAAGCGGTGGAGATCGCTGATGTAATGAAAAAAGCGGGTAGAAAGCTCATGGTTTATCAGCCTCACAGAACGAGATCAGATGATCTTGCGGTACAGTCGGTACTGGACTCCGGCTATCTCGGCATGGTATATATGATAAAGCGTCGCAGCGGCTGCTTCTTTGTTCGCACAAATTGGCAGGCTTATACAAAGAACGGAGGAGGCTCACTATTTAACCATGGCTCACATTATATCGATGAGCTGCTTTATGTGAGCGGCGGAAAGCCGGAGCATGTGAGCTGCGTACTGGCTAAGGTACTTGCGGTGGGCGATGCAGATGACTTCTATAAGGCTATCATACGCACAGATAATAATATGATACTCGACTGTGAAATGAGCATGTCAAATGCTATCAATTGTGTGCCGTGGGAGATATTCGGAGACAAGGGAACGGCTGTTTATACAAAGGACAGCGACGGAAATGATGTTATCAGAGTTCGCTACTTTATCGGAGACGAGATGGAGCAGTCGAAGTATCTCAAAACAGCTCCGGTATCTGAGTCTACAGCTGAATATCCGTGGGCAGTAAAGGATTTCCGTTACAGCGATTACCCCGAGATCGAAATATATGATAAGTGCTATGAGTATTACGCACTCGATCAAGCATCATTTGTACCGATCGAGGATACGTTGACTGTCATGAAAACACTTGAGCGCTGCCGTGATGCAGCCTATGCCGGTATGTAATGTGTGACCTTCGGAGGAATTTCTCGGAGTAAAGTAGAACATAAAAAGCTTTGACATCCATTGTCAAAGCTTTTTGCATAATGAGCTTTATATTTACATATCCTATAATGAGGTGATAGAGCGTGACATGGAAAAAGTACGCCTTTTGGATATTACTCACAGAAGCTGTAGGTGGAATATCATCATGGTTGACAAGGACGGGAATGGAGGCTTACAAGACGTCGGTAGTAAAGCCCGATTTTGCTCCGCCCGATATCGTATTCCCCATCGCATGGACGATACTGTTTGCGATCATGGGTATCGGAGCTGCAAGAGTATATATGGCTCAGCCGTCACAGGAGAGATCACGTGCCTTGAAAATTTATTTCCTTCAGCTTGCGGTAAACTTCCTCTGGAGTGTGATCTTTTTTAATTTGCAAAGCTTCGGATTTGCGTTTATATGGCTGATTTTACTGTGGATATTGATCTTGTTTATGATATTGTCGTTTCGAAGCGTTGATAAGACTGCCGCATATCTGCAAATACCGTATTTGCTATGGGCAACATTTGCCGCATTCTTAAATTACAGCGTATGGATATTGAATAGATGATAGAAAGCCCGAGCAGAGAAGTGAACTCTGCTCGGGTTTGTTGTGCTCTTATTCTGTTTCGTAATTTATGCGATATACTCCGGGCGTAACACCTACATGCTTCTTGAATAGCCTGATAAAAGCAGTGCTTGACGTAAAGCCACACTCGAGTGCAATATCGGCAATGGTTTTGGTTGTATCACGCAGCAACCGCTTGGCATTTTCGATTCGTAAATATGATATGTATACAGCTATAGTAGTAGACTCTACCTTGCGGAACACACGTGTAAGATACGCTTCGGAGAACTCAAACTCAGCCGAAATAGATGATAGACTGAGATTCGGATCGGAATAATTATCGATAATATAGCTCTTTATCCTGCCGCATAGCTCCGCAGACTTTAGGTCCGGATCATGTGGCTCGGGAACTACATAAAGCTCATTCAGCTGAGAAAGCAGCTCAACGGCAGCGTCTTCAAATCCGATGAGATCGGTACAGCTTTGAAGATCCTGCAATATTTCGTTGTTGAGTCCGAGCTTATCGATAATATGCATAAAGAGTGTTACTATATCATAATAGTAGCATTTAAACTCGTCGGGCAACCGTATTTCACCACAGCAGCAGTTGTTTTTGATCGTCATCATGACTTCTTCTGCGGACGGCTCTCCTGTCTTGATATACGATAGCATAAGCTGCTCCGCAGTGCTGCGGAAGCTGAATTGATATCGAAAATTACCCTTGAACACATTGTTATTATGAATGAAAGCACCCGGACCACGCACTGCACTGTACTCTATAGAGGATTCAACCTCAGTATAGGAGCGATAAATACCGTCGATACCCGAATAAGCATCACCGCAGGAGATCGTGCATGTAAGAGAAAACTTATTTGATGCAATCCGCAGTACCTCCGACGCAATTTTTTCCGCATTGTAGGGGAACGAATCTGAAATATTTACGATGTACGCATGGGTGTCTCTGTTCAGTCGCAGCCGATATGCACGATGACCGTACTGCTCCCACACATCCGAAAGCTCATCAGTATATGTATCGCATTCCTCATAGTCGTGATCACCGTATGTCTTGAGCAGCCACACAGCGAAGCTCTCGGATATAAGCTCGATGCCTACCGACGCAAATTGATCGGTTAGCGGCATACTTTTTGATGAGGTATACTTGCCCTTAAGTATTTTACCGAGCAGATCGTCACGAATTGCACACCTGGTACGTTCCTTTTCGCTTATCATATTGCTGAACGTACTTCGTATGTAATCGATATCGTCGGGATGCGAAGCTGTAAGCTCATCGGGAAGATTCGATTGGATATCATTTACTATCTCGGAGATAGGATGGTAATTACGCTTCGAAAGCATCCATGAAATGATAAGCCCGATACACATAAATATAAAGAATATGGAGAACGACGTTACTCTCAGCGAGTCCAGCTTATCATAATATGCCGATGACGGCATCACAAACACATATGCATAGCTTGCAAATGAGCTTTTTACGGTTTGTACCATGTACTCCTCACCGTTGAGCATCATCGATATGCTTTGCACGGAATTCTTTGCAGTGCTGATCGTATTATTCTCAGAAAAAAGATCATCGGAATTAAAGCTTATGTCCGATGATAGAAGCACATGGTTATCGTTATCAACTAAAAAAATGACACCGGCACTTGGGATCCATTCATGGAACAGAGATGTAACATATGATATGTCCAGAGAATAAATAGCTACGGAGCTTTCACTCTTGAAAACAGATACCGGAATAGTTTGCATAATAAAAATATGATCCATTCCGTTGACTGTATGGATATAACAGGCATTATTCTTTTGAAGCTGAGAATAGAAAGCGTTATACTCATCCGGAGATTCGTCGTAATAGGCATAAAAATATCTGTCGGGACTAAAGGTGGTATGCTCGACCGAGATCATACGATTGGAATTTCTCATAAATATAAAGATATCATCGGCGGTATCGTTCTGCAAGGATTGAAGATGGCGTCTGCAACTGAGAATGTTGCTCATGCTGATGTCGCTGCCGATGCGATCCTTTACAAGAGTGTTGCTGATGGTAGAATCGAGTGACATTTGAGAAAAAATATTATAAACCTCGCCAAGCTTTTGATCAAACAGCTTGGCGAAATGACTGACGGAGGAATAATTCGATTTACTTATCTCCTCTTCAAGTACGTCGTATGACATACGATATATGATAGTGCCGGAAACGAACGATATTATAAAAACAATGATCGATGATAAAAGCAGCCGCTTGAAATATTTAGATTTGCCTCTCATTCGGAAATACCCCTTCACGGTGAATATGCCCACGTTGAACATATTCATAGTAAACATGCAAATATTAAGAAATATGTATGCACAAGAGCCTGAAATATCGGAAATTGCTATACACACCGATATATCGGGCGGACTTTTCTAAAATATCATACGAAGTATGACACAATATATATCTATTCTAACAGATAAGACACAAATAGTCAATATCTGAATGTGCAATACTGGATTATACGATAAATTGTGTGCGATTTCGCAATTATTGATAAAATAACGATCAACTTGATCGACTGACGAGCAAAAATGGATGGAAATAAAAAATATGGGTATATTTAGTCGATGAATATTTGGAAATGTCCGATTTAGTCAATCGAGTTTAGATTTAGTCAATTGGTATTTTAGTTTTTGCAAATTATTTTTAAGTATCGTCTATTTACTTTTTGATAAAATTATAATATAATTATCTCAGACGGATGCAAATTCGTCTGAGATAAAATTTTTTTTATGATGGAGGAATATCATGAAAGCAACAAGACTCATTGCACTGATCCTTTCGCTCATGCTCATCGTAGCAATGTTCGCAGGCTGTGCACAGGAAACAAAGACCGATGGCAGCTCCAGCAGCTCGTCATCCAGCAGTTCCTCTTCTACATCCACAGACGACAAGAAGGATGAGAAGAAGGACGAAGAAAAGAAAGACGATGCAGCAGATACAGTATCCGATGATCCTCTCGCAGAGGGTAACTTCGAAGGCTATCCTATGGCATCAGCAGCCGGAAAGACAATCTCTCTCTGGCACAACACAGGTATGACTCTGAACAGCAGCTATACAAGCTATGACGAATCTCCGTTCCATACAGGTCTTGAAGAAAGACTCGGCGTTGATATCGACTGGCAGAAGCCGGCACAGGGTGCTGACGGCGACCAGGCATACAACCTTTTGATCGCTTCCGGCGATCTGCCGAACATTCTTTACTGCTGGGGCTTCGAATCAAAGGTTAATGACCTCCTCGATGACGGTTATATCCTTGACCTCACAGACTATATCCCGACATATGCTCCTGCATATTATGGATATCTGACAGAGATCGATGCACTGAACAAGGCTGTTAAGACAGACTCCGGTGCTACAGTTAGATTCGCATTCCTTCGTGAAGACCTCGTTCTCGGTACATATGAAGGCCCGATGGTAAACAAGGATTACCTCGATCAGGTTGGCCTCGACGCTCCTGTAACAATTGCTGACTGGGATGAAATGCTCGTAGCATTTAAGGATGCAGGCGTTAAGTATCCTCTTACAACATGGGGCTCCACAGCTCTTCTCCCGATTTGGTCCAACGCATTCAATATGCAGGCTGGCTACTATCTTAATGATGACGGTAATGTAGAATACGGCTACGCAACAGAGCAGTACCGTGACTTCCTTGAGCACATGAAGATGTGGTATGACGAAGGTCTCCTCGATCCTGACTTTGCTACAAACGACCGTCCGGCAGTTAAGACAAAGGCTTTCAATAAGGAAGTTGGTTCCTGCCGTACATCCGGTTCAACACTTTCTTCCTACATCCGTGACCAGAAGACAGCAGGTGTTGATATCAACTGGCTCGCAGTTCAGTATCCGGTTGCTAACGAAGGCGATCAGGTTAAGTACATCCAGCGTGAGAGCTATGGTACAGTTACATCTGCAGTTGTAACAACAGCTACAGCTGAAGAAGATATCGGCCTCGTTTGCCGTATCCTCGACTATGGCTACACAGAGGAAGGCGCTATATACTGGAACTTCGGTGCAGAAGGCGAAATCATGGAATATGTTGATGGTGAGCCGCACTTCACAGAAGAGTTCCTTAACAGCCCGGAAGGCTATGACACAATTATCACAAGATATACAGGTAACTCTTCAAACGGTATTGGTCCGATGCTCGTAGACATGTATGTTGATAAGACAGACCCGAATGGTTGGAACGCTATGCAGTCCTGGTACTACACAGCAGGCGAAGATAGAAATATCCCGGCTGTTTCCCCGACAACTGCAGAAAACGCTGCAACAACAAACTATATCACAGCTATTGATACATATGCTTCAGAAAACCTCGTTAAGTTCATCATGGGCGACAGAGACATTTCTGAGTTCGATGATTATATCAACGATATCAATGGTATGGGTCTTGAGACAGTTCTCTCTATCAAGCAGCAGCAGATAGATAGATTCAACGCTAGATAATTATAAGCGAAAGCGTTTAATCAGGTAAAACCTAAGGTTCGCAGGGGTCTAAAGCACCCCTGCGAACCAGTTATAAAAAATCTCTTGAGGATTTTTTGTTCCTAAAGAGTATGTTATCTAAGAATAAAGGAGTGTGCTTGTTCGAATGAAAACGAAAGCCCTTAAAAAAGGCAAAGAATCCATTTGGGAGATTATTGTAAAAGATATAAAGAGGAATTATGTAAAATATCTCATCGTTCTTCCTGTAGTAGTTTACCTTATTATCTTCGCTTATAAGCCGATGTACGGCGTAATCATTGCTTTTAAGAACTATAAAGCTACAAAGGGTATTGCAGGAAGTGAATGGGTCGGCCTTTTCCAGTTTGAGCGTTTCTTTAAGGATGTCTATTTTGAGAGACTTATCAAAAATACTGTCATCATAAGCTTTATGTCGATCTTCTACGGCTTTCCGATTCCGATTATATTTGCGCTTCTCTTAAATGAAGTCAGAAGCACAAAGTATAAGAAGCTAATTCAGACGTCTTCGTATCTTCCGCACTTTATTTCTACAGTTATTATTTGTTCAATGCTCAGAGAATTCTGTTACAGCAACGGTCTGTTCAATTCAATTGCAACATTCTTCGGTGCAACAGAAACAAAAAATTTACTTGGTGAAGCATCACTATTCCGTTCTATTTACGTATGGTCAGGTGTATGGCAGGAGTTTGGTTGGAGCTCGATCATTTACATAGCCGCTCTTGCTGGTGTAGATCAGGAGCTGTATGAAGCTGCCAGAATCGACGGTGCAGGTCGTTTCCGTCAGGCTATCAGCATCACGATCCCGTCCATCATGCCGACTATCATTATGCTTTTTATTCTTCGTATGGGCAGCGTGCTCAGCGTCGGAAGCGAAAAAATACTTCTTCTTTACAGCGAGCGTACATATGAGACCGCTGACGTTATTGCTACCTACGTTTATCGTATGGGTCTTATTAACAGTGATTTCAGCTACAGCTCCGCTATCGGCTTGTTTAACTCGGCTATCAATATCATATTCCTTGTTGGCACGAACATTTTAAGTAAAAAATTCACTACGGATTATTCTAAACGAAGGAGGCAGAAAAGTTATGATAAAGAGAAAACCCAGCGAAGTCGTTTTTGATTGCGCTAACTATATTTTTATGGCTTTGGTAATCGTTGTAACGCTTTATCCGTTCTGGTATGTTGTATGTGCTTCCTTCTCAAACAATGCTTACCTTGCACAGAATCCGGGTGTTTTGCTTTGGCCTAAAGGCTGGGTAACAGGCGGTTATAAGCTTACTTTTGAAAATCCATTGCTCTTAAGAGGTTACAAGAATATCCTTCTTATATTAGTTGCCGCTCTTCCTTTGAACATTGTTATGACACTGTTTGCAGGCTATTTTATGGCAATGAAAAATATGCTCTTTAAGAGATTTATTGTCTTTATGATGATGTTCACAATGTTCTTTGGCGGTGGTCTTATCCCGACGTACTTGAACATTCGTGAGCTTGGACTCCATAACACATTATGGGCACTTATCATCCCGGGTTGCGTATCTATTTACAATTCCATCATTGTTAAAACAGCTATTGAAGGTATTCCGGAGAGCTTGTTCGAATCTGCATATATAGATGGTGCTAACGACATATATGTATTGTTTAAGATCGTTATTAGACTTATCCTCCCGACATTGGCAGTTGTAACATTGTATTACGCTGTCGGTCACTGGAATTCATGGTTCAACGCAGTTATCTACATCACAGATGATACAAAGCTTCCGCTTCAGGCTATTCTCCGTGCTATATTGATCACGAATACAGCACAGTTGAGTACTCAGGAAGCAGCTGCAAATGGTGACCAGATAGATAACTATGCTGAAACGATCAAATACGCTATTATCGTTATCGGTACAGTGCCGATCCTCGCAGCTTATCCGTTCTTACAGAAGTACTTCGTAAAGGGCGTTATGATAGGTGCTGTAAAGGGTTGATTTACAGAAAAATTAACAGAGCTGAGTTATCAGCTCTGTTTTTTATCATTTTACTACAACTAAAAGTTGTATAAATTTCATTACACAAGAATAACAGTTGTTGGACATGGCGAGAGATATGTGATAGAATATAATAAAATAACAAAGAAAAGGTGATAGCAATGTTAAAGACAGAGATGAGAAATCCAAAAACAACGCATATAGATAAAATGGACACAGCTTCAATGCTGAAGCTGATAAGTGATGAAAATTATAATGCGGTAAGAGCTGTCGAAGCTGCGTTGCCTCAGATAGAAAAGGCAGTTGATATAATATCCGATGCGATAGCAGATGGAGGCAGACTGATATATATCGGTGCAGGAACATCCGGGAGACTTGCGGTCACAGATGCATCCGAGTGCCCCCCTACATTTGGAGTTGATTACAATACAGTAACTGCAATAATTGCAGGAGGCGAGAGATCACTTGTAAGAGCAAGCGAGAATCAGGAAGATAAGGAAGAGATCGGACGAAAGGATCTGCTTGCAAAAGAGATAACGTCAAAGGACGTTGTGTGCGGAATATCTGCTGCCGGAGGTGCTGCATATGTTGCCGGTGCGCTGCGTGAAGCTAAAGAGCATGGATGTAAAACGATATCACTGAGCAGTAATTACGATACATTGATCGGGTCTATCGCTGATGTTGAGATCGTCACAGATACAGGCGCTGAGGTGATCCAAGGCTCGACCAGAATGAAAGCAGGTACAGCTCAAAAGCTTGTACTTAATATGCTGTCTACATGCTCAATGATCAAAACAGGCAAGGTCTATGAAAATGTGATGGTGAATCTTAAGCCGTCTAACATAAAGCTTCGCCAAAGAATGATAAATATAGTTTGCTCATTGCTTGATGTTGATGCGAATGAGTCTGAAAAATTGCTTGAGGAGAACAACTGGGTCATAAGAAATGTACTTGACGGACGAAAATAAGGAGCACCGAATATGTACAGGACAGATGTTTTGGCATCAAACATAAAAAAATGCAGGATGAAGATGGGACTGACACAGCAGGAGCTTGCGAAGCTGCTTTTTGTGTCGAGTCAAGCTGTATCAAAATGGGAATGCGGTCAAAGTGTGCCTGATCTGCTGAACATGAGCAGATTGTCCGATATATTTTCCACCTCGGTAGATAAGCTCCTTGGCAACATGCAATATGCATCCGACGAAAAGGTGTTTATAGGGATCGACGGAGGCGCGACAAAGACGGAATTCGTTTTATTTTCTGAGAGTGGACATATCCTCAACAGACTTGTACTTGAGGGCAGTAATCCGAATGTTGTGGGAAGTGAAAAAGCATTTGCAACGGTAAAGCTTGGTATTGATACATTGATGTCGTCAAATTCGAATGTTTCAGGCATTTTTGCCGGTGTAGCAGGCTATTCATCCGGAAATAATCTGCAAATAATGACAGAATATTTTGAAAAAACATATCCTATGTTGAATTTTTCTTTGAATAGTGATATTCTGAACGTGATCTCAAGTGCGACAGAGCTTGACAGCTGTGCGGCTGCAATATGCGGTACAGGCTTTTCGGTATTTGCAAATGTCTGTGGCTCACTTTACAGAGTAGGGGGCTGGGGATATCTTCTAAGCAGTAAAGGCAGCGGCTTTGATATAGGCCGTGATGCGTTACGTGCCGCACTTGCCGAACGTGACGGCTTCGGTGAGAAAACGATCATCACTGAAATGACGGAAGAATATATCGGAGGAGCTATTTGGAAAAGTATTGATAAAATATATTCGGGTGGTGACAGCTACATTGCCTCGTTTGCTCCGATCGTGTTTAAGGCGTATGAGAAAGGCGATGGAGCTGCGGAGAGAGTACTCGAGGAAAATGCTGATGCGATAGCGTTTCATATCAATTTTGCATTAAAAACGTATCAATGCAGTGATAATGTAGTGATAGCAGGAGGGCTCATGTTTGAGGGGAGTGCATTGCTTGACATGCTGCATCGAAAGCTTGACGATAATGTAAAGCTCATTATACCGTCGCTTCCACAGATATACGGTGCGTGCGTGAGATGCTGTCGAAAATACGGTACGATGAGAGAAAATTTCTTTGATAACTTCAAGAATGATTATGATCTATATTAAAAAATCCATAGCAACGTAATCTGGGTAGCTGATATGGATTTTTTTACATTTTCGATATTATTTTACAAGCAATGTTTTTACATTCTTCCTTGCCTTTGCATCGTCGAAAGCTTTGTTTATATCCTCGACATGGTAGCATGAAGCAAGGTTCGCAAGCGTTTCGTGGAGTGACGGATTTTCTTCAAGAAACTTAACGTAATCATGAACATCGACCATAGAGTACTGAGAAGAACCTATGATATGTAATGCTTTAAATGTTATGATCTGAGGCTGGATCATAACGCCGCCGCTGCTAGAATACTGACCGGGTACGAGATATACGCCACGGTTACGGAGCATGTTGATCCCTGTTGGTATCGCATTCGGATTACCGGATGCTTCGAATACAATATCAGCACCGAGTCCGTCTGATAGCTTGCCGATCTCGGCAATGATCTTATCCTCTGTCATCGTCGTCATGTCAAGTACCTTTGTTGCACCAAGCTTCTTTGCAAGCTCTGCTCTGGGAGAATCAGGTCTGGAAACTACAGCAATGACATTTGAAATGCCGAGTGAAGCAAGGTAGGCAACTGCAAAGTTACCTACAGGGCCAAGACCCTGAACTACGGCTACATTTGCTTTTTCAAGCTCACATCCTGCCTGTCTTGCAAGCCTTACGGCATGAATCGCTGTAGGCCCGGGACATGCACAGATAGCTGCCATTTTAGGATCAACGGAAGAAGGGATCTTTATAAGGTTAGATGCAGGTGCATAGCTGTATTCAGCGTAGCCGCCGTGGAAATGGGGTTCAATAGCAGGATCACCACCGTTTGTAACGCCCATATTTACGCAGTTAGCATCGTCTCCTGTCTTACACAGAAGGCATTTTCCGCATGGACAAGCGATGTTGGATATTACAGCGTCTCCGACCTTCAGATCGTACTTCTCGGCGGATTCGCTGTCAAGCTCCTCGATCCTGCCGACAAATTCATGACCTATGATTTGCGGAGGATTGCTTCCCAATTTGCCGTTGTAAATGTGGAGATCGGTTCCGCATATTCCGCTTGCGATAAGAGATAGCTTTGCATGTCCCTTTTTCGGTGAGGTTAATTCATATTCGCGAATTTCAAAAGGCTTATGTGCGCCTAAAAAGATTGCTGCTTTTGCTTTCATTACGGTACTCCTTTATAATATAGATTTAAGTTTTTCAATGATACATTTTGCGTATATTTTATGACCAAGTGTATTTACATGCCAACGATCGGAAAAGAGTGTCTCAAACTGCTCGTCCGGTGTCATATTCGACATCATATCTGAAAACACCTTATTTGCATCAACAAGAGAAACACCGGATTTTTTTGCTGCTGTCTTTGATGCACTGATATACTCCGTGTACTCTGTGCTTCCGTTGATTTTCTGTGGACCGAGGATCGGTGAAACGGTGATGAGGAATGTATTATCTGTCAGTGCTTTCATTTTGTCGAGTAGCTTTATCAGATTTTCCTCGTACTCTGTCGGAGTACAGCCGGTGATCCAGTCGTTTATAGTGTGAGCCTCGGCTAGAATTATTGCAGGCTTGAACACATCAACGCAGTAATCGAAGAAGTCATTCATGAAGCGTACAGTGGTGCATGAACCAATGCCGGAATTGACTACAGCATATTCGCCGTTGTGATACTCAATACGGCTGAGAAGTACTTTACCGAATGTCGGAACGATCTCGATATTTTTCACACCACTACAGTGGATAGGAATAAATCTGAAGGAGTAATCACCAAAACGTGTACGTTCGGCATAAAGTGATTCTGTTTTAAAGAATTTACCGTCAAGGTAGATGCTGATCTCCGCAGCTGTAGTTTGCTCCGCAAAAAGAAGCATTACAAAGTCGGCAGAATTTCGTATTTTTAATGGTTTATCGATTATGGCACAACGAAATTCGGTACTGTAGCCGTACCATTCCGCAATGCTGTCGTATTCTACCTCTGTAGATTGAGAGCCCGTATAACCATTGACAAAGCGTCGAACCTGTTCAACATAAGAATCACAGGTGAAGTGGGAGTATCTGCCGAAGCCTTTACCGTCAATATTGTATGGAGCACGTGAGCTATCCTCTTCGAAAAAGCCCGAGGCACCTTGCCCACATGTATGTGAATCGCCGGAACATACTATTATTTTCATAAGCTACCTTTCTATCATGCACGAAATGCCATGAGCTTTGAATATGTTTTCATATCCCGCAATATTCTCGGCTCTGCTTGATTTATAGTTTGAATAATTGTATTTAAGCCCCAAAGCTTCATATTTTGAGCTGCCAAGACGGTGAAATGGGAGAAGATCGACTCGTTTTATCAAGATATTCTCGAGCAATACAGCATATTTTTGCATAATATCTTCACTGCTGTTGTGATCCGGGATCACCGGGATCCTTACAACGACGTTAGATACCACCGCCAGCCTTTTGAGGTTGTCGTAGATCAGCTCAAATGATCCACCTGTAACATTATGGTATGTATCTGCATTTACAGCCTTTAGATCAAAAAAGAAAGTATCTGTGTAAGGGATCACATGCTCGAATTTGTCGTAGGAAACACATCCGGCAGTGTCAACGATGACATTTATATCTGCGCTCCTGCAGCTTTTTGCAAGCTCACGACAAAACTCGGACTGGAGCAGAGGCTCTCCACCTGAAAAAGTAACTCCTCCGCCGGACTCCTTATAAAAGTCCAGATCGTCCAAAATACATTTCATTATTTCGTCTAAGGTCATCTCTTTGCCACTGATCTTAGTGAGATTAGGGTAGTTGAGCGTCGTTCCACAGAGAGGTATAGTCTCGGGATTGTGACACCATGGACAATGAAGGTTACAGCCTTGAAAAAACACCGTAGTCCTAATACCTTCACCGTCACCTGTGGAGAAATGCTGAATATCGCTTATAAAGCCCTTATTCATTTTCAGTCCTCTCAAGTATATCATTTTGGATAGCCGGACTGAGCAGCGTGTAGAATGCGCTGAATCCGGATACACGAACTACAAGATCCGAATAATTTTCAGGATGGAGTTGAGCATCCATCAGGATATCTCTTGAGACTGAATTTATCTGCATTTCCTGACCGCCCTTACGGAAATAGACCTTCAGCAACGCTTTTATCTTGTCTCTTTTTTCTTTAGTAGCAAATGTTGCAGGCGAGAATTTCTGGTTGAGTACAGTGCCGCAGGCAACCTTCGTGAAATCAGGCTTTGAAGTTGAATTTACAAGTGATGTAAGACCGTGTTTATCCATGCTTCGCATCGGAGAAGCGGCATCGCTGAGAGGAACACCATTTCCGCGTCCATCGGGAGTGGCAGCTACTTCAAGTCCTGCCGGGATATTACTTGTATTTGATGCGATCGCTATGTAGACGCATCCACCGTCTCTGGTTTTGATCTTCGAAAACAGCTCATAATGAATATCAACATACCATACAGCATATTTATCTACAAAGTCATCGTTGTTGCCGTATTTTGGTGCAGATAAAAGCTGCTTTCGTATTTCGTCATACCCATTGAAGTCTGCTTTGAGTATATCACGCAATTCGGCAAGAGTCAACAGTTTGTCAACGAATACGACCTTTTCTATTGCAGCCAGGGAATCGGCAACCGTTGCAATACCCATACAGCCCATACCGAAAGCTGACTTATAGATTGTACCGCCGTCGTTTATATCAAGTCCTCTGCCGATACAATCCTGACAATAGCAGGAAAGGTAAGGCTGAGAGTAATTTTCATAGTTGTATCGCATGTTTTCGTTTTTGAAATAGATGAAGGACTCATACATGCCGTATTCCATTTGCTTTGTAAGTATATTGATAAATTCATCCATTGAGGATATATTTTCGGCGTCGCCTGTATCGGGACCAAGCTGTATATTTGTTTGCATACATTTTCCGTTATTAAGTGCAAGCTCAATATACTTGGGTGTATTATATCTGCCGTCAGCCCATGGAGGCTGTTTGCCTGTGATAAAGGCTTCGATACAGCCGACCATAGAATAATCACGGCAGTCTTCAATTGCATAGCCACAGCGTGCTAACGCCGGAACAGTCGCATCATCATTCATTAACGCCGGATATCCGAGCCCTGTTCCAATGACCTCCAGTGCCTTATCGTAAAACCAATCGGGTGTATTTTTATGTGTACGTGCGGACAGATTCGGTCCGGGAATATTGCAACGCTTTACCGCCTCCATGATTATCCATGAAAGCCTGTTCGATGCATCCTCACCGTCACGAGTGAGACCGCCTACTGCAATATTTACTACGTCACTGCCATCGTGATCACTGCTTCCGAACAGCATACGCTCTTTGATCTTGTATAATGTACATGATAGTAGCTCAATAGCATACTCTTCGGTAAGGATACCGCTATCGATGTCATGTCGGAAGAACGGGTAAAGGTATTGATCAAGTCTTCCGAGTGCCATGGCGTAGCGTCCCTCATATAGAAAGCTTACATGACACAGCCATACGAGCTGCAATGCCTCCTTAAAGGTTTCGGGCTTTTTGGTGGCGATCTTATGGCATATAGCGGCAGCATCAAGTAGGTTTTCTTTCTGAGGGGATGAGAGTGTTGAAGCCTTTTCCTCAGCTGCGTCACCATATTGGTATATCATCTCGGAGAATGATTTCATAGTGATCTCTGCACTGTCAAGAAAACGCAGTTTTTTTTCAGCATCTGCATCGCTTTTATGCGTTTCCTTGGACATCCTGATCTTTTCAAGCGTACCGCCGATGCCGGTATTGAGTATCGTGACGTAATCAGGTGCAAAATGGTCAGTATTCATATGAAAGTTGAATGTTCCGTAGCTTTTTACAACTCTATCTGCATATGCGAACTCTGCATCGGAATATTTACCGACATCGGCATACTTGCCGATGATTGATCCGACGATAAGGTCGTTTTCAAATATATGTTTAACGTGAGATGTAAAAAGATGTGCCGTTGCATATGCTCTTGCGATAATCTGAGGCTCATTAAAATGCATTCGGTAGCCCTGACACAGCAGATAATTTAACAGCATCGTCTTATTCTTATAGTTTGTATTAAGCATTTCATTTTTCAGCGAGTTAAGATATTTCATAAAATCACCTCAAGAAAAGTATAAAGGAAGTTTTTGATAAAGTAAACATATAATCTTGACAATAGTGGATTATTATGATATCTTATTTTACGAGGTGAAGCTAATGCGGTTCTACAAAATGATACTGAAAACGATACCGATGATTTACATGGCTCACAGCTATGAAACGACAGCATACGATCTGAGCTTTAAAAAAATGGAGAACAAGATCGAGATAAGCTACATTGAGCTCGGAAACGTAAAAAAACAGTATGAAGACGGGCAAAATAGGTATTGTGAAGCTCCATGTATAAATGTCAGTTTTTACAATAAAGCGTCAAGAAATATCAGCGATGCTCCGTTGCACCGCCATTATACGTTTGCAATGAATGCAGAATATGATCTGTTTTACATATCGGCAGAAAATGTAATGAAAAGCTGGCATGATGATTTTTCAAATGGTGAAAGTAATATTTTGATGGCGATAATGCCGGAATGTATCACGGATAAAAAATGTGTGGATATTATCGAACCGTATATAAAGAAAATAATATACAGACATTCAATAAATACAAGTGCGGAGAGGCTTTTATGTGTCAGTGATGTATTTACGATTTTTTCGAAGATCACAGCGTGGAGTGTAGCATATGCTGCATCAATGGTGGAGAATAATGCTTCACCGGAGGAAACCGTATATTGTACAAGAGCGGCAAAATATATAGCGGAAAACATTGATAAGAAGCTGTATGTAAGTGATGTTGCAAACTCAATAGGGCTTTCTGTCGGTTATCTCAGTCGTATGTTCAAAGCCGCTACAGGATACTGTTTGATCGATTATATTAATCGTCAAAAGATCAATACCGCTAAACAGCTTTTTGAAAATAAAACATTGTCTGTACGAGATGCAGCTCAGGCTGTAGGGATAGTGGATGAAAAATATTTTTGCAGAATTTTTAAACGATATAGTGGGATGACAACATCGGAGTACAAGGAAATAGTACAGATTCGAGCATAGCTGTAAATGTCATGCAGTCGAATGAAATTAATAATAGCAGGAAAAGGTTTGTCATAATGGTATAATTTATTTCGGATATAAAAATTGCGTGCGGGAATGATATTATTGCGCTGATAAGACAGCGTTTAACGACCAAAAGAAATTTAATTAGTAGGAGTGAAATATACAATGGCTAATAAAACAACATTAGTTCCCGCTGCAAGAGAAGCACTTAACAAGTTTAAGATGGAGGCAGCAAGTGAAGTAGGCGTAAACCTTAAGCAGGGCTACAATGGCGACCTCACATCTAAACAGGCAGGCTCAATCGGTGGCCAGATGGTCAAGAACAGTTGTCCCGTACGAACTGCGAACTATACCCGTGCAGATCGTACTGCAATCGGGCACGAGATCAAGGTTCGGTACATAGCGACCATCGCCATTTAGGAGGGGATTGATATGA
>CAYWVF010000022.1:0-1311 GCA_964461815.1 uncultured Oscillospiraceae bacterium
TTACGTACAAAACAGGTTCTCTTTTTTGTACAATGCTTCAGTTACAAGACGTGAAGCACGATCCATTCGTGATGCGGTTGTCAACTGAGATACACCATCGGCATGAAAACGCAGATGCATCATTCATCACAGCACAGCTCATTTTTCATCATACGCTCTTTGCAAAACGTGATAGATATAAGGATCAGGTTGGGGTGTGAACAAAATTGATTATTACTGGGATAATTATTTTGCTGTATTTTCCGCGCATTAGTGTATAATAAATTATGAGAGGTGAAATTTCAACAAAAAATATTTTTTAAATTTTGTCAGTCGTAAAACGATTGAGATCGGCGAAGAGAATATTAATGTGGAAGCATTGGAAAATGAGGATATTGCCGGTCACACTGTGTGTTCTATGGTCAGTGCCGGTACTGAAATCAATGCAGGCTTTTTAGATGTTTTTAATTGGGGATATCCTAAGAGAACAGGATATGCTGCGATAGTAAAGGTGGAACATCTTGGCAAGGATGTGGAAGGTATTAATGTCGGTGATTTAGTATTTTGTATGGGTTCACACCAAACTTATCAAATTATCAACTATCGAAAAGCGATCACGTTACCGAATGGTGTATTACCGGAACATGCGTTGTTTGCAAGATTTGCCGGTGTGTCTATGGAGACATTAAGTCGGACAAATATCACTCCGGGTGAAATTGTGCTGGTGACAGGACTAGAAACAGTAGGTATTATGGCTATGCACGTTTATTCTAATTTAGGCTATGAAGTTGTAGATGTTGATCCGGATAATAATCGCAGAGCAATAGCAAAAGCAGCCGGCTTTTCGGAAATTTATGAAAAAGTTCCCTTTGAGCAATATGATAAAAGGGTTGGCCTTGCGTTGGAATGCTCAGGAAATGAGGCAGCTGTTATCGATTGCTGCAGCATAGTACGTCCGCATGGTGAGGTCTCTCTGGTAGGAGTACCATGGAAGCCGCATACAGATATAAAAGCTTACGATCTGCTTCATTCTGTATTTTATAATTATGTTAAAGTATATAGCGGATGGGAAATGGATCTGCCTTCGGAATGTTCGGAATTTGTGCATGAGTCTATGAATAAGAATTATCGTTTGGTACTTCGTCTTTTAGAACAGGGGAAAATAAATGTCGATGATTTATACACGGTTCACCATTATACGGAGGCATAGACTGTGTATGAGGATATTCTTGAAAAACGTGTAAAGAAAATAGCAACTATTTTATCTTATGATTAAATGCTTGATAGAAGTTGCGTTTTATGAATGATTGTATGTTTGATTTAGAATACCAA
>CAYWVF010000022.1:1411-48091 GCA_964461815.1 uncultured Oscillospiraceae bacterium
AATATTTTGTTGCCGATAATACGGAAATATCCGAGCTTCTGAGGCTGATGAATGATAAGGGGTATCAGAATGAAATCATTCAAAGGATATATGCAGACAAGCTGCTTTGTGATTTGTTTTTGATTTTATTTAATATGAAAATGATCGTCCCGCAGGGAATTGCTGTTGATCATAGACTATATTGTGCATTGCACTACATTCATGTCAAGCTGCCGCAATGGATTTTGGTAGATGATCTTATTGAGGTTAGCGGTTATTCAAAAACAGCATTTTATCGAATCTTTAAAAACAGAATGAAGGTCAGTCCTCGTGAATATATAGAAACAGAAAGGTTTAAAATCGCATCGACACTGTTGCTTGAAGGAAAAAAAGTGAAAGATGTAGCGAAAACTATTGGTTTTCAAGATGTTTCTTATTTTGATAGAGTTTTTAGGCGAAAATATGGCGTAACGCCCGGAGAACATAAACAGAAAATAAATAATAGTACGGGTAGCTTTTATGAAAGCGATCAGAAAAAATTCGGATATAGAATGGATGCAATTTGAGAAGTGTCATGACGGGGTAGGAGTGTTGAATTGTAAATCATTATTAGACGGATGTGACTCTACCAAATTCGATTTTATGCACTGCGATGATATGAAAGCAGGAGTATCCATTGGTAACCATTTGCATACAGAGAAAGAAGAAATATATTATCTTGTGTCCGGCAAAGGGATACTAGCCTATGATGGTGCAGAATATGAAATGACTGCAGGAGATGTTTCTTTGTGTAACATAGGACATTCGCATGGCTTTTTGGCTACTGAAGACGCTGTTCTTATTGTGGTAGGTTGAGAGTAATGTGAACAAAGCATTAAACCTGAACCATTAGCATTCAAGCTACAAGTGTTCAATTGCAAATGAGGATTTTTATTACCAAAACAGGTGAAGAAAAGGTACTGAAAACCCTTGAAAATCGTGATTTGAATTTTGTTCGTACAGTTAATAAAAGGTTGCGAGGACACAGCCCGGATATACAATTCATGAACAGATCGACGGTGTTCAACAAGAAGCCATCGACCTTTGTTGACCGGAAAAGTCATACGGCAAGGCAGCGTAACCTATGGTCTGAACAAGTCTCGACTGTCTATCCGTCTGCAACTGCACAGCGAGGAACGCAGATAGGTGATCCTTTATCAGCGGATAAGCTGACTAACATATTCCGAACAGGTTCGAAAGAGTCTTTAAGAATAATAGATCGTGAGGGCTCAACGAGAGTGTTCCCTTAAAGAAATGAGCCCGGTTAAATACCGGGCTCATTCGCATACATTTTTTGTCTATGCTTTTGGGTCAACTTCAAACAGGTTATTTTTTTAAAGCCTATTGACAAGAAAACTTGACACTGATATAATTAAGCTGTGCAAAGAAAACTTGGAATGAGATGATATTATGAAAAAAGAAGAGGTCTTAAGTGCAAGCAGAAAAGAGCATCAAAATAGGGATTTGGCAGAAATAGAGGTGCTCTATCTGGCAGGAAGTCATGCAAGCAGAGTGGGAGCTTTAGTATGTTGTTTACTATCCTTACTATCTTCCGTGATCTCCAATACTATGCTCTACAGTCCGTGGGTCATATACTTTAGCATCCTTTCGACACAGTGGATGGTTCGTTTTATCAAAATGAAGCGAAAGAGCGACCTAGCATTAGCGATATTGTTCATAGCGCTTTCCGTTTCGGCGTTCGTCGGATTTATTTGCCGCCTTTTAGAGGTGAGGGTATGACGGAACAATTGCATCTGAAAAATCACCTAAAGGAAATTCGAATGGAAGCAAAGCTTTCTCAAGCTCAGCTTGCGGAAATGGTAGGTGTATCAAGAAACACGATCAGCTCCATCGAAACGGGGCAATTCAACCCGACAGCAAAGCTTGCTCTTATCCTATGCATTGCATTGGATAAAAAATTTGAGGAGCTATTCTATTTTTAGGAGGACGCTATGGATAATTTGATACTATTGGTTTTAGGCTTGTTTATTTCCGCACTTGGCATTATCAATATCAAGGGAAATATCAGTACGATACATTCCTACAACAGGCGAAAAGTAAAGGAAGAAGATGTACCGAAGTATGGGAAAGCTGTCGGCACAGGGACGCTTATCATAGGAGCAGCTTTGGTCTTAGGCTACGTTGCTATGCTTTGGAGTGAGGAAGTCATGGCGTTTATCATTCTTCCGGCAGTGGTTGTCGGATTGGGATTTATGCTGTATGGGCAGTTCAAATACAACGGCGGGATTTTCTGAAAAGCTTTTTCAACGCAAAATAGCGCACTTTTATATGAGCTGCTGATATTGAGAGAACAAGTCGGTACAGCAGAAAAGGCTGGTCTCTGAGGTGCATATCGAATTTTTGGGATCATGTAAGCATAATTTCCGCTTGAATTATAAGATTATTTATGGAATACTGTATTTGCAAAAACAGAAATAGAGAGTGAGAAGGCTCACTCTCTATTTTTATAGCATTTTCACGCTTCGTACAGCGGAGGTGTCGGAGAACAGGCGAATGTCAGCTTCGTATTTTCTCCCGTTTTGAAGTGCGGTCAGCTTATAGTCACCGTAGAATCCGCGGAATTTAGCGATACCTCCCTTTACGGGAACGGTCACTGAGGTTCGCAGATCCTCGACGATCAGCTTTTTCAAAGCTTTATATGCTACTTTTTCGTGGAAATTACGACCTAAAAGACCTGTGGACGGCAGGTTTTCGCCTGCGGCGGTGCGTTTTGTGGTGAGAATACCATCGTCGGGCAGATTCCACCACGTGATCCCTGAGACAGCCTTGTTAGAGAAGCAGGTCTTATAAAGCCTTTCGGCAAGGATCGATTGCAGCTCCTCATCCTCAACGTCATCAAACCTTGATGCGATGCTGATCTCGGATATGTTGATCGATCTGCCGAGTGCGGCGTAGGTGTCAAGGATATCAAGCAGACGCTCGGTATCGTAAGCGTTTGAAGCTCCGTCTGCGATATGACATTGAAACCCGATCTCGTCGATAGGCACACCCTTGTTCAGATATTTTTCAAGCAGCAGATAAAATGCACTGTATTTTCCGTGAAATTCATCAAATACCACGCCTGTCACGTCGTTGAGTATCAGCTTTGCGGCAGGAAAATATTGCTTTGCAAGGTAGAACAGCTCCTCACAGTAGTTGTCACTCGGGATAAGATGCTTTCTGCCGATCCTGCGGTCACGCATGTGTACATCGTAGATCCTCGACGGCTCGTTTACAACATCAAACGCTTCGACCTGTGTACCGCATACCTCCGCAAGCTCCTTGAAGCGCCTGACGATATGCGGCTTGAGATCGGCGTAGCGATCCGGCAGCCAATCGGGTACAAACTCATGCCAGAACAGTGGATGACCCTTCATGCGGAGCTGATTCCTTTTACAGAAATCCATGACCTCCTCCAATGGGGGACGACGGTAAATATCGTGGGGCGTTTCTCTGCTGTAGCGCAGATAGCCCTCGCTCGGCTCGGTACCCTCCCAATAGAGCGGAAGCGTGGCGGTATTAAAAAGCGAGGTGAATTTCTCCTCGTACAGCTTATTTTCCTCGGGTGAAGCGTATTCGCCCAGCATGAAAATATTGCACCCGAAATTGAAGTCGATGGCAGTCGATTCAGCCGTTAAGGTGCAGTTTTCCAAAGGCCTTCCACATGAGTCGGTCAGTATCAGCTCAAAGCTGCCTTTCCTGTTTTGCTCGATATCATGCTCAACTCGCTCGTTGTATACAGCGTCACTTTCTCTGAGATAAGATATATTTTTCATTGCTCACAGCTCCTTATAAAAGGTTTACTTTTTAAAAGACTTTTGGTAGAATAAAAATGCTTTAGTATTCGAGAGTGCTTTTATGATACGGTACAGGGGAGACAGCGCAGCTTTCGAATCTCGCAGACGAAAAGCAATCCGCACTATAAAAACGCTGCGTGGTGTCAACGGCTCAGCTCCGAAGGGTACAGCTAAATATCTGATACAAAAGAGCACAAAAGGTCAGGAAAGGCCCATGTGATCGCTGTATAATAGGTATAACGAAAGGAGATCATGTATGGATTGGATATCGGGATTGCAAAATGCGCTCGACTATGTGGAAGCACACATAACGGAGGCTATAGACTACGATGAGATCGCAAAATGTGCATATTCGTCAGGCTTTCACTTCCAGAGGGTATTCAGCATTATATGCGGCTACAGTTTGGGCGACTACATCCGCTTCCGCAGGCTTTCTCTTGCCGGCAGTGAGCTTGCATGTGGGAGCATAAAGGTCATTGATGTGGCACTGAAATACGGCTACGATTCGCCGGAAAGCTTTTCACGTGCATTCACCGCATTTCACGGTGTAACGCCGTCTGCCGCAAAGAACGGCGCCGATCTTAAATCATTTTCTCGACTTTCGGTAAAGCTTATATTACACGGAGGTACAAAAATGGATTACAGGATCGAAAAGAAGGATGCATTCGAGGTTGTCTTGAGAAAAAAGCGTTTTCCAAAGGCTCATGAGATCACAACAAGGGAGATCTCGGGCTTCTGGGCAGAGTGTACGTCGGACGGAACTATTCCTGCTGTCTGCAAATATATTTCGAAAAGTAATATTTTCAAAAACTGCATAATCGGTGTGAGCTTTGACGCCGATCCGAGTATGCCGAACAGAGATTTCCCTTACGGAATAGGCGCACACTACAACGGCGAAAGGATCACGGAGGACTACCTGACCGTGGAAAGGATACCGGCGCATACGTATGCTGTGTTTAAGTGCGTCGGGAAAATGCCGGAGGCTTTTCAGAGGGTGTATAAGTACATCTGCACCGAGTTTTCCCCCGCAAGCGAATACAAGCCATGCGGAATAGAGATCGAAAGCTATCCGTCGGCAGATACTCAAAATGAGGATTACGCCTGCGAAATATGGATAGCTGTTGAAAAAAAGAGCTAGATCACGTTTGATATGACCGCTTTATAAAAAACAGGCATGACTGAGCTGCAATGCGTATTCGTCATGCCTGTGAATTTATTTGAGATTATTTTATGAGCTTTGCGAGGATATCGCAGCTTCTTGAGATGAATTCTGTCATTTCGGATGCATCCAGAGGACGCTGTGCGAGTCTTGCAAGGTCATAGAGCTCGGCTGCGGCAAGCTTCGCATCGTCGTATCTGCCGTCGGCAAGGAGTTTTACAAGTGATGCCGTTACCGGGTGAGCCTTGTTCACGATGAGCTTGTATTCCTCCTTCATCATGTCGGCAAGCTGCGGATTCGAGCCGAACATACGGCTCATCTCACCGTAGCGTCTGCCCTCCTCACTCAGAGTAACTACCATAGGAGCCGCACCGTTGAGGAGCGAAGCGTTTTCGATCTTCATATTCGGTGCAAGCTCACCGAGAAGTGCTTCAAGCCCCGACACGTCAAGCTCGTTTGCACTCTCGCTTGTGAGATCGGAGAGGTCGGAGTCGATCCTCTTGAATCTTACGTCCTGAAGCTTGTACTCGAGGAATGAGATAAAGTGATTGTCGAGCATGTGAGTCAGTACTACGGCACTGAGTCCGTTGGCACGGAACATCGAAATGTACTGAGCCTGAACCTTTTCGTCGGAGACATAGTATACCGTCTTGATCGTCTTTTGCTCTGTCTTACCCTCGCCTGCGGGGACCTCTTCTGTTTCAGTCTTGGCGGAGGATTCAAGATACTCATCTACAGTCTTGTAGTTTCCATCTATATCCTTAAATATTATAGCCGGCTTTACACGCTCATAGAACTTTTCGTCACGCAGACAGCCGTACTTGACGAACGGATTGATATCATCCCAGTAGCCCTCGTATACACTGCGCTCGGTATTGAACATGGACGTAAGTCTGTCGGATACCTTTCTTGTGATATGTGAGCTGATCTTTGTGACTGTACCGTCGTTTTGCAGGAATGAACGTGATACGTTGAGCGGCAGATCGGGGCAGTCGATGCAGCCCTTGAGCAGGAGCAGATATTCCGGTATGATCTCCTTGATGTTATCTGCTACGAATACTCTGTTACAGTAGAGCTTTACCTGACCCTCGATGGAGTCCATCTCGTGCTTGAGCTTGGGGAAGTAGAGTATACCCTTGAGTCTGAACGGGTAGTCGATGTTGAGATGTACCCAGAAAAGCGGGTCTTGACCGTCAAAGAATACCTTGTGATAAAACTCACGGTACTCATCGTCGGTGCAGTCCTTCGGAGCCTTGAGCCAGAGCGGATCGGAATCGTTTACAGGTGTAGCTGCAACGCCGTCGTCCTTAGCTATGTCCTTGTCGGATGTCAGATAAATAGGTGTCGGGAGAAAACGGAAGTATTTGTTTATGACCTCACGTACCTTCCACTTGTCGAGGAACTCCGTGTTGTCATCGTCAAGCTCGAGAGTCACCTTAGTGCCGCGTGTACCACGCTCGGAGCTGCTCATCTCGAACTCCAGACCGCTTTCGCTCGTCCAGCGTACAGCCTCACTGCCCTCGATGTAGCTGAGAGTATCTATTGTGACTCGCTTTGCTACCATGAATGCAGAGTAGAAGCCAAGTCCGAAGTGACCTATGATCTGAGCTGAGGGAGATGCATTGCCGTCATCCGATTTGTAACGCTCGAAAAAGTCCTTAGCGCCTGAAAATGCTACCTGATTAATGTACTTTTTGACCTCTTCGAATGTCATACCGATACCGTTATCCTCGAATGAAAGCGTTTTTGCTTCGGAATCTACGGAAATATCAATGCGGTATACCGCCTCATCATCGGGGCTGATGGTCTTGAGCTTTGTGATAGCATCGGAGCAGTTTGAAGTTAATTCACGGATGAATATGTCCTTTTCCGAATAAAGCCATTTCTTGATGATGGGGAACATATTCTCGCCGGAAATAGATATTGTGCCATGGTCTTGCATTTAAAATCGTCTCCTTTTAATATTACCGATCGGAGTCAGACAAGCTGTCTGATCTTCTCGTAAATGACATCTGCCATCTTTGAAAATCCGAGATCGTTCGGATGGCAGGAATCTACTGTGCAGCAATCGCGGTGAGCTGTACCGAACAGCGTTTCACCGTCTATGAAATAAACATTTTTATCGCCTGCCGCAACTGCATTATCATACGTTCTGCGGACGGCGCTTCTCTTTTTAGCATACTCGAGCTTATCTGCATCGAAATCGGGAGCAGTCACGAAAATGATAGGCGTGCTCGGTCGCTTCTCACGGTATCTCTTGTAGAACGGCTCGTGATGAAGCATGAGAGCATCGGCATTGTCGTTGTGATCGTAGTCCATTACGAATACGGACAGCTCGAGCGATGCGATGTAGTCTGCCATTGCAAGCTCACCGTGAGCATTGCCGGAGAAGCCGAGGCAGATAAAGTCTATCATGTTCTGTCTTGATATGATAGCGGGATAGTTGTTGCCGGGACGTGAAGCGCAGCCGCCCTGTGTTATGGATGAGCCGTAGTAGAGTATCGGCGGAACATCCTTATAGGGTGCGAAGGAGCTCAGCTCGGAATCCTTTTGCAGTCCGATACAGAGCGTATCGACGTTGTGGTAGAGCGGGAAGTGGAGCATCACCTTTTTCGAGCCGGGAGTCATGAAGTCCACGACACTCTCGTAGCCGCCGTCAAAGCCGTACGGAGGTGTAAAGGTTCGATAATATGTGAATTTGCCGTCCTCGAATATATAGAGGTCGAAGCCTGCGACACCTGTGAGCGGCATATGGGGAAGTCTCGAATTCTCCTTAGCTGTCATTTTAACTGCGACATAAGGCGAATCCGTCTCGAATATTATGCGGCCGCCCGAGGTGTTTGTGTGAAGATAATAAACACCCTCGCTTACCTCACGTGCTACCTTTTCGGGCATACGTCTGAAAACATCATTGCTCTTAGGCTCATGCAGCCCGTAAATATTAAATGCGTCGGATCTTGCATCGATCCAGACGAGATCGTTCTTACCTACGGTATTTGCTACGTATAGATTTTTGTCAAGCTCAGCGATTTTACTCATATATACATACCTCGTTTACTGTTTGAATATATTGTACAATAAATAGCCGTTGATTGCAAGATGTGAAATTGTATTTATTTTATGACAAACGACCACCCGAAGCAGCGCTGCTCCGAGTGGTCGGTAATGACTGTATGAGCTTTTATTGTCCCTTGAAACGATAGATGCCGTAAAGTCCATCCTTTTCGACAACTGCGATGTCACCGTAGCTGTAGCCCGCTATCGTACAGCCCTCCTCGATAAGACCCTCGCCCTCGGGATATTCATTGCCGGAGAGGTCGATGATGGTTTTCTCGGAAAGTGAGCCGTTTTCGAACTGCTCCTTGCCGGTAACTACTGCGTAGCCGTTGCGGAACGGCTGTGAAAGATGGTATTTCATCTCCGTTACAAGCTCACCCTTTGTATTTATATATCCCTCTACGGGCTGCTCGGAGCCATCCTCATTATACTGAGCTGCAACGGCAAGACCGTCACTGAAATCACTTACATATATATACTGCGGCTCAATGACCCAGCTGCCGGAGGTATCTATAAAGCCAAAGCGTCCGCTTTCGGAGTCCATAGCGTATGCAAGACCGTCATTGAACGAGCCTGCACTCTGGAACGTAGGCTCAACTACCCATTCACCGTCCGTATTGATGTAGCCTGCGAGAACGGAGTCACCGGCTTCGTACCATACACATGCAATACCGTCACTGAAGGGTGAAGCCATCACGAAATCCATATCGAAAAGCTTTTCACCTGAGGTGTTGATATAGTAATATCTCGGTTCACCTGCTTCAAACGGTGAGCTTACACATGCTATACCGTCGGAAAACTCAGATGCGGATAAAAACTGCGGAAGTATCGCATACTGACCGCTCTTATTGACATATCCCCATACGTTTGTATACTGTCCCTCGGGCTGAACGGGAGCAAGTCCGTCGGAGGAAAATCTGCCTGCACGCTTGAACTGAGGCTGGATAACAAATTTTCCCACAGTGTTGATATAGCCGTAAACACCGGAGTTGTTTATGTGACTTGCAACGGCAAGTCCGTTTGAAAAGCTGTTTGCTACGCCGAAATTAGGCTCGAATGCAAGCTCGCCGGATTCATTGACATATCCTGTCTTTGCAACGTTCGTATCTGCCGATACAAGAGTCACGCTCAAAAGTCCCTCACTGTAGCCTGCGGAAAGCTCAATGCTCTGCCCGAGATAGATCGCTGCGTATTCGGGCTCGATTATCCAGCCTGCCTCAGCCTTTGGGGAGTCGTCGGTATTTACTGTGCAGCCGGTCATAGCGGAGATTATGATAAACAGTACAGCAAGCGCTATAGCCTTTATTCTTCTGCTCATATCAATGATTGTGTTCCTTTCAAACTGTTTTTTTGCGAAAACTATACCATGATTATAATATTATACTATATTTTTGTCAATCGGTCAAGTACATGTTTCTTAACTATTTATTATTGTATATTACAAACTATTTGACGGAGCGCACAGGCAAATCGTTCCAAGTAAAATTATGAATTTTTTCTAAACTTGCGAGGGCTCATGGTTGAAATCCGTCGCTTTTATGATATACTAGAAAATATAGAGAAACGGAAGGGAGATCAATATGAAGCTCAATTACAAACGTACTTTTTGTGTGGGACTTGCGTTTATGACGATAAGCGCATTCTGGCAGGTCTATGAAACGATCATACCACTCATATTAAAGGAGACCTTCGACGTATCGGATACCTTTTCGGGCGTAATAATGGCACTTGACAATGTGTTTGCACTGTTCATGCTGCCGCTGTTCGGCTCACTTTCAGACAGAACGAATACGAGGATCGGAAAAAGAATGCCGTATATCATATTCGGAACGATCTCCTCGGCGGTGCTTGCGATAATGATACCCGTTTCCGCAAACGCACGCTCCTTCCCGGCGTTCATGACGTCGCTTATACTTGTACTTTTATGCATGGCTACATATCGCTCGCCTGCGGTGGCACTCATGCCGGATGTTACGGTAAAGCCGTTGCGCTCAAAGGCGAATGCAGTCATAAATCTCATGGGCTGTGCAGGTGCTATGCTGTCGCTTGTCGCAATATCCACGCTCGTGCCTGACGGAGTGAGCCCGAGCTATCTGCCGCTGTTCACGGCACTTGCTGTGATAATGCTTGCAGGACTTGTAGTGCTGCTGGTGACGACAAATGAGCCAAAGCTTACAAGGCTTGCACAGGAGCAGGAGAGTAAGCTTGAGCTCAGTGAGGATGAGGAATCCGACACAGGCAGAAAAATGTCATCGGCTGAAAAGCGCAGTCTGATATTCCTGCTCATGAGCGTATTCTTCTGGTACTTCGGCTATAATGCGATAACGAGTGCATTCTCAAAATACGCACGTGTTTACTGGCAGTTCGAGGGCACACTGTTTTCATACACACTGCTCGTAGCGCAGGTAGCAGCTATCGTAGCATTCATACCTGCCGGTATAGTCGCCTCGAAGATAGGAAGAAAAAAGACTATCCTTATAGGCGTAGTACTGCTTACGGCTGCGTTTGCGGTATGTGCTGCATTTAAGCAGTTCACTCCTGCGGTACTGGTGCTGTTTGCGATAGCCGGAATAGGCTGGGCTTCGATAAATGTAAACTCATACCCGATGGTAGTCGAGATGAGCAAGGGCTCGGATGTCGGAAAATATACCGGCTATTACTATACCTTCTCGATGCTTTCACAGGTGCTCACACCTATAGCATCAGGTGCGCTGCTTGAGCATGTAGGGTATCATACGCTGTTCCCGTACGGAGCAGTGTTTGCGGCACTGTCATTTGTGACGATGCTGTTCGTGCGCCACGGTGACACTAAGCCCACAAACGTCAAGAAGAATATCGAAGCGTTTGATAACTGATATTATAAAGGATGTGACTTTATGAGAGATATTTCATCATATAAAAAGCTGTTCTCACTCGATACCGAGCTGAGGATGCAGGAAAACAGCGTGACCGCCATATCACTGCTCAACGGTGATCCCGTGACAAATACAAGAGTACGCTCCGGTGGCGTATGTGCGAGAGTGTATAAAAACGGAAGCTGGGGCTTTGCATCCGCACCGGGCTACAGTGACGAGGCTGTACGTCGTGCGCTAAGCTCGGCTGAGGGGAATGCGGTATTCCTCGATTCGAAAAGACACGGAGCAGGTACTGCGCTCCCGACGATACCCGGAAGCGGAAGCTTCCGCTACTCTGAGCCGTCACGCATATCACAGGCGGAGCTTATGGATTTTTTGAAGTCTATAGACAGCTATATTGCGGAAAAATACCCATCTCTTATGAGCAGGATCGTGGCTCTGAATCAGCTCTGCATTGAAAAGTCGATCGTGACCTCCTTCGGTACGGAGTATGACGGCTTTAATCCGCGCTGCAACCTTATCATATCGATGTCGGGTATACGTGACGGTAAGCCTGTGTCGGAAAGACAGGTGCTTGGAGGACTGGGCGTGTTTGAGCTGCTGTTCTGCGAGCCTGAGAAGCTGTATTCCGAGATAGATGCGCTGTATGAAGCTTTACAACGTAAAATAAACGGTGTTTATGCCGAAAAGGGCATGAAGACCTGCATTCTGGATGCTGATCTGGCAGGAATACTGGCACATGAGGCGATAGGGCATACGGTGGAATCCGATCTCGTCATTGCAGGCAGCGTAGCGAAAGACTACATGGGCAAAAAAGCCGCAAGCGAGTGCGTGACGCTGGTGGATTTCGCACATACGGCATTCGGAAAGACATGCCCGATACCGATCCCCGTGGATGATGAGGGTACGGAGGGCAGAGACACCGTAATTATCGAAAATGGTATATTGAAAAATTATATGCATAATAAGGAGAGCGCGCTCGAATTCGGTGTAGAGCCGATGGGCAATGCACGTGCGTACAGATTTTCCGACGAGCCGCTTGTGAGAATGAGAAATACAGCTATTCTTCCTGGTAAGGATAAGCTCGAGGATATGATCGCATCGGTGGATGACGGCTATTATCTGATGAACCCCGGCAACGGACAGGCAGACTCCACGAGTGAGTTTATGTTTTCGGTGACACGAGGCTTCGAGATAAAGAACGGTAAGCTCGGACGTGCGCTGCTCGATACTACGATATCGGGCGTAGCCTTTGACGTGCTGCAAAGCATAACGATGATCTCGGATGATTTCAAATGGGTCAGCGGTGGCATGTGCGGCAAGAAGCAGCCGATCCCGGTAGGCATGGGCGGCCCTGCCATAAAATGCATTATGAATATAGGATAGGGGGCAAAATAATATGACAACAAAATACTGCCTCGACAGTCTTGTAAAATACGGAGCCGAAGAAGCTGCATGTGTAGTGTCAAGCGGCTCGAAATATGAGATGAATGTGGACAACGGCAAAATGTCACTGCTCAGAACGACGTTCGATACGAGCGTATCGCTGCGAGCTGTTATAGGAAGCAGAGAGGGCAGCGCTGCGGTGAATATGGACGATGAGCAGAGCATAGATGAGGCTGCGATGCAGGCCTGTGAGCTTGCGAGAGCAGCATCCCCGGATGAGGCTAACGGCTTTGCGGAGGCTCAGCCGTATGAACGCTTTTCATCAGGCGCGATGGCTCCCGATGAGGAGCTCATGTACAGCCGTGCGGAGGAATTTATGAATGACGTGCGTACATGCTATCCTCTGATCTCACTGCGTACACTGTGCATGTCGCACGATCATCGTAAAAGCAGCGTAGCCAATACGAACGGAGTCGAGTTCGATACCGAAAAGGGCTTTTATACAGTGTCGATCACAGTCATGGCACGTGACGGTGAGGATGCTTCATCCTTTAATTATACAGGCTTTGTTTCCGAAAGCCTTGACAAGCCGATCATAGAATGTGCATCAATAGATACCATACTCCGTGAGACGTCGGAGCAGGTGCGTACAGCTGCGGTGGAGGGTAAGTTCGAGGGCGACATCATATTCACTCCCGACTGCGTTGACTCGATACTTGACGCATATATAGATACCTTTTTGTCCGATACTCCGCTCGTAGAGGGAACGAGTCCGTTTAAAGACAGCCTCGGTAAAAGTATAGCATCGGATATACTCACCGTTCGCAGTATGCCTACGACGCTCCCCGGAGGCTACAGCATAACAGGCGACGGCTATAAGGCTCGTGACTGCGATATCATTAAAAACGGTGTGCTGTCTAGCTACGTGATAGGGCTGTACGGCTCTAAGAAAACAGGTCTTCCGCACGCGAATAACGAAGGCGCATGCTATGTCGTAGAGCCGGGAGAGACATCGTATGAGGATATGATAAGATCAGTCAAGCGCGGTCTGCTCGTATCACGCTTTTCCGGCGGCAACCCGACAAAGAACGGTGACCTCAACGGCGTAGCAAAGAATAGCTACTACATCGAGGACGGCGAGATAAAATTCCCGATAAGCGAAACTATGATCTCGGGCAATCTCGAAAAAATGTTTCGCTCGATCAAGGAGATATCAAAGGAACGCATCGATTTCGGATATACGATACTGCCGCACATAAAGCTTGGCAGCATGACTATAATAGGAAAGTGAGCAAAAAGGATCGGTCTGTATTGAACCGATCCTTTCCTTTTGAGATGAGCGGGATATTAAATGGCAGCCAAAAAATTACTTACGACATCAACAAGGTGGATAGGCGAAAGCTGTAAACGGTTGCAGTGCTCTACAAGCTCTTCCATATATGACTTGTTCGGAGATACGTCGAGGATGGATTGCAGGATCACGGTGATCCCGTCACATTCATTTACAAGTGCGATGCCATAGCTTGTACGATAGCTTGTGCCTGCGAAGATGCTCTTGATAAGTATGTATTTGTTCTCCATTTTCATATCCTACTTTCTTTAAAATTTATTTGTGTGTGTCTGTGTGATCGTTATTCTGTTCTTCAACGGCTGCAACAGGCTCGCTCTTCTGCCACAGAAAGTGGAAGCCGGCAGATATGTAGTCCTTCAGTGAGAGCTTTAATCCGATATTCAGCTTCTTTACCGCAGGCCCGTCACGACGAAGCTCGTCCCTGCAAGGCTCGTCGCCGTCGTCTTCATCCTGAGCTGTCGGTGGCTCGGAGACCTCCTGCTTCTTTGCTTCCTCACCTGCCGTGCATACCCATGGCACGGCACGATAGTATATATGTTCCTTTTCGTTCCCACACGTTTTCTTTAGCTCGACCTCGCCGTTTTCACGCTCGGAAAGCTCGTACAGCCTTTCGTTATTGTTTTCCCGGTAATGCAGTCCTTTCATGATTTGATTCTCCTTTTCTTTTGCACGGCGTAGCTCGAGCAGACATGCGGTATAAAGAGATGTTAAGAAAAGGTTATTTTTCGTAACATCTATTGATTCTCCCTACACCATGCTTTATAATTATATGTATGTGAGCGCGTTATTTATTGATCTGTTTTACAGCTATATAATAAGCGATTTAGCGTGAAATAGCAATGCAGCGAATGAAATCGTGTGAAATTTCATCTTGCATATATGAAAGTACGTGAAATTTGACGATTCCTGACGTGTCTTGCGGAACGGGCGAATTGTAGAGCTCGTGTTAAAAAGTTATAAAGACAGAAAGGCGGTATTTATGGCAGTAACTGTGATAGATGATCTGATAGAGCTACGTGACAGAGACGGTATATCGAATACAGAGCTTGCTGATGTCAGCGGAGTGTCGGAAGCAACGATAAGCCGTATATTTGCCGGAAAGAATGATAACCCGGGAATATTGACTCTCATAGATATTGCGGAAGCACTCGGAGTAGAGATCGGAATATTCGAGCGTACATCGAAGGAACGCTCCAATATGGCAGAGCTGATGCTTTATCGTAGAATGCTCAAGGAAAAGGATAACCTCATCAAAGAAAAGGAAAAGTGGATAGTAAGGCTGGTTGGTTTGCTTTTTATTTTTGTAGGTGTAATAGCTTTTTTCCTCATATTCGATCTGATGAACGGCTCGTTCGGCTACTTTAGGTATTGATGAAAGCTTCGATTGCATATATGCAATTTTATATAACACGTGAAGATGTATGAAAGGATGCTTTGATATGGCTATAAAGGTAACGATATGGAATGAATATCTGCATGAGCGCACAGAGGAGCGTTGCAGAGAGGTATATCCGAACGGTATTCACGGCTATCTTGCTGAGGTGCTCGGCAAGGAGGAAGACTTTATCGTTCGTACAGCTACGCTCGATATGCCGGAGCATGGCTTGACACAGGAGGTTCTTGACGATACGGACGTGCTTATCTGGTGGGGACATATGGCTCATCAGCAGGTATCGGACGAGGTAGTTGAGAGAGTCAGACGTCGTGTGCTTGCAGGCATGGGCTTTATCGCACTCCACTCGGCTCATAAGTCTAAGATATTCGGAGCTCTTATGGGTACACATTGCTCACTGCGCTGGCGTGAGATCGCAGAGCGTGAGCGTATCTGGGTAGTCGAGCCGTCTCACCCGATCGCACAGGGTCTGCCGGAATACTTCGAGCTGCCGCACGAGGAGATGTACGGTGAGCGCTTTGAGATACCTGCACCTGATGCACTTGTATTCATAGGCTGGTTCCAGGGCGGCGAGGTATTCAGAAGCGGCTGCTGCTTCAGAAGAGGCTATGGTAATATCTTCTACTTCCAGCCCGGGCATGAGACATACCCGACATATAAGGATAAGAATGTACAGACTGTCATAAAGAATGCTGTACGTTGGGCAGCTCCGACAAAGAATTATGTGCCTATAGTTGACGGACTGCATGTTCCCGAGCCCTTGGAAGAGGTAAAATAATATAGCGGATGTCAGAGAGGACGAGCTTTTCGGAGTCGTCCTCTTTTTATATGTCAAAGCGCATAAAAAGTGAACGGAAAATTTTGCGGTAAAGTACTGGACAAACAGCTTGCTATATTGTATAATATAAATAAAGAAAAGTTTTTATGAAAGTTTTACATTAGCAAATTGTACAATTTTGTTGTATTGTCGGAGGAACGCTCGAAAGAATGAGAAAAGGCAGACATGATGAGGGAATACTGGACGTAAAAAGCGTAAAAAGTGCATCAGACGGACATAGCAGAACACGAAGTGAGCATGTAAGGCTGTTTTACGATGGTAAAAATGCCAATACGCATGAGTTTTTGGGAGCGCATTTCACAAAGGATGGAGTAGTATTCAGAGTGTGGGCGCCCAATGCGAGGCGAGTATTCCTCAGTGCCGATTTTAACTTTTGGAACGGAGAGCGGCATGAGCTGAAAAGAACGGCTGACGGTATATGGGAGATATTCTGTGCGGAGGCGCATGAATATACGATGTACAAGTATATCATAGAGACTAAGGACGGAAAGCGAGTGGAGAAATGCGATCCGTATGCGTTCCATACCGAGACAAGGCCGGGAAATGCGTCAAGAGTATACAACATGAAAGGCTACGAATGGAACGATGCGAGCTGGATCATAAGCCGCAAGGAGCGTCAGTCGGTCAACAGTCCGATAAATATATATGAGATGCATCTTGGCTCATGGCGGCGAGGTGAGAACGGCGAGTTTTACACGTATGAGCGTATCGCAGACGAGCTGATACCGTATATCAAGGATATGGGATATACGCACGTGGAGTTTTTACCTGTGATGGAGCACCCTCTGGACATGTCGTGGGGGTACCAGTGCCTGGGCTATTTCGCTCCGACCTCACGCTACGGTGAGCCGAGAGACTTTATGAAGCTCATAGACAGACTGCATCAGGCTGAGATAGGCGTTATACTCGACTGGGTACCGGCTCATTTTCCGAAGGATGCGTGCGGACTTGCGATGTTTGACGGTACTCCGCTGTATGAGGGTTGGGATGAGGTGCAAAGAGAGCATCCGAGCTGGGGCACGCTGATTTTTGATTATAAGAGAAATGAGGTCAGGTCGTTCCTGCTGTCATCGGCATTTCTCTGGCTCGACTATTACCATGCGGACGGCTTCCGTATCGATGCGGTGGCATCGATGCTGTATCTCGACTTCTGCCGAGGTGAAAAGGACTGGCATCCGAATGAGTACGGCGGCAATGAAAATATAGGTGCGATAGAATTTATAAGAGAGCTGAACACGACTATACTAGAAAACTTCCCCGATGTGCTGCTGATAGCCGAGGAATCGACCTCATGGCCTATGGTGACAAGACCTGTATATACGGGCGGACTCGGGTTTTCTTATAAATGGAATATGGGTTGGATGAACGACATACTCGAGTATGTCAAGCTTGACCCTGTGTACAGAAAATATAAGCATAACAATCTGACCTTTTCTATGACATACGCCTTTTCCGAAAAATTCGTACTTCCGCTGTCGCATGACGAGGTAGTGCATATGAAAAACTCTCTTATCGGACGTATGCCGGGAGAATATGAGCTGAAATTTTCGGGACTGCGTGCGCTGTACGGATATATGTATACTCATCCCGGCAAGAAGCTGCTGTTCATGGGCGGTGAGCTTGGGCAGTTCAACGAATGGCATTACGAGAGTCAGCTAGACTGGTCGGTGCTCGACTACGAGATGCACAGAAAGCTCAAATCGTATGTAAAAGCACTCAACGAATTATATCTGACGTCGCCGGAGCTTTATGAGCTTGACGGCAGCTGGGACGGCTTTAGGTGGATATCCTGCGAGAACTTTGAGGAGAATATAATAGTATTTATACGCCGCAGCTCAGACGGTGGCGAGCTCGTGGCGGCAATAAACTTCGCACCCGTACCACGTGAGGGGTACGTTGTGGGCTTAGACCGTGATGCAGCGTACAGAGAGGTGCTCAATTCGGACGAGCAAAGGTACGGCGGCTCGGACTTTGTAAACGATGAGCCGATAATTCCCGAGGAAAAGGAATGGAATGGCTTTAAATATTCAGCGTCAATAAAAATACCGCCTATGGGTATAGTGATATTGAGACCCGAAGAAGAAAATGCCTGAAAGGGATGATCGTAAAATGAACAGGAAGAAAGAGTGCGTGGCAATGCTGCTTGCGGGAGGACAGGGTAGCAGGCTGTATGTGCTGACAACAAAGGTCGCAAAGCCTGCGGTGCCGTTCGGAGGTAAGTACAGGATCATAGACTTTCCTCTGTCAAACTGTGTAAACTCCGGCATAGATACTGTCGGTGTACTGACACAGTATGAGCCTCTGGAGCTGAACTCATATATAGGAAACGGCAGACCGTGGGATCTTGACAGGATGAACGGAGGAGTACATATCCTGCCTCCGTATATGAAAAATAAATCGGGTGAGTGGTATAAGGGTACTGCGAATGCCATATACCAGAATATACCGTTTATAGAGCAGTACGATCCTAAATATGTACTGGTGCTCAGCGGTGACCATATATATAAGATGGATTATTCGAAGATGATAGAGTTCCATGAGGAAAGAGAAGCTGCATGTACCATCGCAGTCATCAACGTACCGCTGAGTGAGGCACCGAGATTCGGTATAATGAACACTCTCGAGGACGGTACTGTATATGAATTCGAGGAGAAGCCGCGTGAGCCGAAGAGCACTCTGGCATCGATGGGCATATACGTATTCGACTGGCGCAAGCTAAGATACTATCTTGAGCGTGACGAGCGGAACGAAGCTTCCGAGAACGACTTCGGAAAAAATATCATCCCGGAAATGCTCAAGGAAAACGAAAAGCTGATGGCATACGAGTTCAGCGGCTACTGGAAGGACGTAGGTACTATCGACAGTCTGTGGGAAGCAAATATGGATATGCTTTCTCAGTCGTCGGGACTCAATCTCGACGATCCCGACTGGAGGATATATTGCAGAAATTCACCTTTGCCGCCTCACTACATAGCACCGACCGGGTATGTAAAGCATTCCATGGTGGCTGAGGGCTGCGAGATAGAGGGCTCGGTAGAGGAATCGATATTATTCAATGATGTTAAAATAGGCAAGGGAGCTAAGGTTCTCTACTCCATACTTATGCCGGGTGCCGAGGTAGGCGAGGGCAGTACGGTGGAGTTTGCAATAATAGCCGAGAATACGAAGATCGGCAGGAACGCAAGAGTGGGAAGCTCCTGCGAGATCGCGGAAAACGGCAGCAAGATAACGGTAGCGGCAGCAAATATAAAAATAGGCGACAATACCGATGTGAGTGCCGGAAGTATGCTTGCAAATGATGTGTGCGAGGAGGATGGTCAAAAATGAATGATGTAATGGGACTTATTCTCGCCTATTCCAACTCAAAGAGCATGGGTGAACTGAGCGTTCCTCGTACAACAAGCTCGATACCGTTCGGAGGAAACTACAGAGCGATAGATTTCCTGTTGTCAAATATGGTGAATGCAGGTGCGACAGACGTAGGTATAGCTGTACGTGAGGGCTATCAGTCGCTGCTCGACCATCTCGGCTCGGGTAAGGACTGGGAGCTAAGCCGTAAGCTCGGCGGACTTGTGCTGCTGCCGCCCTACGGATACAATCAGAGCCGTATGGCAAGCGGCTATGATGCTTCCTTCAAGGGTAAGATGAGTGCGCTGGTGAATATACTGGACTATATCACGCAGACACGAAAGAAATATGTTATCATGGGCGACGGCGACGTTATTTTAAACATAAAGCTTGAGCCGATAATCGAAAAGCATATCGAAAGCGGCGCGGACATCACGGTAGTCTGCTCACATCCCGTAGGCGAGGCCACGAGAGGTATATATATCACACCGGGTGAGCGAAATAAGGTAGTGGGACTTACGACATATCCTCAGACTGCCGGTCAGTACGAGAGCACGGGAATATACATACTGGAGAAAAAGGTGCTGCTCGATCTCATAGACTACAGTATAATGAATGATATGGCATACTTCGAGCGTGAGGTGCTTCGAACGATGCTCGATAAGATGGATGTACGGTATCATGTGTTCGACGGGTACGTTGCAAAGCTTCAGACGGTGGAGAATTATTTCAAAAGCAGTATGGAGCTGCTCGATGTACGTATAAGAGCTGACCTTTTCGACCGTGAGAATCCGATATACACACGTATACGTGATTATATGGCTACATACTACGGCGATGTTTCGGAGGTCACAAATTCACTTGTTGCCGACGGCTGTATCATAGAGGGCAAGGTAGAGAACAGCATACTGTTCAGAGGAGTAAGAGTAGGCTCGGGCGCTGTTGTCAGGAACAGCATAATCATGCCGAACTGCGTTATCGGTGCAAATTCGTTTATGAATTATATCATTGCCGACAAAAATGTCAGAGTGATCGATGACAGCATGGTAGTCGGAAGCACAAAATATCCTGTCGTAGTATCAAAAAATCATACAGTGTGAGCTTTCTCACCGATGTAAAAATTGCAAATTCCGAAGAAAGGGTAAATGCTTTGCTGAGTAAAGCATACTCAGCAAGGTATAATAGAAGACATGAAAATATTATTTGTATCAAGTGAAGTCACTCCGTTTTGCAAAACAGGCGGACTAGGTGACGTTGCAGGCTCACTTCCGCAGGCGTTGGCGAAAACAGGTGCGGATGTACGTGTTATTCTGCCGCTTTACGAGATGGTGAGTGACGAGTGGCGCAGACAGATGACTCAAATACGTATCGCACAGATCAGACTGTCGTGGAGAGTGCAGAACTGCGGCATTTTTGAGCTTAAGCGTGACGGAGTAACGTATTATTTCCTCAACAATGAATATTATTTCAAGCGCAGAGAGCTTTACGGTCATTACGATGACGGTGAGAGATTCGCATTCTTCTCAAAGGCTGTGCTCGATGTGCTGCCGATAATAGATTTTATGCCGGACGTTATCCATGCAAACGACTGGGAGACGGCACTCGTTCCGATCTATCTCAGGCTTTGCTACAATAAGGATGACAGATACAACAGGATAAAGACAGTATTCACGATCCACAACATCGAGTATCAGGGACACTTCCACCGTGATTTCCTCGGTGATGTTGCCGGTATCGACGATGAGTATTTTAGAAACGGCATTCTCGCATACGATTCGGGAGTATGCCTTATGAAGGGTGCCATCGTATGCTCGGATTATATAACGACAGTCAGCCCGACGTACGCAAAGGAGATACGCACGCCCTACTACGGTCACGGACTTGACGGAATATTGAGAGACAACGAGCAGAAGCTGCGCGGCGTACTCAACGGTATCGATATGGACACCTTCGATCCGAGGACAGATACGCATCAGTTTGTAAACTACGGAGCTGATACGCTGTCTGCGAAGACGGAAAACAAGCTTGCTCTTATGAGTATGCTCGGACTCAAGCCGGATGCCGACGTTCCTCTCATTGCGATAGTGACACGTCTCACGGAGCACAAGGGTATCGACCTGATAGGTGCGATATTCGATGAGCTGATGGGTGAGAGCGTGAACGTCGTGGTACTGGGCAAGGGTGACTGGCGCTATGAGCAGATGTTCGATCAGATGAAGCGCAAGTACCCGAAGAAGGTATCGGTGAATATTTTGTTCTCCTCCGACCTGGCAGATAAGATATACGGCGGAGCCGATATAATGCTCATGCCGTCGAAGTCGGAGCCGTGCGGACTGGCTCAGATGATAGCAATGCGCTACGGTACCGTGCCGATAGTGCGTGAAACGGGCGGACTTGGTGATACTGTATTCCCGTACCGTGAGGACACAGGTGACGGCAACGGCTTTACGTTTAAGAATTACAATGCTCACGATATGCTTTATGTGATAAGAAAGGCGATAGGACTGTATCATAATAAGAGCGTGTGGAGTAAGCTGATGGTACGAGGCATGACAAGTGATTTCAGCTGGAATAAGAGTGCCGGAGAATATATCGATATATATAAAGCACTTGTAAAATAACAAAGACTCGGGAGCGAGGTGCAGCTCCCATATCCCAAAGAAAGGAAAAATCACTCTGCGGAGGATGGTGCGCCTCCGCAGGGTATGGTCATTATATGGAATACAATACAAAAGGCATACGCGCGGAAATAGAGACAAAGCTTAAACGCCACTTCGGATGTGAGCTTGCGGAAGCGGGCAGAGACGAGCTTTTTAAGGCTTCGGCGCTGGTAATGAGAGACATAATGGCGGCAAGACTTGTCGAAACGGAGAACAAACGTGAGGAAAGCGGAGAAAAACAGGTGCATTACATGTCTCTGGAATTCCTCATCGGACGTTCGTTCGTAAATAACGCGTATAATCTTGGAATCCTTGAAGTTATGCGTGAAACGCTGAAGGAGATAGGCATAGATTTTAAGGATTTCCTTGAGACTGAGCCTGATGCCGGACTCGGAAACGGCGGACTCGGTCGCCTTGCGGCATGCTATATCGACTCCATGGCAAGTCTGGGACTTGCTGCAACGGGCTACTCCATAAGATACGAGCATGGACTGTTCAAGCAGAGGATAATCGAGGGTCAGCAGATAGAGCTGCCTGACAGCTGGCTCGATATAGGCGAGGTATGGCTCATGCCGAGAATGGATGAGGTGCGTGAGGTAAAATATGACGGATATGTAACGGAGAGCTGGGAGCAGGGCAGGATGAAGCCGCAGCTGTGTGACTTCACTACTGTGCTTGCAGTGCCGTATGATATGATAATTTCGGGCTATGATACGGATAACGTCTGCGTACTGAGGCTGTGGAGTGCAAAGTCACCTGTTGAGCTGGATATGGCGCTGTTCTCGAGAGGCGAGTATCTTAAGGCGGTAGAGCAGCATGCAATGGCTGAGACAATATCGAAGATACTCTATCCCGATGATAAGCACATCGAGGGTAAATCACTCAGACTCAAGCAGCAGTACTTCTTCGTCTCCGCTACGGTGCAGGATATAGTTGATAAGCACCGCAGAAGATGGGGCACACTGGAGAATCTGGCAGATAAGCATGTGATTCAGATAAACGATACTCATCCGGCGATGGTAGTGCCTGAGCTCATGAGGATACTCATGGATGAGGAGGGCTATTCCTGGGAGAAAGCGTGGGGCATAGTCACGAAAACGGTGGCGTATACGAATCATACAGTAATGGCTGAGGCTCTGGAGCAGTGGCCGTGCTCACTGTTTGAGCAGCATATGCCGAGAATATGGGCTATACTTCACGAGATCAACGAGCGCTTCTGTGCCGAGCTGTGGAATCGCTATCCCGGCGACTTCGACAGGATCAGCCGTATGTCCGTTATCGCAGATAACATGGTGCGTATGGCGAATCTGTCGGTCGTGGCATCATATTCCGTAAACGGTGTATCGGCACTGCACAGTGATATAATAAAGGACAGCGTATTCCATGAATATTACGAGCTGACTCCGCAGAAGTTTACAAATGTCACGAACGGTATCGCTCACCGCCGCTGGCTGTGCGAGATCAATCCGGGACTTACGAAGCTGCTGGAGGAGACGATAGGAAATAAATTTGTGACAGAGCCGTCCGAGCTGAAAAAATTCGAAGCGTTTGCGAACGACTCTGCGGTGCTTAAGCGACTTGAAGCTATCAAGCGTGAGAATAAAGAGAATCTGGCAGCATTCCTTAAAACGACATGCGGCTTGACGCTTGATGCATCGACGATGTTCGATGTGCAGGTAAAGCGTCTGCATGAGTATAAGCGTCAGCTTCTCAACGTGCTTGCGATACTCGACCGCTATTTGATGATAAAGGCAGAGCCCAACAGGGAGTATCAGCCGAAGACGTATATTTTCGGAGCGAAGGCATTCCCCGGCTATTATACCGCAAAGCAGATCATACGCCTTATAAACAGCGTGGCAAGCTTCATCGACAGAGATCCTGCGATGAGGGGACTGCTCAAGGTCGTATTCGTTGAGAACTACAGAGTAACAGCGGCAGAGCATATCATGCCTGCGGCTGAGGTATCGGAGCAGATAAGCATTGCCGGCAAGGAAGCCTCCGGCACGGGAAATATGAAATTCATGATAAACGGAGCAGTGACGCTCGGTACGCTTGACGGTGCAAATGTCGAGATACGTGAGGCTGTGGGTGACGATAATATCTTCATCTTCGGACTCAAATCGCACGAGGTCGATGCACTTCGCCCGTATTACAATCCGGCTGCCATTTATCAGGCTAACCCGAGAGTGAGAGCTGTATTTGAGCTGATACATCAGGGCTTCGGTGACGGAGTGAATTACAGTGAGCTTATAAGTCCGCTCATCGTCGGCACTAACCCCGACACATATATGCTGCTTGCCGATTTCGACAGCTACTGTGCGGCACAGGCGAGAATAGATGAGGCTTATCGTGACAAGCAGAGATGGAACAGGATGTCGCTTGTGAATATAGCTAACAGCGGCAGATTCTCATCCGACAGAGCTATCCGTGATTATGCGGAGAAGATCTGGCACGTATGAGATAGGTCAATTGAAACAATAGGAGAAAACATATGCTTTTAATGCCATCTCATAGACCGAGAGAAGAAAAATACAGATCACCTGTCGGTGCGGTCGAGATAGGATGCGAGATAGAGTTAAAAATAGCCGTTCCATGCTGCTACGAGGTCTGCGAGGCGTATTTATGCGTAAAGACCGAGGACAGCGAGGGTATATCGGATGAAAAGCATGAGATGAAGCGTGCGTATACGGATGAGGCTGCACAGGAGGATGTATTTTCGGTAAAGCTGACTGCGCCTGACAGAGGCTCACTGCTTTGGTATTACTTTTCACTTCGAAGAATGGGCGGCGAGGTCTACTACTACGGCAGGATGGAGCCTACGGACGAGAATCCCGATATCACGGGCGGTATTTACAATGAGATACCTCCAATGTGGCAGATAACCGTCTATGCTCCCTTGACATGCCGACCTCAGTGGTACTCAGATACCGTCACATACCATATATTCGTAGATCGTTTCAACAGAAGCCGTAAGCCGTACAAAACAGGCTGGAGATCGAGACGTGATATCCGTGACGATTGGTACAGTGAGCCGTCGGTAGATTTCGACGAGAACGGAAAGCAGATAAATGTGGACTTTTTCGGCGGTAATCTCAAGGGAATAATCGAAAAGCTCGACTATTTAAAGAGTCTGAGCGTCGGCACAATATATCTGAGTCCGATCTTTGAAGCCTCCTCGAATCACCGATATGATACAGGCGATTATATGGTGATCGACAAGATGATAGGCACATCGAAGCAGTTTGCGGAGCTCTGCACGAGAGCGCACAAGCTCGGAATGCGAGTCATGCTTGACGGTGTATTCAGTCATACAGGCAGTGACAGCAGGTATTTTAACTCAAAGGGTCATTATGACAGCATCGGTGCAGCTCAGGACAAGAGCTCACCGTATTATGAGTGGTACGATTTTAAGCACTGGCCGGATGATTACGACTGCTGGTGGGATGTACTGACGCTGCCGTGCGTAAAAGAGGAAAATGAGGACTACATGCGCTTCATCATAACAGGCGAGGACAGCGTTATCAAGCACTGGATGCGTCTGGGTGCGGACGGCTGGAGACTGGACGTGGCTGACGAGCTGCCTGACGGCTTCCTTGAAAGACTGTATGCGGAGGTCAAGAGTGAGAAGCCGGATGCAGCTGTGATAGGCGAGGTCTGGGAGGATGCATCGAATAAGTCGAGCTACGATAAGCGTAGGTTCTACCTGTGCGGAGGGAAGCTTGACGGAGTGATGAATTATCCACTACGTGAGGCTGTGATAGACTTCCTTGAGGGTGGAGACGCTCACTGCTTTGTAAATAAGATGAGCGAGATAGAGCAGAATTACCCATTTGAAGCGTTGCTCACATGTATGAACGTTATCGGTACGCATGACACGGAGAGAATACTTACCCGTCTCGGAGACGATGTTGAGCTTGTAAAGCTTGCAAGTGTGCTGCAATACTGCTACCCCGGCTCACCGTCACTGTATTACGGAGACGAAGCGGGACTTGCAGGTGAGGGAGATCCGTACAACAGAAGAGGATATCCCTGGGGACGTGAGAATACGGAGCTCATTGACCATTACAAAGCACTCGGAAAACTGCGCTCATCGTCCGAAGCTCTTCGCCGAGGCAGGATAAAATATATTCGTGCCGAGGGAGGTCTGCTCGTATTCGAAAGGTACACGGACAGCGAGCGGGTAGTCGTGACGATCGATAGAAGTGAAAAGCGGTGGAGCATCGAAAAGCTACAGTGAGCTGATAAATAATCCACCTTTTATAACGATAAATGCGTTTACACCTCTTTTGTATTATGATAGAATACAAAAGAGGTGATCGTTTTGTACTTTATTTTTAACAGTGACGTGACTGCAAAAGCCGACCCGTCAATGAACAATGAGACGGTGAAAAGGCTGTGGAATGGCTTTTGTTTGAAAAAGCATGATATTTTATTGACAGACGGAGAGGTAAATACGTTTTCAGTCGGAGGTGTTGAGATACCGATACTGCCCGAGGGTAAGGAGTTTGCACTTCGTATAACTGAAAAGGGAGCTGCGGTACGAGGACGGGACTACGGCGGACTGATACGAGGCTACTGTGCGCTTTTGATGAGGATAGAGTGTAAAAAGGACTGCTTCATGCTGAGTGAAGCGTATGAGGAAAGCAGCTACAATATCAAAAACCGTATGCTGCATATATGCGTTTTCCCGGAGAACGATCTGTATTATATAAAAAAGCTTATCCGATTTGCCGGACTGTGCCAGTACACGCATATCGTGATCGAGTTCTGGGGTATGCTGAAATATGATTGCATGAAGTCATTGTCGTGGCCGAATGCATTCACAAAGGACGAGGCGAGGGAGCTTATACGTGAAGCTCGTGAAATGGGAATGGAGCCGATCCCGATGTTCAATCAGCTTGGTCATGCGACTGCGTCGAGAGTGCTGCTGGGAAAGCATGTCGTGCTGGATCAGGATCCCGCTATGCAGTACCTGTTCACGCCCGACGGCTGGGCATGGGATATAGAGTCGGAGGATGTCGATCTGCTGCTAAAGCAGGTGCGGCATGAGCTGTATGAGCTTTTCAGCGAGGGCAGCTACATACATATCGGCTGTGATGAGGCTGATTATTACCTGCGCAGCAGAGAAAGACGTGCGGCACTGCCCGATTTTTTGCACAGGCTCACAAATGATGTGGCAGGCAAGGGAAGACGACCGATGCTGTGGATGGATATGCTGCTTGAAAAGGACAGGTACCCCGGCTATACGGCATCCTGCGAGCCAGACGAGGGTGAGACACTGAGAGGAGCGCTTCATCCGTCTACCGTTATGGTGGACTGGCAGTACGAATGCACCGATGTGCCTGTAAAGACTGCGATGGGACTTAAGGAAACAGGTCATGATATTATCGGTGCTCCGTGGTATAAGCCCGGTAATTATAAAGCGTGGGCAAAAACGATAGCTGAAAATGAGCTGTTCGGGATAATGCTTACGACATGGCATTATCTGAGCAAGGAGACTCCGAGCATACTGGGCTGTGCCGAGAGCTTCGGTGCTTCGGTATTCCCGTGGAGCAGCCCACTCGGAGTGAGAGAGGAGTCGGCTGCAATGCTTCGCAGACTCAGCTTCGAGGGCAATACATATGAGGACAGCGGCTGGTCAAAGGTTCAGGTCAGCGTATCATGTACAGAATAAAAATAGCTCCGACGCCTTTTTAAGACGTCGGAGCTGATTATTTTGGAGGCCGTGAATGAACCGTTATTACATATTATCAAGATCTCTGTATTCCTCTGTCAGGAGCGCATTTACTGTGATCTCCTGATTATCTCGTATTACCTTTACCTCTACCGTATCACCTGCACTGAAATCGCTCAGAGCGGATTTGATCTCCTGCGTGCTCGATACCTCTACACCGTTGACCTCCTTGATGCAGTCGCCTATTTCAAGACCGGACTTATCCTGAAATTCAGGATCGATAAAGCCGCTTACATAAACGCCTGTGCTTGGGAGCTTATATGACATAGCTGTAAGAGGATTTGTTATTACAGTTACGTTGATACCAAATGCCGGACGACCTGTTACATAGCCGTACTCAAGAAGATCCTCGACTATCGGCTTGATATCATTTACAGGGATAGCGTATCCGAGTCCCTCAACGCCTGTTGCGGAGGTCTTAGCTACGATAACACCGATCAGCTCGCCTCTGTCGGAGAGCATTGCACCGCCGGAGTTGCCGGAGTTGACTGCTGCATCTGTCTGCATAAGGTTAAGTGTTGTGCCGTCGGAGAAGGTTATCTCTCTGTCGAGTGCGCTGACGATACCCTGTGTTACTGTGCCCTGGAGCTTGCCGAGAGGGTTGCCTATTACTATTGCCTTGTCGCCTACGCTTACGTTATCGCTGTCACCGAGAGGTGCATATGTCAGGGAATCGGCATCGATCTTAAGAAGTGCTATTTCAGTCGAGCTGTCTGTACCGAGAAGCTTGGCATCAAACTCACGACCGTCGTTGAGCACTACCTTAAAGGAGGTCGCACCCTCGACAACGTGGTTATTTGTGACTATATGACCGTCTGCGGAGATTATAACGCCGGAGCCTGCACCCTGTGTGGTGTATGTCTGAACTCCGTAATAGCCGTAAGCCTGCTGCTCATACTCTGTGTAAATCGCAACGACTGCATCACTGAGGGAGGCTACCACTTCGGACGTGGTCATTTCCTCACCGCTGCCATCACCGGCAGTGTAGAGCTTTATGCCGCTCGTGGAGGGCTTGCTGCTGTCTGTCTTCTTGTCGCTGACGATAAGACCGCTGTCCTGCACGTCGGAATTGCTGTCCATCTTGACGGAGCTGTTTGACTCGCTGTCATCGGTACGGTTTACATATGTTGCAACGAGTGCGCCGCCTGCTACACATACGAGAAGTGCAAGCACACAGCACATAGCTATCATTGCCTTAAGATATTTACCCATCTTATCGATTCGGCTGTCATAGTGTTCTCTGTTCGAGCCGTTGTCCTGCTGTTCAATGTTGTAGTTGTTATACATACTGATCTTCCTTTCTTAGAATAATAATCATAAAGCCTTTTTAGCTTTTTTCCTTTTTACGATTATTATTCTACATTGCATAGGTGATATGTGTTTGATTCTATGTTGAAAAATAGGTGTTTTTTTGTGAATGTTAGTTCACGTGATGTTCACATAAAATTCACATTGCATTTTTGAACTTGAGATAAATTAAATGTGAACAAATTTCAACAAATTTGCCTGTCCGCTTGACTTTTAATTTTCAGAGGAGTAACATAATAGTATTATAAATTAAGTTGGAGGAATTTTGAGATGTCTGTTGATAAGAAAGTAGAAAAGATACTCGATTTAGGAGCAAAGAAAAAGACTGCAAAAATACTTAAGTATGTTGAGGCTAAGGAGCCGGAGCTCAGAGCAGCGGCAGCCAAGGCACTTGCTGATATACGTGTAGATGAATCCTATAATGCACTTACAGACCTTATCCGTGATCCGGAGCTGTCTGTTCGTCGTGAAGCTGTTATAGCACTCGGTATTTTCGGAAGAAAAGCAGGTGCAGAGCATGTACGCAGCGTTATGGCACGTCCGGAAAACGCTGAGTTTATCGCAGAATGTCAGACAGCTATCAGCCAGATAGTAAACAGCAACGAAAGATAAAATATTTTCAAGATGAGTATCAGAAAAGGGAAGCATATTTCAAATGCTTCCCTTTTTAGCTTATTCGTCGAGCTTTTTGATGAATTTCGATGCGGAATTTGCCATAAGACGCTTTGTACCGACCTTTTCGAAGTTGATGGTCAGCATCATGTCGCCACCCATGGGGTTCAGTGCCTCGACAACACCTGCACCGAATGCGGTATGCGATACCTTTTCGCCTATTCGGAATATATGTACGACATTTTGAGTGCTCGATGCAGCCTTCCATGCCATTGGAGTGCCTGCCGATGCCGGCGGCTCGGGACGCTGACGGCGACTGCGGATCATAAGGTTCTGACGAGGTGTGTAATGTGAACCGTCCTCGGACTTTATCGGCTCGTATTTTGGCCTGTCGATGTATTCGTCGGGTATCTCGTTGACGAAGCGTGATATTTTATTGTAGCTCGTCTTACCGAAGATAGTTCTCGAGCGTGCACAGGTCATATGAAGTCTGCGCTCTGCACGTGTTATACCCACGTAGCAAAGTCTGCGCTCCTCCTCAAGCTGCTCCTGCTCGTCGAGACTGCGGTATGACGGGAAGATACCCTCCTCCATGCCGCACATGAATACTACAGGGAACTCGAGTCCCTTTGCACTGTGCAGCGTCATCAGCACTACAGCATCAGCACCTGCGTCATACCTGTCGATATCGGTAAACAGTGCGACCTCCTCGAGGAAGCCCTCAAGTGACGGAGTGTCGTGAGTGCGGGTATATTCGATGATGTTTGATTTTAATTCCTGTACGTTTTCAAGTCTGCCTATCGACTCGGCATCACCCTTTGCCTCAAGCATTGCAGCGTAGCCTGTACGGTCGAGAATGACGTCGTACAGCTCGTCGAGCGGCATCGTCTCGGCAAGCACACGGAGATCCTCAAGCATAGCCGCAAAGTTTTCCATGGCTGCAGCTGCACGGTCGAGCTCTGGGAACGTCTTTGCCGTGCGAAGCACCTCATATAAGGGCAGCCTGTTTTCCTCAGCAAGCATCGTAGCCGTCTCGACACGCATATCGCTTATCTTACGTGACGGAGTGTTGATTATTCTTCTGATACGCAGCGCATCGAGATGGTTGGAGATGGCATGCATGTATGCGAGCATGTCACGGACCTCGGCACGGTCGAAGAAGCGAACGCCGCCGACGATCCTGTACGGTATGCCGTTGCGCTTGAATGCGTTTTCGACTGCGTTACTCTGTGCGTTGAGCCTGTAGAGCACTGCGAAGTCACGTGGAGTAAGTCCCTTTGAGTAGCCTCCGAGAATGGATGCTGCTATATACTGAGCCTCATCCTGCTCGTTCTGACCTCTGTAGAAGCCGATGATCTCACCCTCATCGTTTTCAGTCCAAAGAGTCTTGCCTTTTCTGGAGACGTTGTTTTCTATGACCTTATTTGCTGCATTGAGCACTGCCTTCGTTGAGCGGTAGTTCTGCTCAAGGCGTATCACCTTTGTATTTTTATACTGTGACTCGAACTTCATGATGTTCTCTATCGTAGCACCTCGGAAGCGGTATATGCTCTGATCGTCATCACCCACAACGCAGATGTTTTCATAGCCGCCGGAAAGCAGCTTTGTCAGCATATACTGTGCGTAGTTCGTATCCTGATATTCATCCACGAGCACGTACTTGAATTTCTTCTGATAGTATTCAAGTACCTCGGGGAATTTTTGCAGGAGAAGCACGGTATACATTATAATATCGTCGAAATCGAGTGCATTTGCATTTTTCAGACGCTGCTGATATACCTCGTATATCTCCGCAGCCTTTTTCATGCGAAGATCGCTACTGTTTTCATAGGCGAAGCGGTTAGGCATTATGAGCTGATCCTTGGCACGGCTTATAATATTTGCGACGGTGCGAGGCTGGAGCAGGGAGTCATCGACGTTGCGCTCACGGAGTATGACCTTGAGCAGATGAAGATGCTCGTCATCGTCATAGACCGTAAAATTGCGCTCGAAGCCCAGCTTATCTATATCACGGCGCAGTATCCTCACACATGCGGAGTGGAATGTGGATGCCCATATCTCATTCGCGGCAGGGCCGAGTATACGCTCGAGACGTGTCTTCATTTCACTTGCCGCCTTATTCGTGAATGTGATCGCAAGCAGATTCCAAGCCGGTACGGGATCGACTGCACACAGATATGTCTGACGTTCGTTGAGTCTTTCGCCTGAGCGAAGACATGCTTTCAGCTCACCCAGCTCTGCTTCTGTTGCAAAGTCGGGTGCTCTGCCGCACTCATATGCTCTGCCGAAGCGGATGAGAGCTGCTATTCTGTTTATAAGCACCGTGGTCTTGCCGCTGCCTGCACCTGCGAGGACAAGAAGAGGGCCCTCTGTTGTGAATACCGCTTCACGCTGACGGTCGTTGAGACGGGTAAATTCCCGCTCTATCAAGGCACGTCGGACTGCGCTGTATTCCATATCGAATCGTTCTCTATCCATGGAGTCATCCTGCTTTTCTTATAATTTTATTTATACTATAATTATACTATATCCGAGTCAAATTAGTCAATGGACAGTATGCCGAAGATGATGGGAGACGTGGTGTGCGTAGTTTAGATTAAATTTACTTAAAGTAATTGAAAAACAGAGGAATATCTGGTAAAATAAGAACTATCAATGCGAGGGAGCGTGACGATATCATGCGACATGAGATACTTTCTGTAGGCTTTGACAGTGTGACGATGGACGAGGCTGCGGAGAAAGCCTTTGAATTATCGAAAAGCGGCAAGGGTCATTATATAGTTACGCCTAATTCGGAGATAGTTTACGAATGCCGTAGGAACGAAAGCCTTCGACATGCGGTGCGAGGTGCGGACATGGTAGTGCCCGACGGTATCGGAGTCGTGTATGCGGCAAGGATACTGGGCTGCCCTGTAAAGCAGAAGGTCGCAGGAGTAGAGCTTGGTGAAAGGCTCATTGCAAGGACTGCGGAGACGGGCGGCAGTGTATATCTGCTGGGTGCGAAGCCTGGAGTAGCACAGGAGGCTGCAAGAAGGCTTTGCGAGAAATACAGCGGACTGAATATTGTAGGTACGCATGACGGTTACTTTAAGGATGACAGCGAGGTCATATCGGATATCAACGATAAGTCGCCCGATGTACTGCTCGTGTGTCTCGGTGTGCCGAAGCAGGAGCTGTGGATGAGTGAAAACCGTGACAAGCTCAAGGTCGGAGTAATGCTCGGACTGGGCGGCTCACTCGATATTTACGCAGGAGCGACAAAACGTGCGCCCGATATATTTATAAAGCTCGGACTTGAATGGTTTTACAGACTTTGTAAGGAACCGTGGAGATTCAAAAGAATGCTGAGATTACCGCTGTTTTTGCTTACGGCAGTCAAGGCACGTATTTTCGGAGATGAATTTGATGCAAAATAAAGGTAAATTGATCGTAATAGAGGGGTCGGACGGCTCGGGAAAAACGACTCAGCTCGGTATGCTCTGCGATTTTCTCGCAAAAATGGATATGCCGTATCGTAAGCTTGAGTTCCCATGCTACAGTGAGCCGACATCGGCACTGGTACGGATGTACCTTGCAGGACAGTTTGGAGAACATGCTGACAATGTAAATGCATATGCGGCATCGTCCTTTTATGCGGTAGACAGAGTAGGCTCATATCTTGCGGACTGGAAAAAGGACTATGACGCAGGCAAGATACTTGTTTCCGGCAGATACACAACGTCGAATGTGATACACCAGGGAGCTAAGATGCTGCCGTCTCAGCGTGATGAATATTTCAAATGGCTCTATGAGTATGAATACGAGCTTCTCGGAATACCGAAGCCCGATGCGGTGCTGTTCCTCGACCTGCCGCCGCAGCTTGCGATAGCAAATATCAGGTCACGAGGCGAGAAGACGGATATCCATGAGAAGGATGCGAGCTATCTCGAACGCTGCTACGAATGTGCATCCTACGCCGCCGATAAGCTCGGATGGCTGAGGATTGACTGCACACAGGACGGTGCTATGCTCAGTATCGAGCAGATACATGATGTAATAAAGAGAGAATTATTCTATTCGGATATTCTGTAAAAAGGAGAGAGCATGATGGTATATATCTTTTTGGCTACAGGCTTTGAGGAAATGGAAGCACTTATCACAGCTGACATGCTGCGACGTGCCGGGGTAGAGGTAAAGCTCTGCGGAGTGACGGGAGAATACGTCACAGGCGCACACGGCATAACGGTAAAGACAGACATCGGGATCGACGAGGCTGACAGCGCTGTCGATATGATGATACTCCCCGGCGGACTTCCCGGCGTAGATAATTTGTGGGCATGTGACAGATTGCGCTCACTTATAGAAGAGCAGTATAATGCAGGCAGATACGTAGCTGCGATATGTGCAGCTCCGTCTATCCTCGGCAGACTCGGTATATTGAACGGTAAGCGTGCTATCTGCTATCCCGGCTTTGAGGATAAGCTGAGCGGTGCGAGAGTGGAGACTGATGCCATAGTTTCTACGGACGGCAATGTTATCACATCAAAGGCAGCCGGCACGACGTTCGATTTTGCACATAAGCTGACAGAGCTGCTTGTGGGGATCAAGGTTGCGGATAAGGTGCGTGACGGTGTATTCTACAGATCGGGAGAAAAGCATCTTGACTGATCCTAAAAGGGAGCTGCGTAAAAGGCTCATAGCAAAGCGTGATATGCTGAAGCCGGATGGCGACTTCGAGCGTATCATATGCGAATGCGTAAGGAGCATAGAGCAGTATAAAAATTCGAAGAAGATATTTGTGTATATATCCGTAAAAAGCGAAGCGCCTACGTATATGCTGCTAAGGCAGCTGCTTGAGGACGAAAAAGAGGTCTACGTGCCCAGATGCTACGCAAGGGGCATGATGGATGCGGTAAGGCTCATCGGTATGGATAAAATGACGATAGGCAGATACGATATACCGACCTCGGACAGTGATGAGACAGCCGAGCCGGAGGAGCTGGATATAGTGCTCGTACCGGGAGTGGCATTCGGTGAGCACGGCGAGAGAATGGGCTATGGCGGCGGATATTACGACAGATTCCTGAAAAAAGCGAAAAATGCGCTGAAGATCGGACTTTGCAGAAGAGAAATGATAGAAAAAGAGCTGATCTGCGAGTCTCACGATGAAAAAATAGATATACTTATAACGGAAAAGGGGTTTTATAGTTGGAACTGAAGCCCTCTGCACTTGCAAGCTGGACTTTTTTTGCCGTACTGCTATTTTTGTCGGCATTCTATATGATAGCCGGGAATACGATGAGCACCATGACGGGCTTAGCTCCGTATGGTATGCTTGCGGCGAGTGAAGCTGTTGCATTCGGAGCACCGATGCTGTTTCTCACTCGCTACAGACCGCTGCACGGGCTTGCGAATATGAGACTGAAAAGAATAAAGAAGCACTATGTGCCGTTTACACTGAGTTCCTCTGCGGCAATAATATTTTTGTCCTTTACATTAAATTATGTATCGGCATATCTTATCGGCAGCGGACGTGATGCAGGTATACAGACACTCTATCCGGTGTCGTCGGGAAGCACCTCCGCACAGCTTATTGCAGCTGTCGCAGCGGTAGCGATCATTCCGGCACTGCTTGAGGAGCTGCTGATACGAGGTGTGCTCTATTCGTTTTACGAGAAGAGGGGAGCATTGACTGCGATACTCGTAACGTCGGTATCCTTTGCCATGCTGCACACATATCCCGAGGCGCTTCTTGCGGCACTTTTCGCAGGACTCGGATATGCATATATGCTCCATGTCACAGGCTCGGTGTGGCCGGGAGTGATAGCGCATTTGCTCAATAACCTGTATTCGATGCTCATATCATGGCTTGCCGCAAATTACGCATTCAATCTGTATTGGGATTATTTCCTTGCGGCAAATATAGTGCTGTTCTTTGTATTTTTGTACATCGCACTCGGCTGCCTTGCGGAGCTGATGCGTGACAACGCAGTGCCGCAGATGACTGTAGGCAGAAACGGCTTCAAGCGCAGTATAGTAGGTGCGGTAAATTCGCCCGGATATATTTTATTTGCATCGGTATTTTTACTGCGTATGGCATTAATAGTATTTTTGGGAATATAAATGATTTTGGAGTAAAAGCTATGGATAATAATGAAAATGTAAACCGTCCGCGCAGAAGAAAAAAGCGCAGGATGTATTCGGGAGGTCACGGTTGTCTTGTGAGCATGATGTACCTCGCCTTTATATTGGGCGTATCCATGTTCCTTGCCGGACTTGCCGTTAAATGGTGCAATGACGTGTTCGCATTCGTCAAGCCCGACAGAGCCGCAGTGGTCGAGGTCACGGAGACGATGACGGGTGAGGAGGTAGCGGATGCACTTAAGGAAGCGGGAGTTATAGAATACTCCAAGCTTTACGAGCTGTATGCTAAGTTCTCAAAGGCAGACCAGAGATATAAGCCCGGTAAATACGAGCTGAATGCAAATCTCGACTACCCTGCCATAGCACGTACACTGCGCTCGACTGCAACTCAGTCACGAGAGACAGTATGGGTAACGATCCCCGAGGGCTACACGACAGCTCAGATCGTAGATGCACTCGTGGAAAAGGGCGTTGCAAGCAAGGCAAAGCTCATGGATGTGATAAGCAATTACGATTTCAGCCATACCTTTACAAAGGAGCTTGAAAAGGGTGAGGCAAGGCTCGAGGGCTATCTGTTCCCCGATACGTATGAGTTCTATGTCAATGATAATGCAGCTGACGTAATAGCCAAGTTCCTCGATAACTTTAAAAAGCAGTACTCCTCCGACCTTATCTCAAGGACTGAGGATATAGGAATGACGATAGATGAAGTTATAAAGATAGCATCACTTGTCGAGCGTGAGGCGAAGCTTGACGATGAGCGTGCGGTGATAGCATCGGTAATACTGAACAGACTCGCAGATCCGGCAAATTATCCGTACTTGCAGATCGACGCATCACTGCAATATCTGACAGGTGAGGTGCCGACTGCCGACGATAAGAATATCGACAGCCCATATAACACATATATGTACCCCGGTCTGCCGCCGACGGCTATCTCGAATCCTGGTATCGACTCGATCGCAGCGGTGCTGTATTCTGCCGAGACAGACTACTATTACTACGTTGCACGTAAGGACGGAAGTCATATCTTCTCACGCACACTGAACGAGCATAACAATGCCATAGCAAAGGTCGCAGCGGAGGCAGAGGAATGAGAAGTAATATAGAGATATTGTCGCCTGCCGGAGACATGGAGAAGCTGACATATGCGATAGAGTACGGAGCGGATGCAGTCTATCTGGCAGGACGTATGTACGGTATGCGCGCAGCATCGGGAAACTTCGATGAGGATGAGCTGAAAAAAGCGGTGGAGTATGCCCATGAGCGAAACGTAAAGGTATATGTCACCTGTAATACTATCGTTCACTGTGATGAGCTTTCGGGACTGCCCGAATACCTCAAATACCTTGAGAGCATCGGAGTCGATGCGGTAATAATCGCCGATCTCGGTGTGTTTCGCATGATAAAAAAATACGCACCGTCGCTTGAGGTGCATATAAGCACGCAGACGAGCATAACGAACTACGAGTCTGCGATGATGTGGTATGAGCTTGGAGCAAAGAGAGTAGTGCTTGCACGTGAGCTGACTCTTGATGAGATAAGAACGATACGTGAAAGGACTCCGAGTGAGCTTGAGCTTGAGGTGTTCGTCCACGGTGCGATGTGCATTTCATATTCGGGCCGCTGTCTGTTGTCGAACTACCTGACGGGTCGTGATGCCAACCGAGGTGAGTGTGCAGGTGCATGTCGATGGTCGTACAATCTCATGGAGGAAAAGCGCCCCGGTCAGTATATGCCTGTAGTCGAGGATGACAGAGGTACGTATATCTTCAACTCACGTGATATGTGTATGATCGAGCATATACCCGAGCTTGTAAAGGCAGGAGTAACGAGCCTCAAGATAGAGGGACGTGTAAAGACTGCGTATTATGCAGCTGTTGTGACGAGCGCATACAGACGTGCGCTTGACTCGTACCTTGCATCGGATGGTGACTGGGTTTGTCCACCGGAGCTTAAGGATGAGGTCGGAAAGGTCAGCCACAGAGAATATTTCCCCGGCTTTTATCTGGGAAAGACTGCTAAAAGCGAGTATTACCCCGACTCGAAGTATATAAGGGAGTGGAATGTGTCGGCTGTAGTCGAGTCGTGCGACGAGGACGGCAATGCAGTCATGACACAGCGCAACAGATTCTGCACAGGTGACGAGGTCGAGCTTCTGACACCGGACGGAGCTGTTGTGAGCTTCACTGTAGGAGAAATGAAAAATGACAAGGACGAGATCGTCACTGCCGCACCGCATCCGAATATGACGGTGCTGACAAGGCTGCCGATCCACGCAAAAAAATATTCCATATTGAGAAAAAAGGTCTAATCATAGGTGTTTAAGCGATTTATTATGACAATATTTACTACCATTATCGTAGTCCTGCTGCTGGTGGCACTCGGGTATGCATACATGAGATATGTCGAGCCGTCGATCATCACGGTCACACATCACGAGATCGTATCAGACTATGTTTCCGACGGTACACATGGACTGAAAATAGCGCAGTTCAATGATACGCATGTCGGCTTTTCGTATGATCTTGACGATATGCGGCGTGTAGCGGAGAAGATAAATAATGAAGATTGCGATATCGTGGTATTTGCAGGTGATCTGTTTGACAATTATGTGAAAAGCAGTGAGCTGGGCGATGAGCTGTCGGAGATACTCGGAGGTATGAAGGCACGAGTCGGAAAGTTTGCGGTACTCGGCAACCATGACTACGGTGCAAACTCCGTAAATAATGTCAAGAGGATATTGACGGACGGCGGCTTTACCGTGCTCGTGAATGAATCTGTACGGCTGCCGCAGCTGTCGCTGTGTATAACGGGCATTGATGATTCTCTGATCGGCTACGGTAATACAAGGATACTGGGAACGCTTGAAGAAAGTGACTTCAATATCGTTTTGTGCCATGAGCCGGATATCTTCGATGAATGCACCGAGACGTATGTCGATCTGATGCTCTCGGGTCACACGCACGGAGGTCAGGTGAAGATACCGTTTATAGGTGCGGTAATGCTGCCGAGGATGGGACAGATCTATGATGAGGGCTTGTACGCTGCCGATAACGCTCGCAGCTCACAGCTCTACGTAAACAGAGGACTCGGTACGACAAAAATGCCGTTGAGGTTCATGTCCGTGCCGGAGATCACTGTGCTTGAATTGAAAAAATGACAGAAAAAGCGGCTGTCTCATCGTGAGACAGTCGCTTAAATTTATCATATGAGCTGCGAGCACAGCCGGAGTGCTCGGCGATATTATTTTGAGTAAGACACTTGTCCCTTCTCAGCTTTGCAATAAATTCTCCGATCGCAGCCGCATTTACTGCCATAAATATCCCCTCTCTTATATTATAAGAATGCAGGGCTATTGTATCATTTTACGGGAGCTTTTCAATAACTGCGTGGTTTATCGAAAAGCTCCGTCTTCTAAAGCGTGAGTTTACTTGCTTTCGATCACATAGAAATACGGACTTGCAGGTGAGTTCATCATTTTAAAGCAGGCTGCCATGTAACGCTTCCTGTCGAGTGCTTCGAGACGTTCACCTACGAGTTTACCCTCGACAGAGCCCTCATCATGACCGGGATAGACTGCGATGATGATCACCGCATCACGAGCCATAAGCTCTATCGCAGCATCTATCGCTGCAAGAGTGGTGTCTCGGAGAGTCGTTATGCTCTTGTCGCCGCCGGGAAGATAGCCGAGATTGAATATGCCTGCTTTTACAGGCTCATGTACAAATTCCCTCACACGGTGATGTGAAGCACATAGCAGAGTGTAGTTTTCCGGGCAATCGGAGTCTGTCAGATTGCGTTTTGTGCTCTCAAGCGCACTCTGCTGTATATCAAAGGCGTATACCCTGCCGTTAGCACCTACTGTTTTCGACAGGAATACCGTATCGTAGCCATTGCCCATAGTGTAGTCTACAGCCGTATCGCCGTCACCAAGGTGACGGAGGATAAAGCTTTTATGCAGCTCGGTAAGTGATATCATATTTGTATGTCGGAAGCTCCTTTTTATTTTTTATAGTCACCGGGAGTTTTTCCCGTAATGCGCTTGAATGCGTAGTAGAAATTGGACGTACTGTTGTAGCCGCATTTGGAAGCGATCTCAAGCGTAGTCAGATTTGTTGTTTCAATATAGGATATCGCACGCTCGATACGCTTTATGGTTATATATTCCCACGGCGGAATGCCGTTTAGCCGCCTGAACTGGTCACAAAAGTACGTTTTACTCATGTGAGCGACATCGGATATCTCCTCCAGTGTCAGGTCGTGGTCGAGACAGCTGTCTATGTAGTTGAGTGCATCGTCCATGTAGCGAAGCTTTTGAACGCTGTAGGGCTGCTTCTGCTCACTCAATGCATCGGGCGAAAGAGAACGGTCGCCGTATGATCTTATAAGCTCCACCAGAATGTTCACAAGATGCACCTTCAGAAGAGTCTCGTATTGCTGCCGACGCTCGGTGATCTCCTTTTCGATGCAGAAGATCAGTCTGCGTATCGTCTGCGAGGGCTCGGCTGAGCCGCATATCTTGTTGCCGTCCGTTTTTTCACGGCTGACGAATATTTTTATAAGCTCCCTGTTCGATATCCCCAGGTTTTCCGACCATACGAATCTCGGCTCAAAGTGAATATTTAGGAAATCGGTCTTACGGTCGAGCTTTTTGATCCAGTGGTATTCGTCTGTTCCGAAAAAGAATATATCGTTGTCGGTGAAATCAAATTCATCACTTTTTGTAGCATATATTCCGCCGCCGCCAAGCACCATTGTAATTTCAAATGCAGTGTGGTGATGCTCGGAAAGCATACTTTTGTCAGGCGTCAGAGATGAACGGAAAACGGTGAGCATGGGTTTTCCGGCTACATATAAAATATTATTCGTGTTTTTTTCGGACATAGCGCATCACCCTGCCACTTAAAAATAAAATCGTAATATATTGGACATTTATCGCAAGATAATTGTTGAAAAATCGCAGCTATAATGTTATTATAAGCTTAAGCGAAATAAATGTCAAATATATTATGATAGGAAGGTATATATCTATGGCAAAGGTAGTAACGATGGGCGAGATCATGCTCCGTCTGTCCACGGCAAATTTTGAAAGAATACTCCAGGCATCAAAGTTTGATGTAAACTACGGCGGCGGTGAAGCTAATGTAGCGGTATCGCTGGCAAACTACGGTCATGATGTTGAATATGTAACAAAAGTACCGGCAAACCTCATCGGTGACGCAGCAGTCGCATCACTTCGCAAGATGAATGTAAAGACAGACTATATTGTTCGCGGCGGCGACAGACTCGGTATATATTTCCTCGAGACAGGCTCGGCTATGCGTGCTTCAACAGTGACCTACGACAGAGCCAACTCCGCTATCGCACTTGCAAAGGCAGAGGAATTTGACTTTGATAAGATCTTCGACGGCTGCGACTGGTTCCACTTCACAGGTATCACACCGGCTGTATCGGATGCTGCGGCTGAGCTGACAGAGGCTGCACTTAAGGCTGCAAAGGCCAAGGGTGTCAAGGTATCCTGCGACCTCAACTTCAGAAAGAAGCTCTGGACAAGTGAAAAGGCTCAGAAGGTCATGACAAATCTCATGCAGTATGTAGACGTTTGCATCGGTAACGAAGAGGATGCCGAAAAGGTGCTCGGCTTCAAGCCCGGTGAGACAGACGTAACGAGCGGAGACCTGAAGCTTGCAGGCTACAAGGATATATTCGAGCAGATGGTAGAAAAGTTCAACTTTGAATATGTCATCTCATCTCTGCGTGTATCTCACTCCGCATCGGATAACGGCTGGTCTGCATGTATATACTCGAGAGATACAAAGGAATTTTACCATTCCAAGGAATACAGGATCGCTCCTATCGTTGACCGTGTAGGCGGCGGCGACAGCTTTGCCGGCGGCGTTATCTGCGGTATGCTGGACGGTAAGGACTTCAAGAGCGCACTCGAGTTCGGCGTAGCAGCCTCCGCTCTCAAGCACACGATCCCCGGTGACTTCAATATAGTCAGCCGTAAAGAGGTCGAGACTCTCGTAGGCGGCGACGGAAGCGGACGTGTACAGCGCTGACATTATAAGACTCACTGTAACAGGACTATATATTTTTTAGCAATGTGAAATCCACTGTAAATTCATAAGAAAGGGTAGATGCTTTGCAACGCAAAGCACAGGTATAATTATGGAGCTTTTAAAGACGATATCAAATATCGGCATAATCCCGGTAATAAAGATAAACGATGCATCAAAGGCAGTAAAGCTTGCAAAGGCTCTCATTGACGGAGGTCTTGCAGCTGCCGAGGTCACCTTCAGAACAGACGCAGCAGAGGAATCCATCCGTGCTATTTCTCAGGCTTACCCCGATATGCTCGTAGGTGCAGGTACAGTCCTCACGATAGACCAGGCTCAGCGTGCGCTGAACGCAGGAGCTAAGTTTATCGTAAGCCCCGGCTTTAATCCGAAGGTAGTAAAATGGTGTCTCGACAATGGCGTAACACCGCTGCCCGGCTGCACAACACCGTCCGAGATAGAGCAGGCTCTTGAGCTTGGTTTAAGGGTAGTCAAGTTCTTCCCGGCAGAGCAGAGCGGCGGACTTGCAAAGATCAAGGCAATGAGCGCACCCTACGGCAACATCAAATTCATGCCGACAGGCGGTGTGAGCCTTGATAACGTAAACGACTATCTTGCAAGCAATAAGATCCTTGCCTGCGGCGGAAGCTTCATGGTCAAGGAAAGCTACATAGATAGCGACAACTGGGATGAGATCACGAGACTTACAAAGCAGTCGGTAAGCCTCATGCTCGGTCTTAAGCTCGGTCATGTAGGCATCAATAACGAGAACGAGGAGTCCGCAAAGGCTACGGCTAACGCACTTGCACTTCTCATGGGACAGTCCATAGAAAAGGAAACGGAAAAGGGTATGTTCGTAGGTACAGGCTTTGAGGTGCTCAAGGCTAACGGCCGCGGCAAAAACGGTCATATCGCTATCTTTACAAACAACGTTGATCGTGCGGTATATCACCTCGGACTTAAGGGCATCAAATTTGATGAGTCCAGTGCCGGATATAACAGTGACGGTACGATGAAGTACATCTATCTCGCAGACGAGTTCTCCGGCTTTGCGATCCACCTCGTGCTGAAAAAGTAAGATAAATAACCGATAAAAGCGGATGCTTCCCGAAGCATCCGCTTTTTTGCATCTGACGAGAAATTATGGTGATAATGCACTAATTCGTAGCACGTATATATACACAAAAGTGCATAAAAATTGCAAATTTGCACTTTTTAAATAGAAAAATGTGTTGAAATATGATATAATAAAAGAAAATGGGCAGATTATCATATTGGAGAGGGAGTATGCAATGTTTAAGGTAGATGAAACTATTCTTTACGGTACGGATGGCGTATGTAGGATAGCTGATATGATACAAAAGAATATTGACGGTAAGAATAAGGATTTTTATGTTCTGAGACCGATCTATGACAGCTCGGCGACGATATTTGTACCTAAGGACAACTCCGAGCTCACCGGCAGGATGAAAAGGGTGATATCTGCCGAGGAAGCACATGAGCTTATCCGTAATATGCCTGAGGAAGAGACGATATGGATAGAAAACGAGAGTGAACGCAAGGAGAAATATAAAGCCATCATTACGAACGGCGACAGGCGTAAGCTCGTACAGCTCGTAAAAACGCTTTATCTGCACCAAAAGGATCAGAAGTCAAAGGGCAGGAAGCTGCATATGTGTGACGAGCGTTTCCTGAAGGATGCGGAGAGGATATTGTATGATGAGCTTGCACTTGTTCTGGACATAGGTCGCTCACAGGTACTGCCGTTTATTACGGAGCAGCTGGAACAATGTAAGATCGATTAAAAATAATTAATAAATATGCATTTACAAATCAAAATTAATGTGGTAAACTGTAGATGAGCATCAAAGATAAGAAAGGAAGTTACGATTATGTATCAGCTCGGCGCACAGTTATATACACTCAGAGATTACACAAAGACAGACGCAGATTTTCTTGAGACATTAAAGAAGGTCAAGGAGATAGGCTATCAGGTAGTACAGGTTTCCGGTATAGGCCCGGATTGTACAGTTGAAGGTGTTGCAGAGGCTCTTAAGGAGACCGGTCTTGACTGCGGTGCAACACATATTAATTTTGATGATCTTCTCAACAACTTTGATGAAGAGGTTCGTAAGCATAAGGCATGGAACTGCAAATATGTAGGTATCGGCGGACTCCCGATGCGTTATATCGAAGCAGGCGGAGAGGGCTATTTACAGTTTGCAAAGGAAGCAAACGTAGTTGCTACAAAGCTCAAGGCAGAGGGTATGACATTTATTTATCATAATCATCACCATGAGTTCGCTAAGTACGGCGATAAGATCGCAATGGACATCCTCCTTGAGAACGTAAATGAGGACTTCCAGTTCGAGCTCGACCTTCACTGGGTAACAGCAGGCGGCGGCGACCCCATCCAGTGGATCAACAAGGTAGCAGGTCGTATGGACGTTATCCACTTCAAGGATTTCGCAGTTAAGATGCCGATGCGTGAGCGTATCTATGCTCCTATCGGCGAGGGCAACCTGAACTGGGACGGTATCATCGAGGCTTGTAAGAAGAACGGAATAAGATACTATTTCGTAGAGCAGGATGATTGCTACGGACGCTGCCCGTTTGATTGTCTCGAGTCCAGCTACAAGTTCATCACATCCAAGGGAATCAAGTAATACAGTAGGAGCATTATCATGACAGTTAAATATGCTATCGTCGGCTGCGGACGTATCTCGTGGAATCATCTCGACGGTATCGAGAAGTCGAATTCTTCCGAGCTTAGAGCCGTATGCGATATAGATGAGACAAAAGCTCGTGAAACGGGTGAAAAGTATGGCGTAAAGTGGTATACAGATGAAGCGACCATGCTTGAAAATGAGGACATAGACGTATGCTGCATCCTTACGCCAAGCGGAAAGCATGCCGAATGCGGTATCATCGCAGCAGAGCACGGCGTGAATGTACTCTGCGAGAAGCCGATGGATGTCACACGTGAAAAGATGCGTGCGCTCATCGATGCATGTAAGAAGAATAATGTAAAGCTAGGCTGCATATTCCAGCGCCGTACCTTCTCTGCGGCTATCGCTATGAAGAAGGCTGTAGAGGATGGCGTTTTCGGAAAGATCACACTCTGCGACGCATATCTTAAGTACTACAGAGATCAGGCATACTATGACAGCGGCGAGTGGCGCGGCACATGGGAGCTTGACGGCGGCGGTGCGCTGATGAATCAGGGCATCCACGGCGTAGATATGATAGACTGGATAAGCGGCGGCATAAAGAGCGTATATGCCAGATGTGAGAGACTGAACTGGAAGACAGAGGTAGAGGACACGGCGGTCATTATGGTGCGCTATAAGAACGGCGCTATGGGTGTCATCGAATGCTGTACGACGGTTTATCCCGGACTTGATACCGTATTTACAGTAGGCGGTACCGAGGGCTTTGCCGAGATAGGCAATAAGGGCATATACAGATGGGAAATGAAGGATAAGAGTATAGTCAAGCCGGAATCGACAGGAAGCATGGGCGGTCTTAACTGTACATATACCGATAACCTTCATGCGTACCAGATCGAGGATATGTCACGTGCGATCCTCGACAACAGAGATCCTATGATAACAGGCGAAGAAGCACTTCACAGCGTAGGTATCATACTTGCGATCTATGAATCTGCAAGGACCGGCAAGGAAGTATTTATCGAGGACTGAATTTAATAAAGCTCCATCCTCTGAGTGAGGATGGAGCTTGTTTTTTTACAGCAGCTCGTCTATGAATATCGCTTTATATCCATTGTCGTGCATCAGCTTCATTGCCGTCTCGATACGGTCGCAGTAGTCGGGCTCGTAGGCGAAGTAGTCACTGTAGAAGTACTGCTCGTGATTGCCGATACCTATGAAATCAGTACCCAGCATGGGAGAGAGGAGTTTTACGATATCCTCGGGCGAGTGCAGATTCAGCACGATATGTGCCAGTCTCTTGAACGGAAGCTCAAGATCATTATCCGTATAGAATGTGCGTGCGTGCTCGTGAATGTCGGCTTGCTCCTGCGGCATGTGGTTATATGCACGAAGCGAGGGCTGTATCACACCGCCGCTGGCGTTTTTAAAGTATACGCAGGACGTAGCCTCTGTGTGCTCCAGGTGCAGACGCTCCTTGTGCTCATCACTTAAAAGCGTTTCCGCATATGGTGGAGCATCAAAGCCGTAGGATGCACCGAGTGCGTTGATCCCACGATCCATAAGTGCTCTGCATCCCTCACGTGTTACAGGTAGCCAGTGAATGACGAGCTGCTTACTTACGACCTCTTCTCCGGCAAATCGAATGACGTTGTTTATTGCCCTGTCATATGCGTTCGCCATCTCATCGTATGTGGCATTTACATAGGGGTAGTCGGGAAATTCACGCTCGGCATGGAATGCCAGTCTGAGCCAGTCGGAATTTGCCCTCCATTCGTCACGCCATGTGTCGGGCATGAGCGAGAGGTCGAAATAAGGCCCGTTGTGACGTGCGGATGTACCGAAAAAGATATTGAGCTGCACCTTTATGTCGTAAAGGTCATGCATTTTCTTGAGAAATCCGAGATATGCGTTGTCAAAGAGCGATACGGGCTTCTGTGTAGCAAGGTCACGGAATACCCAGATATTGTCGTCGATGAAAAAGAAATAGCTTTTCATTTGAATATCCTCCCTTTGTGATTTACTAAAGTATATTTTACATTAAAAATATACCGATGTAAACTTAAAATGGGAAAAAAGCAAAATTTAAGGGAAAATGTACAGGAATTAGCGTAGTTATAGGTGATAAGATGAGATAAAACCGGAGACGATAAAATAGAGAAAAATAAAAAAGAAAAAAGTCGAAAAAAGTGCTTGACAAATGAAAATATGTGTGCTATACTATCATAGCTGTCTGAGAGAAGAACAAACTCAAAAGCAGCGATCACGGCTTAGCGAAAAAGTTCAAGGGAAAACGAAAAAAGTACTTGA
>CAYWVF010000023.1:0-47323 GCA_964461815.1 uncultured Oscillospiraceae bacterium
TCTGTAAACAGAAATGTCTTTGAACGAAATCTAATGATGGTATGTGAGTATTTTGTTTGCAGCTATGTGAATACGGCTTTATCGGAGTATACTATTTCTTCCGACGATAAGAGATCGATCATTGACTATTATAAATGTGTTTGCTTTGGGCTGACGATAGATTGGCTCAATAATGGAATGACAGATGACTATATTCGATCTATTCGCAGGATATTTATCCTGAAAAAGGATCTTGCACTGGAAATAGCGGGATTATTACAGGATCAGATATAGTACATTTAATTGATATTGACCGAAAATCAGACACGAGATACCCAAGTGTCTGATTTTCGGTTATTTTTATAGGCAGTGTCTGATTTTCAGACACTGCCTAATACATTGACCGTGTTCAAACGGCCGGATTTGATGTATTATTTTAACGTGGTCAGCAGATAAGATCAAATTATGTGATATATGGGGTGTAAAGCTTGAAAAAACTTTTCAAAACACCGTTTTTTACTTCTTGCGACGAAGTAGTCGCTCATTTTCACTGACGTGAGGATCACTACAAATTCCAAAGAAAGGATAAATGCTTTGCAAGGTGTAATCAAAAAATGAAGCTGCGTTCTGTTTTACCGATGAAGGTCGCAAAATACGGATATATCGCAACATCTGTTATTTTCTGCATTGCCGGATTCCTGATCGCATTGATCCCGACGTTATCGGTATCGACGATCAGAATGTTTTTCGGAATAATGATGCTGATATTCGGCATCGTAAAATTGATCGGATATTTCTCAAAGGATCTTTTCAGGCTGGCATTTCAGTATGATCTGCAATTCGGGATATTGTTATGTATCCTCGGAATGATCACGCTGGTAAAGCATAGAGATACCGTGGAATTTATCTGTATTGCCTATGGAGTCAGTATGATCGCAGACTGCCTTTTTAAATGGAAGACAGCCTTTGAAGCAAAAAGCTTTGGTATTCGACAGTGGTGGATGACGTTAGTACTCACGATCACTGCGGGAATAGTCGGAGTACTTGTTATACTTTCGTCAGTTGTGGCGATACAGAAAGTCAATATATTGCTTGGAGTATCACTTCTGGCGGAGGGCGCTTTAAGTCTCAGCGTGGCGATAAGTATGGTGAAGATCATCGATCATCAGCAGCCTGATGTGGTCGATGCGGAATTGTGCGAAATGAGGGAGAAAGGTTAATATGTGTTTTTCAAAGGCGGTAGTAAAACACCGTATACCGATTTTAATTTTGACGCTGATCCTGATGATACCGTCTGTGATCGGCATGGCGACAACTCGAGTCAACTATGATATGCTGACATATCTGCCGGAGGACATGGAAACGGTCATAGGACAAAACGAGCTGTTGGATGATTTTAATAAGGGCGCATTCACATTCCTGATATTTGAGGATATGCCGAATAAGGATGTGGCACGACTGAAGGAAAATGTGGAGCAGATCGATCATGTAGATACCGTTCTGTGGTATGATTCACTGGCTGATATTTCAGTACCGTTGGAGCTGCTCCCGGAAAAAGTATATAAGGAATTTAATACCGATCATTCTACTATGATGGCAGTATTTTTTGATAGCGGTACATCGGAGGATGAAACGATGGACGCCGTTAAGGAAATAAGAAGTGTATGCGGTGAGCAGTGCTTTGTTTCCGGCATGACGGCATTGGTCGTAGACCTGAAGGATCTGTGTGAGCAGGAGGAACCGATCTATGTAGGCCTTGCAGTAGTTTTAGCTTGTGCTGCTATGCTTCTATTCCTGGATGGCTGGCTCATTCCGTTCGTATTCCTCGCATCTATCGGTGCGATGATCTTACTCAATATGGGTACGAACTTCTTCTTCGGAGAGATATCATATATAACAAAGGCTCTTTCGGCTGTATTACAGCTGGCAGTAACGATGGATTACTCGATTTTTCTGTGGCACAGCTACAATGAGCAAAGAGAGCTATACAGTGACCATAACGAGGCCATGGCTCATGCAATACAGGAGACACTTACAAGCGTAATAGGAAGCTCAATCACTACAGTTTCAGGCTTCATCGCCTTGTGCTTTATGAGCTTCACATTGGGTATGTATCTCGGACTTGTAATGGCAAAGGGCGTACTGTTCGGAGTTCTCGGATGTGTAACAGTACTGCCTGCATTGATACTTGTATTGGATAAGCCGTTACAGAAGACGAAGCATAGATCTATCATTCCAAACATGCAGGGCTTTGCAAAGAGAATAGTAAAAATATTCCCTGTGTTCTTAGTGATCTTCGTTTTGCTGATCGCACCGTCACTTTACGGCTACAACAGAGCAAACGATGAAGTGTACTATGATATGGGACAGTGCTTGCCCGATGATATGAATTATGTCATTGCAAACTCAAAGCTGCGTGACGACTTCAATATTGCATCTACTCATATGATACTGATAGATGCTAAAACCTCTCCTAAAAATGTGAAAAACATGATGGAGGAAATGGAAGAAGTAGACGGAGTAAAATATGTGCTGGGCTTGGAGTCCGTTATCGGCTCACGTGTTCCGCAGGAGATACTGCCTGACAGCATTAAGGATGTACTTGAAAGTGACCGCTGGGAGCTTTTACTTATCAACTCCGAATACGCTCCCGCAAGTGATAATGTAAACAACCAGATCGACGAGCTGACGGCTATCCTGAAAAGCTATGACAACAGCGGTGTGATAATAGGTGAGTCACCGTGTCTTAAGGATATGATAGAGACGACAGATCATGATTTCGCTGTAGTTACTGTAGTCTCGGTCGTTGCGATCTTTATAATAATCTTACTTGTTGAAAAGAGCCTGTCGCTTCCGATCATACTGATAGCTGTTATCGAAGTAGGTATATTCATAAATCTCGGACTCCCACATTACATGGGTCAGAGCATGGCATTTATTACGCCGATATGCATAAGCACTATACAGCTTGGTGCTACCGTAGATTATGCGATCCTGATGACTACAAGGTACAAGGCGGAGAGGATCGGCGGCAAGGATAAGATAGATGCTGTTTGGACTGCGTTGTATACGTCGATTCCGTCTATCCTTGTTTCGGGCATGGGAATGTTTGCAGCTACATTCGGAGTAGCACTTTATTCCGATATCGAGATCGTCAGCTCCATGTGTATGCTGATGGCTCGAGGTGCTGTTATCAGTATGCTGCTCGTCACGTTCGTGCTGCCTGCAATGTTTATGCTGTTGGATAGATTCATTTGTAAGACAACGTTGGATATGCGCCATATAGAATGCAACAAAAAAACTCAGGAGGTATCAGATCATGAATAAAATAGCAAAACAGATCACAGCAATATGCTTATGTGCTGCACTCTGCCTTGGCGGCGCGAGCGTAGCCTTTGCAAAGACGATAAACAAACAGGAGCAGAACAGTACAGTCAGCGAAACTAAGGAGAAAAAGTCCGTGCAGCAGGAGATATCAAAGGATGAGACAGTTTACGTATTGGCAGGTACAGACGGTTCTGTTAGAAAGATCATCGTCAGCGATTGGCTGAAAAATACACTCGGAAGCGATACCGTTTCCGATCAGTCAGACCTTTCTGATATTGAAAATGTAAAGGGCGATGAAGGATATACATTAAGCGGCGATAATATGAAGGTTTGGGATGCTCAGGGCAATGATATCTATTATCAGGGCAATATCGAAAAAGAGCTCCCGGTCGGTATGAGCGTTACATATAAGCTTGATGGCAAGACTGTATCTGCCGATGAGATCGCAGGAAAGAGCGGCAAGGTGACTGTACGCTTTGATTACAGCAACAGTCAGTATGAAATGGTCGAGATCGACGGTCAGAAAGAAAAAATATACGTGCCGTTTGCAGTGCTTACAGGTATGATGCTTGATAACGAGGTGTTCAGTAACGTTGAGGTAACAAACGGTAAGCTCATCAATGATGGAGATCGTACAGTCGTAGTAGGTATAGCATTCCCGGGCTTACAGGAGAATCTGGACATAAGCAGTGATGATATCACTATTCCGAATTATGTGGAAATTAGTGCAGATGCTGAGAATTTTGAGCTCGGAATGACGGTTACGATCGCTACAAACGAAGTGTTTAATGAGCTGGATGTCGAAAAGATCAGCTCCGAAAACCTGACAGAATCACTTGATGAATTGACAGAGGCTATGCAGTCATTGATAGACGGTTCATCTGCCTTATATGACGGCATCGACACACTGCTTGACAGCTCAGATGAGCTTGCGGCAGGTGTGGATAAGCTTGCGGAAGGTACAAGATCACTGAAAACAGGTGTGAACACACTCGGTAGTGGTGCCGATCAGCTTCAGGCAGGTGCGACAGAGCTTTCTAACGGCTTGACTACACTTTCCTCAGGCAGTGACAGCCTGAATAGTGGAGCAAAACAGGTATTCAACAGCCTACTATCTACGGCAACAGCACAGATAAAGGCGGCAGGAGTTCCCGTTCCGGATCTGACTATCGAAAATTACAGCGATACCTTGGATGGCATTATTGCATCGATGGGTGAGAATACCGCATCGGATGGTGCAAAGACGATCATCGCACTGAAAGCTTCGCTGGATAGCTATAATACATTCTATCGCGGACTGAGATCCTATACAGGCGGCGTTGACAGCGCTGCAACGGGAGCTGCTGCGCTGTCTGTCGGTGCACAGTCATTAAAGGACGGAGCAGCTCAGCTTGAGATCGGTGCGACTTCACTGTATGACGGTATGACGAGCTTACAGAGCAGTATGCCGTCATTGACAGACGGCATCACTCAGCTCAGAGACGGCGCTAAGGAGCTTTCTGACGGCATTAAGCAATTTGACGAGCAGGGCGTGCAGAAGCTTCTGAATATAATTGACGAGGACTTGGACGGAGTCGTTGAAAGACTCAAAGCAACGGTCAATGTATCTTCAAATTATCAAAACTTTACAGGTATCGGTGATGATATGAACGGTCAGGTGAAGTTTATATATCGTACCGATGAGATCAAATGAAGTAAAAGCTTAATGAGCATAGATAAATAGAAAAGCTTGTTTTTCTGAACAAAATAATATAGTCATAGTAAATAGCTGCCGAGCTGTAAATACAAGGCAGCTATTTGCTTTAGATAAACAGCACAATTATTTATGGCAAAATAATGTGAAATTATACGCATTTTTGACGAAAAACACTTGACAAAAAACGTCGGGGGGGGGTAAAATAGCTATATATACACCACTGCACCGTATAGAATTTTTTGCCGATTTTGCCTGCCTCTTATATATACGACTAAAGAACATACATTGATGAGGAACAGCATATGGGAAAAGAGTTGAAATCTCTTAACCGCAGAGAGTTGATCGAAATTATTTATCAGTTGAAAAAAAGTGAGCAGGAGCTTCAGAATGAAAATGCTAAATTGCAGGAGCTGCTTGAGGAAAAAAGAATTGCACTTCAAAACGTAGGCTCGATAGCTGATGCATCTCTTGCTCTTACGGATATTTTTAAAGCTGCACAGAGCTCTGCTGATCTGTATCTTGCCGAGATCGAACGTCGGTATGCAGATGTTGAGAGGCAGTGTGCGGACTTTGTTGACGATGCTCGGAAAAGAGCTGATGAGATCGTAGAGGAAGCGATGAAGCAAAAGGATGAGATCGTTAGAGAGACTAAAAATATGTATATATTACTGAAAAAGTATGAGGCAGAGATAGAAAAGAAGAAAATCGAGTTGGCATCATATAACGATCAGGAGCAATAGACTATGAAGCGTCGTAAAAAGTCTGTCAGCATCCCGTCGATGCAGGAGGTTGACACAGAAAGAAAACGTATAAGACGAGGAGCTTATTATCGCAAGGCACTGAGAGGAACTGTTTCTGTTCTTATAGTAGTTGCTGCTATAGCGGTGCTGATAGCTACATTGTTTTTGCCAATACTTCAAATCTCAGGCGACAGTATGTCACCTACGCTTGAACACAATGATATCGTTGCGCTTATAAAAACAGATAATTTTCAACGTGGCGATATGATCGGCTTTTACTATCAGGGCAAGATACTTTTGAAAAGAGTGATCGCACTGCCGGAGGATATTGTTGTAATAGACGGATACGGGAATGTCTATGTGAATGAGGAGCTGTTGGATGAGCCGTATGTTACGCAGCAAAGCTTAGGTGATTGCGATCTTGAGTTTCCGTACACAGTTCCGACCGACAGCTATTTTGTGCTTGGAGATAAAAGAGCAAACTCAGTTGACAGCAGAAATTCCACTATCGGCTCTGTTGCAAGAGATGATATTATAGGAAAGATTTTTATACGAGCATGGCCGCTGAACCGTATAGGCGTTCCGAGGTGATGGTTCATATAATACACTTGGAGTATATGCAGTAAAAATCGATTTGTTTTAAAGATCGATTTTACAGATATAGCTTGGAAAGGCAGGTTACCTTGCAGGACACATTCAAAAACTGTCTGAGAGCAGTAAAGATAAATAGAAAATATAGAGTACGCGGTATTTCTATACTGCTGATTTTGTCTTTAGTAGTTTCAGGCAGTGTGTTCTGGATGCTACGACAGACGGGTCTTACGTTAGCAGGCAGTGCTGCATGTGGATATGAGGAGCATACTCATAGGGAGAGCTGCTATTCCAAAGCGTTAGTCTGCGGACTGACGGAGGAATCGCATGTCCATTCCGCAGATTGCTATGAAAGCCGTGTTACAAGAAGTGACATAGTCACGGTTTTGACGTGTTCGATAACGGACGAGCCCCATGCTCATACAGACTCATGCTATGAGTCAAGACTTGAGGATGTGTATAGCGATGTCCTGATATGCGGCTTATCCGATGTTTCGCACCTACACACAGAGAACTGCTATGCGTATATACTGACTTGTCCGATAACGGAGCATGTTCACACTGTTGACTGCTATACAGATGAAGTGGCAGATACAGAGACGTATCTTGATTGGCAGAATATGTTCGCGGGATATGTTACAGGTATGCATCGAGACGATCTCGTTTCTGTTGCAAGATCACAGCTCGGTTACACGGAAAGTGTCGAAAATTTCGAGGTGGACAGCTACGGTGTTCGCAGAGGCTATACACGTTACGGTGCATGGTATGGTATGCCGTATAATGATTGGTCTGCGATGTTCGTATCGTTCTGCTTACATTATTCAGGACAGGATCCTGTAGATGCCCCATATAATACCGGTGCGAATTCCATGGCACAGCTCTGGGATGAAAGAGGAAGATATGCCGCCGCAAATGAATACGAGCCTGAGTACGGTGATCTTATCTTCTTTTCGGATAATACCGTAGGAATTATTTCCTCCGTAAGCTTTGATATGTTGACGGTCATACAGGGCGATATAGATAATACGGTGAGCGAGCGTACAGTCATGTCATATGACAGCTCGATCACGGGCTACGGTATTCTGACACTGCCGGAATATTTAACATCGGTGAATCAGGTGTCGGCTGTAGCATCCTCTGAGCAGCTTGTTTTAGCTGCATGTGACTGTGGAAACGACGGCGTAGATGCAATGCATCACGTGGCGACGTGCGCTTATACGACACAGCTCATCATGATAGCATCCGATTATACGGTCGAGGAGCTCTATGCGATCTGGCCGCAGCTACCAGCTGATGCACAGAACTATATACTACAGCATTTGGAGGAGAATGCGTGGCAGTATGGATCTAAAGCGGAAGATCTGAAAGAGTTGATAGATGAGGACAGTAACAGTACAGGTATTGAGAGCATCTGTGGTAATGTCGTTTTCAAGGTGGCGGGAGCACTTCCGAAAACGGCTTCACTAGCTGTTTCAAATACAGCGTACTCTGAGACAAAAAAACTGTCATATATAAATCCGAACAACCGCAGCAGCATCCGATGGTCAGATGTATATGATATTTCGATATATGACAACGGTATGATGTATACTTTAAACTCACCTGTGACCGTTACAGTTAGATTCCCGGAGCTTCAATTCAATGCGGAACATGAGTTTTTTGCAGTTGCACACCTGGATGAAGTGAGCGGAAGAGTAATAAGCAGTGAATACGTTGATGTTACGGATAACGAGATCACATTTACCGCAAACGGCTTTTCTCCGTATATGTTTTATATCATCGATAAGGAAGCTGAGGGTGGAGAACGTATTCTCGGAACAAATTGGATGTCTGTTGATGATAGCTATTTTAATTACTGGGAGCAGTTTATCTACAACGGTACGGAGATGATGCAATTTCGCTCAGAAATGCTCACGTCTGTCGCTACAGCTCCGAGCAGTACCCAGATAGATGAATACGGAGGTGTTACCGATTCCGGATACGGAGATAACGTCGTAGTCAGCAAGACGATAAACGGTACGGATATCGAAAATGTATTTGACATAACTCTGACTGTGCAGACGCAGGATAAAATTTCGGAAATATATGAAGAGCCTGATATGGCGGTAGTCATTGTTATGGATATATCAAATACAATGAAGGATGACTTCGGAGATACAACAAGATACAAAGCCGCAATAGCTGCTGCGGAGAACTTTATAGATAATTTTGCTTCACAATCGGGTGACGTCAGCAGGATAGGCTATGTCGCATTCAATACCGATGCCCACGAGATATTCGGTCTATCCAACTGCTCATCGACGGAAAAAGCAACAGTATTAAAAAATGCGATCAGGCAGAAGACAGGCGAGATAATTAATGCTGATGGCTACGCTTCTTCTAGCTCACGCTTTACAAATATTGAAGCCGGGTTAAAGATGGGAGCGGATATGCTTGCATCGGCACAAAATGAGCATAAGTATATTATCTTTCTCAGTGACGGCTTCCCGACAACATATATCAGTAGCGGATATAATGGCTATGATCCGTATACATCCTCGGGAACAGTAGGATCAAACGGCGTTTTTTATGATAACGTCATAAACCGTTATTGTAATTACGGAACAAGCTATAGTGATAAAGCTGCCATGCGTGCTCGTGAGATGGCAGAAAAGATCAAAAGCAGCGGAGCTACGATATTTTCTATCGGTGTTGACGTCGGAGGACAGACGATACAGCAGTATATTAATAACGGATTTACGTATGATGGTGTAAAAACGTGGGAATCTGACGGTACACCTAAATGGAAGTCCTTCTCTGTTATCGACTGTGGTGACGGTACAGTGACAGAACCGAAACATGCCGACCCTACATATAATATCGATTTCGAAATAGGTGACAGTACGAGCACAAGTGCGTATGTAAACTGGCTCAGAGATTCTATCGGTTCAGGATATTACTATGACAGCACGAATGCCGCAGGTCTGCAATCCGCTTACGACAGCATATTTGAAGAGATACTTCGTATGAAAAAGGAATCGTCGGAGGCTGACTGGGTAGCACAGGATCCGATCCCACTAGCACCGCCGGAGTATCTGGAGTTCATAGGCTTCTATGATATAAACGGTGCACTTATCCCTGATAATGCGGATGTTTTGGGATTGAACGGTGAAGGCAATGAAAATACGGCAGAGTTTGCGTATGATGATGAAACAAATCTGAATACAATTAGGTGGGATCTGAAAAGATCGGGGTATGATGAGGTAGTAAGCGGTGATACCACGACATATTATTACAAGCTTGTATATCGTGTAAGGCTGAAAAATGAGCTGGATAACTTCGTGGAGGATCAGGTATATGATACGAATGCCCCGACATCACTCAGCTATCAGGTGTTCGAAAGCGTAGACGGTGTGTTGAGACTTTCAGAGCATCGTAAGGTCAATTTCAAGATCCCGGCTGTACACGGCTACCTGTCGGAGCTGCAATTTATGAAAACAGATACATATGGCAGCGCTCTTGGTGGTGCGGAGTTCATACTGTCACATGATACGGCATCCTGTACGTTGTGCAGAGGTGACGGAGAAAATCGCGTAGATGTCCCTGACCTTACAGCTGTATCGGCAGCTGATGGTACAGTGCTATTCACGGATATCCCATCCGGACATAAATACACGTTATATGAGACAAAGGCTCCGCCGGGATACATAAGTGATGGAAAAAAATATCACGTCACAGTTTCATATGACATATTGACGGTAGAAGATGGATGGACAGGCGTGGTAGTAAATAACACAGGTGTGGAATTTCCCTCGACAGGTGGTTTTGGGATATTCACCTATATATGTTCAGGCACTTTTATTGTGATAGCCGCTGTTACATGCGGATGTATCAGACGACATAAGCGGAGAAAGGGGAGTGAGATGTAATATCCCCATCTTGCAATAGAAAAACGTCATAGATACATTCGAACAGCGTAAAATAACAAACATAAGAAAGGGTTAATAAAATGAAAAGGATAATTTCTCTTTTCCTTGCCGTAGCTATGCTTTTTGCAATGGGCACAACTGCATTTGCGGCAGATAACGGAAGCATAACCATTGATAATGCAACTGTCGGCGAAACCTATACAATTTATCGTCTTTTTGACCTGAAGAGCTACGACAGTACTGCTAATGCTTACTCGTATAAAGCTAACAGCACATGGGAAACATGGCTGAAAACTCAGACTGCTTACCTGTCCTTTGATTCGCTCGGATATGCGACATGGGTAAAGGATGCAGATCCTGCCGCATTTGCAAAGGCTGCAAAAGCTTATGCCGAAGCAAACAGTATATCGGGACAGTCATCTAAAACCGCAACGTCATCTACAGTAGAGTTTACAGGACTTGCACTTGGATATTATCTTGTAGATACTACGCTCGGAACACTATGTTCTCTCGGCACAACTGCTCCGAACGTTACCATCAGTGAGAAAAACAAGGAACCTGCAATAGATAAGAAGGTCAAGGAAGATCTTACAGGCTATTTCGGTGACTATAATGATGCAGACATAGGAGATGTCATAGAGTTTAAGACGACGATCACAGCATATAAGGGTGCAGAGAATTATGTCGTTCATGATATTATGTCTGCCGGTTTGACTTTGAATAAGGAATCGATCACGATTCAAGGCCTGACAAAGAACACAGATTATACTATAGCCTTCGATCAGACGTGTACAGATAAAAACGGAAATGCTGCGGTATGTGATTTTCATATCACCTTTGCTCAGTCTTATCTCAATACGATCACAGACGATACCGATATCACGATCACATATACAGCTACTGTAAATAACAGTGCAGTCGTAGGACTTGCCGGAAATGCGAATGACACAGTTCTTAGATACAGCAATGATAATTCGACGGAATGGGATGAGACACTTACATATACTTGGGATATGAAGATCCTCAAGTATGCTAACGGAAATGAATCGCAGGTTCTTGCAGGTGCAAAGTTTGTGCTGCTCAATAGCGGAAAAACAAAGGTTGCAACCTTTGCTAACGGAAAGTTTGCGGAATGGGTAAGCATACCGACTGACGGAACATGGCCGACGGCAAGTGTGCTTACAACAGACTCAAGCGGTAACATTACGATCTCAGGTATTGATTCGGACACATATAATCTTCGTGAGATAGAGCCTCCGAAGGGCTTTAATCCGTTGCCGTCTGACGTTCCGGTAACGATCACAGGAGCACAGAAGGTACCGAATACAAATACACTTGCTTATGAAACACTTGTAAAAAAGGTAAATAACCAGTCAGGTACAGTGTTCCCACAGACAGGTGCAAAGGGTACGACTATGTTTATCATTATCGGTTCTGTCCTGGCAATGGCAGCGGTGATATTTATGGTCACACGCAAGAAAATGTCTGTATACGAAGATTAAAAAACAATGCGTCGGCGGACAGCAACCGCTATCTGCCGACGTTTTTCTTGCATATAAAACAGCGGAGAGATGCATATGAAACATGATAAGGTGAGTATTCTGTTGGTTCTGATGCTGCTTATAGGCATGTGCGTATTGCTCTATCCTGCGTTGAGCCAATATTGGAATCTGAAAACACAAACTCATGCTGTGGATAATTATCAAGAGATACTTGAATCGATAAAAAAAGAGGATTATAGCGGCTATTTTGATGAGGCTGATGCATATAATACATCGTTAGCTTCTATGGAATTGCCGCTTGTCAACTTCGCCCGGCTCGGCGGTTATAATGAAGCCTTAAACGTAGACGGAAACGGAGTAATGGGATATATTACGATCGAAAAGCTGAGCGTTGAATTGCCGTTGTATCATGGCACATCGGACAGCGTTTTGAATATTGCCTGCGGTCATCTTGAGGGTACTTCACTTCCTGTCGGCGGCGAGAGCACACATGCAGTTCTGTCGGCGCATAGAGGCTTACCACATGCCAGACTTTTTACAGACTTAGATAAGTTGGAGACAGGAGATGTATTTACGATAACGATTTTGGATAGAACCTTGACCTACCAGGTAGATCAAATCAAGGTAGTCGAACCGAATGAGATAGACGAGGTTCGCATTATAGAGGGTGAGGATCACTGCACACTTTTAACATGCACTCCGTACGGTATTAATTCTCACCGTTTATTAGTACGTGGGACACGTATAGAAAATGCAGCTCCTGTGCTATATGTGACATCCAACGCTTTTAAGATCGACTCTCTTGTAGCAACTCCTGTTGTTGCAGCACCTATGCTTCTTATGCTGTTGATGGCATTGATGATCAAATACAGAGACAAGGGAAGTAAACCGCTGATCTCTAAGGAGGAAAACGAATGATAAAAAAGATACTGTCATGCCTTATGCTTTGCATCTGTGTATGTTTACTGCCCTGTACATCTTATGCGGTGTCAACAGCTGATGCTAAGACACCTATCGTCACTTATGCAGACTGTTCGCTGGAGTTAAGCTATTCACATGATGAGTTGAAGTTTTCGAATCTGCCGATCAGACTTTACTGTATTGCAACAATATCCTCGGATCTTAGCTTTGCATTGACGGATGCATTTCGTGAAACGGGTCTTACTGTGAATGGTATAAATTCAACGAACGAATGGAATGCCGTTCGAACTACTCTTGAAAGTTATATTGAGTCAAATGGGATAGCTCCGCACCAAACCGCAGCTACAAACGAGATAGGAACTGTTCGATTTGAGCATCTCACTCCGGGTATGTACTTTGCTATGCCTGTACATAGCTCGAATAACGGCATTAATTATTATTTCGATTCATCACTGGTCTCCGTTCCGGATCTCAACGAGAACGGAGCATGGCTATACAATGTAGCAGTAAATCCGAAGCCGGATATTTATGTTCCATCCGAAGAAGACCGAGAATATAGTGTTATAAAGCTATGGCGAGACAGCGGAGATGTTGATAAACGTCCTGCAAGCGTCGAAACGGATATCATCTGCAATGGACAGACAGAAGCTACTGTAGTTTTGTCATCGGAAAACAACTGGTCATATTCGTGGAAAGCGACAGATAACGGTGATATGTGGACGGTAGCGGAAAAAAACGTACCGAACGGATACAACGTAACTGTGGAAGAGCATGGAACATCCTTTGTGATAATAAATACTGAGTACGAATCGACCGATTCATCGTACAGAAATACAGATTTTCCACACTCCATACCCGACAAGCCGTATGATACGACTGATTCTCCGAATACAGGTGATACAATGAATATTGCACTGTATATTATGCTGATGTGTGTGTCGGGGCTTGCTCTGATAATTCTCGGTGCGACCGCAAAAGGAAAAACAAAATGATAAAGCATTTAAAAATCGACGTTAAACATTTGTGCTTTAGAGCAGGTGTTGCTTTAGTGCTGTTATCTGTGTTTCTGCTTCTGCTTTGGCAGATATCGGCTTACAAAAATGCCAAGAGAATGAATGAATATCTCGATATCCTGTCAGAGCTCATGCCGAAACAGCAGTCTTCAATGATCGAATCACGAGTCAATAATACTATGCCATCCGTAAACATAGACGGTAGGGACTTTGTTGCTGTAATGGAGCTTCCGTCATATTCCGCAGCCTTTCCCATAGGCACATTACAGGGTAAGCATAATGCGTATCCATACCTATATAAAGGCAGTATATATGACGGCTCTATCGTTATCGGTGCTTCAAATCAAAGAAGACAGCTTGATTTTGTAAAGAATATTTCGGTCGGTGATACGATATATGTGACGGATATGACGGGAGATAGGTTTTCGTACAAGGTCTCAGATATAAAGTATCGTGAACATGCAGACGAGGCTTTGTTCGATTCGGAGCACGAGCTTACGTTGTTTGTCAAGAATATATACGCTTTCGAATATATTATTATCTGTTGCAGTGCATTGAAAGCGTGATCCTATGCGAAAAAAAGTATTAAGGATAGCTTCCTTTGTGACCACCTTGACGGTTTTCACTTTTTCTGCGTATAAGCTGCTGGATTATCGGTATGAAGCAAAATTAAGCTCAAAGCTTAATGAGCTAATGATCGAAAAGGCGGTAAGTGTTACATATGAAAGTACAGTTGAAGCGAGAATTGACGATGTCGGAGAAAAAAGTACGAGATCAGCCGATACGGTGAAGCGACAGCTTGAAACAGCACCTATATCGGTCGATTTTGATGCGCTGAGAAGTGAAAATGATGACGTTGTGGGATGGCTCTATTGTCCCGATACACCGATAAATTACCCTGTAGCACAGTCCGATGATAATAGCTACTATCTACGACGCTTGCTAAACGGAGAATGGAACGCTTCCGGTACATTGTTTGCGGATTACAGAAATGACTTGATAAGCCCGGATCAGAATACTATTATATATGGGCATAATATGAAAAACGATTCCATGCTTGGTACATTGCCATACTACAGTGATCAGGCTTACTATGAATCACATCCTGTTATGTATTTTTTGACTCCCGATACGGATTATAAGATTGAATTGATCTTCGGATCTGTAACATCGTCTGACTCTGTGTTATATGATATTGATCTGTCTGCGGACGAAAAAATGTCTCTGCTTGCGGACTTATTTGACTCGTCGGATTTCGTATCGCATACAGAGATAACAGAGGATGCACGACTCTTAACACTGTCAACATGCTCATATGAGTACGAGTCTGCAAGATATGTTGTTGTGGGAGTAATGATAGAATTGGCAAAAAATAACTGATACATCAAAAAAGGCTTCATCCTTATCGGGTGGAGCCTTTTAAAGCTTATTCTGTACGTAAAGCGATCACAGGATCTTTTCTTGCTGCTTTTTTGGCAGGAAGAAGTCCGCCGATAATAGTGATAAAAATACTGATAACGATCAGAATTAGAGCATATGTCAATGGAAGGGTGGCATTCAAATCGACGATCCCGGTGAGCCTTGTGATTATGGAATTGATGGGGATCAGAGCGATAAACGATACTCCGATACCGAGTAAGCCTGCACAGCAGCCGATGATAAATGTTTCTGCATTGAAGACCTGAGATATATTTCTTTTCGATGCACCGAGTGCTCGCAGAATACCGATCTCCTTAGTGCGCTCCATAACGGAGATGTGAGTAATGATCCCGATCATAATGCAGGATACGATGAGCGAAATGCTGACAAAAGCAACAAGAACGTAGGAAATACCGTCAATGATCGTAGTCAATGAAGACGTCAGTATGGCGACATAATCTGTATAGGTGATCTGTGCATCGTCTGTGGCAGACTCGTTATATTCTGCAATACAGGCAGCTATAGAATCCTTGCTTTCAAATGTATCCGTGTAGATGCTGATTGCTGAGGGCGCATCATAGCTTACCTTTCCGAAGGCTTCCATGTTTTCTTCATACGTACTTCCTGCGAGATATTCATCATAAACTTTTAAGAGTATCTCATCGGCAGGGTCGTTTGCAAGCCACATATCAAGCGCATTGGCCATCGAGGTCTCGTCGGTAGGCACGTTATATGCACCTGCCGTATCGGAGGAAGAGTAGTACATCATCAGTTTATAAAAGGATGCCTTTTCCGATATACTGAGATTGCTGAGATAATTTTTAGCATCGGATGCTTTTGCAATGTCGTCGGCAGATTCAAATTTCATACCTGTCAAAACATTGATCTCAGGCTCCGCTTCCTGTGCTTTGACAATGGCACTTTCGTTTGTGTGCTCGATAATATGATCTGTCAATTTCGAAATGTAAGCAAGGGTAGTTGAAATATTGGCGTTTGTCGCATCCTCTTTCGGACGTATCACACCTGTGATTTTCAGCTCAACAGCGTTAGAAAGTAAGCTTTCTTCATTTAGAACGTTGTTATCTATATATGAAAAGGTATCGTTGTCGTTCGAAATGTATTGGTCACAGGCTGCGACAAGATAAAATGTATGAGAGCATACATCCTCGTAGGAAAGCATGATCTCATCGGCTTTCTCACCGATACTTATGCTTTCCACAGCAGTATCATATTGATCCTTTGTAATAAAGCCTAACTGATACAAAGTTCCCGTACTTATGCTGTTATTGCTGTCCAACACGAGAACGACCTCGTCATAGTTTTTCGGCCAACTTCCGTATACGACATCGTAGTTGTCCGTAATGACCTGACTTACATTTTCTCCGTTAGCAGCGACCATCAACTCAGAAAAATTGGATGCAGTGATGTTAGACGGACCTGTACCAATGCTGCTCAATCTATTAAGTATACCGACGTTACCCCTAGATACTCCCTTTCCATCAAGCTCTGTGTCGCTGTTTATAAATGTACCGTCCGAGTCATAGGAATATACATCAAAATTCACATCATACGTATAGATTATACCGTTTTCGCCTAGATATTGCTGTATGCTACTATCCGGATCATCAAGATATTTTTTGAACTCTGTCAGATTGTTTTCAACGATGCTTGAGGAAACCATCTGACTTGTCTTAATATCAAGATAGTCTGCATATACGCCGTCACGATGACTATCCGAGCTATTATCTTCACGCATTGCACCGACAACTTCACCTCGTACTCCCATGATACCAGATACATCGATCGTTTCAGTATTGATCGTAATAGGATAAGATGCCATTGTTTCTTTTTGCACACTTGCAATATAATCGTTCATCCCTATAGACAGTGCCAATATCAATGCGATTCCTATAATACCGATCGATCCGGCAAAGGACGTTAACAGAGTACGTCCTTTTTTTGTGCGCAGATTGTTAAAGCTGAGAGACAGAGCGGTAAGAAATGACATGGATATCTTCTTTTCCTTTCTAGCTGTACCGACTGCTTCGTTTCCTCGATATGGGTTGGAGTCGTCGATGATCTTACCGTCTCTGAGCTTTACGATTCTGGTGGAGTATTGCTCTGCAAGCTCGGGATTATGAGTCACCATTATAACAAGCTTATCTTTTGCAATTTCCTTTAACAGCTCCATGATCTGTATCGATGTCTCACTGTCAAGAGCGCCTGTTGGTTCATCTGCAAGCAAAATATCCGGGTTGTTTATCAGCGCACGTGCGATGGCAACACGTTGCATTTGACCACCTGACATCTGGTTCGGCCTTTTGTGAATATGGTCAGCGAGTCCGACCTTACGCAGCACATTTATTGCACGCTGCTTCCGTTCCTTTTTTGAAACTCCGGCTAAAGTCAGTGCCATTTCAACGTTGGAAAGTACGGATTGATGCGGAATAAGGTTGTAGCTTTGAAAAACAAATCCGATAGAGTTGTTACGATAATAATCCCAATCGGCGTCCTTATATTTCTTTGTAGATACACCGTTGATTATAAGATCACCACTCGTATAGCGATCAAGACCGCCGATGATATTAAGCATAGTTGTTTTTCCCGAACCGCTTTGACCGAGCACGGAAACAAATTCATTTTCACGAAAGCTTACACTGATATCGTTTAATGCATTTTGTGTGATATCACCTGTTGTATAGGTTTTTACAATGTTTTTTAGTTGCAGCATAAATAGATCCTCCTTTTTGCTGCCATGTATTATATCAAACCAAGGTAAACTCTCGAATACGTCAACATAAACTCTCGGTAAACTGTATTTATCAGTTTATCTTGACGTGCTTTTTTGTGATATAATCATAATAGTTGAAAAAAGCTGATTCTATGTTATAATCAAAGAGAATAGGAGGCGTAATTATGTTTAATATTCTTGTTGTTGAAGACGATCCCGATGTGAGAGAGCTTTTTTGCACCGTGCTTACAGATAATGGATATCGATGCATTCCCGTTGCAGACGGAGTAGAAGCACTTGAAACTATGGATAAGGAATATGTGGATATCATAGTTGCGGATATCATGATGCCTAATATGGATGGATATGAGATGACTAAAGCTTTAAGGGAAGCAAAATACGATACTCCGATCCTGATGGTCACTGCAAAGGATCAGTTTGATGATATGCAGCGAGGATTTCGTATAGGCAGTGATGACTATATGATCAAACCTGTAAATGTAAAGGAGCTCGTTCTGCGCGTGGAGGCTCTTTTACGGCGTGCGAAAATATCGAGTGAAAAAAAGATCACGGTAGGAAACACAGTGTTGGATTATGATGCATTGACTGTTACTATCCACGGAGAAGAAACGATACTGCCGCAAAAGGAATTCTTTCTGCTTTATAAGCTGCTGTCGTATCCGAATAAGATCTTTACACGTCCACAGCTTATGGATGAGATATGGGGTATGTTTTCCGAAACAGATGAGAGAACGGTCAACACACATATAAATCGTCTTCGTGACAGATTTGCCGATTGTAATGATTTTGAGATCGTTACGATCCGAGGACTTGGATATAAAGCGGTGAAGAAAAGTGAATAAAAAAAGACACTCAACTATTTGGATATATTTTACAAGCATAGTTTTCGCTACGATCGTAGCTGTTTTTATATTTATTTCGACAATATGTTTTTTATTGTTCAGTCTGAATATTATACAGATCGAACCACACGGAAGAAGAATACCTTTATTTTTATTCTTTGTCGGTAGTGTTTTGCTTGGCTGTATTATTGCACTGTACGTAGGAAAGGTTATTATTCAGCCTATACAAAAAATCGGCAAGGCTTTTCATGAGCTGTCTGAGGGAAATTTCTCAATAAGAGTTTCAGAAAATGAACAGATCGCAGAGATACGTGAGATCGCAGAACAGTTCAATGCTATGACACATGATCTTTCACACATTGAAACGTTGCGTACGGATTTTGTAGCAAATGTGTCCCATGAATTTAAAACTCCGATATCATCTATAGAGGGATATGCCACTCTTTTACAGAATCGTTCGTTGTCCGCTGAAAAACACGATCATTATGTCGAAAAAATACTGGATAACTCAAGAAGACTGACAAATCTTACGAGTAATATGCTTTTGCTTTCAAAGCTTGAAAATCAGGAGATGGTTCTTGATAATAAGAGCTTCAGACTTGATGAACAGATAAGAAAAACAATACTTTTACTTGAGGATAAATGGTCTGAGAAAAATATTCAGTTTGATATGGAGCTTCCGCTGCAAATGTACTACGGAAGCGAGCAGCTGCTTGAACGAGTTTGGAGCAATATTATAGATAATGCAATAAAGTTTTCTGCATTTGACGGAATGATACGAATAGGCATGGAGGCTACACAATGTGAAATATCCGTTACGGTCACAGATCACGGTGAAGGAATGCCTGAGGATGTCATCAAGTATATTTTTGAAAAGTTTTATCAAGGCGATTCATCAAGAAAAGCAAAGGGTAATGGATTGGGACTGGCACTTGTCAAACGTATTGTGGATATTTGCAAAGGGAAGATCGAGGTGGAGAGCAAGCTAGGACAGGGCTCATCCTTTACGGTCACTCTGCCGCTGACAAAATAAGTCTTTAACCTGCATCGGACAGCTTACTGATACTGTATGATAATCACACTGGAACTTTTTGTGCTTTTGTGATATAATTGTGTGAGAAAAAATTACAGAGGTGAAGCAGCTTGAAGCGCAGTAGATTGTCCTTTGATACGTGGAGGTGTATAACATCCAAAAAATTGAAGGGTAAGAGAGTAAACGCGGATTTCTTTAGCGGATATATCAATGTTATGAACATAGAAGAGGTCAGTGAAAAACAGATATGGAGGTTTAATGGCGAGAATATCGTGGTTTGCGATAACGGACTGAAATGGGTATCGATATTGCCGGAAAACGACTATTATTGCATTACAGCTATGCTGGATGAGAACGATGCTATCATATTATGGTATATAGATATGCTAGCGGAGCAGGGTGTTGACCCTGACGGTATACCGTATTTTTATGATCTGTACCTGGATCTGATCGTATACCCGGACGGCACAATCAAGGTGGATGATATGAATGAGTTGGAGGAAGCGTTATCGGTAAAGGATATTACGCAGGAGCAGTTCGAGCTTGCTATCGATACTGCCGATAGATTGAAAGCGGGACTGTTAAACGATATGGATGCTTTTATCGAGTACACAATGAAGTGTAACGATATGGTGTGTTAAGTGATCTGAGAAAAAAGCTCGAAGCAGCATAAATTGATGCTTCGAGCTTTGTAAGTTAATATCGAGTAACAATACGTCTTAAAGCGTGTGTAGAACGTTCAGAGAATATAGAAAAAAGCAAGTCATAAAAAATGACTTGCTTTTTGGCGGAGAAGGAGGGATTTGAACCCTCGCGCCGGTCAACCCGACCTACTCCCTTAGCAGGGGAGCCTCGTCACCACTTGAGTACTTCTCCACATGGTGAAAATAAATATGGCGGAGAGAGAGGGATTCGAACCCCCGGCCCCTTGCGGAGTCACTGGTTTTCAAGACCAGCTCCATAAACCACTCGGACATCTCTCCGCGTCGGCTGAGCTCACGCCACTCATAAGGTACACGAGATATTATACCAGACGAAGTTGATTTTGTCAAGACTTAATGTCAAATTTATTTAGGCATTTTAAAACCACCACATTACCATTTGACATTGATTTTACAAAAAGCAGATTTTGAACTTTACATACATTGTGTATACTTATATATGTAAGAAAGAAAAAGATAAAGATCACAAAGGAGTATTAAGAGTATGAAAAGGTTTATTTCTATTGTAATTGCAGCGGTAACGGTAATAGCATGTCTGACCGGATGCAATGCAGGTAATAGTGAAGGTACTGTTTCAACGGACGGTTCGACATCGATGAGTAAGGTCATCGGAAGCTTGGGCGAAGCGTATGAGGCGGCGACAGGCGTAAAGATCACCTATAATCCAACCGGCTCAGGCAGCGGTATTCAGGCAGTAATAGACGGACGATGCGATATAGGACTTTCTTCACGCAGTTTGAAGGATGATGAAAAAGCGTCGGGGCTTACTGAAACGATCCTAGCTTACGACGGTATTGCTGTTATAGTTAATACTAAAAATATGATTTCGGATCTGACATCGGAACAGATCGCCGCTATTTACACAGGCGAGATCACAAGCTGGAGTGAGGTCGGCGGTAGTGATGGTGAGATCGTTCTGATCGGACGTGAAGCAAATTCCGGTACGCGTGACGGCTTTGAGACTATTACGGGTACAAAAGACAGCTGCAAATACCGCCAGGAGCTCAGCTCAAACGGTGATGTGATAACTACAGTGGCAAATAATCCGAATGCGATAGGCTATGCTTCTCTGGCAACTGTTAAGGATAATATAAAGGTACTGTCTGTTGATGGGATAACTCCGAGCGAAGCAACGGTAAAGGATGGAAGCTATGCTGTACAGCGCCCGTTTGTACTTGTGACAAAAACAAACGAAGAATTACCTGAGACAGCTGAAAATTTTTTTGACTACGTAACATCAGGTGAAGCCAATGAGATCATCACCTCCGCAGGAGTAGTCCCGGCAAACTGAGAGTGCTCCAAAATGACGGCGTATCGCTGTCACTTTATAGCATTGAGGTGATAAACATATGAAAAACAGAAATAATATTTTGGAAAATGCGATCCACGGTATCTTCTTACTGCTTGGACTTGTGACTGTAGGCTGTGTTTTGTTGATCTCGGTATATCTGATCGTCTCAGGTATTCCTGCGATCCGAGAGATAGGACTTATTAATTTCCTGTTTGGCAAGGAATGGGCATCCTCTGCGGCAGAGCCTAAATACGGCATACTGCCTTTTCTGCTGACGAGCATATACGGCACGGCAGGAGCTGTGATACTTGGAGTCCCGATAGGCTTTTTTACAGCAGTGTATCTGGCAAAGCTTGCACCCACTAAGATCAAGGCGATTATGCAGCACGCAATAAGTCTTTTGGCAGGCATACCATCCGTGGTTTACGGTCTGGCAGGTATGATGGTGCTTGTCCCTTTTATTCGTGATCTGTTCAACCTGTCTGACGGAGCGTGTCTGTTAGCGGCTGTTCTGGTCTTGTCTGTGATGATCTTACCGTCAATTGTAAAGGTATCTGTAACGGCACTGGAGGCAGTACCGAGGGAATATGAGGATGCGTCGCTTGCACTGGGCGCAACACCGATAGAAACCTACTTCAAGGTCTCCGTTCCGGCAGCAAGGAGCGGGATCGCAACGGCTGTAGTACTTGGTGTTGGCAGAGCGATCGGTGAAGCAATGGCAGTGATGATGGTGTGCGGTAGCGCAGCGAATATGCCTGACTCTCCATTCCAAAGTGTACACTTCCTGACGACTATTGTTGGAAGTGAGATGGCGTATTCCGGAGGATTACAGCGTCAGGCACTGTTCTCCATTGCATTGGTACTGTTCCTGTTCATTATGATAATAAACGGTATGCTGAATGTATTCCTAAAGGGACGCAAGGAGGTATGAGAGCAATGAAAGAAAAGATATCTGCAAGAAGAAGCTTTTATATCACAGCTATGCGAATACTTATGACGCTTTCTGTTCTACTCACGCTTGCATTGATATTGTTTATGATAGGTTATATTGCGATCAAGGGACTACCGCATATCACATGGGAGTTTTTATCTACCGATGTGAGCTATCTGAATGACCGAATAGGTATTTTACCTAATATTTTGAATACGGTATATGTTATTATCGCAACATTGGTCATTGTAGTACCGCTGGGCGTAGGTGCAGCTGTTTATCTGAATGAATATGCAACAAATAAGCGCCTTGTAAGTGTTATAGAATATGCAGCAGAGACACTTTCGGGCATCCCGTCTATTATCTACGGTCTTGTAGGTATGCTGCTTTTCTCGAACCGTATGGGCTCATGTCTCTTAGCCGGAAGTCTGACACTCGTGATAATGAATTTGCCGAATATCATGCGTACTACGCAGGAGAGCCTGAAAACAGTGCCGCAGAGCTACAGAGAAGGCGCCTTTGGACTTGGTGCAGGTAAATGGCGAGTTATTTATACTGTAGTATTGCCGGGCTGCGTGGACGGAGTGATCACAGGATGTATCCTATCTGTAGGAAGGATCATGGGAGAATCCGCAGCACTTCTGTTCACTGCAGGCTTTGCAAATACTATAAACGGATTTTTAGAGGGTATGGGCAGTGCAGGCTCTACCTTGGCTGTGGCTTTGTATTCTTATGCCAAGACAGACGGTGAGTTTGATGCTGCATTTGCTATTGCCGCTATTTTGATGATATTGACTGTCGTGGTAAATCTGTGCGCTACGCTCGTAGGTAAATACTTTCAAAGGAGAAATAGTTTATGAATATATTGACTGCAAATGATTTGTGCTTGTGGTACGGCAATACACAGGCATTGAAAAATATAAATATTGAGATCCCGGAAAAAAGCATTACTGCTCTTATCGGACCATCGGGATGCGGTAAATCTACGTTCTTGAAGACGATGAATCGAATGAATGATCTCATTTCCGGAGTGAGGATAACAGGCAGGGTCACATATAACGGGGAAAATATATATGATCTCGGAGTAAGTGAACTCCGCAGACAGGTAGGAATGGTGTTTCAAAAGCCAAATCCATTTCCGATGAGCATCTATGACAACATTGCATACGGTCCAAGGATACATGGCGTTACATCTAAAGCAAAGCTGGATGAAATCGTAGAGCAGTCTCTGCGTTCTGCTGCCATTTGGGATGAAACGAAGGATAGACTGAAAAAAAGTGCATTGGGAATGTCGGGAGGTCAGCAGCAGAGACTTTGTATTGCCAGAGCTTTGGCTGTGGAACCTCATGTGCTGCTTATGGACGAGCCTACAAGCGCACTGGATCCGATCTCAACCTCTAAAATAGAAGAGCTTGCAATTTCTCTCAAGAAAAAGTATACTATTGTTATAGTGACTCATAACATGCAGCAGGCTGTACGTATTTCCGATAAGACAGCATTCTTTTTGATGGGCGAGTTGATCGAATACAGTGATTCGGAGTTGCTTTTCTCGCAGCCCGAGGATAAACGTACCGAAGATTATATCACAGGGAGGTTTGGATAATGAGAAGTCGTTTTGATGAGCAGCTCAGTCTGCTTAACCATGAGATGATCGAAATGGGTGCTCTTTGTGAAGAAGTGATAGCTTTAGCTGCCTCCGCGTTGACAGACGGTAATGTAGAGCTTGCGTCGAAGGTGGCATCACGTGACAAAGAAATTGACAGAAAGGAGCGGGATATTGAAACACTGTGCATGAAGCTGCTTCTTTCACAGCAGCCTGTAGCAAGCGATCTGAGACAGATTTCGGCGGCAATGAAAATGATCACAGATATGGAACGCATTGGAGATCAGGCTGAGGATATAGCGGAGATCATTACATTTTTGAACGGACGAGGTGCAGGTGAGCATACACATCTAAAGGATATGGCGGTAGCTACGATAAAAATGGTGACAGACAGTATAGACGCTTATGTGAAAAAGGATATGCAGCTTGCACAGGCGGTGATCGATTATGATGATGTGGTGGATAATGCATTTCTGTCTGTGAAAAAACAGCTCATCGAGCTTATAGCGGCTGATCCTGCTGATGGGGAATACGCTCTTGATCTTCTTATGATCGCAAAATACTTTGAACGTATAGGTGATCATGCTACAAATCTTGTTGAGTGGGTCATTTATGCTGTTACAGGTGTTCATAAGAGCGAGGAGGTAGGCGAATGATCTGGTGTGTAGAGGATGATGCTGCTATAAGGGACATTGAGGTGTATGCTTTACAGTCTATGGGATTTGAAGCAAGAGGCTTTGAAGACGGAGCATCCTTTTGGAAAGCTTTGCAGACGGAACGTCCGGAGCTTGTGGTATTGGATGTCATGCTCCCCGGTATAGACGGAATAGAATTGTTGAGAAAAATACGCTCCGATGCACTTCTGTCCGATTTGCCGATCATCATGGCGACAGCAAAGGGCACAGAATATGATAAGATAAGAAGTCTTGACCTTGGGGCAGATGATTATGTGGTAAAGCCCTTTGGCGTCATGGAGCTTGTGTCACGAATCAAGGCAGTGTTACGACGTTACAAGGGAGTAGGAGTACAGAAGCTTTTAAAGCTTGAGGAATTGACACTCAATCTGAATGAGCATACTGTAAGTATAAATGACGAACGAATACAGCTCACATATAAGGAATATGAGCTTTTACGGCTGTTTTTGTCACATCCCGGGACAGCGTTTACACGAGAGCAGCTTTTCAACGAGGTGTGGGGAGAAGATTATATTGGCGAAACAAGAACGCTTGATATGCATATTCGTACTCTGAGACAAAAGCTGGGAGTATATGGAAAGTATATTGAAACGGTGCGAAATGTCGGGTATCGCTTGGAGGCACGTCAATGACAGCAAAAATTTTTCGAGCTATAATCATTACGGCAGTAGGTGTACTTCTCACCGGTACGATAATTATAATAGGCTGCTTATACGATTACTTCGGTAATGTACAGACACAACAGCTATGGGATGAGCTTTCACTTGCAGCGGTAGGTGTTGAGACCTCCGGACAGGCATATCTGGATGCATTGCCTGAGGATAATAATCGCCTGACTTGGATCGGTGCGGATGGAGCCGTTATATATGACGGACAGGCGGATGAACAGTCTATGGGAAATCATGCAGACCGTGAAGAGGTACTGGAGGCACTGAACAGTGGTGAGGGCAGAAGCGAGCGATATTCAAATACACTTTTGGAAAGAACCTTGTACTGTGCAAAAAGATTATCAGACGGATCGGTGCTTCGAATCTCAATAAGCACGGCAAGCATGGCTATGCTGGCATTCGGCATGGTGCAGCCGATCTGCATTGTACTGTTGATCGTTCTGATCTTTGCACTTTGGTTGGCAAAACGTCTTTCTAAACGCATAGTCGAACCGCTGAACGATCTTGATCTGGATGATCCTCTCGAAAATAAGACATATGATGAGCTTGCACCATTGCTTATTCGTATCAGCCAGCAACGCAGGCAGATAGATGCACAGATGAAAACTCTACAGCAGAAAAAAGATGAGTTTTCACAAATAACCGACAGCATGAATGAAGGACTGGTTCTGATCGACAATAGCGGTATGCTTTTGAGCATAAATCCGGCTGCAAAGAGATTCTTCGGTACTGACGATCACAGTGTCGGGCAGGACTTTCTAACCGTAGAACGCAGTTATGAGATCAGAGATTCGATTTCTACGGCGACGGAAAAAGGACACAGCGAGATATTCCTGGAGCGTGGAGGCAGGGTATATCAAATCGATATGAGCAGAATAGAGACGGACGGTACGACTGTAGGTATGGTGCTGCTGATTTTTGACGTGACAGAGAAGTTCGATGCAGAGCGTACTCGGCGTGAATTCACAGCTAATGTATCTCACGAGCTTAAGACACCGCTGACAGCTATTCTCGGCAGCAGTGAGCTGATGCAAAACGGTATGGTGAAAAATGAAGATATACCGCGATTTGTCGGACATATCCATGATGAGGCAGCAAGACTTTTGACGTTGATAGAGGATATTATTCGCTTATCTCAGCTTGATGAGGGCGTGGAGCTCCCAAAGGAAGCTGTGGACATTGCTTCTGTAGTGAACGAAGTTGCATCGCAGCTTCATGAAAAGGCAGCAAGGAGCAAGGTCGAGATAATTACAAAGGTTGAGACGTGCTTTGTACAGGGCGTCCCTCGACTTTTTCATGAAATCGTCTACAATTTAATGGATAATGCAGTAAAGTACAATGTACCGGGTGGAAGCGTCACGGCTTCAGTCTCAAAAAACGGTATACTTACTGTAGAGGATACGGGGATAGGTATTCCATTGGAGCATCAGGAACGTGTATTTGAGCGTTTTTACAGAGTAGATAAGAGCCATTCGAAAACCATCGGAGGTACAGGACTTGGGCTTTCTATCGTTAAGCATGCGGTAGCATATCTCGGCGCGGATATCAAGCTGCAAAGCAAAAAGGGAAAGGGTACTGTCGTGACAATTACATTTGATGTATAGAAAACCGCCGTCTATGGGATATTCCATAGACGGCGGCTTTATTGATGATAGAAGTTTTATGTAAGATCAAGCTTTGCACTGACGCTGACCGATCACAGATCGATACCGAATCTCACAAATGCGTATCTAGGCAGGAAGCTGTCACACTTGCCGTCGAGCCATTCCTTTTCGTATGTGAATGTTTTCGGCCTTACGCTGTATGGCTCCGGATCGGGACGATGATGAGGCCCAAACAGGTTGCGGTGAGAGTTGCTGAGCTTTATGATTATCGTATTTTCACCCTCAGTCAGAAGATCGGAGAGGTCTGCACGATCGGTGAACATAAGCGTTGCGGCTTTTTTACCGTTTACAGATACCTCAGCTACGGCATAGCGACCTGTAAGAACGAGAAGCGTAGGATCACCTTTCTTGTAGCTGTATGTATTTTCGATCTCGATAGTTCCGGCGAAGAATGGATATCCATCAGTGACGATATCATACGGATCGATACTATACGACTGAGCTTTTATAGAGAAGCTGCCGTCGTAGCATACACTGCGACGTTCTCCATAGGTAAAGCGCTGCTTGTCGGTATCGACAGTGAAGTTTCCGAAAAGGTAGATATTTTCAATTTCAGTATCGAAGTTAAGGCAGTTACGAAGTGATTCGCTCACATCTCCGTAAAGAACGTAGTAAACATAATCACGCTGATAGTAATTGAGACTGAGTGTTATATCATTATGTCCCTGCTTTATGTATGGCAGTATATCTGCTGTACGGAAGCTGCGGTCATACCACCAGTCGTTGCCGAGAGAAATATCTGTACCGTTTATGCTGAGTGACTTATACTTGAGAGGCTCTACTGCGGTGAAAAGCGAAGCAGGGAATTCTTTGATATCAAATTCGAATTTGAGCCATATGTCACCGTTGTATCTTTTACGAAGAAGCTTGTCTCTGACAGCAACAAGAGGCTGTGACGGCTCAAAATCGATACCGTTATATGACAGATATACAAAGTCCAGACTCATCATGTTTTGCGGCAAAGCTGCGAATTTCCATGCACTGTTGAATTTGATGTGCGGCGGCTCCGGCTTTGAAACAGTTGGAGCAAGCATGGAAATATCGTTGCCTTCGACAATAACATATGACTGAGATGCTGCAATATTCAGAAGTATGTTCAGCTCATTGTTTTCAACGGAGGCTCTGAGCGGATGCTTCTCAAGATCATCCATATTAAGAATATATGCACCTGTACAGTTTGCTATCCTTACGGATACATCTGTGTATACATTGCTTGAGAGATTTGCGATATACAATATTCTTCCGTACTCAGTACGACGTACCTCAAGACGAAGCTGATCTACATTCTTGCCGTTGAGACTGATCTTGATATCAGCATCATTGCGTATTGTGTCGAAGTCGATATTCGAGCTCAGCCATGACATGTCTGCGATACGACCGTCAATGCGTGTGGGTGCATCAGAGAATATCCATACCTTACCGCCGTTTGCGATATATTCCTTAAGCAGTGCAACTGTTGAGCTGTCGAGTGTATAGCAATATGGTATTATCACGTGATCGTAGGTACAAAGTCCAACACGAATCTTGTCACCCTCAACAGATGCAAGCCTTGCCATCATTGTCTCATCACCGTAATGATACGGTATCTGGTTTTGCGAGAGAAGATTCGACAGAGCAGTTGTATTGCTTTCAAGATCGGCTATCGATGCTTCATCGATCTCACGCTTGTATTTGAGATAAGCACTGTGTATCGGATGGATAACGAGTGTGTTAGCGTATTCGGTTCCGAGTGACAGGATATAACCGAGATGATTGAAAAATCTGTTGAAATCCTTAAGTGATTCCTGCCACGGAAGGTGCTCCGAATAGTGTGACGGATGGTCGTTCTTACGCTGACCACGCTCGGAGTACGGATAAAGGTGCTGACACATCATATTGATGCCGCCGGAATATTGCAGCTCCGCAATGTTTTTCAGCTCAATAGGTGTGACGTCCCATCCACAGCAGGCGAACATTTCGGATATAACCTTTTTCTTGCCGAGCTGGGCACATACAGAACCTATTTGCTTTGGAGCAAGGTCCGTAGAAAGACTTCTGCCGAGATAGTCGATACCCGGAATATGCTCGTACTCATAAAACGGCATTACACCGCCGCAGCACCACATTTGTCCTCGAAGATTTGATTCTTCGATAGCGTGACCTGTGAGCTGACAGCCGTTTGATTCACACCAGTCATATATTTGCTTTATACAATTGTTGGTAAACAGCTTGTGACAGAGCAGAAAATAGTCGTATCTGAACTCATCTGCACCCTTAAAGTCAACGAAAAGTGCAGGAAGTGCGGAAAATACGCTGTATCCGTAGGCTTTTTCAAATTCCATAGGCATTTTGTTTGACCATGGAGTATGCCAACGGAAGTACTGCGGCTCATCGGTAAAAAATCCGGGCATATGCTTGGAAAAACCGGTCTTTTTCTTATAATCCTCGTAGGTCTCCACAATAAATTGACGCATTATATCAGCGTCCATTGTATCTACATAGGATTCATCGTATTTTTGACGTATTATATGATATTTCCCGCCGTTTGGTGCATCGAGCTTTGTTATAATACCGTCATCGGAGATAGAATATACGCCTAAAACATCATCTCCGTCAGGATATATGTCACTTATCTCGTGATGGAGCCATGTGGCATGATTTTTCGGATCCTTAAGCAGAATACCTCCGGCAAAGCCGCTGGGCCAACCGTTTTCGTCATATGCCCATGCTTCCATGTCGAGCTTCTCAGCTTCATCAATGCAGGCACGGATGCAGTTATACCAGTCTTCGCTCAGATATTCGGTTTCGAGTCCACCACGTGCATGCATGAAGAATCCTTTCATTCCAAGCTCGTGCATTCGATCTATTTGACGACGAAGCTCCTTTTCTTCAAGCTTATCATTCCAAGACCAAAACGGTATGCTTCCGTGAGAAATGGAATTTTGTTTTATGTCAGTAATTAAGTCTTTCATTGTACGACCTCCCTTTTGATTCCATTATATCATAAACAGTTTGAATTTGCTACTATATTTTTACTTGTGTGATCTTGAATAATGTGGTATGATAATTATGATATAAAAGCTATACAGAAAAATGAAAATATACCGAGGTAAATAATGTCAGATATATGCCGTTTGACCGGTAATATTGGTAACAAAAAAATATCGTGCGAGAAGCATTTCGTGGTCAAGGATTTTCCTATTCATTGGCATGAGTATTACGAGATAGAATACATACAGTCGGGGCAGGGTATATACACGATAAATAATACGGAATACGCTGTTTCACCTGGTACACTTGTATTTCTTACACCTATAGATTTTTCATCACTTCATGCTGACGAGGGAGAAATGGCGATACTGAATATATCGTTTTCGGAAAGCTGGATAAGCGATAAAATCATAAGCGATATTTCCACCTATTCTGTGATAAATAGCTATCCCTCGTTTTTGTGCGAGAAAATATTTGATGAGCTGAAAAATGAGAGAGAATACGCATCCTCATATATCAGATTTCTTCTGGGATGCATTTTGATAGATGCAGTACGATGCGCAAAAAGCTCCGAGCAGGCTTCCGCAAAATCGAATAACGTCGTATCCGACATGCTTTCGTATGTGCATACTCATTTCAGAGATGATCCTAGCTTGACGGAATTGTCGGCTCATGTTGGGTTGTCACCAAATTATCTGAGTAAGCTGTTTCATGCCAATGTCGGGAAAACCTATAAAGCATACGTTGTCGGACTGAAGCTGAATTACGCAGCTACTATGCTGACTCAAACGGATACGGCTGTCACGGATATATGCTATCTGTGCGGCTTTAATTCACTTGCACATTTTCTGCGTGTGTTTAAAGAAAAGTACGGAATGTCACCTATGAAGTACAGACAAATGCATAAATTAAATAATTGATATATGTTGAAATGAGGAACTGCAAACTATGAAGTTAACTATTTTATCACCAGGTACACTTTCCACCATTCAGGATGAGGGACGCTTCGGTTATACGGAAAAGGGCTTTTCAACCTGCGGAGCTGTGGATCAGTATTCGCTGAAGATCGCAAATATTCTGGTCGGAAACAATCAGAATGACGGTGCTATCGAAATGACTCTTACGGGCATAACAGCTAGGTTTGACTGTGACAGCGTGATCGCAATTACCGGAGCCGATATGTCGCCGGAGGTGAACGGTGAAGCAATACCAATGTATAAATCCGTTTCCGTACAAAAGAATGATGTATTGACCATGAAAAGCGCAAAAAGCGGACTTCGTACATACCTTGCGGTAGCAGGAGGATTTAATATAGCTCCGATCATGGAGAGTATGTCGACCGACCTTCGAGCAGGTATAGGCGGCTTCGAGGGACGTGCGTTCGCACAGAATGACGAGATTCCACTCAGAAGAAGTATAGACATATTCTCGGTCGGAAGGAGAAGATCATATGCGGCGGAGGATTATCCTGAGAAGATAGATGTTCGTGTTGTGCTTGAAGCATCCGATAATTTTACACAGAGCGACATTGATACATTTTTGAAGGGTGAATATACCGTGACGGAAAACAGCCGTATTGAGGTGTGCCTCGACGGTACACAGCTCGAGTGCAAATGCGGAGAAAAGGGTAAAAAATGCAGCACAGGTAATATCGTAGTGTCTTCATCCGGAACACCGAAAATAGTTATGCCTGACGGACAAGAGGATAAGCCTATAATTGCCACGGTCATACCTACGGATATCCCAAAATTAGCTCAAGCAAGCGAGAAAACAGTGATCAAATTCGTATCGGTAAGCGAGAGACGTGCAGCGTGGGAACGCAGGAAAGAAAAAATGAACATGGACTTTTTTGAGTATACAACTATTTTTAATAGATAAGATCGGAAATATCAAACAGTTAATACAATGCTGTGAGCTGCTTGTCAAAATGTAGATAAACAATCGTTTTCATATGGTAAGATTTTGTAAAGCGTATATTGAAAAAATGCTTCTGATGGATTATAATAGCAATGCACTTTATCGACAATAAATACATGTGATACGAGGCTTGATATGAAAAATAAATACCTGAGAAACGAAAAAATGAGCATAATGCTCTTTATCTGCTTGATGATCGTTTACGGCATTACGTATATGACTAAAAACTGCTACAGTGCCGCAATGGTACTTTTGGTAAATGACGGTGTGCTTACAAAATCTCAGACAGGAACGATATCTGCCGTATTTTATCTTGTCTACGCACTGTTTCAGTTTGTGGGTGGTGTTGCTGCTGATAAATATTGTCCGCATAAGCTGATAAGTATAGGACTTATAGGTGCGGCAGTAGCAAATGCGATAATTTCCATGACAGATAATTATTACGTAATGCTGATTGTGTGGTCGCTTAATGCTATCGTGCAATTCGGTCTGTGGCCTGCGGTATTTAAAATCGCATCCTCATCACTTGCACCGGCACATAGACGTGGTGCTGTTTTCTATATAACATTTTCATCTGTGATCGGCACGATATTCAGCTATATCGTTGCAGCATTTTCAGGTGACTGGAGATCCAATTTCAGAGTTTCCACGATAGCGCTGATAGCATGTATCGTGCTTTGGGTCGTTTCGGGAAGAATATTCAAAAGGAATATGGTGGAAAATGTACCTATAGAGGACGCTATCGTCCGTGATAGTCATAGATCCAAGGAATACAGCATGAGCCATATTATTGTATTCAGCGGTCTTATCCTGCTGCTCCCTGTTACGCTTCTAAGATCGATGTTTAATATAGGTGTTCAGACGGTGACGCCTACGATGATATTCGAATCATATCACGACGTATCACCGGCGCTGGCAAGCATTATGAATCTTATACCGATCCTTATCGGAGTTGTCGGACGATTTGTGATCAAATTTATTTATAAGAAAAAAACATATAACGAAGCTCTTGCGCTTGCTGTTATGTTTGCACTGATGCTGCCGTTCCTTGCGGTGATGCTTCAAATAGGAAAGTTAAATGTTTATCTGATCATACTCGTTATTTCAGCAATCAATATGATCTCGTCAATGATGAGTATTGTAGATACTGTGTATATAGCATCACGATTCTCGAAGACAGGTCGAGTTGCCACTGTTTCAGGCTTTATAAATGCTATGGCGGCACTCGGTATAGTAATGTCAAACTACGTATTTCTACGTATTGCAGATAATATGGGTTGGAATGCCGTTACTGTATCTTGGATGTGCTTTGCGGTTGCCGCATTTGTTATTTCCGCAGCGGCGATCGTGCCATGGAAAAAATTTATCGAAAAAACAAAATAAAAGGATCCGTTTTGCAGCTTTAAATATCTGCAAAACGGATCTTCTGTTATCAGTATATTTCAGAGACGAGCTTTTCAAAGTAAGCCTTTGCCTTGATAATATCCTTAGCCTGTTGAGGGCCGCTGATCTCACGCTCGATAATTATGTATCTGTCGTAGTTGAGATCCTTTAGCATCTTGAACATTTTCGGGAAATCTACCATGCCTTCACCTGCGGGAACCTCTTTGCCGAGATTTCTGGGGTCTGTAGGCGGCATACCGTCCTTACCGTGAATATTGCGGACATACTTACCGAAGGTATACAGAGCATCTATCGGATTTCCGTAGCCATACATGATAAGATTAGCCGGATCGAGGTTGATGTACAGGTTGTCTCTGCCGATATCCTTGATAAGACGAAGAAGTGTGACAGGTGATTCCGGGCCTGTTTCGAAAAGCAGATTCATACCTATCGTCTCATAATAGCTTGAGATGGACTCGATAGCGGTGAGCATACTTGCATAGTCGGGGGAGAAGGGATTGTTCGGAATAAAGCCTGCATGTATAACGACGTCCGTTATTCCAAGCTCCTTAGCAAAACGTCCTACACTTTTTACATAGTTTACACGTGAGACACGATAAGCTTCTACATTTAATCCGGCTGTCATATAGCCATAGTAGTTATCCCAGATCGTATCTGTATCGTAAAAACCGGCAAACTGTGCGGAAATATCGATACCCTCATCATCTGCGGTTTTGCGTATGATCGCAGCGTTCTCAAGAACGTACTTTTCGGGTTTATATACGAGCTGGCAGGAATCAAAGCCGTAGCCACGAAGCTCACGGAACTTTTCCTTTGCTTCAGCCGGATCAGTTATGCGTACCAATGTACCGTATTTCATGATATTTCCTCCGTTATAGCGTCATATTAAGAAGTCTGCGAGTAATAACCATCTCTGCGTTGGGATGCTCCTGTAAGAAGGATGCAGGGGCAAAGCGTGACGGAGCTTCAAGAGCTATTTTACGCATGATACCCCATTGCCAATCACAGTAGAGATATACCTTGAACATCTTTGCATTGAGAAGCTGCTTCATACCCATTGATATGCAGCGCCTCGGCATTATATCGAGAGCACCGTGAACTTTATTTGCACCGTTGTTTACAATAGTTTCCTTTGAAAGGTCAAGGCAGCGTGTACCGAGCTTACGAAACTCATCATCGGTGATATCATCTGTAGGCTTTGCGGACTCGTTAAATGCAATGTGACCGTTGATGCCGACACCTGTCAATACACAATCGGCAGGTCCGAGTTTTTCGATGAGTGCATCAAGCTCAGCCTCAGAACCCGGGGTCGGGAACAGTCTCTGCTCCTTTGGCATAAGCAGCTCAGGCTTGATTTTTGAGTAGACATTACGCTCCATATAGCCGATAAAGCTAAGTGAGCTGTCAGGCGATATAGGAGTATCGTCTTCATTCAAGTATTCATCCATGTTGATGAACCATACATTTTTGAGGCTGAGGTTCTTCTCATTGACCTTTTTCACGAATAGCGGATACTGAGCTACCGGGCCGACGGGACAAATAATGAAAGTGCGTCCATCCTTATTCTTTTCGATGGTCTCGATCATGATGTCGGAGATCTCATCGTACATCTCAGCTTCCGTATCCATAACACGCACGGGAATACGGCTGTTTTTCAGAAACTCCTCGGACGAACAGGTGTATGTGTTTATCATTTTATCTCACCCTTTATTTCTTCGATCGTTACAGGTCTATGCTCCTGCGTTGAACGGATAGCCGCATCTATTACAGCCTGGCATTCAAGACCGTGTGTGATCTTTGCGGTGTACTCATCCTCAATGCCGTTTACGAGATCGATAAATGACTTAGACTGAATAGCTTCAAACTCAGGCGGCGGTGTAAGGGATTCTGTTTCCTTTGTCTCAGCATCTGTAAAGGTGATGGTCTGAGCTCCGTCGTAATACTGATAAGCAAGTCTGCCCTTTTCGCCGAAGATCTCAAAGCTGATAAGATCTGGTATTGTTGTAGCACAGCGTGAAAGCTCAATAGTACAGCTTATGTCACTCTGAAGCTGACAGTTCATGTTGCACCAGTCGTCTGTATCAACATCGACTATTTCGCCTGTCTCCTCTGTCGGACGCTGCTTTACATAGATGCCGCAGTTAGCATAAACGTCTTTAAATTCCTGTCCCCAGAAACGAACGATATCTATCATATGAGAACCGAGGTCGCCGAGTACACCGGAAGCTGCACGTGATTTATCAAAACGCCATTCACGCTTTCTGCCCTTCCAAAGACCGCTATCCTTAATGCAGCGAACATACAGATGATATATTTTTCCTACCTTGTCGTTGTCTATCAGGTATTTGACATATCTTGTATAGGGTCTGTATCTCCATGACAGACAAACAAATGATTCTACATTCATTTCCTTAGCTGTGTTGGCAAGATCAAGCGTCTCGGCATAGTTCATGCCTACAGGCTTTTCAACGCTGAAGTGCTTACCTGCCAAAGCAGCAGCCTTTGCGATCTCACAGTGCATTGAATTCCATGTAGCTATGTCTACTACGTCAACATCCTCACATGCGATAAGATCCTTGTAATCTGTAAAGCGATGATCCTCTGCTATGTTGTATTTATCTCCAACTGTCTTAAGACGTTCCAGCTTTATGTCGCATATGGCTACTATCTCACAGTTTTCAACCTGTGTATATCCCGGAAGATGTACGCCGTTAGCGATACCGCCTACGCCTACGATACCCACTCTGGTCTTTTTCATAAAGAAGCCTCCTTATAAAATAACTTTAAATGTATTGTACAATATTGAAAATCGTGATACAATAGAAGAAACCGTAAATCTATTGTAAAATACCGTCAACCTTTCGGAGGAGTTATGCGAGTTGTAAAATATACCGATCTATGCTCATTAGATTTTACATTCAGAAATGCATTTACATACTATCAAATATGGCAGCCTGATGATATTCATGATTTTGAACGATTGGGTAGAACAAGAAATCTTATTTATTATCAAATTGACGGATGCCGCAGATATTACCAGGATGGGAAATTTCTCATGACATTGAATAAAGGCGATATCTTTTTTGCTCCGGACGGAGCAAAGTATTATACAGACATACCTGAATTGTATAATTCAAACATATCCGCAGGTGTCGGAGTGTCGTTTGACTTGTTGGATAATGACGGCGAGCTGATAAAGATAGACGAGCCGATAGGCGTTATAGGACATGATGATAAGGGCGATATATATAAGAAATTTGAGAGACTGATGTATGCGTTTTATCATAAGAGCACTTGCTCGATGACTTATAAGGGTGAGCTGTATATGCTGCTTGACAGAATATTATCACCGACAGAAGAAAAAAATGATCTGCGAGGATCATATTCCGAAATATTGGAAGCAATAAGCATGATAGAGACTCATCCACAGCTCAATCTGACAAATAAGGAGCTTGCCGACATGTGCTTTCTCAGCGAGACAACGTTTTTGCGAAAGTTCAAAGCATATTCGGGAGGTGTGACGCCTGCTCATTACAGAAATAATATCAGACTCGTTATGGCAGAGGAGCTTGCAACAACGTCTAAAACTCTACAGGAGATCGCCGAAACGCTGGGTTTTTACGATGCATCACATTTATGCAGAATATTTAAGCAGTATCGTGGTCGTACACTGAAAAATTACAAATAAAAGCATCGAAAAGCTTTTTTTCGATGCTTTTATCATTCTATTTGACTGAATTTCTGAAATACTCGTCGATAATGTGCATACGTTCACTTTGTTTTACTTCAAACGGACAACGATCGTCACAATGACCGCATGAAAGACATGCAGAAGCCTTGACAGACAGCTTATCATAATGCCCAAAGGCAAGCTTATCTCCGACCTGTGCAAGATCGTAATACTTATTGACAAGTCCTATATCGATACCTGCCGGACATGGCTGGCAGTGATTGCAGTAAACACAGCTGCCATCGATATCCTTCGATTTGAAGCTTCCTATGATCGAATAATCTTTTTCGTCAGCTGCCGCACTCGCAAAGCCTATAAGCTCGTCAAGATCAGTCATACTGCGTATACCCGGTACGGTCGACAATACACCGGGACGATCAAGCGCATACTGTAAGCATTGATATTTTGTCAAAGCACTGCCGAAGGGTGAGGTGTCTGCGCTGAGAAGCTTTCCGGCGAAGAATGGCTTCATGACCGATATACCTATTTCCTCGGATGCACAGCGTTTAAACAGCTTCACACGCTCCGATACAGTACCTATGCCGTACTCATCGCCCTGCTCGTAGTCATAAGCCGGGTTGATACTGAACATCATCATATCCATTATGTTCATATCAAGAATTTTCTCCGCAACGGCAGGTGTATGTGATGAAAAACCGATGTGATGTATCATGCCCTTGCTTTTCATGCTCTTTATCAGATCAAAAACTCCAGAGCCGATAAGCTCATCAAGGTCGAGCTCCTCATCCACACAGTGCAGAAATCCGAAGTCGGCATAATCTGTTTTGAGCGCATCAAATTCGAATTCAATGGTATTCTTTATCGTTTCAAAATCACGTGTCCACGAGTACTCGCCATCCTCGTTGAAAACAGCACCGAAATGCATCTGGAAAAACACCTTGTCACGCATACCGGCAATAGCCTTACCGAACGGAGCGAAAACATTTTTACCACCGGCACAAAGATCAAAGAAGTTTATTCCGGATACAAGGGCCTTTGAAAATATTGCTTCAAGCTCACTGCCTGAGTTCTTATGTATTCCACCCATTCCCAGACCGAGGACACTTAATTCTTCATTGCCACGAGGAAATTTTCTGTATTCCATATCTACACCAATTACTGCTTAAGCTTTTTTACAAAATCTTCCATTATATCTGCTATTTTTATCTGCTGGGGACATACAGCTTCACAGCTTCTGCAGCCTATACACGCATCAGGATGCTTATCTGTCGGTACAGCCTGTAATGCCATCGGGGCAAGGAAGCCGCCGCCTGTAAAGCAATGCTCGTTGTACAGCTCGATAAGATTTGGAATGTTGAGCTGCTGAGGACATTTTGTAGTGCAATAATGGCATGCGGTGCAGGAGATAGCGATCTTCTTTACCATATCATCTGCTATGCCGAGAATGGTATCAAGCTCATCATTTGTGAGTGGCTTGTATTCAGACATAGTTGAAATGTTTTCCTTGAGCTGTTCGAAATTTGACATGCCGGAAAGAGTGACTGTGACCTCGGGGACAGACTGAAGGAAACGAAATGCCCATGCTACAGTCTTTTCATTAGGTCTGAGTGAGGCAAGTGTTGCGGTATCCTTATCGGATAACGAAGCAAGCTTACCACCACGCACAGGCTCCATTACCCACACAGGAATATTATATTTGTTCAGCAGCTCTATCTTGCCTTTGGCATTCTGAAATTCATAGTCAAGATAATTGAGCTGTATCTGGCAGAATTCCATATGCTCTCCGTAGGCTTCAAGGAAACGCTGCATGACCTCACAGCTGCCGTGAGCGGAAAAACCAAGGTGGCGTATACGACCGTTTTTCTTTTGCTCCATGAGATAATCGAATATTCTGTAGCTTCTGTCAAGATACTCGTTTATATTCATTTCACATACGTTGTGGAACATATAGAAGTCGAAATACTCAACTCCGCATTTAATCAGCTGCGCTTCGAAGATCTCTTCAACCTTGTTCATATTGGAAAGATCGTATCCGGGAAACTTGTCAGCAAGGAAGAAACTGTCACGTGGATATTTTGACAGACATTTGCCGACTACAAGCTCAGATCGACCGTCATGATAGCCCCATGCGGTATCGTAGTAGTTTATGCCGTTTTCCATAGCATAAGCGATCATTTCCGCAGTTGCATCTTCGTCTATCTGTGAGTCATCACCGAGAGTCGGAAGACGCATCGTACCCATTCCGAGTACGGAAAGATTGAGATTTTGATAGTTTTTGTAAAGCATAATATCTCTCCCAATAAAAAATGTGGTAAAAAATGGTAAATATCTTTATTAATACTTGTATTTCGATTTGTTGAATATTATAAACAGCATAGACAATGCTGCTGCCATAAATTCAGCTACGACAATTGACAGCCATATTCCGTCTGTATCGAGGATAAGAGGGAGCAGTATAACTGCGGCGATCTGGAATACAAGTGTACGGAGGAATGATATGATCGCCGAAACAAGTCCGTTGTTGAGTGCTGTAAAGAAGGATGAACCGAATATAGCTAGTCCGGCAAAAAGGAATGAGAAGGAATATATGAAAAAGCCCTGATGAGTAAGCTCATATAACTCGGTATCATAGCCTACAAACATTTTCGACAACGGAGTTGCAAGCAGCATGGAAGCGGCAAGCATACAGACCGAAGCAGCGACGATGATTTTGATGCTTTTGTTCAATATACTTTTCAGTTCGGCATGGTTTTCCGCTCCGTAGTGATATCCTATGATAGGCGCAGTTCCTATGGAGTAGCCGATAAAGACAGCAAGGAAGATGAGGTTTACATACATCAGCACACCGTATGCCGCAACACCGTTTTCTCCTGCATATTTGATAAGCTGTATGTTGTAAAGCATACCTACAAGAGACATTGATATATTTGACATAAGCTCCGATGAACCGTTGGTACATGCTTTGAGAAGTGCTTTGCCATCAAAGGATGTACGTGCAAGCTTTAAAAGGCTTGTGTTTGGACGGAAAAAGTAGATAAGAGGAAATATACCTCCTACAGCCTGACTGATCGCAGTTGCAGCTGCCGCACCGACAAGTCCCCAGTGAAATACAGCGATAAAGACTGCATCAAGCACCATGTTCGTGACACCGGAGGCAACTGTTGAAATGAGTCCGAGCTGCGGTTTTTCGGCAGTTATAAAGAAGCTCTGAAATTCCATTTGGAGCATATAAGCCGGGAGGGCGATCAGAATGATCCTGCCATATATAACACAGTCATTGAGCATAGTGCCCTCAGCACCGAGCAGTGCGGCAATAGGACGAATAAATATAAGTCCAAATATCGTAAGCACGATGCCACAAATAATGGATACGTACACGAAAAGTGAGAAAAGCTTGCTCGCCCTTTTTTTATCACCCTCACCGAGTGTTTTTGCAACGAGCGCACTGCCACCGGTACCGAACATAAAGCCCAATGTGCCGAGTATCATCAGAAACGGCATAATGAAATTGACTGCCGCAAAGGCTGTTTTACCTACAAAATTTGATACGAAAAAACCGTCAACAACACCATATATAGATGAGAATATCATCATAATGATGGATGGTAAAGTGAATCTGATAAGACGTTTATAGGTAAAATGATCTGAAAGCTGAATATTCATATTTCTTTTCTAAACCAGCATTTCGCAAAGTTGGCTACTGCCGGTGTTAACTCCTTTATATTCCAATCTGTAGTGTTTATTATTAAATGATACGCACTGCGATCACCCCATTTACTGCCTGACAGCATATCTCTTGTATGCATACGGCTTTTGTCTATGCGGCGAATATGTGCTTCGAGCTCCTTTTTGCTCAGAGCTTCCGACGAGTCTGCACGCTCAGCACATCTGCGTACCTTTGTATCCATATCGGCACATACAAATATATTGAACGGATTCTTGCTTTGAAGCAGAATGTCGGCATTGCGTCCGACTATTACACAGTCCTTTCCTGCATTAGCTATACCTTCAAGCACATTCTTTTGCTCTAAAAGCAGATCTGTCCGAATAAACTGTGTTGAGCTTACGGCAAAGGAACTGCGGAATGTAAGCGGAAAGGCACGCCATGAGTCATTTTCAAGTGCCTTTTCTACGAAACCCTCGTCCATACCGTGCTTTTTGGCTATGGCTGTGATTATTTCACGGTCGTAGTAATCGAAGTCCAGCAGATCGGCGAGCCTTTTTCCAAGCTCTCTGCCGCCGCTTCCGAATTCACGGCTTATTGTTATTATTTTCATAATATTACTTCCTTCTTTTAATATAATTTGACAACGAAAACGAATGCACGACCTATATGATAAGGTGTGAGATCAAAGCAAGAAGAATAAAATGTACAGGATAGAAAACATAGAACAGGTATTTATTCACACTGCCTCTGCGACCGTTATACATCTCTATCAGTATCAGTGCTGCGACTGCAAAAAGCTCTATCCACATGAACTGCATGGTGATAGTGAGTATCGACAATAGACAGCCAACAAGGTACAGCTTTTTGTTATCTCTGAACATGTACATGGATGCGATCAAAAATATTGTACCGATACCGCCGTCACAAAACAGCACGAGTATCGATGCAATGCCGATGACGGAGATAGTCTTTAAAGCACGGATGTAGTCTTTATCTGTCGAAAGGCTCAGTCGGTCAAGCATGTACAGCATAATAACGGCGACCAAAAATGTCCACATGACATTCTGATACCGAAGATAGAATACTTCTCCGAAATTTGCAAGATCAAACGGTATCTCGGATAATGCGGCAAATACAGCGAGACGTAGGATGTATTTCTTTATACTGCGTGTGTGGAGAAAGCCCTCGACGATCATAAATGCAAATATCGGAAGAGCCAGACGGCCGATGCTCCTCATTACCATGTATAATATATACAGCTTCCTTGCGTTGTCGGGAATAAGCGCTTCCATCAAATCTACACCGTCAACAAAGCATGCATTGATATATAGCGGATGAACGATGACGCACCCGATATGGTCGATGAGCATAGATATCATGGCAATTAGCTTTAACGAGCTTCCTGTGAGCTGCTTACCTTTCATAGCCTATTTACCTCGAAAGAACTTTACAGGCCCGAAAAGACCACTTTCCAGCATAGTTTTTTCAAATTCTATCGTTTTTGCATGATAAGGTCCAATATGCTTTGGCTCCCATTCATCTGGCAGCTTGAAACCCACAAATGCGTTGGCGGATGTGTTTGAAACGAGGATGGATAGCTTATTTGTTTCCAAAAGCTCGGCACGGTCTATTATGAACTCATAGGGCGGCATCAGTGCAGAACCGATCTCCTTATCGTTCAAAAGCACGCGGCAGCTGTAATTGACCTTGCCGAGTGTAAGTATGAGCTTATCTTCGTTCTCGGGTCTTTTGAAATATGTGATATATTCACATTCGCCGGAATAATATTTCCCGTTGAGCTTTTCCCAATCTCCAAGCTCGGAGGAAACGGCTGCTTTGTCGGATAAAACACGCTTTGTACATGCTTTATCAACAGTAAACTCGTAGATCTGCCTCATTGTGAAGTTGTGAAGCTCAAGAAGCTCGACGTCCGCAGCTATACGCTTTTCAGCTTGCATCGGCTTGGCTGTTTTTATAAACAGCTTCATTTCACCTGATTCGAATCTCTCGAAAGCTTCTGAAACATATGCTTTTCCGCATTTTGCATCCATGAAATAGGCATTCTCACCGAGGTTGAGCCTAGCATTGACAGCTTCAGCACTTTCATTGAAGAAAAGATACAGCTCATCGTTACCGACAATACGCTTGTGTACTCGAATATTTCCACCGTCATCGGAAATATCGGCAGCAGGGTAGAACCTCATATCGTCATGACGGATGATCTCGCCACCACCTGCTTTAAATATGTCAAGACGTGAACGTACATCGTCTGTCATGTATTTGTCGGCAGGAATGTAAACTGTAGAGTAGCTTGCATTACCCATGTACAACAAACCACGCTTGAGACTTTCGCTGTCGCATGACAGAATAAGGTCATCGTCGATAATATCAAATTGACCGTGGTGCTCCTCGATTGCGTAGCCCATGCTGTCGTATGCTTCTGCGGCTGCACATGTGTCCTCGTCATCAGCCCAGATATCACGTATCGGCAGATAAAGAGCGCATTTCGTGTCCGGCTTTCCTGTGGTAAGTGCGTATACGATACGAGCAATAAATTTGTTATAATCCTTAAGGAGCTCGGCTCCCGGCAATCTTGAATTAAAGATAGGACGTTGACGGATCGAGTTGTAGCCGTTATCGTTATACATGAGCAGCATATAGTTTACATTGTTTATGCCGCGAACAAGCTGAAATCCTGTCACATATCGCATGTCCTCATATGAAACGCTGCCGTATACGGATATTGATTCGGTTATAGACAGCCCCGTACCGATCTGAGCTGCGGCAGAGGATGCAAGCCTCGGGAAGAATACGGTTTTATGATCCTTATAGATCTGTCGCCATATAACATCAACACCGGGGATATCAAGCATACGAAGCAGGCGCATAGGATGATGATAGCCGTATTTATTGATAAAGAGTGTCTCGTCCTCACCGTTTAAATGACCTGTGGACATTATACCGTTCCTCGCACACCATTCTCTAATGGGCTTGAGATAGTTTTTTACAATAATATCGGAGCATAGATCGTGAAATTTAATGTTGAACTCAGAATCGTTTGACTCAATAAGCTTATCAAGGTCGAGCTCAGTGCCGTATCTGCGCTTAAATTCCTCTTTTATCGTTTTTGTGTACGGCTTGCATTTTATATCGGGTTCATCTGTAAAAATATACGGTGCGAGCTTATTGAACGTATCACCCATGTGTTCTTTATATGCCTGATGCGTCAACTCAATGAACCTCTCGGTAGCCGATATATTAGTGCTGTCGGCGAGAGACGGACATGTTCTTACCTCACCTTCATCAATGATAACGAGCTTGAAATCATCACTCTCGGAAGGTACCGCAAAATTTGCGTTGCCGGACGGCCAACCCGATTCGTCATAGAGACCGAACAGCATACCTTTTTCGGATGCGTAATCAACAGCAAATTTGAACATTTCAAAATATTCATTGGAAAGATATTCGGGCTGCAAATTCGTTACCATCGTAGTGGGACGAAATTCCTTTGCGAGTGGGATCACATATACATGGCGGATATTTCTGTCATACATCTCGTCGAGCTGCTCTTTTATGGTGTCTTTATCGAGAACGTCGTTCCAACACCATGAGTATGATGGATAAAATTTATTTTCCGGTTCTGAAAATTTATTAAGATCAAATTCTTTTTCAAGCTCGAATTTCATGATGAAATACTCCTGTTTGATTCCATGTTGATGCTACTATTATATCAAACACAGTTGAGAATTGCAATAGAGTGTTTGACATATAAGTTTCTTCTCTTAAACATAGCTTTACCTTTTTTGTTATTAAACAAACAACGGCTTAATCGCATTTCACTGCGGTTAAGCCGTTACTAACATTAAAAATACAAATCACTCTACGGTATCTTTCGAAAGCCATGCTTCTGTTTTCTCATAAACTTTCTGTACTTCATCCGGACGGTCAATCCCAAGAAGATCATTGCTTACAGTGCCTCCGGCTTGAATACGTACATAGGAGAGCCACATATAGGAGCGGCGCAGTCCCTTCAAATCTTCCGGATTTACATGAAGATCCGTTCCCGGAATGACAGGAGAGAGCTTATCCATTTCAAAAATGGATGTCATATTGGAAATCTTCCATATTCCGTTCCTTTTTTCACAGCAATACAATAGTCTCATATTTGAAGTCCAAACTGCTTCTTCACCATTAACATGAATCCAATGGTTCGATTCCGTAGGAAGCTCTGCATATGCTCGATTTCCACCATGATAATGTATCAGAGGTGCAACACTACGATTGATAATCACCTCATCGTCGCAAGCCTCTGCACGATGATTTCCACTATTTCCTTTATTTAGATAAGCCGCCGCACTTCCGGAGCTCCAGCTAGTGGTTACCGTCGCGTCCTCCCAATAGCAGTCTGCCAGTTCCTCTTGCAGTCTGCGAACTCTGGCCTGTCGCTCCCACAGGACAAGCTGATTTAATACTTCATAATCAGTCATCATTGCTTCCTCCTGTGGCCCGTTAAAGCGTATAAATATGTTTTTTGTTATCGTTATCTGTCAAAACCGCAGCATTGACAATTCTCATATTCAGTCGCTGTGTTTTTGCAATGATCTGTTCTTCCACACCGTCTTCCACCAAAAAGCCTGCACAAGTTATGAGTTTAACTGCGGTACCTGTTTTCTCTAAAATAACAAGTCCTTTATTTCCAATTACCTCCATTTTCTCGTTATACAGTGGGTAGCTTCCAAACAGTACCTCTGTATTTGCCGGTGCCGAGACCAAATGTTTCTTTCGACTATCTGTATCGAACATAACCAGATTTAATATAGTTCCGCATTCATTTCTTATAATTCCAATAACTTTTTCCATTTAATGCTCCTTTACGTCTCTATTGTGCTTCAGTACATATTCGTAGGTTGTCGCATTTCCATGCCCGGGATACAACGGAGTTTCTCCGGTATAGCCCAGTGTTTTAAACAGTTTCACCGAATCCTTCATGTCCTGATCGCTCCCGGTAGGTCGAAATGTTGGACCTGTAACATCTCTCAAAATGGTATCTCCTGTAAACAGTAGATTCTCATCTACAAAGTAGTACATAGCAGAGCCTTTGGTGTGTCCCGGTGTATGAATAACTTGAATGTGATATGCACCTATATCCAATTCTCCCTCGGTAACAGCTTCGGCTTCCGAGTGCAAAACCAATCGGAAAGCATTTGTAACAGAACAGTTTAAATCGGGTTCCTGCAAAAAATCTATATCATCTTCAAAAATATAAACCGGTGTTTCCGGGAAATCTGCCTTCAATGAATCAAGACCGTAAATATGATCCCAGTGTCCATGTGTCAGCAGGATCGCATCCAAGCCGCCAATCTCCACAAGATAGCTTCTTATGTCGGAATCATAATATCCCGGATCGATCAATATCGTCCCTTTTTCAGAATGTATCACATATACATTGCCGGAAAACCGGGTGGAACTACAAAATACCTTTACCATTGTGTTTGATTCGACTCTTTCCTTGCTTTTAAGCATGTTTTTCATTATACTGCTGCAAACCCAGAACAGAACAAGCACTAAGCAGACAAATAAGATACAATAAATCAGGGGTTTATTCTTCATTTCTTCAGTTCGGTTTTACATAAACGCACAAAGAACACAACGCTTACCGTCAACGATACAGCTTCTGCAATGGGAAATGCCCACCATACCATGCCGACATCATTGGTCACCTTTGCCAGCAGCCATGCCACAGGCACCAGAACTACCAGCTGACGCATCAGAGACATAACAAGACTGTAATTGCCTCGTCCGATGGCCTGATACATATTCGAAGATACCAGTCCCAATGCCGCCAGCGGGAAGCAAAGACAGATGATCCGCAGTGCGGGAATGCCAACTTCCAGCAATTCGGTTGTGGGATTGAAAAAGCCCAGCAGCTGTGCGGGAAACAGCATAAATGCCAGCACGCCGATCAGCATAATGGCAAGGGCAATACCGCAGCCCTGATAGAGGGACTGGAGCAGACGTTTTTTCTTTTGTGCGCCATAGTTGTATCCCATGATCGGCATCAATCCCTGGTTTAATCCCAAGACCGGCATAAACACAAAGGAACGCAGCTTGAAATACAGGCCGAATACTGTGTATGCCGCTGTAGAGAACGCAGCAAGGATGGCGTTGATTGTCATATTCATCACCGTACTGATCGCCTGCATAACAATAGCAGGGATGCCAACGGCATAAATATCTTTCACAATGCGACCTTGAAAACGGAAGCCCTTGAATGAAATTTTGATGGATGGATGATGTGCGACTACGACAACAGCCAAAATCATGGAAAGGATCTGCCCGCCCACCGTGGCAATGGCTGCACCGGTAACGCCCATAGC
>CAYWVF010000024.1:0-45208 GCA_964461815.1 uncultured Oscillospiraceae bacterium
CATATTTGGAGTTCATTTTCCTCTTTTTTTGTCACCCATCAATTGTATCACAACACTTTTTCAAAATTCTATTATACAAAATGTAGATTTTTACAATTCTGCTTTGGTTATAATGTCAAACTATAAATCCCCATCTTTGAAATTTGCGAAAATTTACGCAAAGGTGAGCTGCGGTCTTGTTGCGTACTTCTCGACACAATAACATGAGCCCTATCACTCAAAACAAAAAAGAGCATTTGCAGATTAACGCAATCCGCAAATGCTCTTTTTACGCCCTCACACAACTTCCATTCTTAAACTCAACCCTGACATCATCCTTCGCATACACCGTCACGCACTCCACCATGCTTATCCACAGTCCCTCGTCAAATTCTGTTACCGCCTTATCCTGTTTTTTCAGGTTCTTCATAAACAGTTCAAGCTCCGCTTTCCTTGCTTTTTTGTCGGCAATGGTTGTGTTCAATTCGTCAACCTGTGCTTTTATACCATCGTACTTTTCGACCAATTCATTATAACGCTCTTCATACTCTGTTTGGTTCTGTGCCACTCGTGCGTTTTGGTCTATACATTCCTGCACCTGTTCGGCTACGGTTTCAAGCTCACGTTCAAGCTCGTTTCGTTCCATCGCAAGCTCAGTTGTGTCAAACAGCTCATTTTTTATCAGGCTGAAATCCGACAAAAGCTGTGCCTTGCTTTCAATCAGCTTATTCACCGCTGATATAAAAATCTCCTTTATACGATTTTCGTCAAGGTGCGGTGTAGTACATTTCTTTTCGTTATCAAATTTATGATTACACCGCCATATCACCCGGCGGTACTTATCATTGGAATGCCACACCTTCGAGCCGTAATATTCACCGCAGTCCCCGCACTTTATCTTGCTCGAAAATATGCTCGCACAGCTTTGCCGTCCTTTTTTGTTTTTCGTTTTCTGCATCAGCTTCTGCACTGTGTCAAACACCTCAGGCTCAATAATTGCCTCGTGACTGTTTTTCACATAATACTGTGGAATCTCGCCCATATTGATTTTCTTCTTTTTTGTAAGGAAGTCTGATGTATAGGTTTTCTGCAGAAGTGCATCACCCTTGTACTTCTCATTAGTGAGTATACTTTTTACCGTACTTGCATACCATTTTGCTTTTCCTGCAGGTGTGGTTAATCCTTCTTCTGTCAACTTCCTTGCAATCGCATAGGTGCTTTGACCTTGAAGAAACATACCGTAAATTCTTCGTACCACCTTTGCCTGTTCTTCGTTTACAACGAGCATTCCATCATCACCCTTGTCATAACCGAGGAAACACGCATACGGCACTGACACCTTACCTTCGCTAAGCCGTCTGCGCTGTCCCCATGTGCAGTTCTCAGAAATCGACCTTGCTTCTTCCTGTGCTATACTCGACATTATAGTAAGGAGCAGTTCACCCTTGCCATCGAATGTCCATATATTCTCTTTTTCAAAATAGCACTCTGTGCCGTTTTCCTTGAGAAGTCTTATCGTTGTAAGGCTGTCTACGGTATTTCTTGCAAATCGTGATACTGACTTCGTAATGATAAGGTCAATTTTGCCTGCAAGGGCATCTTCGACCATTCTCTTAAATCCTTCACGATGTTTTATGCTTGTTCCTGTTATACCTTCATCGGCATACATTCCGACAAACTCCCAATCATCGTGATTTTTTATGTAATCGGTATAGTACCTGACCTGTGCATCATAGCTTGTAAGCTGTTCTTCCATATCCGTTGATACTCTTGCATAGCCTGCAACCTTACGCTTTGCCTTTTCTGCAATCGGTGATGCTGTGAAACGATTAACCGTTGCAGGAATCGTCCTTACTACTCTCTCTGCCATCTTTTTTCTCCTTCCATGATTTTTTCATACGCTCTGACATTTTCTCACGCCTTTCCTGTGTCCATGTATCCTTAATTAATGTAGATTTCCATTTCTTTGTGACTACAATTCCGTCAAAGAAATTAAAATGAATTGTATCCTTGTCGTCCATAATAACACTTTCAATCTGCTCTTCAAATATGTCCTTATCAAACTCCGTCAAGCCAAGCACCTCGGCGGACACTTCCTTGAGCTTTTCTTCCCGTATGCTTACAGCTTGGCAGGCACTGCATCCGATTTTCTTTTTTGTTTTGCACACCCACAGCTTATATGCTGGCTTTCCGCAGGTGTTTCTTATATAGTCCTCACCGCAGGAACTGCATTTGAGTTTCTGTGCAAACACACTGTTTCGGCTTTCACTGCGTATTCTGAACTCACTCTGCACCTTGTCAAAGGTAGTTTTATCAATAATAGCATCGTGAGTATTCTCAACAAAGTACTTCGGCAGTTCACCATTGTTTAACTTCTGCCTTTTGTTCAGCAGGTCACCTACAAAATATTTCTGCAGCATCATATTTCCTGTATAAGTAATGTTTCCAAGAATGTAGCGGATACTGAAATCACACCATTCATAGCCTTGCAAGGTAGTTATGCCCTCATCATTCAGATGCTGTGCTATTCTGCGAGGCGAGTTTCCTTCAAGATAGGAAGTGTAAATGTATCTTATAATTTCTGCCTCACTCGGTTCGATGGTCAATGTATCATCTTCCCATCGGTAACCGAACACACGCACTCTCCCGTTTGGAATGCCTTGTTTAAAACGCTTACGGGCACCCCATTTTACATTCTCGCTTATTGAACGGCTCTCTTCCTGTGCAAACGATGCAAGGATGGAAAGCATAAGCTCTCCGTCACTGCTCAGGGAATTTATGTTTTCCTTTTCAAACCGTACTTCAATGCCGAGGCTTTTAAGATGTCTGACAGTTGCAAGCAAGTCAACCGTATTTCTTGCAAATCTTGAAATAGACTTTACAAGGATAATGTCAATTTTTCCTTCCTCGCAATCCTCAAGCATCCGCTTGAACTCGTCACGCTTTGATGTAAGCGTTCCCGTTATACCCTCATCTGCATACACACCTGCATAAACCCATTCAGGATTTTTCTGTATAAGTTCTGAGTAGTAGCTCACCTGTGCTGACAGCGAATGCATAAGCCTTTCCGAATCCATCGACACTCTTGCATAAGCCGCAACACGTTTTTTGCGTTGCAGTTGTGGTATTGATGGAGTTATCTGTATTATTTTACGCATTTTCTGCTCCTTTCTGTGATTTTGCTACTACTATATATCACTCTAAAGAGCAGTTAAGTCAAGGGATTACCGGAAAGTAATGTACCCAAAACAGGGCGGTACTTTCTAAGCATAATTGTATCAATTTGCTTGTACTCATTATCCGAGATAGTGCCGTTTTCTTTAAGCTGACGGACGAGTGACATTGTCAGCTGATACTGAAATTCGTTACTGTATTCTTTACTTGTCATTATCCGCACCGCCTTTAAAACGAGCATTTATATAACAGCTGTGGCTGCAGTATTTTCTGCTCTGATTTCCATATGCCGTAAATGCCTTACCGCACCCGGCACAGGTAAAATTATATATTGCTTTCCTGTTGATCTCATCAGAATGTGAATTCCACCATCTCATACGACATTCTTTTGAACAGAACTTCGGCTTCTTCTTACCGGGAACAGGATGTAATGTTTTACCGCACTGCTTACAGTAAAGCTTGGATGTATCTTTTGTTATTTCATTTACCTCAATATTGCTTCGTCTGCAAAAGCTCTTTATTGTATTTCTCGATATACCTGTTATCTCTGCAATTTGTGCATAGGAAACACCTTTATTTCTTAAATCTTCAATTGAAGTTCTCTGCTCATCCGTCATTTTTATCACACCCCTCTTCATAAAATATATGTGCTCTAATCTTGTCTATATGTTGATTGATATTGTCCATAAAACAACCTCCTCAACATATAGCCACGAAAAATGCAAAAGTTAAGGATTTTATGAAAAAAAATTTTGCACAAAAAAGTAGGGGCATTACACCCCTACAAATATCACTTATTCACTTTTACCGTCCCATCTATGTCCGGCACAGTCATTGCTACAAATACCCTTAAAGGCTTATATCAGCCGTAATTACTCCTTTACGATATTTGCTTCAATTATAGCCATAATCTCATTCAGGCGGTTTTCGCCAACGCCCTTTATTTCTCCGATTTCCTTACGGAGCTTTTCCATATCAAGCGAAACAGCATCATTCTCCGCTACATTTTTAGCAGCATCATCGTAAATATCCGATACAAACTTCTGCATTTGATTTCGGTCAAAGCTCTTGATTCTCTTGTAAGTTGCACGGTCAAGTGTGATTTTATCGTTCATTTTTCTTCCTCGCTAATTATTATGATATGTTTATTATATCATGTCAGCTCTGAAAAATCAATATACTTCGGAGCATCAGCAGAAGTATGATTATTCGCTTTTGCCGTCCCATCTATGGTCATAGATTCCGGCACGGTCATTGGTTACAAATACCCTTAAAAGCTCGTTTGTAAGACCAAGACAGCCGTTCTCGTCACCCTTTAAAAGACCTTTATCCATCATCTTCTGAATGGTAGGTCTTGCCCATTCAGGCATATTCTCGTCCACATAGTTGTAAATCATCTCATTTTTTAAATTGCTCACCTCGGCTTTGAGATTTGTATTTTCGGATTTTAACACATTGATTTCCGCTTTCAATTCATCATATTCCTTACTCATAAGTTCTTCCTCCTCAATTAAATCGTAGTTAATACTACCATAACCCATAATTCTGCTATACGAAAGGCTGTATGACTTTTTCGCCACACAGCCTCCGTTTGCCACAACACCGCTTGCTGATGAGGTGTTGCCCTCAACCGTATAAACCCGCCTGCTGTCCACAGCTATCACAATACCCGTATGACACGCTACACCGCTTGCGTTTCTGAACATTATTACATCACCCGGTTTCGGATTGCTTGTCTTCCAGATACCTATGTTCTTGAAATGGTTCACACCATAAGGGCAGTAAGCGTAATGACCGCCGAGCAGTTTCTCTGCAAGCTCTGCACCGAAGGTGTTAGCAAACACCACGCTTACAAACATAGCACACCACGGCTGTGCCTGAAACACGCTTTTTTTCTCACCGAAATAGTCGCAGTAGTCCACAGCAAAACGTGTGTAGTTCTTACTCCCGGCATTTGCAGTAAAGTCATTCAAGTTCCTGTTACTCTTCTTCTCAAGATAGCCGACCCACTTCTGAGCCTCGGCTATCAGCTTTTCTGCATTACTCATCATCTTCACCTTCCTCAGCTTTATTGTGGAGCTGCTCCAATATATCCTTCAGTTTTGATGGTATAGGCAGACCGAGATGTGCGGCGTTTTCAAGCAGTGACACACCCTCATTTGATATGTAGAAAAATATCACTGCTGTACGCAGCACACAGCCTGTGCCGATAACCTGCACATCAAGAATATTTGCAAGACCGACAAGTATAAAAATAAGCACCTTTTTACAGATGCCCTTAAATCCAATCTCACTCGACAGCTTTTTATCCGTTACCGCACACATAAAACCTGTGATGTAATCAACCACCACAAAGGCTATGAGTGCATAAATAAGTCCGTCACATCCACCCATAAAATACCCAATCCAACCTCCTATTGTTGCAAATACAATCTGTATTGTGTTCCAGAATTCTTTCATAGCTTTTTACCTCCAATCTTTACGCATTTTCCAAAGCCTCCACACGTGAAACTAAATCCGCTACCATGCTTACAGTATCACTTCTGCCGATACAGACAGGCTTGCCGTCAATATATATGTATTCAGCAAAGGCCGTGCCTTCAGGAATAATATATATTGTACGCTCGTCCATTCCGTCAGCATAGGTCGCTGTAATCTTGATATTGTCAATACCCATTTCCACGTTATTCACATACGAGAAAATCTCGATGCCCGTAACCTTTTCAACAGCGGCATCCTGAAAGTCTATCGTACCGCTTAAAGTGTCGGCTACTGTGCCGTTTGTAATCTCGTATGACACCTTTTTCGTTTCAAAATTTACGCTTATCTTACTATGCACCCACTTATCGAAAAAGTCTGATTTCCAAGTAAGGTCTTTGTTAATGTAATAGTAAGAGCCGTCCTTTGTGCCGTGCGAAATTACTACTCCTGCCGTGTCATATGTTGCTCTATACGATTCACCCGGACGGTTTGCAAGATCAGAAACACCTACATACCATCTGTCTTTGCCCATTTTCGTATCATACTCGATAACAACACTTTTAGCACCGTCTGTATATTTTGAAATGTCAAACGTAGCAAAAGCATATGCGTTGGCTGCATTCCCGGCAGTGGTTATTTTCTCATAATGGTTTCCGTCATCATCAACTGCAATAGCGGCAGTGCATCTGTTTGATGCAGTAAACACCGGTATGCCGTCCTCATAATCAAACTCTGCAGAAAGGGACGGGAGCATTCCCGTCACCTTCTTTTTAAGGTATCCGTCCTCTTCAAGGGTAGCAGTATAGACTTTCTTCGCAAGGTCAGCTTTTATCTCATCTACTTCTTCACCCTTTGCCAAGCGTATATCCTGTGACATTTCACATCACTCCTCTTATCAGATTACAGTACATTTTGTGCCAAGTGTAACCTGCATTTCTTCAGTATCGTCTTCTTCACTGTAGCAGATGTACACCAATATAGAGCCGTTTACCAATCTGCAGTAACAGCCGTAGTTTGAGCTTGAAAGAACACCCCATTTCTGACCATACGCATTAGCTGTTGTATGAATAACAGGCACTTCATTGCCGAGCTTATCATAGGCTACACCGCTAACCCAGTTATATCCTGTGTACTCTGAATCATCTGCATCAACAAATTCTTCTGTAGTAATGACAAGCGAGTCAATGTCAGACCAGCTGTCAACAGCCGTTTTCTTTTCAAGCTCTGCCAGACGTTTTTCAAAATTCGCTGCAATATCGTCAAGCATTGCAAAATTCTCGTTAAGTACGGTTACGTCAATAATATCTGACTCTTCCGGTAATTTTAATTTGTAGTTTTCTGTGTATTTCATTTTACATTCCTCCTAAAATCCTTTATAACAGACGTGCATACGGCTGATATTTCTCAAATACCACATACGCATTTGCGCCGTCTTCCCGTAAATATACTTCACCGTTTTCATCTATATACAGCCATGTTCTTCCGTCATAGTCCTGAACACCACCCCAAGTAAACTCTATGCTATTGCCCCAAGTGCCGAGCTTTTCCTCTACATCATCCCATGTGTTTTTTCTGAAAGCATACTCAAACTTGATATGTGCAGGCTTGACCTCTTCAATCGCAGCCTTAATTTCTTCAAAGTTATACGGCACACCCGTTCTGCCGCTGAACAAAACGTTCACCGTATAATTCTTAAAATCCTCGGTTATCGTGCAGCCTGTCTTATCGTAAATATCAATCAGCTCATACAATGCGGACTTGGTAAGCACACCATTTCCCTGTATTCTTGCAACAACCCTCGCACGTTTGGTTTCATTATCGGCTGTGATTGCCGACAAACCCACGTCCTTTTCATGCAAAGTAAAATCCGTGGTTGTTGTGATGAACAGCATTAAATCCTCGGCTGAAATGTCTGCAGACAGCTTATCAAGGATTGTCTGCACTGCTGTATATAAATCCTCTACAACCTTTGATTTCCTATAATAGTGCGGTAATCTTTCTATCATGTAATCACCACGCTCCCAAGCACAGGCACACTTCCGGCAGGTATTGATATATTGGCAGTTCCGCTGTTTACCCTTAAGGTCGCATAATCCTCAACACCGTCAACTGCCAATATACAGCCGCCGATTTTAGCATAGGATATATATGCTTTTTTGAGTGCATCACCTGTGAGATATTCGGTAAGTACTTCAGATATTTTATCCTTAATATCCTCCGAACCATCGGTAGTCAGTTTTACAGAAATATTTATAGTAAGTGCCGATGCGCTTACCACAGTTACATTTGCTCCGATAGGTCGTAGTTCCTCGATATGCTCTGAAACCGCTGCAATCAAATCCGATGTTGCAGGCTGATTAAGGCTGTCTACAATAACCACCTTGACAGTGCCGGGGCCGTTCCAAAGCGGAATAATACTTGCCTCACCGACACCGCTGACTTCCTTTGCCCATTCAATGTAGTGATATTTGTTGCCGCTGACATTAGGACGGGACACCTTTTCAAGATACCGCTCCAACAGCTCACTGTCAGCCTCCTCATCATAACCGCCTGTAAAAACTGTTATGTTTGTAGCCTCGGTGAGTTTCTGAAGTGTTGCAGGGAAACGGTTAATCTGTCCTATGGCTACATTGCCCTTTGCTCCTGCAACGATGCAAGTGGCAGGCACATCAACATATCCTGTTTCTGATATAACAACTTCCTCATCTACTGCAAAGAGTGTGTCACCCGATGCAACCTTTGCACCCTGCTGTACAACCGCTCCTACATCACCACTGATACGGACAGTTCCTTTTGCGAACGTGGCCTGTTTTCGTGTGATGCCTTGCTCTGCAACCTTGCGGTCAAGGTAGTCGCCAACGGCAGTAAGTGCAAAAGCATTCAGCTCAAGATCTGAAATGCTGCCCTGCAGACGATACACCTGCTCGGCTACAGGGTAAAGAAGGTCATAAAAAAACGAGCCAACCGAGGTGTCATATTCACCCGGAACGCTCGCAAGCATATATTCAATTATTTCTTTAACCGTCATAGCTAACCTCCTCATTTAATTTGCCGTACACAGTTGAAAGGGTAAAGCTGATATTGAGTACCGCTCCGCTTTTTACCACAGAAAAGCTGTCCAAACTCAATATGTCCTCGTGACGAAGTAAGGCGGTTTCAATTTCACGTTTCATCTCCGATTCCACAAAGTCAAAGCCGTAGCTCTTGCCGATTACCAAATCCTCAATGTTGGCCCCATAACTCCTACCGTTGTATATGGAATACCGTCCAAGTTGTGTACGGATTGTTTTTTCTGCCCAGAGCTTAAGTGCATCAATACCTGTAAGGACAGAAACATTGCCACCGGGCATAACAAACTCGCCTTGCTTGAAGTCAAAGCTATATGTATTTTTCATTCCTCAAGCACCCCAATCGCAATAAATTTATTATCGGAGGAGCACGGGAGCAGCACCACTGTTTTATTCAGATGCACATACTCGGTGTACCCGTCATGCTCAACCTTGTCACAAATATCGAACGTAGCTTTGATGTCCTCTTTCGTTAAAAGAACTCTTGTGCCAAGCCTTATCTTCAGCTCCGGCAATGATATGATCTTGCCAAACATCGGCGTGTACTGCGAGGGATTGTCCCTTGCTTTTATATGCTTTGCAAGCCTTGTGATATTGTTCATACGCTCCTCCTTTCAAGGCATAGAAAAAAGCGACTACCTTAGTAATCGCTTATATATGTTTTTATATAAAACTGCTCGATAAACTGAAATTTGTCAGTATTAAAGCGTCAGAATTTCGTCTGCGATTTCACAAACGGTTTTGTTGCTTGTATCAACTTTTATGGTGTCAAGTATCTGATACATACCAATCCTTCCGATACTTCTGTCAATGACATCGTTATTGCGGATTCCACGGGTAACATCGGAGGATAACCGATTCCTTAAAGTTGCTTCATCTGTCATCAGAGATATTTTCAGAACCTTACATACATTTGTGTCAAGTTCGTTGGTTATATGATCAATAATGGATTGTTCATGTAGAACCCAACCAAAAATAATGTTTTCGTAGGCGCTGCAATGGAGAAAACTGTTCAACAAATAGCAGATATTACGCATGACCATAGCCTTTGTTTCTTCCGTCACCTGAAACGGGTCTGCATCCCAGCACCAGTCACCATCCAGAAAAACGCTGTTTGGTAAGTCTTTTTTCAACTGTTGGCTGATTGTTGTTTTGCCAACGCCCATTGTACCGCCAATCAAATATAGTGTCTTCATATCGCTACATCCTCAAATTTCTATTGTTTTAATAATATCACAAAATACACAAAAACACAATGCAAATATCCGACTAAATCTTCCGCAATTCCATCTTATTAAAATGCCACCCATTGCTCAACCTATGTTCTGTACTTTCAATCACATAATTTATTCCGTCTACCATAATAACCTCACCGGCTCGTGTATAGCTGTCATACTTCTCTATAATTTCAAAGCTGTATGTTTCCTTAGTTCTGCCGTTCCACCACAGCTCACTGTTTGCAACTGCATCTGCACTTTCTTTTTCAGGATCTATCTTAATTACGTCTTGCAATAAGCCGTATTCATCAATAAGTTCTTGATTTTGTAATGTCATAAGCTCGGTGTAAACATTGTCCTTTTCCGAAACCACCTTGATTGAGTTTTTCATTTCCTCTATACTCTCCGAATGACTCACACTGCCTTTAAACTCCGGCGAATATCCCTGTGCAAGGTTGCTCGTCAACCGAAACTCAGGGTATGTCACCAAGTCACCGACCTTGTAAATACGCAGTCCTTTCGGAGTAAAGTCATAGTTATAATCACCGCTACACTTGGCAAGCAAGTCCTTTATAATATCCGATATAACCTTATCAAAATATATCTGCGTAACCTTTTCAGACAGCTCACATATATCGTCAATCGGAACTGACAGGTCTGCACATATTTCATTTATGGCATCTTTCACCGATATATCCTTGAACTGATACGTTTGACTTGTTTTATTCAGATACCAACCCATATCAACTGCGGTATACTTGTTTTTATTCTTATCTCCGTCATCGACCTTTATCACAACACCCCTAAACACCTCAACATTCGTAACGATGCGAATAACCTCGCCGAGCTTGGGTGAGTAGATTAGGTCTTTAAGATATGCATTATCTGTCTTTGCTGTTTCAAATGAAAGTGTTGTCGCAAGCTCATATATACTGTCCTTCCAACTCACACCGCCAATATTTTTCGTAATTTCGGTATCACCTGCGTATATAGCAAGTGTACCGTTTGAAGGTATATCGGTTAAGTTTATCAGCTTTTTGTTAATGACCGCTCTGCCGGAAACCCCGTATGTACTCTCAATCGCCATAATACCGCCTCCTACATCGGCAGCGGAAACTCTTCAAGCTGAAGGTTATACCACAAATCGCCGTCTGTCTTTATCGAATAATCAAAGTTCTTCACTGCCACCGCCATATTTATCGGAGTGTCCGTTATAACAAGACGTATCGGGAGCTTTTGTGCTATCCAAGTATCAATCTTGTACACATACTCCCAGCCTTTCATTGATGTATCACGAAGATAGGGATAATCCCTCACAGGAAAGAAACTCGAAATCGTTATACCTTTGAGTTTCGGTACACCAATAAGCTGAAGCTCGCCCTGCGACACCGTTTCAAACGTCTCTGTGCTTTGCGGTTTTGATATAGTGAACTCAGGAGGAATGACAGGAAGACGCATAACCTCCGCACGGTTATTCACACTTAAATATATATCCATTGTCTTTCCTCCTACATATTCTCAATACTATCCACTATTTTCTTTGCAATTGTATCCGCTATCTCATCAGCATTGGCGTTATCCGCATTCACTGTCACACTCACATAGTTATTCACAGTTGGTTTCTGATTTGAGCTTAGGTTATTCATAACCTGTGCGAGTTTACTCCACAGCATATCAAGCGGAAGTATAGCCTCTGCACCTGCCTCACCGCCTATCATTGCGTTCGTGCCGTTCATACCGAACATTGTCGGTCGAGTCATGATACCGCCCTTCTTATACCACTCAACACCAAAGCTTGGAACAGAAGGCGGATTTAGGCTGAACGAGCCTGTTATTTTAAAGTGCGGCAGCTTAATCTTCGGCAGTGACCAACTGAAATTGAAGTAACCTTTTATAGTGCTTATAGCGTTTGAAATGGTACTCTTCACATTATCAAACACACTTACCACCTTTGATTTAACACTTTCAAAGGTATTTGAGATTGTACTCTTAACCGAATTAAACACACCGCTGACGGTACCTATCACCGTACTTATCTGCGTCTTTACTCCGTTTATAGCACCGGACACAACGGCTGTTATGTTGTTCCAAACAAGGCTCGCTGCCGAGGTTATTGCTGTCCAGACATTGGTAACAATCTGCTTTGCTCCCTCAAATGCAGCAGAGAATCCGTCCTTAATAGTCTGAACTCCGTTTTTCATTGTGTCAGTGTTCAATGTGAATATACCGACAATAAACTGAAACACTCCCGATATAACGGTCTTAATGCCATTAAATACTGTTGCAATACCATTCTTTACATTTTCAAAGGCTGTTTTTATGCTTGTAAAGAACGTTATAAAATTCTGCTTTACACCGTTTACGATATTCGTAACGGTGGTTTGGATATTCTGAACGGTATTAGTTATGTACGTCTTAATACCGTCAATAATAGTCGAAACAACCGTCTTTATTCCCGTGACAATACTGCCCACAACTTGACCGAGCGGTGAGAGTATTGTTACTACACCGTCCTTTATACCATTAAACTTATGAACGATTGCATCCTTTACGGCTGTAAACTTCTCGGCAATCTTATCCTTAAGGCCTGATGCAGCCTCACCAACAGCAGTTAATTTACTGCTTACCGTTTCCTTTATGCCTGTGAACTTCTCAGCAACAGCATTCTTGACAGTCGCAAACTTTTCCGCAATCTTGTCCTTTATTTCTGTTACAGCCTCTGCAACTGATGATACCTTTGCAGACACAGCTTCCTTTATACCGTTAAACTTCTCTGCAATAGCGGTTTTGATATTGCCAAATGCTGTGACCACCTTATCAACCACAGGCTTTAGAGCACCTTCGTTGTACGATGTCTTCATAAAATCAACTGCATTTGAGAAAGCGTTACCGAATGCATCCTTTATGCCGGATAGTTTTTCCTTCACAGTATTAACCATCGGTGCAAGCTTTGACTTAACACCATCAACTACCTGTCCGAGCTTACCGCCTGTTAATGCATTTATTGCATCATAGCCTGTGGTGTAATACTCCTTTATTGCTGTCATTGCTCCGGCAGCAATGCCTTTAATACCACCACCGTGCTCGTTATATGCGTTCTTGATGTTATTGAGCTTGTTTGAAACTATGCTCTTAGCTCCGTCCATAACATTGCCCATTACATTTTTGACCGCATTGAACTTCTCGGAAACAGCAGATTTAATTCCTTCCACCTTTTCGGATACGGCTGACTTGATACCGTTCCAAGCAGCGGAGGCCTTTTCCTTTACACTGTTCCATGCATTTGAAATGGCATTCTTGATACCCTCGAAAATATTCTTGATGTTATTCCAAAGGTTCATTGCAAATGCTTTTACAGTATCCCAATGTTTATACAAAAGAACACCTATTGCAATCACTGCACCGATAGCAATAACAACAAGACCAATCGGCGATGTAACAAACGTCATAATTGCACCAAATGCGCCTGTTACAACATTAAGTGCCTGTGTTGCTGCAATTTGTGAAATAGTGGCAGTGGTAAGCGGTGCAAATGCTGCCGCCTGCATTCCGGTCATAGTTGCCGAGAATGCAATAAGACCATTTCTGATGCCTTCGATTACATTTGCAGCCGTTACTGCAATCTTATATGCCGTAACAGCTCCTGCAACTCCGGCTATAACGGGTGAGAGTGTACTTGCAACCGAAATAAGGCCCGAAGCTGTATTCATTGCAAGTGACAAAGCTCCGCATAGCGAAGGGATAATACCGCTTGCAAGATTTGAAATTGCGCTTGTATCTATTCCCGATAATGCAGTAGAAATCGAATTTTTAAGGTTATCAAATGCAGACTTCAGTTTCCCGACACTGCTTTCACCAAGCATATCAGCCATACCGTCAAGAACGGCTGGCACTGATGCAAGAACAGCTCCTGCGATTGCCGGAATCTGACTTGCAATGCCCGACACCAGACTGCCTGCCGCCGATACAAGTGACGGAAGCACATTGCTTACCATATTCGGAAGTTCTGCTGTAATAACAGGAGCCAAGCTTGTCACAAGCTGTCCGACACCACCGAATGCTTTTTCTATTGCCGGGACTATATTCTTGCCGAAGGTCATAGCGGAAGTCACAAGATTCTCTATGGAAGTATCGAACATATCACCGCCAACTGTGATAGCCGTAAGTGTGTTGTTCCACGATGCTTTCAGCATATTGAGCGAACCTGAAATAGTAGTTGCCGCCTCTTTTGATGTTGTTCCGGTAATACCCATGCTTGTCTGTATATCATGAATTGCCGATACAACATCAGAAAAACTACTGATATCATAGTCAATAGGCTTACCTATCTCGGCACGCATACGCTCAGCATCGGCAATCAGACGTTCCATTTCCTTCTTAGTACCGCCGTAGCCGAGCTTAAGGTTGTCGAGCATTCCATAGTTACCACGAGATATACTTTGATATGTCTGCATAATAGTGTCCATATTCGAACCCATCTTATTTGCGTTATCGGACATATCATTAATAGCCATGTTAGCTCTCGATGCTGCAGCCTCAGTGTCACCGCCCATACTGTTTATGAGTGAAGCTGAAAAGCTCGTGACAGTGCTCATATACTCATTTGCGGAAAGACCTGCATTCTTGTATGCTTCATTCGCATAACCCTTTACAGTTTCTGCACTACTCTTAAAGAGAGTTTCAACACCTCCGATGAGCTGTTCGTATTCTGCAAATGAATTCACTGATTTAGTTACCATTGCCCTAACAGCCGTAGCTGCCGCTGTTCCTGCAATAGTTATGCCTTTAGCCACGCTTGCCGCTTTACCTGATACACTCTGCAGCTTATCACCAAACGCTGTGGTTGCTTTACCTGTGCCGTCAAGAGATGTTTTTAGCTTGTTGCTTGCCGTAATTGCAGACTTCATGTTAGTAAAGAAGTTACCATTGTTAAGAGATAGAGTCGCCCCTATATTTTTTGCCAAACTTCACTTCACCTCCACCGCACTATCCGCCAAGAATGGCTTTGTACTTCTCAACCTCCTCGTTAATGGCAATCTCCATACTTGCCTTTAAAAACACTTTTTCGGACAGCGAAAGACCTGCGAGCCTATCCCAATCAAATCCCTTTTGAAGGTAGTAGTGGATAAGCTGTAAGTCACCGTCCGACTGTATTAGTTTTTTACTGCTTCAACTCCGCCCATATATCCGGCAAGCTTCATACACTCAATCGCAATCTGCGGAATTTCACCGGGGGCGAAGATAACATCAACAACATCCATTGGTACAGTACAGCCGAACGCATCCTGAACCTCTTTTGATTTAAGGTTTGGTTCGGTGATACACTCATAGCATAAATATTTATCACCCTCGCCCGGCTCCATATCATTTGCATCTCTGCACAATGAACCATCTGGCTCTGAAATTGTTATAGTTGCATCAATAGACTTTACATATAAGTCCTGTGTCTTTTTTACCTTCTTGCTTTCAAGCATTGCTTCTTTTCTTTTAAGTAACTCCGCAAGTGTTAATTTAGTTCTCTTATCCATATTTCATGTCCCTTTCCATGTTTATTTTCGTGTCCCTTATACGCATGGGTCATCAATAGTATCAAGATACTTGAACCCTACAAATCCGCCTGAGAACTCGTCCTCAGTAATCTTGCCATTTTCAAAAGCCTGAAGTGTAAGCTCGTCAAGCCAACATGATGTAAGCTGTACACGTTCCGTACCGCCGTTGTCCGGGTCCTCCAGCTTTGAAATGAGGGTAAGTCTTTCGTCAATACCGTTTGCGAGCTTTTCCGCATATGTCTTACCACGGGAATAGACCTTCTTGATTTTAGCTGACCATGTACCCGATACACCCATCAGCTTCGAATCATCCCACATCTGTCCTGAAAAGTTTATGGTTTCACGGTTGGTTTTGATTTTCGCCTCAAAGGACGTAATCTCATAACAAATACTGTTATTCCACCAAAAGTATCCGTGAGTACCCGATATAACCTTTCCGACAGAAGGCATCTGTCTTTCGCTTGCCATTGTCCGCTACCTCCTTACTCCATATTTATAGCAAAGTTCAGGTCTTCTATCGCATCACAGAATGTAACGTTTGCAGTAACAAACACATAGCTGCCTGTCTTTGCTTTTCGTATATCATCATCCGAGTATTCTGAAACATCGTATCTCTGTGCAAGCCAGTCACGCTGTGCTGCTACGTCAATATCGGCTATGTTCTCTGCCTCGCTATAGAGAATGCCCTGTCTTACAAGATCGTCAAAATACTGATTGATTGCGGCTACGAACATAACCTTGTTATCGTAGCTGTTGTTGATGCCGATATAGTTCTCCTCAAACGCCGAGCGAATATCGTCACGCATCAGGTCCATACCCTCAATAATCTTGATTTTCTTCATATCCTCGGTCTTATCACCGCTGAGTGTTGCAAGCGAGTTTATACCTCTGCCGACCTTGATTTTCTCGCCGCCATTTATGAGGATAAACTTTCCGGCATCGATGTCGGCATCTGCTGTGATGCTCTCGGTAATTGCACTTACATCTGCAAGCACCTGATATGTAGCACTTTTGGTCATTGAAAGACCTGCCAATAACCCTGCAATTCTCACGCAGAACTCGGCAGTGTTATAGGTATTACTTCCGCACTTGATACCGTCAGTAGTAAAGTTTACAATACCCTCGTGGTTTGCACTGCAGTTCGGAAGTACCGCCTTGAATGACTTTTTCGCTGAACGCTGTGCAATTATCCAATCTGCAATGTCCTGTGCATCATCCTCTGCAAGTCCCGGAATAGCGAGCCAGTTCCATTTCTTGTTCTTAAGTCTTGCTAAAGCATCGTCATAGGTTTCGTCTGCTCCGATACGCTCTACAAGCACGTTCTTCGGCGAGCCTGCAAACGCAAGATTTAAATATCTGCGATTCGTTGAATTCCACGCACTTGCCACACCATAGTCCGCTGCCGTCTGATACTTATAGCTCAGATTACCTTCGCCAGTTTTTGTATCATCCCTTAAAATAACTGCGACAATGCCGTTCTCACTTCGCCTTACAGCAGTTTCGGCTTTTGCTTTAAATTCAATTAAAATTTCAGGAAGTCCCATTTAATTCACCCTTTCCGTAAGTACAATTTCTTTCATACCCTCTATTTTTGTGTCCCCATCAACCGCTTGTATGAATGATATTTCAAAGTACACATACAATACCGTCTTTTCAATATCAAACTCTATCTCATCAATAGTTAAATGCCTGTCAGCAATATCAAACGGAGCATACAAAAATATGCGTTTTATTCTGTTTGCTGCATCTATGCAGTCCTCGACTGTTTCAACCGCCGAAATATACTGTATTTCAATGCTGTCGGTCACTTCCTCTGTCGCACCACCGCACAGCTGTAATTTGCTGCTTGACGGATACACCGTCACAAATGCAGCCGGCTTTGAAAATCCTTCGTCAACCTCGTTTGCAACAACGTTAAATCCGTTAGCGGTCAACATCTCGCATACTCTTGATTGTATATCTTTTTCTGTAATCATTTTAGTGTCCCTTTCGACGTGTTTTGTGTCCCTATGTTTGAATGTCGTATGTTAATTTATCAAGCATCTTTTAGGCATTGCTTTCAAATCTCGCTTGTGCTTCGGATATAGATTTTTCAAGCATAAACTTACCCTCGACACGTCCGCCCGATGTAATACCGCGTGTAGAGCGTTGTACACGGTTTAACGTTCTGCCACGTTCACGTTTTTTCCCGCCACGTACAATTTCGTGTCCCAGCTCAATCAAATGTGCGTGCGGTGCGGCAGACTGTATTCGTACCACTCGCACCTTACCGCCCTTATACTGCTTGACTTTCTTAAGCCTCCACGAATTGCGGAGCTTTTTGGTACGGACGGGAGTAAGTGCTTTTGTCCGCTTATTTACCGCCTGACCTTGCGCCATCAGAAGTGCATCCGCTTGGTCAGGATACCTTTTCTCACAACGCTCGAATGCTTTCTGCAGTTCATCAAAGCCGAACACATCAACCTGTCTTGCCAAAGTTATCAACCTCGCTTGCTACAATGAGCAGTTCTTCATTTCGCTCGTCTATATTCAAAACTGATTCAATCTTGAATATTTTATTATTGTATTTAATCTGCATCTCTGCAGTAACATCAGCAAAATACCTCGTATGCACATTGTATGTGTTTTCAGCTCGGAGCTTTTGTGCCTCGTCATACTCACGCCCTGTTTTCGGAGCAACAAACGCCCATACAGTTCTAAGCTCAGAATATTCAGGCACATTTTCGCCCATAGAATTTTTTGTTGTCCCATTGGGTTTAAGGAACGTTATCCTGTGCCGCATCTTTGAAAAGTCCATCTAAAACGCCGCCTTTCTATACGGCTGAAGAAGTGTATAGAACACACTTGGAATGCCATCTTTTGTACCCTGACGTTGCTCAAAGAAATATCCTACACATAAAAGCATAGCCTGCTTATAGCTTTCCGGCAGTTCGTCTGGTAGTGGAATACGGGTATAGTTCTCGCACATCTCCGAAGCTAAAAGGATGAGTATCCTCAAATACTCATCCTCTGCATCCGTATCAAGCCGTAAATACTGTTTTACTTCATCAAGTGTCAGCATCCGCATCACCCTTTGCTGTTTCAGCTTTCGGTTTCTTTGCAGACGCTGTCTTTACCTCTTTGGCATATCCTGCTTTTATGAGGTCCTTGCCAAGCTCATTGCTTACCTCTGCTGTTTCACCAACAGCAAAGCTGAAATCAAGTCCTGCACACGAAACTAAAATCTGTATCTTCATTTACATTACGCTCCCATCTCTAATGTCTTTACAGCTTCAGGAAGTGTCAGCTTACCGTCCACTCTCTGGAACACTCTGAAACCTACCTGACCGTTTTTTGCAAACAATTCATTCAAACGCTGGAACGAACGTCCCTGTCTGTCCGCAATCCAGTAGTATGACAAGTCACCAAACAGCATAACCTTGTTGCCGCCTGCAATCTCAGGCATACACGATGATGTGTACACAGGACGGTTAAGAATAGTATCAGGCTGTCCTGCCTGAAGTCCCGGCTGCCACAAATACTGACCTGTTCCATCCTTGAGCTTGCGGATTGCCTTGATTGTTGAGTCGTTGGCAATGAACACAGCATTCTTTCTGTATGGTGTTCTTAAGCTGTGGTAAAGGTCAATAACCTCATCGGCTGTGATTGCAGTTGAGCTTGCAGCAGTAACACCTGTTTCACCGCTTGTTATAAGGCCAGTCGGCTTGCTCGAGCCGTCACCCGAGATAAACACAAGCTCCTCTGCCGCAGACATTCGTCTTGCAAATTCCTGTGCAATGTATGTTTCAAGGTTGAATGCCGCATCGTTAAGAAGTTCTTCTGAAACCTTGATAATCGAACTCAGCTTGTGAGCGCCGAGTGTTACAGTTGCAAACACATCATCGTCCTCGGTGTATTCACCCTCTTCATCAACCCATATAGCCGCACCGTGTGATGCCACAACCGGAATTTTCTTATCACCGTTGGAGCTTGTGATGATAGTTGCAAGGTTTCTGATGAAGTTCTCTTCACTGAGTCTGTCGATAAGCGTTGCCTCGAACTCGTCAGGAACAAGGTATCCGCCCTCAGAATCAGTACCTATCTGCAAAGCATCATGTACACTGTATGTATACTTATTCTGCATAGCTTTCCAGAAAGCATTCTTGTACTCGTCACTTGCTCTGCCTGTTTTCATATCACCGCCTGTCTTAGGTGTGCCAAGCACAGGTGTGTTCACAGGTGCATTGAGCTGCTTTTCAATCTCTGCCTGACGCTCTAACATATCAATCTCACGTCCGAGTGCTACAATGTCAGCTTCCATTTTCTCGTATACAGCGGCATCCTCTGCTGAAAGCACATCTCCGTCACGCTTTGCATTGTCAAGGAACTTCTTTGTTTCGTCCCACAAATTTGCTCTTTTATGTCTCAAATCCAAAATCTTACTCATAGTTATCTACCTCCGTTATTTCAATAAACTTAATCTTTTTTCAAACTGACCTATATCAATACCCACGTTATCAGGCTTTTCAATCGGCTTGAGCTTTTTCCTCATAGCTGCAACGGTATTTGTCACCATTGCGGTCTTGTCGAAAATCATATTTTCTGCAATATCACTATCAGAGTTTTCTGTATACATAACCTTATCGCAGAAACCCATACCGTGTGCCGAGTGTGCGTTCATCCAAGTTTCAGCATTCATAAGGTGTGACAGCTTACTCCTTGAAAGACCTGTCTTTATCTGATACGCATTGATAATCGACTCCTTTACCTCATTTAAAAATTCAATGCCCTGTTCCATTTCCGACACTTCGCCGTATAAAAGCATTGACGGGTTATGTATCATAAGCATTGACGTGGGTGACATTTCCACCATATCGCCTGCCATTGCAATAACGGATGCAGCACTTGCCGCAATTCCATCAATCTTAACAGTAACATTGCCCTTGTAGTCCATCAGCATATTGTAAATTTGAGCCGCCGCTATACAGTCACCGCCCGGAGAATTTATCCAAACCGTAATATCGCCTGTGCCTGCATTTAATTCGTCCTTAAAAAGCTGTGGTGTTACATCATCGTCAAACCAGCTTTCCTCTGCGATTGTTCCGTTTAGAAACAGTGTCCTTTCCGGCACCTCCGCTTGATTCGTTATCGTCTTCCAATTCCAAAACTTCTTCATCAGTATCTTCCTCCTTTCCGTTTACTGCAAAAATACCTGCATCCTCAAGCTTTGTCATATTACCGTTTATGAGGTATAGGTCACCGTCTTCTTCTGTCGGTATTCTGTTCAAATCCTCAAGCTCTCGTATATCGTTTGCACTGAGCCAGCCGTTCTGTCTGCCGACTGCATAACCGTTCATACGGCTCTGGAAATCACCACGCAAAAGTCCGTCTACATTGAACTTTGCAAAATAGTTCTTCTGATCTTCTTCCGACAAAAGCTGCTGAAAGATGCTCTGCTCAATGCGTACAAGCCACGGACGGATTGTGTTTGTCACAAAGTCCAGACTCTGCTGTTCTATGTTATTGAACGATGATTTCTCAAGGTCTGCAATCATATGCGGCGGCACACGAAATATTCGGCAGATTTCGTTCACTTGAAACTTCCTCGTTTCAAGGAACTGTGCCTCGTGCGGATTTATTGAAATCGGATTGAATTTCATACCTTCCTCAAGCACAGCAACCTTGTGCGCATTACCGCTCCCGCCGTATGCTTTGTTCCAAGCATCACGCACCTTTTCAGGCTCTTTCAATACTCCCGGATGCTCAAGTACACCGCTCGGTGTGCCGGAGTTCGAGAAAAATGACGAGCCGTATTCTTCGGCGGCAATACAAAGTCCTATCGCATTCTTCGCCATTGCAATGGGCGAGTGTCCGATAAGTCCGTCAAAGCCGAGTCCGACAATATGGAATATTTCGTCCTTGCGGAACACAATCGAGCCTTGCTTGTCGGAATTGTATTTATAGTAGAGTTTGCCGTCTGTACCTCTGTCTACAGTCATCTTCTCAGGCATAAGCGGATACAGTGCTGTAATCTCACCTCTGCCGTTTCTGATAATCTGTGAGTATGAATTACCCCATAACAAAAGGTGGCTCATCATAACCTCTCGCATTATGAAGCTGTTCATTTCCGGGTTCGGAATATCGTGCAGAATCCGATACAACGGGTGCGTATATACACGCTCCTTACCGCTGTCGGTGTATCCGTAAACGTGCAGCGGAAGGCTTGCGACAGTTTCTGCAATGATACGCACACACGCATACACCGCAGTGGTCTGCATAGCCGACCGCTCCGTTACAGACTTTCCTGACCATGTTCTTCCGAACGGAAAGAATCGTCCGCCGCCGACATTGTCACCGATATGGTTCTTCGGGGTATCCCTTGACTTGAATATTGATTTTATGAGTTTCATATATTTCCTCCTAAAAATGGGTACAAAAAAAGCACCTCAAATGAGATGCTTAATTTTGATTATTTTATTACTTGATAATTTGTATTTGAATACCCAATTGTTCTGCAACTGCAATAATATTTCCTATATTTGAAATACCCCATTGAGTACATACAGCACATACGTCCGTTTGTGTTCGAATCAATTCATTTGGCAATGTAAAAAATCTTGTTTTATAGTCAGAACAATTTTCTTTTACATCCTCAAACGTTCTTACTACTCCTAATGACCCTTGCAAACTCTTATCAAAGGTCATCATTAACTGTGCAGCTGTAGTGTTAGGATACATTTTCATATATTTTTGAACAATAGCTAATACTAATCTGTTCTTTCCATATTTTTTACCATCCAATATGAACTTTGTTGTATCTCTTCCTGCAGAATCTTTCGATTTTCCGAAAGTTATAGTTTCTTCAGGAATATCTTTATACTTTACATCTCCTTGCTCCCTGTCCTTTTTTAATTCTCTGACCTCATCTTCGAGTACAGCAATTCTGTCCATAAGTTCTAAAAGTATTCTGTCATAATTCATGTGTTATCCCTCCATAATTTATATTGTTTTTTGTAATTTAATGATAACGCAAGAAAAATGTTTTGTCAATAGATAATTAAAGAAAAATGTAATTTTCTTTAATTATCTATTATTATCATAAATTATCTAATTTAAAATACAATAATTCCACGACTGTCATAAACACTGCCCTGATTCTGACCTGCATTCCTCACGGCACGGTCAAGTGCCATTACAGATGCAACCGCTCCGTCTATTCGCTCGGTGCTGTGTTTCTTCGACAGCTTGATGTTCTCTGCCGCATCTATCTCCACGCACACATTATCAAAGTTCCATCTGAGAACCGGATGATTATTATGGATAATCTTCTCTTTCAAAACAAGCGAATACAGTTCTTTTGTCGGTGGACTCATATCCTTGAACCCTTGACCGAAAGGCACCATTGTAAGACCTTCGTCCTGCAGGTTTAATATAATCTGTGTTGCATTGTAGCGGTCATAGGCTATTTCCCGTACCACATACTTGCTCGCAATTTCCTTTATATCCGCCTCAATCCTGCGGTAATCAACTACATTGCCTTCCGTTGTGCGTATAAAGCCGTTTGCCTTCCACACGTCATACGGAACATGGTCACGGCGGACACGCTGACGAAGGTTTTCTTCCGGTATCCAGAAATGCGGAACAATAATATATTTTTCCGTATCATTCCTCGGCGGGAACACAAGCACGAATGCTGTGAGGTCGAGCGTTGTTGAAAGGTCAAGTCCGGCATAGCACTCACGTCCTCGGAGCAATTCCAAGTCCACAGTTTCATCACACGCATCCCACTTTTCCATCTGCATCCAACGTGTGGACTGCTTTACCCACTGATTAAGTCGGAGCTGACGAAACAGATTCTCTTCCGCAGGATTTTCCTTTGCAGATAAAAACGCAGCACGAACCTTTTCTATATCAACAGTGTGTCCGAGCGAAGGATTTGCTTTGTACCAGTTCCTCTCATCCGTCCAGTCATCGGTATCGTCAATGCCGTATATGACAGGATAGAATGTCGGGTCTGTTTTTCTGCCCTCTAAAATATCCACAGCCTTTTGGTGCTGTTCAAAGCAAATACTGTTTCGGTCAGTTCCGGCTGTGGTGATCAGAAAGAACAGCGGCTGTGTTCGCGCATCACCTGAACCCTTTGTCATTACATCAAACAGTTCACGGTTCGGCTGTGAATGCAGCTCGTCAAATATAACGCCGTGGACGTTAAGACCATGCTTTGTGAAAGCCTCACTCGACAGCACTTGATAATATGAATTTGTCGGTTTATATACAAGTCTTTTTACAGACATAATTGGCTTGATTCGTTTTTTCAGAGCCGGGCATTGGTCTACCATATCAACAGCCACATCAAAAACGATGCTTGCCTGCTGACGGTCACTTGCACAGCCGTATACTTCCGCACCCCATTCGCCGTCACCGCAGGTGAGGTACAGTGCTACTCCGGCAGCAAGTTCAGATTTGCCCATCTTCTTCGGTATCTCAACATAAGCCGTGTTATACTGCCGATACCCGTTTTCCTTTACCGTGCCGAACACATCGTTCATTATCTTGTCCTGCCACGGCAATAACTCAAACGGCACACCCCGCCATTTGCCTTTGGTGTGCTTAAGTGCGTTTATGAACGTGATAGCACGTTTTGCTCTATTTTCGTCATACACTATTTCTTTTCACCACCTAATGAAAGGAGCTGTTCCATAGCATCATCAGAGGAATCCGCTCCGCTGTCGGTCACAATCCTTGACCTTGATGCAGGGGTAAGACCGAACTGTTCACAGAATTTGCTCATCTGTTTCATGTACTGCTGTGCAATAGACACCTGCGGTACTTGCTGCCAATAACCGCTCGGTGTTTTTACAATCGCACCATGCTTTGAAATGAACTCCTCCGCCTCTTTCCAACGGGCATAGCTTTGGCAGTATCCGGCAAAGGCAGCCATATCAACCTCGGTCAGGATACCGAGCTGTTCCATCTGCTTTGCAAGACGTTTCCATTCCTTTTTCGCTTCGTCTTCAAGCCATTTAGGACAGGTGGGAGCCTTTTGCTTCGGCTTTGGCTCATTTGTATTCAGTTGTCTTTTACCCGGATTGCCCTCAAGCTGTTTTATAGCTGTTGGCTTGGGTGTGCGTCCTCTCTGCGCCATTCGTATCATCTCCGCTCCGTATAAATTTCTGCACTAAAAAACCGCCTCGGTGGGCGGTCTTTACATTTTAGTTATAGTCTTTCTTTAGAATTTCAAGCGCTATTTCAGTATCTTTATCAATCGGCTGAATGTCCCAGCCCCTGTCATAATTGCAGACAATTTCGTTACTTCGTTTCAGCATCAGCTTGGAAATCTGTCCTCCGTCAATTCCATACTGTGAACCGCCGTTGTAGACTTTCACCCAAAACTTGAAATTGCTGCCGTTTACCTTAACTGCTCCTTCTTTCCACATATCTTAGTCCTCCGTTTTCTTGGGGTTTGCCCCTTTCGTTGTACACATATTACCTCTGTACGGAAGATATATCAATACGACAAGTACACAATCATTCCGAAAAATAACTGTGTACTATATACCAAATTACATTCTGCCTGTTAATATGAACTCACTGTATTTATCCCTATGCTCTTCGATGAATATAACAAGTTCATAAAACCCACGTTCGTTCGCAAGTCTCTGAACCATATTTGTGTCAAACATATTTGTAAGGCCTGTGCTGCGGATTGCCAGTATCTGCTCCTTTATCTTTTCAGTCATTTTCTGCACCGTCCTCACTGATTCTTCTACAGACATCCTCGCCGTATACAACGTTCAGGCTCGAACCGTTATCCCAAGAAACCATTATGCTGCCAATGTCATCAACACCTCTTACGGTACCTTTCGTTCCGATTGGCGGTGCTTGGACATCGTCCATCCGCACCAGTTCAACCCTCGTACCCACCGGGAACTGCTCCCTTAAACTTTCAAGAATGTGTTTTTCTATAAACATATCACTTACCCCCGTTCGGCATATTCTTCATAACTTCTGCCTTGCACTCTTCAAATGCCGTTTCAAGGTACTTCATCGGCAAGGCGTTGTCTTCGTAGCCGTCTTTCACAGTCTGGTAGTAATACGCACTCGGCATCTCAAATCCGCCTCGCTCGGCATCGCTCATGATGTAGAACATTACATCCTCTTCGCCGTCCTCAGTTGCAACTGTGATGTTTTCCTTTACATAAAAGCTCGGATAGCCTTCGTAGCGGTCAAGTGCTCTTTCGCAAAGCTCTGTGATTTTCCAAAGCAGAACCGGTACCTTTTCGCCTTCCGCTTTTTCGATGTTGCAATATCCGCCTCTTCTGAAGGTCAGCTTATACCCTTCAACAAAGCCTGTCTTGTAAATCTGTGCGAACGGACATCTTCGTGCCATCTGATAAAGATTGAGGTTCGAGCCGTAAGCTCCGTAGATTTTTTTCATTGTGATATTTCCTTTCCGAGCGGATTTGATTTTGGAGTTTAATTCCGCTTCTACTGCCTTAAGGACGGCATAACCGTCCGCAGCATTTTTGCTTATGCACATATTAACTCTAAAAGGAGACGTTATCAAGTTGGGATTGTACACAATATATTTCATTGCCGATTGTGTAGTTTACAGCCTGAGAAAACAAACCAAATATTCCGGCTGAAATCTTTTTTTGTAATACCGCCAAATTTGCCCTGTATCGGCTTGCTCGGTATTGCCAAACGGTTATACCGCCGAGCCGATTTCAGGGCGGTGTTTTTGCTCACCGCCCGCAGGCGAGGGACGTTTTGCCCCTTATGCTCTGTGCGACCATGCACTGTTGCCTGTAAGCTTTGCGGTAAGGTGTTCTCTGCAGTTTGCGAACTCGTCACCGCTAAGTCCCATTCGGCAAAGCCAAGTTCTCATCACGAACTTCTTATTGCTGTTCGTGCTTTTTCTTGAGCTTGCTGAAGTTTGGTTCAAGGCTTGGTTGCTCATTGCAAGGCACATTACAATCCAAGCTCGTAATTTTCCTGCGTGGAGCTTTCCGTCAAAGTTGAAAAGTCTAAATTCAACTGTGTGCTTTGTAAAGGCTGCGTGGAGGTTCAGGCAATGGTATCGGCTTTCGTTGTAATGTCCGTTTCGGTTGTAGTTCGTACCGTGTGCTGTGTACCATACGTCTGCGAGCTTTGAGAAGGTGTTCGGTCTTTGTCTTTTGATTTCGTTTATCAAGGTTTCGTTCATCTTCTTGCAGTATTGCATTCTTCGGCTGTCGACCTCAAGTGCCTCGTAGATAAGGTCTTCCTTGCTTGCCATCAGGTTTACAAGGTTGCAGAGGCTTTTCGGTGTGTGCTTGCCCAAGCCGATGTGAATGTGAACCCCTGTGCAGTATTTCGGACCGCTTACCATTCCGCTTTTTCTAAGCTTTCTTACAAGCTCCTGCAATGTTGGTATGTCCTCGTATGTAAGGATTGGGCTGACCGCCTCAACGCTGTACTCACTGCCTGCCGATGTAAATGTTCCGTTTACATTCTTGTAGCAGTGGATGCTTGCATCCCTTTGGAATTTCCAAGCTCTGCCTTGCGTATCTCTTACTTCGTAAGTGTCGTATCCTCCGCCGACATAGTGTACTTCTGTTCCGAAGAACTCGGCAGCAGTTTCGGCAGCCTTTCTTCTTGTAAGTCCTGTGCCTTCAATCTCAACTCCGATTGTTTGGTTTCTTAAGTCCTGTGTGTTCATTTTGTAGTCTCCTTTTAAAGTTAATTTTTGGTTTGTTTTACTTTTGTTGTACACATATTACCTCTAAAAGGGGACTATATCAATACGATTAGTACACAATATATTGTGGTTTATATTGCGATATGTACACAATTTGTGTACATATTGTGCTTAATCATTTTCGGACATTCCGTATCTGAATGCTGAATTGCCTATAAGGTTTTTCATAAGCTCTTTTCGGAGCGGTTTATGTTCTGCCCCCGACAAGCCTATTCTGTTAAGGAAGGTTCGCATTGCAAACTTCTCATTGTCGATAGGCTTTTCTTTTGCCGTCACTCGCTTGGCGGTTGCTGCCATTTTACAGAGTGCTTTAAGAAATTCTGAATAAATAGCATCCTCTTCAGCATCAAGACTTTTGTCAAACCAATCAAACCATAAAGTGTCTGATTCGAGTTCTATCTTCAGTTCACATTCCGTCCCTATGGCTTTTTTGAAAAGAGCCTGTTTGCTTGAAATTATAGCCTTGAGATTTTCTAAAAATATTTCATTATACTCTTCAATTGGTATTTCATCTGCCGTAAAACCTATACTGACACCCTCAAATTCTAAATCTTCAGTTTCATCATTTTCTGCGACAAAGCTGTTATCGTAGAGCATTTCAATCAGGCGCTCGATAACCTCGCTGTCGGCTCTGTCATCAAATGAAAGTGTGCCGTTCTTATCGATGGTGAAGTAATCCACCTCATAAGCGAATGTCGGTGCACCTTTGTATTTTGCATCGCAGCCTGTGAAGTTTGCGATAAGGCTTACCAGTTCCTTTCTTTTTGCTCCTGTTACGTTGTACTTGATTTCCATTGTTGTTTCCTCCGTTTGTTTTTTGGTAGTCACATATTACCTCTGTGCGGAGAAGTTATCAAGATGTGTACTACACAATTATGTGCAGACATATTTGTGTAGTTTACGCACAGTTCACAATGCCGAGCATTACATAAACAACACACGGAAGTGCTACGCCGTTACCCCACATTGCGTATATTGAAGAATCCGAATACGGGTTCTTCAGCCATTTTATAATCTGGCTTTCGGTCTTCGGCTTGGTATTTTTACCGAGTGCCGTTTTATATGTTTCAAACACCTCTGACCATTCTGCTATATCCTCGGCGGTCGGTTCTTCCGTTTCAAGACCCTCGCACCAGTAGTCCGGGAAACCCTGAAGCCGGCAGCATTCAAGCGGTGTTAATCTTCTTACTGTATATGATGGTTCAACTATGCCGTTCTGATAACCGGGATTCGTACCGTTTACAAGTGTGTTGCATACCTCTTCACGATAGCTTTGGCATTCCGCTTTCATCTGCGGATAGAACGATGCCACAGCTCCGGGGCCTTTTGCAACAACCGTCTGTGCCGTTCCGTCATCGGTAATGGAAATATCAAACTGTGCGTTTTTGCCCTGATTGTATGCCGCACGGTCAATAGCGTAGACAGCGTGGCGGTCTGCTGTATTTAACGTGAACGATACATCTTTATTGATGCCGTCACCCTGCGGACCGTTCTCATCCTTTCGTCCAATCATAGAGCCTTGAATGGCATAGCTTTCAACAATAGCCATACCTCCTTGATTACAAGACGGATTACCGCCGTTGCCGTCAATGGTACGAGCAGCATCAGCTTCATATATACCGCTGTTCGGATTATCCGATTTCATGGAATTGCTGTCCTTTGCACTTATGCCATATACTTTTGGTACAAACACAGTCTGGTCATTGTTGCAGGCAAGCGTGGCACTTTTGTTATCCTGTATCAAAACACCCTTCCCTCCGCCTTCGCATCCGCATCGCACTTTCAGTGTTTTCGGTTCTTCAAATACACACTGCACTCCTTTATAGTCACTGCCGAGCAGACACTGTCCCATATTTTCAGAAAGCGGAAGACCCGGCAGACGTTCTGCCATTACCATAGGTACATTGCCTCCGCCTGTTCCTGCTCTGCCTGTAAGCGTTTGTACAGTTCCGCTTTCATCAATATTTACACGGCTGTCATTCGGATGATTTTCTATTGCAACACACATCTGATTATCACCCATATGGGAGCGGAGTGTGTTTGTGCAGTCATCGGCATAATGACCGCCGACTCTGCTCATTATGCCGGGTTCAAAGCTGATTGGTTTATTAATGCCTGCTTGAGCATCGGCGGCAGCTCTTTGCCACGTGTTTCTGCTCTTCGTAAAATCCCTAAACAAGCCTTCTGACTCAAATAATATTTTTCCGGCGGTTTCTCCTCCAAAATCTGCGACAAGAAAGATTCTTCTGCGTCTTTGAGGGACTCCGAAAAATTGCGCGTTGAGTATTCGGTAGGCAGCGGAGTAACCGTTTCCCAAGACCTCTCCGGCTGTGTACCATTTCTTTTCAGGCATAGGAACAGATACGGCTTTGTCTTTGATTCTGCAGATTTCTTCAAGGACTGTCCTAAAGTCTTGTCCCTTAGCACTTGACAAAGCTCCCGGCACATTTTCCCACACAATCCATCTCGGATATTTTCCATTGGTTGCACACCTCATTTCTTTTATAACTCTAATTGCCTCGAAAAACATCGAGGACTTTTCACCTGCCAAGCCGGAGCGATTACCCGCAAGGCTCAGGTTCTGACACGGACTTCCGAATGTGATTATATCAACAGGCTCTATCTCCGCTCCGTTCATTTTGGAAATATCACCATAGTGTTTCATATTCGGAAACCGTCTCGTAGTTACCCTTATACAAAAAGGCTCTATCTCCGATGCCCATACAGGTGTGATGCCTGTCATAGCACCTGCAAGCGGAAAACCTCCGCTGCCATCGAAGAGTGAGCCGAGTGTAAGATTATTCTGCATTGACCGATACCTCCATACCCTCTATCTCTGAAAACGGTATCTTCTCGCCATTACGGATAAGATACACATCACTGTCAGATTCCTTGAAAGCAATGTACCGCTTTACTATAACGTCAACGAACTTCTCATCAAGCTCAATCGCATAACATATACGGTCAGTCGGCTCACACGCAATCAATGTACTTCCGCTGCCGCCGAACGGCTCAAGCACAAGTGAGTTGACCACACTTGAGTTCTGTATCGGATATGCCACAAGCGGTATAGGCTTTGTGGTCGGATGCAGTTCTGATTTTTTCGGCTTGTCAAAGTTCCACACAGTCCTCTGTTTTCTGTCCGAGTACCACTTATGCCCGGCGGTAGGTTTCCAGCCGACCAACACAGGTTCATGGCAATACTGATAATCGCATCTGCCAAGTACGGGAGAGTTCTTCACCCATATACACGTCTGGTGGCAGAAGAAACCTGCATCACGGAACGCTGTTCTGAAATTTATGCTTTCCTTGTCTGCATGGAACACATAAATGCTTGCGCCGTCCGCACACACATCATACATTCCCTTGAATGCAGAAAAGAGAAATTCATAAAATTTCTTATCTTCCATACTGTCATTCTGAATTGTACCTGCCGTACCTTCGTATGCGACATTATACGGCGGGTCCGTCACGATAAGGTTTGCCTTTTTGCCTTCCATCAAAGTTTCGTATGTTTCTGCCTTTGTACTGTCACCGCAGATGAGTCTGTGTTTGCCGAGTACCCACACATCACCCTGTTTTGATATAGGGTTTTCCGGCAGAGTCAGGTCAGCATCATCTTCCTTGACTTCGCCTTCCTTTGATTTTGCAAGCAACTCGTTAAGTGCCTCTTCAGTAAACGCAGACATTTCAAGCTCAATGTCACCGCTGTCTTTTATATCCTGCAGAATATCAGCGGACATCTTCATATCAAGCTCTGAAAATTCCTGTATTTTATTGTCCGCCATAAGATCAGCATACTCCGATGCTTCGCTTTCATAGTCCTGAAAATCAACAGGTACTTGCTTTGCACCGATTTCTTTAGCGGCAAGAAGTCTGCCGTGACCTTTTACTACAAACCCGGAGCGGTTCGATACCACAATCGGATGTCTCCAGCCCTGTCGCTTTATAATTTTAGCAAGAGCTGTTATCTGTTCTTTAGGATGCTTATTCGGATTCCTCGGATTGCCTACCAAGCTGTCTGTATCGACAATCTTATCGTGAGCACAAAATACCGATACACCATCCGCAGTTGCTTTCGGTTCAATATGTTCTATCATCACTTTTCACCTCGTTATTCAATCTCCAATGTTCTTTTCTGCACTTATCCGAGCAGAATGTTTTCTTCTTTTTTCCGGCTGTGTGCTTAAGCCGTTTTCCGCAGTTCTTACAGATAAGTCCAAGCTGTACTGACACATCATTGTTCATTGCTACTACAGGGCCGATACCAATAAGACCGTTTCGCTTACAGTATCCTTTCACCGTACTGAGCGGCAGAACAAGTGTTGTTGCGATATGCTTGTAGCCAAAGCCGTCAAGCCTCATTTTCCGAATTTTCTTTTTCTGTTCTTCTGTCATAAACTTCTGCCTTTCTGCAATAAAAAACGCACATTCCGTGACGATTTGGAATATGCGTTAAATACAAACTATTATTTAATTTTGCGATATTTATTTCACGGGACCATTAAGGCCCCCTTTTTGAATTTTGCGAAAATTTACGCAAAGCTGGGCGGCGGTCTTCTGACATACCCATTTTCAGGATTATGACCGCCCCTCCCGTCATATATAAATATATTATTTTAATATCTATACGATGGTGTGCTGTCCTCATTGCCTGTCTTGTTATCGTGGCACGGCTTGCACAACGCCTGCCAGTTGTTTTCATCCCACATCAGCTGTTCATTACCACGATGCGGAACGATATGGTCAACTACCGTTGCCTCTATGTATTTACCATCGGCTTTGCATTTCTCGCACAGCGGATGTTTCTTCAAGAACAGCTTCCTCTTCCTCTGCCACTTTGAATTATATCCTCGCTTGCCTGCTGACCTCACCACTTCCGGGTGCAAGGGCAGGTGTTCTGCACAGTACTTACCGCCGTCAATCAGCTTTGCACAGCCGGGATGTTGGCAGGGATTTCTCGGTCTATACGGCATCCTTTACCTCCTTATACATTTCCCATACTAATATTTTAGCATATCCATTTCGGATTTTTCGGTCATTTTATTTTCCGCACCAAAAAGGACATTCCAAAACGGAATGCCCTTGGGTTATTTTCCTATGCTGCTATTGTAACATATTCATTTCGGATTTTTCGGTCATTTCAATTTTTCTTAAAAATCTGTTATGCCGTTTACGGGGAACACTCTCATCCTGATAACCGATACTAAATGCAATCTGCTGCCAGCTTAACCCGTTTATATATCTAAGCGACAATATCATACGCATTTCACTGTCTTCCACAGTGTTTATGTATCTGTTCAGGCGGTTCAGTTCATAAAAGCACTTTTTTAGGTTCAGGTCAATCAACGCTTTCAAATCCGCAATCTCTGTGACGTACTTTGCTATTTTATCCGACACGCCTTCTGCTCTCGGCATTCCTGTTATTTGTGACGTACATGAGGTTGCCAAATTTTCAAGCTCTCTGACCCTTCTTTGCTGTTCTTCTATTTCACGATTTAGATAATGCAGCTGTGATAATTCCTTCTTCGTCATTCTATGCATCGCCTCCAATCTGTGCCTTTACCGCATCCATCAGTGAGGCTTGTCCTATATCCTTTGTTTTTAATGCTGTCATTACATTTTCGTCAATAGTTCCTTTTGTAACTATGTGGTGAATGATAACCGTGTCCTTCTGTCCTTGACGGTATAACCTTGCATTTGCTTGACTGTACAGCTCCAAACTCCAAGTAAGACCGAACCACACTATTGTGTTTCCTCCGCTTTGCAGGTTCAGTCCGTGTCCTGTACTTGCCGGGTGTGCTATTGCAATCTGTATCCTGCCGTCATTCCAGTCCCGTATGTCCTGTCCTGTGTTTATCTCACGCACAGAGAACCTTTTCATAATCCTGTCCTTGTCATGCTTGAAGTTATAGAACACAAACACAGGCTTTCCGTTCGCCGCCTCAATTAAATCCTCAAGTGCATCGAGCTTTCGTGTATGTATGTCCTTTACTGCTCCGAACTCGTCATACACTGCACCGTTTGCCATCTGCAACAGCTTATTGCTAAGGCTTGCAGCATTGACAGCATCAATGTCACCGTCTGCAAACGGGAGAAACATCTGCATTTTCAGTTTTTCGTACTGTGCCATTTCCTTCTCACTCATACTGACCTCAACAATATTATCAATTCGCTCCGGCATTTTCAGATAATCCACAGCCTTCATCGAAATGCATATATCCGAAATCTTATCGTATATCCTCTCTTCAGAATCCGGGAGCGGTTTGTATGAATACACAATTGCACCGTTTCTTTTATCAGGTCTGAAATACTCACTGCGATAGTGTGTTATAAACCGACCGAGCCTTTCGCCCATATCAAGTATATTTATCTGTCCCCATAAATCCATAAGGCTGTTCGGCGCAGGTGTTCCTGTCAAGCCGACTATCCTTTTCACCTTTGGTCTTACCTTACGGAGTGCTCTAAACCTCTTTGATGTATGCGATTTGAAAGAACTCAGCTCATCAATCACAATCATGTCAAAGTCAAAGGTATGGTTCGCAACAAGCCATTCAATATTTTCACGATTGATGATGTATATATCTGCATCCGTCATAAGTGCTTTTTCTCTTTCAGATACACTGCCGAGAACCTTTGAAATCCGAAGTTCACCGAGATGCTCCCACTTTTTCGCCTCGTCCGTCCAAGTAGTCATCGCTACTCTGAGCGGAGCAATAATCAACACTTTGTGAATTTCAAACCTGTCATACATAAGCTCCTCAATTGCTGTAAGCGTTGTGATTGTCTTGCCGAGTCCGCATTCAAGCAGCAATGCTGTTATGGGATTATTTATTATATATTCTACACCATACTTCTGGTAGTCGTGCAAATCAGCTCTTGTTAATCTCATCAATCACATCTCCAATCATCCTAACATCATCAACGCAATAAACCGAAAAACCTAATGATTCCAATTGCCTTTTTCGCTTTATCTGCAGTGCCCTCATTTTCTTCTTCGGAGCTTTCAGTTCTATAAAAGCCATTTTGCCAAAAGGCATCAGTACCAATCGGTCAGGCACTCCATTGAAATTCGGGGATACGAACTTTAATGCAAGACCGCCTTTGTCCTTTACCGCTTTTGTAAGTTTTTGCTCCACACTTTTTTCAAGCATTTTTACCTCCATCGGCTGGAACAAGAAAGAACAAGTAACGAAAAATTCCTATACACGCGCATATACAATTTTTCTTTTATATATATTTTTTAAATTATTTAATATATATTTTTTTGTTACATTGTTCTATCTTGTATCCAAAACCCTTATCCTAAGCCATTTCTTAACAGAACAACTTTTTTTACTTTTGTTCCGAAAATACATAAATTCTCTGTTTTCCGTAAATCGGCAGAGTAATCGGTGCATCCTTCGACCTTTCCCATTCAGGGATTTTTCGCATTATGGATGCTATCTCATAAGAATCAGTCTTTTTCAAAGACGATGCCTCTCTGCCGAAGCACTCGCACCATATCTCTATATTGCTGACGCTACTGCGTTTTACAGTTCCGGTTTTATCGCTATTACCGAAATCACTGCCGTTTAAGTAGTTTCTGCGTTCATACAAAGACAGCTCCGACCAATTTTCAGGGAGCAGTGTGTTCAGGTATGCACGAACCAAGCCTTCACGTTCGTCCGTTTCCATAGCAGACGTCTGCTCACGCACCGCCGCATCTGCCTCTTCGCCTTCAAGGTACAGCTTTTCGCCCTTGTTATATAAAAACACAGTTTCTGCCCATATCTGATCTATGTCCGCATCCGTAAGCTGCCATGACTTTTTCGCAGAACCCGGTCGCACCTTAACAGGCCAAAATCTGCGGTTGCCTGTAATATCACGTAAAAAGCCTGTTTCCGTATTAGTAGAACCCACTATAACACACTGCCTCGGATGGTTTTCCACGTTTACGCCGTAGCTTGCTCTGTACTTATCATCAACACGGGAAATAAAAGACTTCACCGTTTCAACGTCTGTCTTACGCATACCCGCAAGCTCCCCAAGCTCTAAAATCCAATAACCCTGCAGTTTCTCAGGTCCTGACTTATCCTTCATATCAGTAAGCGTAAGACTGTCCGAAAACCATCTGCCTGCAAGCTTTGCAAAGAATGTCGACTTACCGATGCCCTGCGGACCGTTAAGAAGCAATACGCTGTCAAACTTTGTCCCCGGCTTATATATTCTCGCTACCGCTGCGACCATAGTTTTCCTTATAACAGCTTTCGTGTATGAGTTATCCTCTGCACCGAAGTAATCGATGAGGAGTTTATCCACACGCCCTACACCGTCCCATTCAGGAAGTGCATCAAGATAATCCTTAATCGGATGATATGCTCGTTCTGTTGCCACCGCCAACACTGCATCCTTCGTTTTCGTAGGCGAGTACACACCATATTTTCTGCTAAGATAAACCTTGAGGGATGCATTATCCGAATCGTTCCATCCGTCCTTTATCTGCTCCCACGGCAGACCATCCCTTGCATCTATACCGTCACGGTGTTTATTAAATGCAATGCTCTGCAGCTTGTCATCATGTCTTATGATAAGCACGATGTTGTCGAGGGTTTCCTTGATATTGCCTTTCTTGTCCATCTCAAGTGCCCTCTGCCAGTTTATATATTCTACAACAGAAAAATCACTCTCAGCGGCGGTCTGCTTATCTGCAATTATCTGAGCCTTTACTTTATCGTCCTTTCGTGCAAGCTCTGCCATCTCCTTAAAGGATGGTGACTTTTCCGAGCCTGAGTCATCGTTGTCAAGGTGACCGAATTTGTGTATCCTTACAAGGTCAAAGCTATTACACAGCTTTCCACAAGCCGGGTCCGTTGCATGGTGCGAGTATGCGTATTTATCGTCATACACAACTACACCCGCCACAGAGTCTGCCGGGATATAATCATATCTGCCTGTGAGTGTGCTTGGTGTATACACATCTGACAAAAATCCTGCTATCGCATCCTGCACTGTATACGCACGGCAAAAAGCTCCGATGATTCCGTCCTTTTCAAGCGGGTCTGCCTGTTTCTTCAAAGCATGGGATACAATCTTTTTCTGTCGTGAGGATACAGGGTACTCGGACGTATCGTGCCAGTCCTTATACCTTGCAAGCGTTTCATCGGCATCAACCTCTACACCGCCTCTGTCCTTAAAGAAAAACTCACCGTCAACGGAAGTGGACGGCCAATACATAAGTCTGTGTGGCTGATAGGTTGTATCGTCAAACTGCTCGATACCGACATCAGCTGCGACACGTCTTGCAATGGCAATATACTCATCCGCCGTAACAGGACGGGAGAGCGGAATGATAAGTCTGAGTCTGGGATGTTCGGGTGTGTGTTTATGGGTTGAATAAACTATGCACTTGAAATTGTGGAACATCTCAATCTGTTCCCAAAAGTCCTCATCTGCATAGTCAGCATCAAGAGTGAGAAGGCAGCGGTTTACAACACTGTCCTTTTTACGGGTACCATTCAGCTCACCGCCGACAAAACCGCCCACGTCCTTGATGTTATCCTGCTGACCTTTAGGGAGCTTGCGGTATTCTTCAAGCGTTTCATCGGTGCGGACTGTGTTTGAGCATCGCTCTGAAAACTCATCCCATGTAAGCTCTGCCGTCTTCCACTGTTTTGCAAATCTGTTTTTTGCAACCGCTATCTTCATTTTCTGCTTACCTCCTCGCATCTGTCAGTGAAGTATCGGATAGGTATGTTATGCTCCTCTGCAAACTTTATCTCGCCCTGCATACCCTCGGAAATCACGTCACCGAACACCCATATTTCCTTGCATCTTTTGAGCATTTGAAGAGCGAGGTTAAGTCCAATACTTCGTTCATACTCATCATCGTCCCTTAAGAAACGTGTGAAATATATATTGCTCATCACTTTTGCTCCACAAAAGCCAGCCTTCGGCTGTCCGCCCTTCTTGGCGGTGAATGGACACATCGGCACACAATGCTTTATCTCGGCAAATTTAGAATACTTTTTTGCCTTGCGTGTGTTTTCCTTAACGTCACCTCTGTATGGTGATGCTATGTACACCCATTTCATATAGTTCTCGCCATTTTTGAACTTCTCCTCACGTTCTTCTCGCTGTATATTTTCAATCACCTCACCGAATACCGGGTCTGGATAATGTTCGCTGTTTCTGTACATCATCTGCTCCTTTCCGAGTTGTACACTCTCAATCAAAATATGAGCAAGCAATAACGCAAGCGGTAATAACAGATACTCACCGCCAAAGAAAATGTCGCCACGCTCTTTTATCATGTATGGAATTGCCGCAAGCTCGGCATATACGCCGAGCAGAGCAGCAATGAAATATATCTTTGCTTTCATACCCTCAATCCTTCCTGTAATACTCACACTCGTACCCGTCTGCATCAAGCGGAAGTCCGTCCGCCCAATCGGGGCATTTACTCATTATTTTGCACAGCTCATCAACTGAACCTTGTCCGTCAGGAACTTCGCATATAATCTCATCATGTACATGAAATACAATGTCATAGCCTGCATTTGCCGCATTGATAAGTGCAAAGGCAAGCAAGTCACGTGCGATTGCCTGAACTATATTTTCCACGAGCTTACCGCCAAAGGTTTCGAGCACGTCCCATTTCTTTGATGCATTTATGCCCATATACTCAATGCTGTCACCGCCGAATCTGTTAGTCCCGATACGCGGCTTTATATACGACAGCCGTCTTCCGCTTGGGAGCTGTATAAACAAGATACCGCCTCTGTATATGAACGTCAGTATTCCGAGCGGCACTGTGGTCTTTTCCCGTATAGCTTTCATTACAGCATTGCCTACTTCATACCACAGCCTCACGATATGCCCGTTTGCACTCCGCCAGTCATTTATAAGTCCCTGCAGTTCTTCTTCCGGTATACCCATTTCAAGAGCGCCCATAGATTTCAAAGCTCCGACCGAGCCGCCGTAACCACAAGCAAGCTCTGCTATTTTACCTTTTTGACGTAGGTGTCCATTTACACCGTGCTTTTCAACGGGCACCTTAAACATCTGACTTGCCGATGCACAGTAGATATCACCATCGTTTCGGAATGTGTCTATTCGCCACGTTTCACCCGCAAGCCATGAAAGGACACGAGCTTCAATAGCTGAAAAGTCTGCTACGATAAATCTGTGGTTGGGTTTTGGTATAAGCACTGTGCGGATAAGCTCGGACAGTACACTTGGCACATTACCGTAAAGCATAGCCAACAGTTCAAAATCACCCGTTTTTACTGTATCCCGTGCAAGAGTCAGGCTTGACAAATGGTTTTGCGGCAGGTTCTGCGGCTGAAGTATGTTCCCGGACCATCTTCCGGTTCTGTTTGCACCGTAAAATCTTAACAAGCCTCGTACACGATTATCATGGCAAACACTGCGGATTACCGCCTCATATTTCTTTACCGATGTTTTTGACATAAGCAGTCTGAGTTTTAGCATCTCCTGCACATCACCAGCCGTTTCATCGGTCAGTGCCGTTACATCTTTCTTTGATAAGCTGTCCACCAACACACCATTGTCTGCAAGCCAACCTTTAAGCTGTGACACAGAGTTCGGGTTTTCCAACCCTGTGAGTTCGTATGCCTGCTCTGTCGCTACAGCAGTTTGGAGGTTATTCATTTTAACCGCTTCTTCTGCAAGCTGCAAATCAACAAGCACACCTCTGTCATTTATCCTTTGGTCGAGAACATAAAGTTCATGCTCTGAACTGGATAATGGATAGTTATTGAGTTTTTGTGCGATGGCACGTTCCACTTCTACATCACGAACGCAGTATTTCTTGAACTTATCCCACTTGTCCGAATCATGGCAAGGCAAATTTCGTGTGCGTTTTCCATTGGTCTTTGTAGGTTTGCACGGCATGCAAAAATATCGTATAAGTTCTTTGCCCTCTGTGAATTTTTGCCTTTCCAAGCCGAGTACACTTCCGACATCAGCAAGTGATGCCGGGAGTGAAAGCTCTGCTGCTTGGACAGCTGTACAATACCAGGACTCAGGATTTAAAGTTTTGCCGAGATACTTTGATAAGCACACACGCTCGAACTGTGCGTTATATGCTGTTTTTATGACTGTATCAGATTTCAGTGCTGATATAATTTCTGCCGGGAGCTGTTCGCCACCTGCGAGGTCAATTATCTTAACCTTGCCGTCATCAAACGAATATGCAAACAAGAGTATTTCAAAGTTTGGTGAATCTGCGTACTTATACACACCGCATTTGATAAGGTCTATATCAGAAAAAGTTTCCAAATCAATACTCAGTTTCTGCATTGCATTCAGCTCCTTAGCTTAAGAAATCGTCATCGTCATCATCGTCAAATGCTGTAAAATCATCCTCAGCTCTTGAACGTCCACCAAGAGGATCACCTTCTGCAACCTTCTGAATGTTACCAAGTCCGCAGGCGATACCTTTATTGCCATTGGTGTTAAATGCATACAAGGTGATTGATACTCTCGCATAGCAGCCGCTGTACACCTCGTTGCGGTCAATAATCGACTGCACCTTCTTGTCCACAATCTGTGGCTGTTCCTTCGAGTTTGCATTTATGAAATAGCTGTCAACGTATGCCTCATCGTCCGGTCTTTCAATATCGCCGTCACGGAGCGGTAACTTAAGGTTTGCCGGAATCTTACCACCGAACTTCGCCTTGCCATCCTGCTTTGCCTGTTCGATTGCATCCTGAATTGCCTTTACGGTTTTCTTGTCGCTCTTAGGTATAATGAGAGATACACTGTACTTCTCATCACTGCCGTTAATTGATGCCGGTTCCCAAATGTGTGCGTATGAAAGTCTTACGACTCCTGTTACTAACTTACTCATAATCTTAATCCTCCATAAATTCGTTAATTGTTGATACTTCTTCTCGCTTGTCCGATACAGGCACAAGCGTTAATTTTCCTTTCGGCTTATGTACATACTCGCCGAGCAGTTCCTTGAACTGTTTTTTGCCCATCAGCTTTTCCATATCGATTATGCCGATAAGTGTACTTTTAAATATTTGTGACAGAGCATATCCGTTATTTCTGCATACCTCTGCAACTTTGTCCTCATCAACATATTTCCTGTTGGAACGTCCCTCGACTACCTTGAATCCGTTCCAATGTTTGCCTTCATTTATAGCCTTTGCCTGTGCATATGCAAATACATCATCTGCCCATTTTGCAAGGTCGGATGCTATAATAAGCACCTCGGCTATTTCCTCATCTGAAAGCTCTGCCGGAATTGCAAACTCATACTTGGCAGTTTCGAGCATTACCTCGGCTCGTTTTCTGCAGGTAGCCTTTAGCTTACAAAACCTACAATGATCTCCGGCATTGAACTCACCTTCGCCCTTTGCGGCAAGTTCGGCAACAGGACGGAGTATGTTTTCTGCCCACTCTTTCAGAGCGTCTACTGAAATCTCCCACTCGGAGATACTGTCAAGCCTCGGCTGAACAATAGCCAGTTTTACGGTTCTGATGTCATACAGATAATCGTAAAGGTTTAATGCACCGAGTGCATACAGCTTCATCTGCGGATTGTCCTCTGCAGATACGGCCACACCTTTACCGTATTTCAGGTCAATCACCTGCACAGTATCGTCTGATACAATAACAAGGTCGCCTGTTCCAAAACCACCCTCGACATAGTTTGAAAAGTCGAGCCTTTGCTCTACCATGACCACAGCGTCCGGGCATGACTTACGGATAGTTTCAATGGTGTCCGTTACATACTGCAGATATGTATCTGTGTGTCTGTCTATTTCCTCCGCATCGAAGTTCCCGACTAACGGAATAGTAAGGTTTTTCTCGCCGAGGTAAGTCCTTACTTTGTACTCTGCTACTTCGTGTGCAGCAGTACCCTCTTCGGCATATACACTTGTTTCATCAGGCAGTTCCTTCTCAAGCATTGCAGACGGCGGACACGAGAGCCATCTGTGTGCTGCGGATGCTGAAAGTACAGCATGTTGCCTTTCAGTAGATTTTGTGCTACGCACAAAACCCACAACTTCGTTGTGTCCGCCCTTCTTGGCGGTACGCGGCGGCATATTAATCCACCCCCGGTTGCATGGGCGAGCAATGACACGAAGTGTCATGACCAGCCTCCATCGCAGAAAGTTCTGCGTAAAATGTATCAAGGTCGTCTTCCTTGATTGCGGTTACATTCTTAACACCGTACTTTTCAAGCATCTGCTTGATTTCTTCACGTTTACCGTCTCGTGAAAGCTTAACCGCAAGCGCACGAATCATCTCGTGTGTCACGATCGACTGTTCCGGCTCTTTTGGAACAGTAGTTTTCTTCTGTTGTTTCGGTTGTTCCTTTTTCTGAACGTCACCGTCAGCGGTCGCATCCGCCAATGCCTCGATACTGTCTGCAAGCGAGCGCATATCGTTTACAACGTCAAGTAAAAGTTTTATTCTGCTCATGCTCTCACACCTCCGTCCGAAAGCTCCTTAATAGACAGCGACTCAACACTGTCTCCGAGGATAAGGATGGTGAGCTTTTGTGTATCACCAAGCAGAAACCGCAACACACGCTCACGCACATTTACGCTTCTGCAAGCAACAACACCTCCGGCTTTTGGTTTCTTTGAAACACTGATTTTCAAATGATGTTTCATACATATCTTCCTTTCTGAAAGACCGAATTTTTTTGTGTCTTCCAATATACGGAGATTTAAATGCCGTTTTATACACCCATTTTTGAAAAATTCTTTATGAATTTCTTTTTCGCCGACTGAATTGATTTCCAAGCCGCGTTAGGGCATATCCCTTCCAATCTCGCAATCTCATTTATTGATAGTCCGTCTGCAAATAGGAGTAATCTTTTTCTTTGAACGTCAGAGAGTTTGTTAAGAACCGTATTGATACATTCCGTTTCAATACCGTCAAAGAACATCTTTTCCGGAGTGTTCTTATCAAAATATTTCTCACCTTCAAAATCTGCACCCTCTATTGAGTAACAGTGATAACGCTCTCTACGATTTTTATTGGCTTCTATCCTCCGTGAATCCAAGATAACCATACCAATAGCATCATCAATTTCCACATCTGTTTTCTCGCCGTTTACAAATTCATACTTAATTTGCATAAAAAAATACCGCCTTTCTCAGCGAGAAAAAGGCAGCACAAAAAGCCGAAAAACTCGCCGTTTTTTTTAACGGAAGCCTTTCGGCTGTGTTACGTTATATATTAAAAATACCCGACAAGCCACAATTTGTCATTGTATCTTGTCGGGTATAATTACTTGTATGTATAAATTATTTTACTAAATCCGAAAGCCATGGCGCTATTGGCTTTGCAATCACACGGGCATTCATGTATGCCATTTCAAGAGTAAGGCAGGTATTGCCTAAATAATATCCGTCCATTACTGTTAGCGTCATGGCGAGGTCCGGCTTGTCCATATTTGTTAAGCATATAGGCAGGAGATACTGTACTCTGCCCATATAGCCTTGAGCGCAAACAAGTCCCGGTTCTATTACCGTTTTTCTTCTTGCAAGTTCTACCGCTGTTTCTAAGAGCAGTGGTAAGTTCTTGGCTTTGCGGATTTTTGCAGGAATACGTTCCATGTTTTCTGCATCACATAAAATATGTTCTACATTAACTCTTATATTCCATTCCGGATTGAAATTTACACCTTGATTTGACATATGATATACAGGTCTTTCAGGCAGCGGTTCGATATATTTGAGCCTTGGTGACAGCTCATCACAAAAGCCCCTGAAATACCAATCACGCAGTGAATCACCTCTTTTATTGCGGTCAAAATACGCATAAATCGCTTTATATCTTGGTGTATACAATCCTGTATGAAAGCAGGCATATTCATTTTCAATACGAAAATATTTCTGTGCCTTCAGCTTGTCCTGTTCAGAATTATAGTCAATAGCCTGTTTACGAAAAATTGTATTTATATATCGTTCTAATATTGGTGTATCCTGATTTTTAGTTTCAATGGTCTGCTTCTTAAATTTCCAAGATTCCGGCAATGCCATATCTTTGAGTTCATTAAGCTGACCAAACCAATCAGGTACATACGCAAATTCAAATAAATCCGGCATAATCATCGCTGCATCACCTTGCACTTAGGAAGTGCTTCAAGATACCCTATCTGTATCGTTGCCTTTATATCCTCATCTACAAAACGGCGGATATTACCGTCATCTGTTACTTCTTCCACTGTTGCTAACGCATTTATGTACCCATCATAAAATTCTAACACTTCACGCTGTGCATTTACATCGCCATGAACTGCACGTCTTGCTGTGTCATAGTCAAGTTCTTTACTTTCCATTATTTTGTTTCCTTTCATAGTAATCTCGAATAATCTTAAATGCTTTCTGTTTGCGGTTGTATACTGTCTTTTCAATAACATTCAGCACTTTTGCAATTTCTTTTACAGACAATCCATACCAAAATTCAAGTATCAACACCTCCTTCTGCGGTTGGGCAAGACATAACATTGCCTGATACAACCACTCGGTAGTAACAATGCAGCTGTGTCCATTTTCATCTCTAATCAGATGCTCTGACGGATACACGTCTCCCTCACCCTGAGTTTCAAACAGATACTCCATCACCTCCGATCCGCTGATTTCATTTTCCCTATGTCGGTTTATTGCTGATTTTATAGAACTATTGAGATTACGCATGACTGTCTTACTATAACTATCAAAAATCGCCATATCAACCTTATGATTGTCAAATAAGGAAGCCGGCATCGCCCTACCTCCTCTCTGTATGCAGTTTTTTGATGAGTCCTTGCCCCTTACAGAAATAATAAGACAAAAAAAGAGGTCGAAATCGGTAATTAAATTTGAAAATAATTTGAATTCGATTAAATTTCAGCATTTTGCACAAAACACAAAAGCACATCACAAAACAGTTTGGACTGCTTTGTAATGTGCTTAGTTTACTTTTCGCTGTAATTTCATCAATTCAATAGATTGAAAAATTAAACCATTTAATTTATTCCTAATTTACATTATTCCGTTTTTGTTATGATATTTTTCTTTCAGTTAAATGCAAACATCAATGGATATACAAACTGTCTAGTAATTAGCTTATTGCAAGAGCTATCTTTATACACTTCTATCTCCAAATACTCATTTGATGAATCAAGCTGAAATTCTGAAGAACTAATAGGATACACTCCATTTCCGTTTGAGTCCATATCTACAAAATCAGCAATCGATGTTATTATAGTATTAGACGGATTGCATTTATTTATCACAATATACACTCAACTATTTTTATGTGCGCCACCACTTGACAACTCTATTGTATCACAAACAAATAGTTCATCAAATGTAATATCCTGAATTTTTAAGGTTATATCTGAATATGCTGACTTGACTGCCTTATAAACATTCAATCGTCCGCTCGTACTCACATAATTGGCAAGCTCTGGAACAATATCGACGTTGTCCAAAAGAATATCTTTTAATTCTGAAGTACTTAAACTAGGATTTACTGAAAGCACTAAGGCTGCAGCACCTGCAACATGGGGAGCTGCCATTGAGGTCCCCGACATATAATGATATCCTCGTGAATAGTGAGTTCCATTTTCTATATTATCATCACACATAATTTCAGGATATGTGCTTGCTATGCTCTCACCCGGCGCTGCTATATCTACAGTATTAATTCCATAGCACGAATTATATCGCTTTACATCAGCACTTGTTGTAGCTGCTACAAAAATTACATTACCCAATGCGTGAAGCGCTTTAAACATAGAATTATTGTCTCTGTTAGAAGATGCATTACCAGCTGATTTTATAAATAATCCTGGATAATTACGAACTGCATTTAGCAACGTTTGACTATAGCTAATCCCATAACTCATACTGATGATTGGTAAATCTAATAAGGTTGCATATTCTACAGCTCTTGTTTGAAGAACTGCGGTTGTATCACTAGTCGTATCACTTAAAGCTATTTTTATTGGATGTTGTGATACAATTGATGGGTGACAAATAAAAAAAGAAAATAGACTCCAAATAT
>CAYWVF010000025.1:0-39152 GCA_964461815.1 uncultured Oscillospiraceae bacterium
CTGCGAGCACGATAGCAAGTACGCGGTACTTTTTCATGTGAAAACCTCCATTTTACTTTTCTGTGCTTTTTTGCACATTTTTATTTACAATGTTAATTATATATTAATATGTATTTGTTTTCAATAGTAATTTTAAACTAAAACTTGAATTCTGCACCTATTATTCGTCAAAACGTCCATGCATCGGCTGTGTAAAAGTTAAAGTAACATTATTATCAGTTGTTAAATAATTCAATTTTTAGTGTTATTTTTTTAAACTTTAAATATCAACTCAGTCAGATAAAGTTTGGGGATTGACAGATTACATGAAAAAATGTATAATTATGAGGTGGATTTATGTACAAGAATCAGCATGTAATTTTAACAAAACAAATTTTTCATATTGAAACGCAAAAAAACAATACACAAAATGCATAGTAATCGATATTTTTACGAAACTCGAAAGGATTGGTCTGATGTATAACGTTCTGATCGTTGAGGACGAGCTTCTTGTGCGGACAGGAATCGCAGCTTCGGTTGACTGGAGCCAATATAATATGAATATTTCCGCACTTGTCTCAGACGGACTGGCTGCTTACAATGCATTCACGGAAAATCATATCGATATCGTCATAACTGATATAAAGATGCCGAAATTCGATGGTCTTTCTCTTATAAGGAAAATACGTGAGCTGGATCAAAAGTGCAAGATCATTGTTTTTACCTGTATGGAGGATTTTAATACGCTCCACGAGGCTTTTAATCTCGGGATATCCGGCTATCTTCTCAAGGCTACGATGAAAAGTGAGGATCTTGAGGCACTTCTTGACAAGGTAAAAAATGAGCTCGACGACGTTTCCGAGACAAACAGGATAGCATATAATCCAAAAAACGATCTCAATATCATAAAGGATTATATACACGGTGAATACTATGATGATGGGAGCATCGCTTCCAGACTTGCCGGCATAATCGGTATAGAGCTCAAGAGTGCAGATGATGATCCTACGCAGATAAGACAGGCGTTCTCAGCCTTTTATGATCGCCTTGCAGCTTTCGGTGATATTTTCGTCATGGAAGACGGAAATACGCTCTACTATGTGTTGCTTAAGCCGTCTGTGTACGATAATGTGAACGGTTACTCGCTGTTTTATGAGTTAAGAGACTATGTAAAGGGCGTTTTTGACGTTGATTCTACGCTTGTCGCTTATGTAAATGATGTAAAGCCGACCAGCTTTACCAAGATATATGCGTCGATCAAGCATCTTCTTCATGATAATTACTTTATTGTATCCGAGTTTTCGTATCTTGATGATGAGCAAAAGGTGATATGTCAAGCTATCGACAGCAAATTTAAGCTACTTCGTGAGAATCAGTCGTTTTTTGCTTATCGTATCGGTGCTTTTAAGAATAAGTATATGAATCTCATTGATCAGCTTGAGTCACAGTTTTGTGTTAATCGCAGGCGATTTGAGAATACGCTATCTGAGCTTGCCAGGCATGTATTCTCCGAAAAGGGAATATCTGCAAATGAAGATAATGTCAGCGAATTTTGCTTAAAGCTCAGTACATACAGCACTGCCCGTGAAGCTTTGGATGCATATATTGCGCTCTACCCTGCTTCAGAGGTCCATTCTCTGTACAGCCATGACATTGTTGCTTCAACAACGTACATGCAGGAGCATATAAGCGAAAATATCACACTCCCCTACATGGCATCAATGATAAGCATAAGTCCGAATTACTATGCCTCTTTATTCAAGCAGATCGTGGGTGTTAATTTCAGTGAGTATTTAGGTAAGATCAGGCTCGATTGTGCATGTGATCTGCTGATGAACACGAACAAGTCGGTGCAGGAAATATCTCAGCTGTGCGGTTTTTCGGATGTGACGTATTTTACGAGATACTTTAAAGCGAACCTGGGTCAGCCTCCCAAGCGTTGGAGAATCCACAATGAAGCATAGCCTTTTCAAAAATAAATCATTCACACGTTCGTTGATACTCGGCACGTTGGTATTTATTATACCTGCGATCTTTGCTACCACGTTCATAACCTCGAAAATTTACAATAATAATATGAGAGATCAGGACATGGAGCAGACCCTGAAATCGTTTGAGATAGCTGAGGAAAGAATAGACGAGCTTCTTCACAATGCGGATGTGCTGGCATTCAATATTCAGCAGAGAGCAGATGTTGAGAACTATCTCATTGCCGATATCAAAGATAAAAATCAGATAGCCAAGCAGCAGCTTGCTCTTATAGAGGTACTGGATGAGACGTTCACTTCATATGACTATTTTAACGGTCTGATCTTTTTGAAGAGTGACGGAAGCATATTCGGCTCGACTCCCAACTGGCGTTTTACGAAAAGCACCGATTCGGAAGCAGTAAGACAGCTGCATGATCTGCATTCGGATAAGCTTTCGACTACAACAAAATGGATCGGCGGAGCACTTATAAATGATATGCATCCTCTGGCAAAGAATACCAAAACGGCTAAGGACAGCATATTGATCTACGGTATTCGTCGAAGCTATTACAAATATGCGTTCTCAGATAAGCGAACGGCGATCGATGTTTTTATATCCATCTCGCAGGATTCGCTCGACAGGTGCTTTGATTTTCTATCCGACGACACTACTCATGTGGTCTTGCTTGACGGCAACGGTAAGCAAATAGCCGGATGTAATTTTTCGGAATTTATGAAGTCACCGTCGTATTTATCTGAGATCAATCTTTCAACAGATAACGGCAGCTTTATTTACGGTAACAGCAACGATGAGCAGCAGGTCGTTTATTATAAGCTAAAGCAGACTGACTGGGTATTGGTAAGCACGACTCAGATGTCTATATATGCCGAAAACACGAATACGATGCTGACTACTGCTACTATCGTCAGCTCTATCATTATCTTGATAATGTGCGTCAGCTATTCCGTATGGGCATCGAAATTTTGCAGACCGATAACAGATACTACGAATATACTAAAGCTCGTTGAACAGGGTGATCTTGACGTCAGGATCGAGGAAAACGCAAAGATCGTTGAGCTGCAAACAATGCAGATACAGTTCAACCAGATGCTCGACAGTATAAACACGCTGCTTGAGCAGAAGGAGCAGAATGAACGTGAAAAGCTTGTGCTTGAGATGCGTAGCTTACAGGCTCAAATCACGCCGCATTTTATCTACAATACCATAACGTCAATACGATGGATGGCTACGATGTGCGGTGCTCACAAGGTCGCAGATATGCTGATAGCGCTCGTATCTCTGCTGCGCCCTGTTTTCAGTGAATGGACTCTTGACTGGACGCTGAATGAGGAGCTTCAATATGTTCAAAATTATATAAACCTGATGCGGCTTCGCTACGGTAATATGATAAATATCGAGATCAACAAGACTCCCGACTCCTCGTCGCTGCTGATACCGAGATTTATTTTACAGCCTTTGCTTGAGAATTGCTGTGAGCATACGAGCATTTCCGATAAGCAGCTTAATATAAGGCTTGACATTGAGATCAGAGATAGGCTGCTCATTATAAATGTCACAGATGATGGTGACGGTATTTCGCCTGAGAAGCTTGATGAGCTATCGGCTAAGCTCAGTGAAGCTTATGTCCTAGACGAGGACACACACAGGTCAGGCAGGAGCATAGGTCTTGTGAATGTAAACAGACGTATCAAGCTATACTACGGTGAAAGGTACGGGCTTTCGATATCAAGCACTGAGGGTGAATATACTCGTGTTGAGGTCACGCTCGGTATAAGAAGACGATAAAAATCATGCACTCCAAAAGCATTCAACTTTTGGAGTGCATTTTTTATCAAGATTTATTCGTCAATTTTTGTGATCTTTACACCACTGATACCCAGTACTGCGATCTTTGCATCTGTACCGCTCTCGCCTATGCATTTGATCGCTGCGATCTCTTTCTCCGGGTGCTCGTTTATCCACTCAAAGCCCAGAACAGTTATATCATTACCGCACTCCGACTTGGTTTCTATTACAGGATCAGACCAATATGTAGCTATATAGCCCTGATGTCTGTAATACGGCTGAGGAAGCGGATCTGCATAGCGATGAGACCATACGCAGATATTTCCGGCATACTCCACAGGCACATCAACACATGTACCGTCGCTATACTCGACGATGTAGCTGCCTACCTTTGCAAGCTTATTCCATGCAACACGCTGCTCGTTATTAAGCGTTGTATGCAGGAATACGATCCTGTCGTACTTCTCCCCTACCTTGACTGTCTCATTGTCGGCTATGATAATATTATCCGTATCAAATCTTGTACCGTCGTATGCTTCCGCTGCGGTCTTAATGACGGTAGGAATATTATCGCAATTGCTTTCAAAGTGGATCGGTGTATACTCTGCCTCGTAATTCTCCTTAACGATGATCCCTCGAAGCTCGTTTCGTACCGCAGGAGTCATCTGAGCAATGATCCTATTGTAAACAGCTCTTGCTCTCGAATCATACTTATCACTCCACAGCATCTCCGCAGTGTACATAACATCGAATATCTTTCCTTTTTTTGCAAGCATGTATTCGTTTAATGCACACCATGTCGATACCTCGCCTCCGACCATATTAGCCTTAGCCATTCTCTGCTCATATCTCGGGAAGTGGCTTGAGTAAAGATTGCCGCTCATCACATTGAAACCATGTGAAAGGATATTATCCTCCATGTCAATATCGAAGTGGAAGTACCATATGAAATCAAGCATGAGTATATCCTTTGGTATCATATCGATCGCAGGGCCTGTCTTATAGTGCTTCTCTGTCGGCTGCACCATATCGCACCATATAGCCATTTTGTAGCCTTTTTTTGCAAGATAATCGTGCATACGATTCACATGCATAGCATAGAGCTCTGCATGATCCTTATCTTTACACTTCGGGCAAAGACCGATCTGGTATACCTCATCGTGTCCCATATGAACATAGCGTTCCGGCTTTGCGACCTCGATGATCTCGTCGATGATATCAAAAATAATCTCATAGCTTTTCTCATTCTGGGGGCAATACGAATGATGATAGAATACATCCGGCGGCTGATCCTCATCACGTGTGTCCTTGACATCATTCTTCACTTCATCGGATATTTCCGCAATTTCCGGATGTGCGTATGTGATATACTGAACATGGCCAAACGACTGTACCTCAGGAACTATTTCAAAGCCTAACGCTCTGGCATACTCGATAAGATCGCTCACTTCGCTCTTCTCGAGAAGTCCACCGCCGGCAACATCGCCATGTGGGAATGTAGGCTGCTTACCCTCTTTCGCTGCCGCATTTCCTTTAAGCCAGCCCTCGCTTATCTCCGGGTGCTTATCGAAACGCATTCCTCCGCAAAATTCAACAAACAGCATATTATATTTCATCGGAAGGAGCACATATTTAAATATTCTTTTTGCAAAATCGATCTGATCCTTTGACGGCAGATAGAAATGGAAGCCTCGCATTTCCTTATACGGCTTATCGTCGATCTCACATACAGGGATCGTGCCGCCTGTAACAAGCTGGAACAATGATTCACATGCATAAAGAAGTCCGCGTCTACATGCAGCTTTTATATTGATGCCGTCGCATTGTACAGAAAGAATATACTCCTCATGTTCCAGGCAATCACACAGCTCCATTTTCAGAGATATCTCGCCAATACCGCTGAATGCATCGTCATTATAATACTCTGCGAAGCGTTCTTTGATATGATTTGCAGCAAATGCTATGTCAGGATCATTCATATCGCCTACTATCTCGGCAATATCCTTGATAAGGATCGTCTCAGTCCCAAACGAAGCCTTTGCCGGAGACGGATAAAGCAAAGGTTCATCGTCAACAGCACCGCAAATACATATATCCTCTATGCTGATATCCAAAAGATTGGAATAAAGTCTGAGCTTGACTTCATCTGCGGATGTGCCTACAGGAATATCAAACTCACCCTTGACGGATTTTCCCGTCTCGGCATCATATCTGCCTGAGCAGACTGAATCGCAATATACTTCCGCTGCTTTGATTCCCGAATTATCGCCTAGTGTTATACTTACGCTGCCGACGAAGCTTTTTTCCTTGAGTTTATATACAATATCAACACCGACATCCATAACAGCTGACCATTTCCATTTCATAGTGCCGTTTTCCGGGTTCAATGTGATATCTGTACCTCTTTTATAGTAGCTTACATCTGCTGTTTTTACAAGATTTCCAATAAACATGTTTTTTCCTCCTGCTCTACTCATTTGTAGCTGCTCTGTATATCTTATCACACAAAGCAAAAAAAGTAAATGGTCGTATTGAATTAATTCGCAATTTTTCGTCTCGGATTTTTTCATGCTATAAGTATCACTTAATGAATGCAATAACATTATATCATGAAAAAAGCTCCTCTTTTAGACTAAAAGAGGAGCTTTTCATTATTCATTCACTATAGAACCATCTTCTCTGAAGAGTGGAAGCTTTTCAAGATAAATGAGATCCTTACGCTTCTGAGCGTCACCCTCTGCAAGGATCGCCATTCTGCCGACTATGTTACCGCCTGCCTGTGCTACAAGCTCTTCAATAGCATGAAGAGACTCGCCGCTGGAAATAACATCGTCAACAATAAGTATGTTCTTTCCCTTAATCTGATCTGCTTCGGCAGCATCAAGATAAAGTGTCTGCTCTTTTTCTGTTGTGATAGAATGTACCTTTGCTTCAAATACACCTGTCATATATAATTTTGGGACTTTTCTTGCGATAAAATACTTATTATATCCGCTCTGTCTTGAAAGCTCATGAATAAGCGGTATACCTTTAGCTTCTGCTGTTATCATATAATCAAACTTCGGAGCTCTCTTTAAAAGTTCACGTGCAGCAGCTACTGTAAGCTCAACGTCTCCGAAAATTACAAAGGCGCCTATATACAGATCATCGGCTATTTTGCACAGAGGGAGCTCCCTCCTAAGTCCAGCTATCGTCATTGGATACGTTTTCATACGCACACCCCTAAAATTTAATTGGATTTTTCCCGAGAAATATTATACATTATTTTTCTCAATATTGCAATACTTAAAAAGAAAAAAAGTACTTGCCAAAGGCAAGTACTTTTCTAAAATGCAAATTAAACAGTAAGGAAGAATTTAACAAGGAATATTGCAGAGATAACGTATGTAAGAACGGAAACCTCTTTAGCCTTGCCTGTGAATACCTTAATAACTGTGTAAGAGATAAGACCAAGACCGATACCGTGACCGATAGAACCGGAGATCGGCATAGCCAGAAGCATGATAGCTACCGGCAGACCAACGGATGCGTCGGAGAAGTCAATGTTCTTAAGTCCGCAGATCATAAGATAACCAACATATATCAGTGCAGAAGATGTAGCAGCTGCCGGAACTATAGCTGCGATAGGCGAAATGAATATACAAGCAAGGAACAGGATACCTGTTGTAAGAGCTGTAAGACCTGTTCTGCCGCCTGCCTCAACACCGGAAGCAGACTCAACGAATGTTGTTACTGTGGATGTACCTGTTGCTGCGCCTACGCATGTACCGATAGCATCGGAGAGAAGGATCTCCTTCATCTGAGGAACATTACCGTCTTTGTCTACCATACCTGCTCTGTTAGCTGTAGCGATAACTGTACCGATTGTATCGAACATATCGATCATGCAGAATGTGAGAATAAGAATGATAACTGTTGTCCAACCGAGGCTCATAAGTGCTTCAAAGTTGAATTTGAACAGTGTTGTCTTAGCCATGTCGCCGAAAGGAGGCAGCCAAGAAGCTTCAGGTAAAGAAGCAAAAGGATTCTGGCCAAGGAATAAAGCCTGACCTGCCCAATAAATAACAGAGGCAATAAGCATACCGTAAAGAACAGAGCCCTTAACGTTTTTGTGTGAAAGAATTACTATAACAAACAGACCGATAAACATTGTAGCTACAGTAAGTACCATCTGCGGCCAATATTCGCCGAGAGCTTCTTTTGCTGTTCCTGCAGCAAGTGCGCCGAAGAAATCTCTCATAACGTAGTTTTCGGAAGCAGCACCAACGCCTGCGTTAGAGCCGAAACCAATGTTCATAAGCATAAGACCGATAGCCGGACCTATACCGAGACGAACACCCAGAGGGATCGCATTTACGATCTTGTCGCGAACATTGAATATAGAAAGACCAACGAAAACGATACCTTCTACGAGAATGATGCAAAGACCTGCCTGAAGACCTGCAAGATACGTACAACCTGCTGCGCCTGCGATCTGTGCAATAACAACAGCAAAGTAGGAGTTAAGACCCATACCGGGAGCAAGTGCAAAAGGCTTATTTGCAAGGAATGCCATGCAGAACATTGCGATAGCGGAAGCGAGACATGTAGCCATAAATACGCCGTTCCATGCAGCTACAGCGTCTTCACCAAATCCGCCGAAAGCACCGTGACCAAATCCAACGATAAGGTTAGGGTTAAGGGCGATGATGTAGGCCATTGTCATAAACGTGGTCAATCCGGCAAGAATCTCAGTCTTTACCGTAGAGCCATTCTCGGTGACCTTAAAAAGTTTGTTCATAGCGCAAACTACCTCCAAATAATTTTTTTGGGATGATGCGTATCTTCCTCAACTCAAAGAGCATTGTTGTTTTCAGTCCCTATACTACCGGCTACAAACACAAAAACCATAGTGCAAAGGAAACAAATGCAGTTACGGTTTTGATTTTACCAATAAGCTAAATCGTTTACAGAGGTCACACAAGGACACGAAAAAACGGATAATCTCTTATATATTGGAAGAATATTAAATTTACTTTTCTATTATAGCTTAATAAAATCGATTAGTAAAGTGGCAATTATAACATAAAGCTTGTTTTATTTCTATAAAAAATTAACATTTCGACGATTTGAAACAATATTCGAAAAAACTCCACAAATTTTACACGTCATATCAGGTAAATATTCGGCATAAAAATATATATGTCTCCCTTATTATCCTTGACTTTATTACTTTTATGGTTTATAATATGATAATGGTTTTCATTTTCATATTTGATGGCGGTATATTATGAGAAAAAGATACAATACCAAGCAGCAGGAACTGATAATGTCCTGTTTAAAAAAAGACAGTGATGCACATATGACAGCAGAAATGATACTTATATATCTGCGAGAGCAGGGTGAAAACATAGGGCTTGCAACTGTATACAGGACGCTTGATAAGCTTGTTGCGAACGGTATAATAATGAAATACACTGTTCCGAACGGACTGGCGGCATGTTACAAGTATGCTTCGGATACTACGCATTGCCACGACCATTATCATCTGATCTGTACGGAATGCGGAAAAATGATCCATTTGGAATGCAAGCATCTCGACTCACTTGCAGAGCATATTTTGAATGAGCATGGTTTTGATCTTGACAATTTCAAAACCGTTTTCTACGGCAAGTGCAAGCAGTGCTCAGATTTTAAGGAGGACTGAATGAAAAGGATCATAGCATTATTTATTGTACTGTCGCTGATTCTTACAGGCTGTACTCTCACAGAGAATGGCAACAGAAATAATGACAGCGATAGGCTGAGTATCGTCACAACCGTATTTCCGCTATATGACTTTTCACGAGCTGTAGCAGGATCGTCTGCCGATATAACGATGCTTATAAAGCCGGGTGCGGAAATACATTCCTTCGACCCCTCTCCTGCCGATATAATCGCAATACAAAATGCGGATATCTTTTTATATATCGGAGGCAGCGGTGATGCCTGGGTAGACACGATCCTCGAATCCATGGATGGGTATGACGTTAAAGCAGTCAAGCTCATAGACTACGTTGATACGCTCTCTCACGATCACGAGGATGAACATGATGAGCACGACCACGAAAACGAGCATGAAAACGACGAACACATTTGGACATCACTTGAGAATGCTAAAGCGATGATAAATGTGATAAGTGCGGGTATTTCATCGGTCGATGAGGAAAACGCAACGCTCTACAGGGAAAACGCAGATAAATATAAAGCGGAGATCGATCTTATCATTGACGAAATATCCGATATCGTAGACAACAGCTCTTCTAAAACACTCATAGTAGCAGACAGATTTCCTTTTTTGTATTTTGCGAAGGAATTCGGACTTGATTATATTTCAGCCTTTGATGCCTGCGGCTCAGAGTCCGAGGCATCAGCCGGTGTGCTCGCAGATCTGATAAGTGAGATCAAACGGCTCAATGCTCCATATGTTTTTTATACCGAATTGAGCAATAAAAACATAGCAAATATTATAGAAGAACAGCTTGGCGTACCATCACTCGAGCTTCACTCCTGCCATAATGTCACAAGGGATGATTTTGAAAACGGAGAAACATATGTGACATTGTGGAAGAGAAATGTCTATGCCTTACGTAAAGGGCTTATCTATTAGCGAAACGGAGTTTTTTGGAATTATGAAAGCTATACTTGGATGCAAAAATCTCACTATGGGCTATGACAGAGTCATAGCCTTTCATGATGTAAGCTTTGAGATACCAAACGGTGCCTTTTTATGCATTGTCGGAGAGAACGGTTCCGGAAAAAGTACGCTTGTCAAGGGACTTCTCGGACTTCTCAAGCCAATAAGCGGAGAAATATTGTTTGGAGAGGATGTTTCGGGTAAGATAGGCTATCTTCCTCAGCAGTCTCAAAGTCAGCGTGATTTCCCGGCTTCCGTATGGGAAGTAGTGCTGTCGGGTAGGATCAAAAAGCACGGCCTGTCACCATTCTATTCCAAATCAGACAGACGATCCGCAAAAAATGCCCTAGATGCTCTGAAAATTGCAGATCTTAAGAGCAAATCATTTAAAAATCTCTCCGGTGGACAACAGCAGCGTGTGTTGCTTGCAAGAGCATTTTGCGCTGCCGACAAGCTACTGCTGCTCGATGAACCTACATCGAGTCTTGATCCGATAGCTTCAGCGGTTCTGTATGATATCGTCAAGGAGCTCAACCACGACAAACACATGACAATAATCATGGTATCTCACGATATAAAAGCAGCCGTGAGTATGGCAACTCATATACTGCATCTCGGTACGGATCAGTTTTTCGGTACAACAGAAGAATACATCAACAGTGTTCAATATAATAATATAAACTCGAAAGGATAATTTCGCTCATGGATATAATCTTTGATTTCTTTTCGTACATATTCATTCAGCGTGCGCTTCTGGTAGGTCTTCTGGTTTCCCTTTGTGCATCGCTTCTCGGTGTAAATCTTGTGCTGAAACGTTACTCGATGATAGGAGACGGACTGTCGCATGTCGGTTTCGGAAGTCTGGCCTTTGCATCAGCACTTAACATCGCACCTTTATATGTATCCATACCGATCGTAACTATAGCGGCTATATTTCTTCTGAGGTTAAGTGAATCCGGTAAGCTTAAAGGAGACAGTGCTGTAGCTCTCCTGTCCAGCAGTGCTCTTGCGATAGGTGTTATTACCATTTCGGCTACAACCGGTATGAATACCGATGTATATAACTACATGTTCGGCAGTATACTGTCAATGAGCAGCTCGGATGTAATGCTAAGTGTTAGCGTTACATGCATAGTTCTTATTCTTTATGTTATATTCTATAACAGAATATTCTGCTCGACCTTTGACGAGAGCTTTGCAAAGGCTGCCGGAATAAACATATCCGGCTGTAATATGCTGCTTGCAGTGCTTACGGCACTTACTATCGTTGTAGGTATGCGAATGATGGGATCAATGCTTATTTCCAGCCTTATAATATTTCCCTCACTCACCGCAATGCGTGTATGCATGACCTTTAAAGGCGTTGTAATATGTTCGGCTATCCTTTCAGTGATCTGCTTTATTATTGGAATATTTGTTTCCTTTGCGCTTTCATTGCCGACCGGTGCATGTATAGTCGTTGTCAGCCTTATAATGTATTTGATTTTCGGACTATGCTCATATGCTAAAAAGACAGCATAGAACGAAGAGGTCGAGGTGATATCCTTTGTCAACAGTATTTCACAACATTCCTCCGATCTACGATGAAAGCAGTCGTATTTTGATACTTGGCTCTTTCCCATCGGTAAAATCACGTGAGGGTGAATTCTTCTATCATCATCCTAAGAACAGATTTTGGAATGTGCTTGCAGCAGTATTCAGCTGTGATACTCCCCTCTCCATTGAAAGTAAAAAGCAATTTTTAGCAGCAAACCATATAGCATTATGGGACGTCGTCAAAAGCTGTGAGCTTATCGGATCGGATGATTCGAGTATAAAAAATGTTAAGGTAAATGATATAGGCATGATACTTGACTCATGTAATATACATCGGATATTTACCAACGGAGGAAAGGCTTACGAATTATATGATCGGTTCTGTCTTCCCGCTCTTCAGCGTGAAGCTATAAAGCTTCCGTCTACAAGTCCTGCAAACGCAGCCTTCTCATTAGAGAGACTGATTGAAAAATGGAAAGTGATATGTTTGTAAATTCGCACTGAGCTTGAATAATTATCCTCAGTATCGCAGATAATATATTTGCAAATATATTACCGTGGAGGTATTTCCAATGAAGAATAAAAACAATCAGCAGAAGCAGAACAGCAAGCGTTAGGAGCAAAACAAGGCTTCAGACAATCAGAACAGTAAAATCACCCAAAAGTAATCAATTCGTTATAGCAAACAGCTCAGGCAGTGGCGCTGCCTGAGCTGTTTTTATCGCACTGCACGCCATGTGTCATTGTTGCTTTTACACCTCTTTCATGTTGCTTTTACACCTCTTTCATGCTATAATAAAAAAACGATCTCAGATCGTTACGGAAAGTATTCACATATACCGCAAATCAAGGAGCACAAGTCAGTTATGAATGAAAACATTTTGATCGTTGATGATGAAAAGGAAATAGCGGATCTTATAGAGGTCTATCTTAAAAACGACGGATATACTGTACATACATTTTACAATGGCACGGATGCTCTGAATTGTATCGAGACGCAGCCGATCGACTTGGCTATTCTGGATGTTATGCTTCCCGATATCGACGGATTTCGCATTTGTCAGAGGATAAGAGAAAAATTTTTCTATCCGATCATAATGCTTACAGCAAGAGTTGAGGATGCAGATAAAATAATGGGGCTTACTATCGGTGCCGATGACTATATCACTAAGCCTTTTAATCCTTTAGAGGTAGTTGCAAGAGTAAAAACTCAGCTTCGTCGTTACGTTCGCTATAACAATGCAGCCGTTACAAGTGAAAAGGATGCTCCGATAACAGAGTACGATATCAGAGGACTTACGATAAACAAAGGCACACACAAATGTACCTTATATGGAAAAGATATCGCTCTTACACCTATTGAGTTTTCCATCCTGTGGTATTTGTGTGATAATAAAGGAAAGGTCATCTCATCCGAGGAATTATTTGAAAGCGTCTGGGGAGAAAAATATCTCGATAATAACAATACGGTAATGGCTCATATCGGACGACTCAGGGAAAAGCTCGGAGATCATTCGAAAAAGCCGAAATTTATAAAAACTGTATGGGGAGTTGGATATACAATTGAATAACGATACTCAAAACAGAAGTAACAAAAAATTTCGCCGTACCATAACACGAAGACTTTTGATACAATACGGACTATCGCTTGTCGGATACGTTGTCGGTCTTATTCTTTTTATACTTATAATGTGGAGAGTTTGCGCTTCTATCTCCTGGCGGTCAAATAATTTGATATATATAATTCTGACTGTAATTAGGGAGTATCTTTCATTTTTCGCAGGTGCTGCCATTGCGGTTGGATGGATTCTGATCACAGCCTATTTTATCTCCAAACCTCTTCGCTATCTGGATGAGGTCGTTTCCGCCACCGAAAAGCTGGTCACACCTACCGATGCTCCTATCACTTTATCCGAGTCACTTGCCCATGTTGAAAATGAAATGAACAGGGTGCGTGAAAAAGCATTAAGCAATGCTCGTATAGCAAAGGATGCCGAGCAACGAAAGAACGATCTTGTCATCTATCTTGCTCATGACCTGAAAACGCCTCTTACCTCAGTGATCGGATATCTGACTCTGCTCAGAGATGAGAATCAAATATCCGATGAATTGAGGGAAAAATATCTGTCTATTTCTCTGGATAAGGCAGAGCATCTTGAGGATCTTATCAATGAGTTTTTTGAGATAACAAGATTTAACCTTTCAAATATCACTCTTGAATACAGCAAAGTTAATTTAACACGTATGCTCGAGCAGCTCACATACGAGTTTAAGCCGATGCTTATGAAAAAAAATCTCGAATGCGCCCTTACGATAGCACCTGACACGATGATACGGTGCGATGTAAACAAAATGCAGCGTGTCTTTGATAACTTACTTAGGAATGCCGTCAATTACAGCTTTCCGGACAGTACGATCAGTATCACAGCTGTACAAAATATCAATAGTTTGAGCATCAGCTTCGTCAACAGTGGACATACCATTCCAAAGGAAAAGCTTGAGCGCATCTTCGAGCAATTTTTCAGGCTCAACACTGCACGAAGCTCTTCAAGTGGCGGTGCAGGCTTGGGATTGGCGATTGCAAAGGAGATAGTAGAGCTTCACGGTGGAACGATAAGTGCAAGCAGTGGAAATGAAAGGATAGAGTTTACGGTAGTGCTCCCGCTTTCGTAGGAAAATCGTAAGAAAATCCATAGGAAATCAGCAGTTTATCTTTTGAATATAAAAATAAACATCACCCTTGTTATTGGTATAATTATATTACCAAAGCAAGGGTGATGTTTTTATAAGCATCTGACGATTCAATATACAAATACAAAAGAGGTACGTAATATGCAAAAGAAAAAACTGGCTGTGATTTTCGGTGGAAATTCAACGGAATACGAAGTATCACTGCAATCGGCATACTCGGTTTTCGAAAACATAAACAAAGAAAAATTCGATGTTATCCCGATCGGTATAACAAGAGACGGCGAATGGTATCATTACACGGGAAAAATCGAAAAAATAGCGAACAACACATGGTTCACAGACTATGATGATCTGTATTCTGTTTCATTCTCTCAAAGTCGCCGTCTGAAAGGCTTCATGGAATTCAAATCAGATAAATTCAGTATAGTAAAGGTCGATCTTGCATTCCCCGTGCTACACGGGAAAAACGGTGAAGATGGTACTGTACAGGGCTTATTTGAGCTTGCAGGCATACCGATCATCGGATGCGATACTCTTTCGTCTGCTCTCTGCATGAATAAGGACAAAGCGCATAAGATCGCAGCCATTGCAGGTATAACCGTTCCAAAGTCTGTTACCTTCGGTGCGTCCGATAAGAAAACAGCCTTAAAAAGGATCGAAAGCGAGCTGACATATCCTTTGTTTGTAAAGCCTGTACGCGCAGGTTCATCCTTTGGAATAACAAGAGTAAGTGAAAAGCATAAGCTTGAGGCTGCTGTAAAGCTGGCATTTGAGCATGACACGGAGGTCATCGTAGAGGAAAGCATTGACGGCTTTGAAGTCGGATGTGCGATAATGGGAATAGATAAGCTTCTTGTAGGAAGAGTCGATGAGATCGAGCTGTCAGGCGGCTTCTTTGACTACGAGGAAAAGTACACATTAAAATCCTCAAAAATATACATGCCTGCACGAATTGACAGTGAAGCTGAAAAAAGAATACAAGCTGCAGCGATCACTATATACAGGGCTTTCGGCTGTACAGGCTTTGCAAGAGTCGATATGTTTTACACGAGAAAAGGTGAGATCGTATTTAATGAAGTAAATACGATACCCGGCTTCACCTCGCACAGTCGTTATCCAAATATGATGAAAGGAATAGGTCTGTCATTTGCCGATATGCTGGACAAGCTGATCGATCTGTACGTTTAACCATGAAAAATATAGAGCTTAAAAAAGAAAATATATACTGCGGAAATCTTGTGCTCATTAATGCATATTATCCTCTTAAGCACGATGATCCGTCAGGTCTTACTCCTGTTGATATACGCTTTCCGAATATTTATATAAAGCGTGAGGCTGCGAATGTATTGCAGCTTGTTCTTGAAAAGATCAGAGCAGTAGGCTCTATCGTACCTGTTAGCGGATACCGTTCATTAGAGGAGCAAACAGATATATACAACACCTCTCTAACGGATAACGGCGAGGTATTTACTCACAAATACGTCGCACTGCCTAACCATAGTGAACACCAAACAGGTCTTGCCATTGACCTGGGATTAAATAAAGATGATATTGATTTTATCCGTCCCGACTTTCCGTATCACGGTATCTGCGATGATTTCAGGAAGGCCGCACCCGATCACGGATTTATTGAACGATATGAAAAGGACAAAGAAGACATAACGGGTATTTCTCATGAGCCATGGCATTTTCGATATGTTGGATATCCGCATTCAAAAATCATGTTTGAAAACAGGCTGTCGCTTGAGGAATACATTCAGTTCATCAAAAGCTACGATGAGGATAATAGGTATATTTTCAGACAGCCGCATAGAGCCGAGATCGAAATATACTACATTTCTGCAAAGGTCGATACTACTGTAATAAAATTACCGGAGAATCATATTCATCAGATCTCCGGCAATAACATAGACGGTTTTATTGTGACTATATGGAGTAAGGCTGATGACTAGACAAAAAAGCTATGCCGGTATAGATATTTTCAGATTTATTTTTGCGTTGATGATAGTTGCCATCCATACATCTCCCCTCTCCTCATCAAGTGAAATAGGCGATTTCATATTTACACGAATCATTTCCCGTGTAGCCGTTCCGTTCTTTTTTATGACCTCAGGCTTTTTCCTTATCTCAAAATATACATACAATAACGAAAAGCTTACAAGCTTTATAAAAAAGACGAGTATTATCTATGCTGTTGTAATCATCCTATATATACCGATCAATATTTACAACGGCTATTTTAAAGCAGACCATCTTTTACATGAAATTATAAAGGATATCGTATTTGACGGCACACTGTATCACCTGTGGTATCTTCCGGCTTCCATTATCGGTGCGGTGATAGCATGGTATTCATTAAAATACTTTCACTACAAAAAAGCGCTTTTTATAGCGTCACTTCTATACATCATCGGCTTATTCGGAGACAGCTGCTACGGGATCATCGAAGGTATTCCATACATAAAGAGCCTCTATGAACTCATATTCCAAGTATCCGACTATACAAGGAACGGAATATTTTTTGCACCGATCTTCTTTTTGCTCGGTGGATATATCGCTGACAGTAACAGATGTATTTCTCTCAAAAGAAGCGTTTCGAGATTTGTACTTTTCTTTTCTCTCATGCTCACAGAAGCACTTATTCTGTACTGCCTCAAGCTTCAAAGGCACGACAGCATGTATGTGTTCCTGCTTCCCGTAATGTATTACCTGTTTAATATAATCCTGCATTTCAAGGGAAAGCGCCATGCAAGGCTGCGGACAATATCTCTGATCATCTACATTATTCATCCTTTTGTGATCATTATCGTCCGTTTCGTCGCAAAATCACTTCATTTACAGCATATATTCATTAAAAACAGTATGATACACTACCTCACAGTCTGTTTCATATCTGTGATATGCAGCCTAATATTAACGACAATGCAGAAAAAAATCAAGCCGAAAACAGAAAAGCATGACTCCTCTATGGACAGAGCATACCTTGAAATCGACTTGAACAATTTAGAGCATAATGTTATGACTTTGCAAAACGCAATGATACCGGGATGCAAAATGATGGCAGTCGTGAAAGCGGATGCATACGGACACGGTATGTACGAGATCACCACGTACCTTGAGCAGCTGGGAGTTTCTTCATTTGCGGTAGCGACGATTGATGAGGGTATCAGGATGAGGAAATACGGTATCTGCGGTGAGATCTTAATTCTGGGATATACGTCTCCGTCAAGAGCAAAGGAGCTGTACATATATAAGCTGACTCAAACGTTGATCGACTACGATCATGCATCGAAGCTAAACGATCAGGGCTATAATATAAACTGTCATATTAAAATCGACACAGGTATGCATCGACTTGGATTTGAAGTGAATGACTATGAGAAAATACGATCTGTTTTTTCTATGGAGCATATCCACACCACCGGTATCTTTACACATCTGTGCGTCTCGGACAGTCTTGAAGAAGGAGATATCGAATTTACACATAAGCAAATCGACAGCTTTTACGGTCTGATCGATGAGTTAAAGAGTGACGGTCTTCATATGCCTAAAATACATATCCAAAGCAGCTACGGATTACTGAATTATCCCGAGCTGAAGTGCGACTATGTCAGAGTTGGCATTGCATTATACGGCGTATTGAGCTCTCCCAACGACAAAACACGGTTACAGCTTGACTTAAAGCCTGTGCTTTCGTTAAAGGCAAGTGTCGTTTTGCTAAGAGATATAAAGGAGGGTGAAGCTGTTGGGTATAACAGAGCCTTTACTGCGCTCAGAAACAGCAAAGTCGCGGTGCTTCCTATCGGATATGCAGACGGTATACCGAGGAAGCTCTCATGTGGGAACGGCTACGCTCTGGTAAACGGGCAAAGAGCACCTATCATCGGGAAAATATGCATGGATCAGCTTTCCGTTGACGTAACCGATATCCCAAACGTCACGCTCGGAAGTGTCGCAACATTGATAGGCAGCGACGGTAAAGAAGAGTTATCAGCTCCGATAATAGCCGAAAATGCCGAGAGCATAACCAATGAGTTCCTCAGCCGTATGGGAAAAAGATTACGCATTGTTTGTAAGACGGCAGATCAAAAGAACATACCAATGCCATAGGACAGGCACGTCATAATAATTCCTGCGACCAGTACTCCGATGAAGATCGCAAAAACAGAATATTTGATACGCAAGTCGAAAATGGCCGCAACCAGTGCGCCCGTCCACGCACCTGTGCCCGGAAGCGGTATCGCAACTAGTATCGCAAGTCCCAGCATCTCATATTTTTTTATTATTTCGGACTTTCCAATGGCTTTATTTTCCATTCTCAGTGCTATTTTCGTTAAAAATGCGCTTTTGGTTTTCATCCATGCAAAAATGCGTCTGATAAACAGTATAATAAACGGTACAGGGAGCATATTTCCCATTATACTCAGCAAGAACAGCAGCGGATAATTAAGACCCATTGCCACGCCGTATGGTATCGAGCCTCTAAGCTCGATCACGGGCATCATTGACATACCGAAAACGGTAAGATATTTTGCAAAAACACTCATCGTCTATTCCATCAACCCATCAAAAATCTCTTTTAAATATATACACGCCAATGTATTATAGCATATCATTCTATGAAAGTCCACCATGCAAAGTACCTTTTAATAGTTTTATTCGTTTTACACTGCCATTATTATACCAAAAGCACGCACAAGCTGTTGTGGTTTGTGCGTGCTTTACATTATACTCTTATCTCTTCCGCAAATTCTTCAAGCAATCCGAGATCCCACAGGAGTCTTCCGAGTACATACTTGTCACGAATATCCTTACCCATGAGGAATGCAGATCGAATATCCGATTCACTGAGTCCTATTTCGATACCAGATACAGGATGACCTATCGATCTCATAAACGCTTCTATATCATCAGACTTCGGTAACGAGGCAATTATTTCTCTTATCTCATCCCATGATGATATTATTCTTTCAAGGCGAGCTGTATGCTTTACCTTGTCGTATTTCTGTTCCTTTTTTTCTCCTGCGATCATTGCTTCCGCTCCATGACCAAGATTCTTTCTGAGGTAATCGTTCCAGTCTGAAATGCTGAAATTCTCCACATATTTAAGAGCCTTTTCCCTATTCGGAGCTATGTTTAACAGCTTTTCGTATGCACGAATGGACAATAAAGTCGTGATACCACACTGTATTCCGTGGAGATCGGCAGGCGTTCCGAACTCGAGCGAACGCATATCAATGATATGCGAAATATAATGTTCGATTCCCGATGCAGGACGAGATACGCCTGCATAATTCATTGCAAGTCCGGCTATTACCAGTCCCTCTGTTACAGCACATATAGCCGTTTTATCTCCTTTGACGGCAGCCGATGCGTTATCAACACACTTTTTGAGCGTTTCCTTCATGATCTCGGCTATAGTAGGACAGTAATACTCATCCAAAATAACTCCGGCAAGTCTCCACTCAACAAGGCTTACATATTTTGCGAGCATATCACCTATACCGGAGCATATCATATGAACCGGTGCCGATGCAAGGATATCGGAATCGCCGATCACTGCATCCGGGCATTTGGACGGCAGCGATTTTTTCAGTCCTTCGAGCTCCATTGATGATGTGCCGGATGCAAAGCCGTCCATCGACGGAGCTGTTGCCACATTGATATCCGCTACACCTTTAGCTGCTGCGATTATCTTTCCCGTATCATTTATAACTCCACTTCCAACTGCCAATACTATGTCACACTGCTTATCGCAGCACATAAGCGCTTCTCCCACTATTCGCTCGTCCGGAGCCGGATGATTTCTCTTTATTATATGAACAGTATACTTATACCCCGCCTTATCAAGCAATTCGCATACTTTTTTACCTGCCGCTTCATATGTATTAATATCACATAGAACGTACGGATGTGTTCCGTTATATTTTTTTACCATATCCGTAAGCTTCATTATAGCTCCGTCACCTATAAAGCAATCCTTAAGTGTGCCATAGTGACGCTTGCCGCATTTGCACTCGAAGCCATCATTTTTTATCAGGCAGCTGACATTGTACTCCATTCTATACATTCCTTTCGAATCAATATTTTACATTTTCTCTAAGCCATTTTGCAACTCCGTCCTCGGTATTACTTCCGATAACTCCCGTTGCATATTTCTTCACGTCTTCCTTGGCATTTGAAACAGCATACGCCTCATCACATGCTTTAAACAGCGATATATCTACGAGATTGTCACCAAAGCCTACGATCCTGTCAAATCCATATTTTTCACGCAGTGCCTTTACCGCATTATATTTTGATGCCGTATCATTAAACGCTTCCAGGTACCAATAGCCTTCATTATATACATCTCTGTAAAATTCCACATGTATGCCATCTATTTCTCTCATCTCGTCATAGACCGACTTCAGCTTGTCCTCGTGTTCGGACACAGAGTAATATATCACCTTTTTATCAAATATATCGCTAAAGCTGTCTATCTTTGCAAATTCCTTATTATACTTTCTGACACGTTCTTCATAGAAGTCACGTGATACTTTCGAATCGATATTCTCATAGTATGCTATCTGCCGAGCATTTTCATATGCATACATAAATCCGGGCAAGGAATACTTATGTATGACCTCTGCCATTTTATTTCTTGCCGATATCGGTATTTCCTTTACATCTATGTATTCGTCCTTTTGGAGATCATAGTAATATACACCCGACATCATCGCCATAGGTATCGTTAAATTCACGCCATGCATTATGTACTTAGCCGTTGCCGCTGTTCTTGCAGTCGCAACACTGAAATACATACCTCTTGATATAAGCTCATTTACAGTATTCCTCGTATACTCGGACAGTTCTGCATTCGAATCAAGAAGTGTACCGTCAAGATCTGCTATATAAAGCGTTTTCATGTGTTATAGCTCCTCAAAGCTGTAAATATATTTTTCCGCTGTCTCTTTCATTTCCTTTGTATAGCTCTCGGATGATGGATCGTATACGCCTATGACATGCATTCCCGAGCTCTTTGCCACAGTTATCGCATTGAGATTATCATCCAAAAAAACGCACTCCGATACGCTCGTATTCAACCTCTTTGCCGCCTCATGATATATATTCACATCAGCCTTTGAAGTACCGAAATCATCGCATGACCATACATATTCGAACAGATCGAAAATTTCCAGACGCTTCAGACACGGATCTACTGTAAGATGAGGACTTGCGGTCAGCACACTGATGCTATGTCCCTCCGTTACAAGCTTCTTCAGCGCTTCCTCAACATGGGGCTTAGCAGGGATCGTATTTGTATACGCATCTATCATATTGTCTCCAAGCTCTTTTTTTATTTCTTCAACCGTCTTTTCCGATCCAAGCTCTATAAAATACTTTGCAGCACCGTCAAAGCCCAGCGGAGTAACCGTCTTTATAATATCATCTGGGTATTTGATCTTATTTTCGTTCAGAAATTTAATGATAGCCCCACCAAACGACGGCATTGAGTCTATAAGTGTTCCATCCATGTCAAATATATAATGCAATATAACGTCCTCTTTTCACACGATCAATTGTATACGATATATTATAACAGCTTATTCATATATTTGCAAGCTTTATACCTCAATACAAAGCATGATTTATATGCGATAATGATCATTGACTTATCATTATAAAAGTAATATAATTATTTCAAAGGAGTGAATAGCTTGAATATATCAATAAGACGTGCCGAGCCTAAGGACGGCACGGCGGTTATAAATCTTCTAAAGCAAATAGGCTTGCTGCACCACAACGGACGTCCCGATCTTTTCAGAGCCGATGCCAAAAAATACAGTCAGCAGGAATTCGAACAAAAGCTCATGAACGAAAATGAGCCTGTCCTGGTTGCCGTAGACGATAACGACAATGTGGTAGGATATATGTTTGGACAGGTCGAGGAACGCAAAGGACATCCCGTTATGAATGATATAAGAATGCTTTATATCGACGATCTGTGCGTAGACGAAAATGTACGCGGAGGAGGTATTGGTAAAAAGCTCATGGATGCGGCATGCAGTCTTGCTAAGGAGCTTGATTGTACGAAAATATATCTGAATGTATGGGAATTTAACGAAAACGCACGCAGCTTTTATGAGAAATACGGTATGTCAACATTCCGCAGATACATGGAGCTCGACGTATAAATATTTGCATGTAAAGCGTCATTTACGCATCATGTGCGGCTCATGCACGTATTTGTAACGACAATCTAAACGCCATCTTAACTTGTATAATAAATATTAACAGCAATGATTACGCAACTTTTGAATTAAAAAATGCAAAAATCGGCTTTTGTCTGTCGATTTTTCAATGCATTTGCTCAATATGTAGAAAATAATCCAGAAAGCACAGAATATTCTGTGCTTTCAATCATTTACAAACCACTTAAAACATGGTATCATATGCAATTGATGAATAAAAGAAAGAGGTCATTTTATGGAAATTTTAATGAGCATCGCCGTTGCACTTATGGCCGGTCTGCTGCTTTCGCGCGTTGTTAAGGTTTTTAAGATTCCGGCAGTAACGGGCTATCTTATCGCAGGTATACTTATCGGACCTTATTGTCTGGGCAGACTCAACATTCCCGGCATAGGTTTCCCTACAATAGATTCTGTCAAAGCACTTGATATAATATCGAACGTAGCACTCGGCTTCATCGCTTTTGCTATAGGTAATGAATTCCGCATTTCTCATCTTAAGCAGATCGGTAAGCAGGCTACCGTGATCGCATTCGTTCAGGCTATTTCGGCAACTGTAATCGTTGATATCGTTCTTATCGGTATACACTTTATTGTCGGCGACAAACTTCCGATATCCACAGCTATCACACTCGGTGCTATTGCTACAGCTACAGCTCCCGCAGCAACACTTATGGTCGTTCGCCAGTACAAAGCCAAGGGTAAGGTAACAGATATTCTTCTGCCTATCGTTGCTCTTGACGACGCCATCGGTCTCGTGGTATTTGCTATATCATTCGGTATTGCAAAGGCTATGATAAACGGAGCTTACAGCCTTACATCCATTATCCTTGAGCCGCTTCTCGAGGTTGTACTTTCTCTTGTACTCGGCTTTGTTATGGGTCTTCTCTACACATTCTTTGCAAAATGGTTCCATTCAAACAGCAAGCGCCTTTGTATATCTGTTACATTCGTTATCCTTACCGTTGCTATCTCCATGTTGGATTTTAACGTCGGTGGTGTACACATCGGTTTCTCTTCACTTCTCGTTTGCATGATGCTCGGCTCCGTATTCTGCAATATCTGTAATTTCTCAGCTGAGCTTATGGAAAAAACAGATAAATGGACCGCTCCGCTCTTTGTACTCTTCTTTGTACTCAGCGGTGCAGAGCTTGAAATCGGTCTGTTCACAGATATCGCTATTGTCGGTATAGGTGTTGCTTATATTCTTGCACGTTCTGTTGGTAAATGCTGGGGTGCTCATGTCAGCTCTAAGGCTATGAAATGTGACGAAAACATCGTCAAGTATCTCGGTATCACGCTTCTTCCGCAGGCAGGCGTTGCACTCGGTATGTCACTGACAGCTGCTCAGGTTCTCGGTTCCGGCGGCACACTTATTCGTAACGTATCACTCTTCGCCGTACTTATTTATGAGCTTATCGGCCCGATGCTTACAAAGATAGCATTAACCAAGGCCGGTGAAATAGTTCCTAAGGCACAGGCTGTTGTATCGTCCGACGACGATGACGACGAATAATATAAACAATAGATAATAAAAACGTTGTATCGTATTATAAACGGTACAACGTTTTTTTACACAAATTTCTAATGCAGCAGTTTTTTCATAAAGGCTTCCGTTGATATTCCCGACGGTCTGTTATATCTTCCAAGCTCAAACAAGCTGTCTCCATCCCCTCGGATCAGCGTACTTGTAAGCTCATAGCATGAAAGAGATGCCATAAATCCGCACTCCTTCAATACGTCACTCGATCCCTCCGATATAGCACCGTATGGATATGTGTAGCAAATCGGTGTGATGCCGCACTTTTCAGTCAATAGCTTCTGCATACGCATTGTATCACTGTAAAACGATTCCTTATACGCTTCCAGTGTCTCTCCCTTTTTTCTGCTGCTCCCCTTTCGCTGATTGATATAGTGCATACCATATGAATGATTCTGTATTTCAAATATACCGCTTTCCGAAAGCAGCTTCAGATCATCCCATGTCATATGACTGTAGGATGGATTTTTATCCTCGGTTTGTGAAAATCGATCTGCAAATTCTCCTACTGCCGACAGCACGGCTTTATAGCCGTATTTTTCCAATATCGGGTACGCATATGTGTAGTTATTAAGATAAGCATCATCAAAGGTCAGCATTATCGGCTTTTCGGGCAGCTCTTCGCCGTAATGGACATAGTTTACTATATCCTGAATATTTACCGCTTCATATCCGTTTGTTTTCAGCCATACTATATCAGATTCGAGTACATTTGGGCTCAGAACATAATCTCCTGCCATATTTTTATCCTTTAATATACTGTGATACATTATAATCGGTATTGCAGTGCTCTCCTCCGCAGCTACGGAAACCTCCGAAATAGGTGAAGACTCTGCTATATTGTATATTCTGTTGTAATCCTTTGTAACCTCATCCTTTTCTACCGCACTTTTACAGTGCGACAACAGCTCTACAAGTGCGTATACATCTATCCATATCTGATTTGCGCCATCCTTTTGGCTCTCGTCAAATATCAGCTGCATACCGAAGTGAAGATGCGGTATCGTTATGTTATTTATATTTTCCTTTGTACTGTAGCCTGTCTGTCCCATATAGCCGATCACGTCGCCTGCCGATATTATGCTGCCCTCGTCAATCGATTTATGATATGGGTGATCCTTCCTTAAATGTGCATAATAGTAATATCTCTTACCGTCAAAGCTTCGAATTCCTACTCTCCATCCTCCGTATTGATTCCACCCTATAGCTTCAACGATGCCTCCCTCTACCGCAACTATCGGTGTTCCAACAGAGCCTATAATATCATTCCCGAGATGTTCTCTCTCATATCCGTATGATCGTTTGTTTCCAAAGTCCTTATAATGAGTAAAGCCATATCCCTTTGCTATAGGAGAAAAAACCTTAAGTCCGTATTTTGATTCCATTCTCTTTCCATCCGCACTTGTTTCGTCTCGTATTTCTATCTTATATTCTCCCACAAATTCAGACAGTACTGCTGTATATGCTTCAAGATAGTAGTTATAATACTTCATATTACCCGTTATATCATCCATACAAGCACCATTAAGCAGACTCTTTGCTGCATATTCAATATGTTCATTCGTTTCACCGCTAAATTTTCCACCTGTCTTGGCAGCAGCGTATGCAAGTAATTCGATCCAATTAAGATGTACCTCTTTCCCATATGTATCTATATCATATTTCAGTGCCTGCTCAAGCTCGGTGACAGTAGGATTAAATTCCACATACTTTATATATCCGGTGCCGGATGCATATGCAGCCTCTCCCGCTTCATTCATCTCGACAAGTATCATAAAAATCGGCATCAACGCCAGCAATACCGCAATAGTAAAAAATATCCTTCTTCTGTATATTCCTATTTTAAAATGCAAAACACATCACCCGATAAAATACTATGCGAGTGATGTGTTTTTAATGTATAATTTATATGCTCAAAAGCATGTCCCTAAGCTCTGCGGAGCTTCTTACACGCTTATCAAAAACCATACATGCACGATCAAGGTCTTCAGGCTGATGGAAATCAGAGCCGGTACACTGGCGAAGAGAATTTTCTACCGCAAAATCAAGTGATCTGTCATTGAAAGAATTATGTCTTGCATTTCCGTTCACTACCTCTATTCCCGTCAAATACTTCGGTGATGTTCTTGTCATATCCTTTCTGAACGGGTGAGCCTGATACACTACGAGATCGTTCTTCTTAGCCAGCTCGTAAAATATCGCAGAGTCCATTTTATACAGTTCAGGATTATCGTATAAAAATTTCTCCGTTATACCGTATACAAGATAATCATTGCAATTTTCCGTAAACCTCAGCTCCATACCGAGAACGATATCCATATCTAACTGCTCAGCTGTCTTTTTTGCAGCTCGGTAACCCTCAAGATACTTGTCTATCTTTTCTTCCCATGTCATATCACTGAGCTTATCAAAGAAAAAGCTGTGATAATGATCCGTTATCGCAATACCGGTAAAGCCTGCATTATAATGTGTCCTGACTACATCCTCAGCCTTTACTTTTCCGCAGCCGCTTACTTCGCTCGTATGGCAATGTATCTCATACTTATATTTTTTATTTTTCTCGCTGTCCATATCGACTTCACAGCCGTCAAACGATACATTAAAGCCGTATTTTAAGCCCTCAAAGCTCATTTGATTATGTGTCACATTACCGTTATGTGAAAAATGATTCACATAAAAACGTGTTTTTTCATCACATATACCCTTCTCAAGAAGCTTTTCTTTAACATCGCCGCAGTTCTTCATACCCATATGACCTCTCGACTGATCTCCCAGGCAATATGTGCAGTCCAGTGATACAAAATCGGCATGCACCTTATTTTCTTCCATATAGTCAAATATGCTATCATACGGCACACCTGTGTCATGGAAGTAAATTATCGTCTGTCCATCCTTTTCTATAAGGTAGGTATATGCGATGTTATCCAGATCATGGTCAGCCGGAAATGCAGTTATCTTATAGCCGTCCAACACCTGAGGCATAAACGGTTTCAGCTCAACGACATCTATATTTTCAGCTATAGCTTCGTAAATATTCGCCTCTCTGTATGAGTCCAAAACTGAGCTGCCTGCCGCAAGTGTGACTCTCTTCGACGTCAGATCGTGAGCAAATGCACCTCCGCGCATCTCATAATCCATCGGATACCAATGATCTGAATGTGCGTGTGTTATGATATTCACCTTCACGGCAGAGAGATCGATCTTATTGTTCAGCACATGCATATATGTATCACACGGGAAGTCAATAAGCAGCTCGTCATCTATCAATGTCTGTGAGCGTGTCCTTATGTCTCTTCCTCCGAGCTCTCTTGCTCGTCTGCACGACTCACAGTTACAGAACAGCGCAGGCCAACCCTCAGCCGCTGCTGTTCCGAGAAATTTTATTCTCATAGAGTATTCCTCTTTCAGTCGTTTTTATTTGACAGCGTGACCTTGACATCGCCGTCCTCTGTATATTCTACAACGTCCTTGTCAAAGAACATAGAATCTATAGCTTCAAGATATTCTTTTATAGAACCGAATCTCAGCTTTGCGTTCTTTTTGATCTCATATGCTTTTTCGCCGTTATTTTCAAGGAGCGCACATGCAAATGCAGTTTGAAGCTTGGCAGACCCAATACACGCCTTTACCGGGTCTACTATATAGTAATCATTGCCGTGACTTGTACCTACTGCGCCGCCAACATATGGATGTATCGCAGGAATAGCACATGATACGTCACCCATATCCGTACAGCCTGTTCCCCACTCATCTGTGATGCTGCAATTATCCTCTCCTGCTATCTGCTTCATAAGCTCTGCTACTACCTTTACACAGCCCTCTTCGTTGATAAGAGGCATGTATCCCGGGCAATCCGTTATATGAAGCTTTGCTCCCATAGAAACCGCAGCTCCCGCAAGTGCTCTGTTTATCTTCTTATTCTCTCTTGCGAATGCTTCCATAGTTGCTCCGCGAACATAGCTCTCCATGTCAATGCGTTCCGGGATAACATTAACAGCTCCGCCGCCGTTCATAATTACAGGATGGAATCTGATATGATCGTTATCAACAAATGTTTCACGGAGTGAATTTACTGCCGTCATTCCGAGATTTGCAGCATACAAAGCATTTATGCCCTTTTGCGGACTGCCTCCGGCATGTGCTGCTTTGCCTGTATATGTTACGTTCTTTGTCATGCAGCCGTTTGAGCCTTTTCGTACAAGATACGTCTTATCTCCGCCTGATGCATGTACCATGATCGCTACATCTACATCGTCCATGTAGCCACGATACATAAACTCGACCTTGCCTCCGTAGTATTTGATTATACCCTTTTTGCGAAGCTCTTCTCTGAAGCCGATCTCAAGAAGCTCTTCTGCCGGCACTGCCATTAGCTTTATCTTTCCGCAAAGGTTATCTAAAATTCCGTCATACTTAAGTGCCTTCGCAACCGCAAGCAGCGCTGCACACTGTGCATTATGTCCGCAGGAATGCGATGCACCTGTTTCCGGATTGCTCTCGGGATGTGACGGGCATATAACAGAGTCAAGCTCTGCCATTATCAATACGCACGGTCCCGGACGTCCTGTATCTGCATACGTATAAAAGCCTGTTACATTTTCCGCATATGTCAGCTCATATCCCAAGGCTTCAAACTGCTCTGCCATATATTTTGACGTCTTTTCTTCACGCCAGCCCGTCTCAGGATTTTTCCAGATATAGCGTTCCGCATCAAGTGCAAGCTCTTTTGCAGACTCTACAGCTTTCATAATGAGTTCAAGATTTTCCATGCTATTACCCCTTTACCAAGCAATTTATTTTAACATTTATAAGCAACATTTTCATGCAAATATTCAACACCGTCTCAGTGCTTTAATATATCCTTCAAATCATTTATCCTCTCATTCGCCGTAACTATCACAACGCTGTCATCACGCAGTATCATCGTTTCGCCGTCCGGTATGATCACTCTACCCTGTCTTGTTATACAGCCTATAAGAGTATTTTCTCTTATCCTCAGCTCCTTGAGCTTTTTCCCTGTCACGTTCGGTATCTCATCTCTGACAATAAACTCCAACGCCTCGACCTTATTGTTTACCATCTTATGCAGTGTTTCAATGGAGCTTATCGCATATGAGTTCTGCATTGCTCGTACATATCTGAGTATCCTGTCTGTTGTGATATACTTCGGCGAAACAACGCTGTCTATACCTATCATATCACCAAACGACTCGATAAGCGACATTCTGTTTATTTTAATGACTGTTTTTTCTACATTTTTCCTTGATGCAAACATTGCAGCAAGTATATTTTCCTCGTCGTTATCCGTAACCGCAACAAATGCATCCGTATTCTCTATGCCTTCTTCTATCAGTACATCCTGATCTGTTCCGTCTCCGTGAATTATATCGGCATTCGGCAATGCATCCGCAAGATAGCGGCTTCTTTCCTCATTTATCTCAATTATCTTGACCTTCATGCCGGTTCCATCAAGCATTTTAGTTAGATAGTATGGAATTTTGCCGCCTCCTACTATCATTACCGACCTGATACGCTGCTTAAATATACCTATAGCTTTAAAAAAACGTGCTGCATCGGCAGGTAATGCTGCAAGGTTTATCTTATCACCCTCTCTCAGCACGAAATCGCCTCCGGGTATATATACATTGTCGGCACGCTGTACCGCACATATGAGAAGCTTTACCGAATATTTATGCTGTATCGACCATATCGCCATGCCATCCAACGGATTTCCTTTATTTATCTTTATCTCTACTATCTCGACACGGCCTTTTGCAAACGATTCTATTTTTAATGCCGATGGGAAGCGGAGTATTCTCGATATCTCACGTGCAGCTGATTGCTCCGGATTTACGACCATTGACAAGCCCAATTCCTTTTTCATAAGAAACAGCTGATCACTGTACTCCGGATTTCTAACTCTGGCTATAGTATGCTTTGCTCCAAGCTTCTTAGCTGTAAGACAGCATAAAAGGTTCATCTCATCAGTCGATGTTGCAGCTATAAGCAGGTCTGCCTTTTCCACATGAGCTTCCCTCTGTATCGACATACTGGCTCCATTGCCGTTTATCGTCATTATATCTGTCACATTCATAGCATTTTTTATTGCAGATGGGCTCGAATCTATGACAGTCAGATCATGTCCCTCTTTAGAAAGCCGCTTTGTCAATGCGCTTCCGACCTTACCGTCGCCTACAATCACAATTTTCAAGTGACAAACACCACCTTTAAAGTATGTTGATATTATATCACACCGTAAAAAATAATCAATAGGCGAAAAAAAGATTTGACGAATGTTCGTCAAATCTTTTTTGTTTCACTAATAAATTATGCCTTGCCGTTGCAGCCAAGTACGTTGACCAGCTTATGGCGAACGAGCTCCTTGATGTTTGCACGAGCCGGCTTGAGATATTCACGCGGATCGAACTTGGAGGGCTGATCGTTAAAGAACTTACGAACTGTACCTGTCATTGCAAGACGGAGGTCAGAGTCGATGTTGATCTTACAAACGCTGGATGTAGCTGCCTTACGGAGCTCTTCCTCAGGAATACCAACTGCATCAGGCATCTTGCCGCCGTTTTCGTTGATCATCTTTACATATTCCTGCGGAACAGAGGATGAACCGTGGAGAACGATCGGGAAGCCGGGCAGACGACGGGAAACTTCTTCAAGAATGTCAAAGCGGAGTGGCGGCGGAACAAGGATACCCTTCTCATTACGTGTGCACTGAGCAGGTGTAAACTTATAAGCGCCGTGGCTTGTACCGATAGCAATAGCGAGGGAGTCAACGCCTGTCTTTTCAACAAACTCTTCTACTTCCTCGGGACGTGTGTAGGATGAATCCTCAGCGGATACCTTTACATCATCCTCAACGCCTGCCAATGTACCAAGCTCGCCTTCTACTACTACGCCGTGAGCATGTGCATACTCAACGACCTTACGTGTAACTTCAATATTCTCTTTGAAGGAATATGAAGAACCGTCTATCATAACAGATGTAAATCCACCGTCGATGCAGGACTTACATGTCTCGAAATCAGGACCGTGGTCAAGATGGAGAACTATCGGGATCTCCGGGCATTCGATTACAGCAGCCTCAACGAGCTTTACGAGATATGTGTGATTAGCATATGCACGTGCGCCCTTTGATACCTGTAAAATAAGAGGAGCCTTCTCTTCGCGTGCAGCTTCTGTGATACCCTGCACGATCTCCATGTTATTAACGTTGAAAGCACCAACAGCGTAGCCGCCGTCATAAGCCTTCTTGAACATTTCTGTAGATGTTACCAGTGGCATTATTTAGTCTCTCCTTTTATAGTATTTCCTTTGTACTGGAATAAATCTATTCACGTGTCTATTATTTTATCACCTTTTTTTGAATAAATCAAGTCTATTATCATTTTTTTCCGCGATTTACAGGGAGTTTTAATTAAAAACGTCATTTTGTTTGAAAATTGGCTTTCTCAGACTCGAATTTTAGTAAAAGTTCTGAAAGATAATAAAATGATTGAATTTATGCAAGTTTTGTGGTATATTAATTAGTAGTATCAAAGGAATAAATATCTGGAGGTAAAATTAAATGTCAATTTTAAAAGGTACATGTATAATCGGCCAGTCCGGCGGCCCTACAACAGTTATTAACGCCAGTGCATACGGCGCAATCAAAACAGCTCTCGAATCCGAAGCTATTACAAAGGTTTACGGTGCATTAAACGGTATCAGAGGTGTTCTTGATGATAACCTTATTGATATGGGACAGGAAGATCCGGATGAGCTCGCATTGATGAAATATACACCGTCATCTGCTTTAGGCTCCTGCCGCTACAAGCTTAAGGATCCCGATGTTGATGATACAGACTATAAGCGTATCCTTGAAATATTCAAGAAGTATGATGTTCGCTACTTCTTCTACAACGGCGGCAACGACTCCATGGATACATGTAATAAGATTTCAAAATACATGATGAAGAATGGCTATGAGTGCCGTGTAATGGGTATCCCGAAGACAATAGATAACGACCTTGCAGGCACAGACCACTGCCCGGGCTTCGGCTCCGCAGCTAAGTACATCGCAACATCCGTTATGGAAGTTTACCACGATGCAAGGGTTTACGATACAGGCATGATCACCGTTATCGAGTGCATGGGACGTCATGCAGGCTGGCTCACAGCAGCTGCTGCTCTCGCTTCCTACAAGGGCAATGGTCCTGATCTCATTTACCTCCCCGAGGTTGATTTTGACATGGACAAGTTCCTTGCTTCCGTTAAGGAAATATATGCTAAGCAGAAGAAATGCATCATAGCAGTCAGCGAAGGTATCCATGATGCTGAGGGTACATTCATTGCAGAATATGCTAACAAGAATATGGCTAAGGACAGCTTCGGTCATGCTCAGCTGGGCGGTCTCGCAGCTTACCTTGCAAATGTTATCAAGAATGAGACAGGCGCTAAGGTTCGTGGCATTGAGCTTTCTCTGCTCCAGCGTTGCGCTGCACACTGTGCATCACAGACAGATATCGACGAGTCCTTCGCAGCAGGTAAGGCAGCAGTCGATAATGCTATCGCAGGTATAACAGATAAAATGGTTGGCTTCGAACGTACATATGTAGACGGTAAGTATACATGCAATACAAAGCTCTTCGATCTCACTATCGTTGCTAACACAGAGAAAAAGGTACCGCTTGAGTGGATCAATGAGACAAAGGATGGTTTGAAGCAGGAATTCGTTGATTATGCTCTTCCGCTTATCCAGGGCGAAACACAGCTCACAAAGGAAGACAGCCTCCCGAGATTCGTACATCTCAAGAAAGTTAAGGCTTAATTAATTTATTGAAATTTACGAAAAGGATGGCTTAAGCCATCCTTTTCTGCAAGAGTATCCTATTATGAATAAAAAAATCACTATTTTTGCCGGTCACTACGGCAGCGGAAAAACCAATCTCGCACTGAATTACGCTTTTTGGCTTCGCAAGCAGTATGAAAACGTGATTCTCTGCGATATGGATATCGTAAACCCCTATTTTCGCACAAAGGATAGCTCAAAAGAGCTGGAGGATGGCGGAATACGGCTGATATCTCCCGAGTATGCAAATACAAACGTAGATCTCCCGTCACTTCCCGCAGAAGTAGCCACTATATTCAACAACAATGATTCTCACGTAGTCATTGATGTCGGCGGTGATGATTCCGGTGCTATCGCTCTGGGTCAGTACTCAGAGCAGATCAAAAGCTGCGGATATGAGATGCTTCTTGTATTTAATGAAAGGCGTTATCTGACACGCACCTCAGATGAAGCTATCGAGATCATGGGCGACATAGAAGTCGCCAGTCATTTGAAGTTCACCGGGATCGTAAACAACACTAATCTCGGAAATGAGACAACACCGGATATAGTCCATTCGGGCGAAATGATCGCTCTTAAGCTCTCCGAGCAGACAAATATCCCTTTGAAATTTACATCCTATCGTCAGGATATCGATCTGGGTGCTCTAAGCTTCCATTCGGAGCTGATGCCCATTACGATATTCAGAAAACCCGGATGGTTCATATTTTAACTATAGTTTCATTTACTATATCTTCAGAATTAAATCAAGAAAGAGGTAAACATTAATGGCAAAGTTAACCTTTAGGACAGACTACTGTAAGGGCTGTGGTCTTTGCGTAAGTGTATGTCCGAGAAAAATCCTTGCGTTGTCTAAAACAACGTTTAATAAAAAAGGCTATGGTGCAGTCGAATGTATCGATATGTCCAAGTGCATAGGCTGTGCAATGTGTGCGACAATGTGTCCCGACGTAGTCATCAAGGTTGAGAAATAGGAGGAAATTCAAAATGCAGGAAAAAGTACTTATGAAAGGTAACGAAGCTCTGGCAGAAGCTGCTATACGTGCCGGCTGCCGTTGCTTCTTTGGATATCCGATCACACCACAGACAGAGATCGCAGCTTATATGGCTAAAAGAATGCCTAAGATCGGTGGAACCTATTTACAGGCTGAGAGTGAAGTTGCTGCAATAAACATGGTTTACGGCGCTGCCGCTTCCGGTGCTCGTGCTATGACATCCAGCTCAAGCCCGGGTATCTCACTTAAGGCAGAAGGTATCTCCTATCTCGCAGGTTCTGACCTGCCGGCAGTTATCATCAATATCGTTCGCGGTGGTCCCGGTCTTGGCGGTATTCAGCCTGCTCAGTCCGACTACAATCAGGTAACACGCGGACTTGCTCACGGTGATTTCCATGTGATCGTATTCGCACCGAACTGCATTCAGGAAATGTGCGACCTCATCTCAGATGCTTTTGATTTGGCAGACAAGTATCGTATGCCGGCTATGATCCTCGGCGATGGTATGCTTGGTCAGATGATGGAGCCTGTTGCTCTCCCCGAGCCGCGTGAGATCCCGGCAAATGCTAAGCCTTGGGCTGCTAACGGCACAAATTGCAGCAGAGAGCATAACGTTATCAACTCCCTTTATATCGAAGCATCCGAGCTCGAAACAAAGGTACTTGACAGATATAAGCGTTATGAGATAATCGAAGAAAACGAAGCTCGTCATGAAGAATTTATGCTTGACGATGCAGAGATCGTTATCGTAGCTTACGGTGCATCCTCACGTATATCCAGAAACGCTATCGTAGCTGCACGTGAAAAGGGCATCAAGGTAGGTATGATCCGTCCGATCACACTTTGGCCGTTCCCGAAAAAGGCTCTTGCTGCTAAGGCACCCTCCGCAAAGGCATTCCTTTCGGTTGAGTTGAGCATGGGTCAGATGGTAGATGATATCAAGCTTGCTATCAACTGCTCTAAGCCCGTATATTTGGCAAGCCGCACAGGCGGTATTATCATCACGCCTGATGAGATCCTTGCTAAGCTTGAAGAAATAGATGGAGGAATAAAATAATGAGTATCGTATTCGACAGACCGAAAAGTCTGACTGATATATCAATGCACTATTGTCCCGGCTGTACTCACGGCATCATCCATCGTCTTGTAGCTGAAGCTATCGACGAGCTGGGTGTTGAGGGTAAGGCTGTAGGTATCGCACCTGTCGGTTGTTCTGTATTTGCATACAACTACTTTAACTGTGACATGATCCAGGCTGCACACGGACGTGCTCCGGCTGTTGCAACAGGTGTTAAACGTTCTCATCCCGACTGTGTAGTATTTACATATCAGGGTGACGGTGACCTTGCCGCTATCGGTACTGCTGAAACAGTTCACGCTGCTACAAGAGGCGAAAATATCACTGTTATCTTTGTTAACAATGCCATTTACGGCATGACAGGCGGTCAGATGGCACCGACAACACTTCCCGGACAGGTCACACAGACAACGCCTTTCGGACGTGATGTAAACGCTGCAGGTTATCCTGTAAGAGTATGCGAAATGCTCTCCACATTGGACGGCGTAGCACTTGCTCAGCGTGTTACGGTAGACTGCCCGAAGAATATCATCACCGCTAAGAAGGCTATCCTCAAAGGCTTCCAGAATCAGCTTGACAAAAAGGGTTTCTCTATTATAGAAGTAGTTTCAACATGTCCGACAAACTGGGGACTTTCTCCGGAAAAGGCACTTGAATGGCTTCGTGAGAACATGCTGCCCTACTACCCCTTAGGCATATATAAATCCAAAGACTGATTTATCGATCGGGATTTGGTTTTACTCGACCTACGGTAAATTAATTTTTACCGCAATGATCATCGTATTTTGGATAGCTCCAAAATCAACCGAAATTCAACAATAAGGAGGTTGCTTTGCTTTGCAAAGCATAAAATAACAATGAGTAAAGTTAACCATCAGATATTACTCGCAGGTTTCGGTGGTCAGGGTATTCTGTTTGCCGGCAAATTCCTCGTTTATGCAGGTATGCTGGGCGGCTACGAAGTATCATGGCTTCCTTCCTATGGTCCTGAAATGCGCGGCGGTACATGTAATTGCAGCGTAAATATCAGCTCTGATCCTATCGGATCCCCTATCATCACAAATCCGACAGTGCTTATGGCTATGAACATCCCATCCTTTGACAAGTTCGAGATGAAGACTGTTCCCGGCGGCAAGACGTTTATCGACTCCTCTCTTATAAACCGTCAGGCAGTTCGTGATGATGTATCTACATTCTATGTACCGGCTACACAGCTTGCACGTGATAACAATATGTCAAAGCTTGCAAACATCATTCTTGTCGGCAAGATCATCAAGGAGATCGGCTTCTGTGACGAGGAGCTTATTTCCAAGACAATGCAGAAGATAGTTCCCGCCAAAAAGCCTGAGCTGTTCGATCTGAACATGAACGCTCTTAAGCTGGGTATGGAGCTGTAAATTCTAAGAAATCAGTATTATTATGCCGCTGATCATAAAGTATGGTCAGCGGCATACAAAAATCATTAACAAAGGAGTTGATATTTTGCCAACACATAATGCGGAAATTGCCGAACGTATGCGTACTATCAGAGAGCTTTCGGATATAACACCCGAAGATCTTGCAGATGCCATGAACATCAGTTCCGACGAATATATCCGCTATGAATCGGGAGATGTAGACATACCTATCAGTATACTTTATGATATGTCAAATACTCTTAAAGTGAGTATCACAGAGCTTATAACCGGTGAAAAAGCTAAGATGCATACGTATACCGTTGTCAGAAAAGGAAAAGGTATAAACGTTGAACGTTCCAGTGCTTATAAGTATTCTGATCTGGCTTACAATTTTATTGACAAAAAGGTATCGCCGTTTCTTGTAACGATCGCGCCGTCAAGTGATGACGAGCCTTATCATCTCAATGTTCATAATGGGCACGAATATCATTTCTGCCTTGAGGGTTCATTCAAAATCAAGATCAACAACAACATCATAACAATCAACGAAGGTGATTCTCTATACTTTGATTCCGGAAATCCTCACGGAATGAAAGCTCAGGGTGGCAAAAACGCCGTCGTGCTTGTAGTAGTCATTTAGGTAAGAAAGGCACGGGCTCTAATCTATGGGTATTATCGAAAGATTCTGTCGTACAGAGTTTAACTCCTACGAAGATTTTAAGCAAAATTTTACAATAAATGTTCCTGAAAATTTCAACTTCGCATATGACGTAGTTGATGAATGGGCTAAGATCGAACCTCAAAAGCGTGCGCTGGTTTGGTGTAACGATGAAGGCGAAAGCCGTACCTTTACGTTCTCCGATATCTCTGTACTCAGCTGCAAGGCTGCTAATGCTTTTAAAGCACTCGGTATCGGTAAAGGCGACAGCGTAATGCTCATGCTTAACCGTCGCTATGAATACTGGATAATCATGATGGCTTTATGCAGAATAGGCGCTACAGCTATTCCTGCTACAAATCAGCTCACCGCTAAGGATATAAAATATCGTACAGATATGGCAGATGTCAAGCTGCTCATTACAGTTGATAACGATGGTATCTGTGCATATATCGACGAGGTCCTAGGTGAGGATTCATCTTGCAAAAAAGCAACGGTTGCACGTGCTCGCGAAGGATATCTGTTTTTTAATGACCTTATAGATGCTTCTTCCGCTGATTTTGAACGTCCTACAGGCGATTTTGCTCCAAAAAACAATGATATCATGCTGTGCTACTTTACAAGCGGTACTACCGGTATGCCAAGCATGGTCGTCCATGACTTTACATATCCGCTCGGTCATATTCTTACGGCTAAATTCTGGCAGAATTTACGTGAAACCGATCTTCATTTCACATCTGCCGACACCGGTTGGGCTAAAGCGTCATGGGGCAAGCTCTTCGGTCAGTGGATATGCGGTGCTGCTGTATTTGCATACGACTATTCTTCTCGTTTTAAGCCTACTGATTTTCTGAGACTTATCAGCGAATATAAGATCACAACATTCTGTGCTCCTCCAACAGTTTACCGTTTCTTTATCAAGGAAGATATGGGAAACTACGATCTTTCATCTCTCCGTGCATGTTATATCGCAGGTGAGCCTCTTAATCCGGAGGTATTTAATCGTTGGAAGGAGTATACCGGTATAGAGCTTCGAGAGGGCTTTGGTCAAACGGAAACGCCTGTTATGATCGCTACAAATCCATGGATAGCTCCAAAGCCGGGTTCGACCGGTAAGCCGATGCCATGGCTCAATGCCGAGCTGCTGGATGAAAACGGTGACAAGTGTGAAGCAGGTGTTGAGGGTGAGATATGCATCCCACTTGCAAACGGACGTCCTGCCGGACTGTTTCTTGAGTATAAAAAGAATCCTACAAAGAATGCATCTGCATTCCGTGACGGATACTACCACACAGGCGACATGGCGTGGGCAGATGAAGACGGCTATTTCTGGTTTGTAGGTCGTAATGACGACGTCATCAAAAGCTCCGGCTACCGTATTGGACCGTTCGAGGTTGAAAGTGCTCTTCTTGAGCATCCTGCAGTCCTTGAGACAGCCATAACGGCTGTACCTGACCCCAAGAGAGGTCAAGTAGTTAAGGCTACGATAGTACTTGCGAAGGGATATACGCCCTCAGACGAGCTTATTTTGGAGCTTCAAAACCATGTTAAGCATGTCACTGCTCCGTATAAATATCCTCGTATAGTCGAATTTGTAGATGCCCTACCCAAGACCTCCAGTGGTAAGATCAGACGTGTTGAAATACGAAATAAGGATAAAGAATCCGAATAAAAAAAGCTTCCAATGATAGAACAAGAGTCGTAAAACAGTATTACGACATTGTGCCGAAATCAACGAAGCAGCACAAAACCGCATGGAGCTGATCGTGCCGC
>CAYWVF010000026.1:0-31921 GCA_964461815.1 uncultured Oscillospiraceae bacterium
TTGAAAGGATGATTATAATGGCATTTACTAAAGAACAAATTGAGTATTACCATGATATTGGTTTAATGCCGGATTGGGCTTATTATCAGCAGAATGGGGCTAGCCCACAAGAAAATTTTGAAAGGCAAAGAGCCAAATTCAAAAAACAGGTGTTGGATAGATTATAGGAAGAACACAATCAGAAATAGATAGAGAAGTAGATAGAAGATAAAGTAGATGAAGCACTAGAAGATATAATTGATAAATTACTTGAAGATATTAACTTTAATACTATTATAAAATATTAAATTAGAAAAATCAAATAAAGAATATTTCTATCTTATATTTAGGATAATGATAGAGATATAGAAAGAACGCTATAGGTAAACTATAGTGTTCTTTCTTCTGAAATAAATATAGGAATACTAATTGACAATCGTGTAATTAGCTAGTATACTGATATTATCAAATAATCTAGTAATTACTTTTCGTGATTACAGATTAACAATTACTATATGTGCTTGCGACTATCAATAAAATACTTATTTTAACACAAGATATTGTTCCCTAGGCTTTGGAAAGTTAGATAAACGATTTAATATCGTTCCCTGTATTTTTTATATTACAGCTCGAAAAAGCAGCCGCCCTGCTCGTAGATAAATTTACCGTCGAGGTAATGCTTCTTTGCGGCACGCTCGAGCGAGGTGTTTTCAGGCTGATCCTCTATTTTTTTGATGAGCTGATTCTTAAACAGGAATGTAAACACAGCTGTACCATTTGAAACATATGGGAATCGCATGAATTTAGACTGGAAGTATACTATATTTGACGTTGGCTTCAGCATATTACGCAGCTGCGGATCCATCATCCACGAACCGCAGACAAATGCACGTGGCTCAAACTCGGGGAATGAGGCTTTGATGATCTCACGACATTTGGCATAGGATGTATCGATAGCAGTCGGAGTAAAATTCGGAAGATCCGGGATATGTACGCTGATTACAGAGTCCCCGTTTTTGAGCACGAGAGACCACTCACTCTTCGAAAGCTTGATCTTATCCTTTGCTACCTTGGCGTTCCATGTGTCTACGGGATAGCCCTCATAATATTCATCGGTTTCAGTCAGCTCGGCACGGAATGAACCGTCCTCATCCTCACAGCCTGCGGAGCCGAGAAGATATCCGCTGTGATGTACGTCTACTCCTGCCATGAGTATTTTATATTCACCATCGCTGTTTTTGAATACGCAGATATTACCGTGAAAATCCTGACGCATTTCAAAATTCAGTCGCTCTATCATGAGTATATCACAAATGATAAAGTGCTGATTCCACCCGAAGTGACGCTTTACCTCGAAGCCGTCCTCCTTGAAGCCCTGCTTATGCATTATGATAGCGTCTTCAAGATTGAGCAGAGTATCACGAATGACCTTTTTCGGTACGTTTCTTTTACTGAAGTACTCGACTGCGTGCGGAATGAATTCCGCATGTGCGAAAAATGCAGTCATTCCATATAAGCCGTTGCAGTTGCCGTCGGCAGTCTTGGGGTGATCCTCGAAATATATGATCGATTTAAGACCATTGTCACGCAGAACACGCACAAGCAGTGCCGTGTACAGCGATAAAGCTTCATTTTCACGTATCGTTTTTGCAGCCTGCTGTATGTAGTCGTATTTATTGGGAAAGACATCGTATTTGTTCTGCAATTCCTTTATATAGTCTTCACGCAGTGAATGCACACCGTTTGCGGCATGATCTGTAACTACCTCGTCAAAAACATTGGCTATCCTATCGTCAATGACCTCGATATTTAATGCTTTCATAAGCTCGGGCAATGTATACGGCATAATTTCGCTCCTTTTTTCAACATGATCACTTTATATTATACAGCGACGATGGAAAATTATCAAGTAAAGACGTATGGTTTTATAAAAATAAGATAAATAACAGGTCGATGTGCTCAGAAAAAAACAAGCCGATACTGCGGTGTGAACGCAGTATCGGCTTAACTGACATCAGTCGAGCTGTATTTTCCTCGGCATATGCTGACGCATATTTTCGATCATTTTTTCTGTGGGCTCAAACAGGAAGCGTATTCTGCCATCCTTTTTTGTTACGGCAACACCGAACCAAACGTCCTTAGCATACTTTGAGGATGAAGCATCGATCGTTTTTGCAAAGGTACCGTTCTCGTATGCTGCTTTGTTTTTTTCGTTGTACGGTGCAAGTAACTCGAAATCGTTAGGCTTGACGTTGAGTATTCTTTTTCTTGAACGCTTTGCAATGATCTTATCTATATCAAGCTCACCGTTTGTAACTATGTACTCAAATTCATAGTTTTGAGCCGTAAACAGCTTGTAGCCCAGGAAGCAGAGTGCTACAAATACAGCAGGCATGATCGAGCTGATTATCGGTATCTGTGCAGACAGTGTAAGCATCAGATAGATGAGAATAAAAGCTGCAAAAATGATGCCTACCTTGATAAGTGCATCCTTCATCGTCGGAACCTTCTTGACTATATGCTCTAAAAATACGTCTCCCATTATAAAATACTACTCACCTTTCACTTTTATCTTTTATTTATTATACCGCTTATTTACAATTAAGTCAATTGAAATTCTCCTACATTAAATATAAATTTACAAAGAGTAATTGACAAATCACCGCAAAAGGTATATATTTATAGTATACCATAAAGATATAAATTTTAAAGGAGAATGACGGTCCATATTTCCGTCATATATTGCTATGAGAATAACCAATGAATCTGATTACGCTATAAGGATCGTATACGTGCTTGCTGGCAGACGCAGTATTACAAGTGCAAAGGATATATCCGATGTTTCGGGAGTAACGCTTAGGTTTGCGCTGAAGATCCTGCGTAAGCTCTCATGTGCCGGTATAGTCACATCTCAAAAAGGAGCGTCGGGAGGCTATACATTGGCAAAGTCGGCAAGGGAAATATCTCTCGGTGAGATTATTGAGGTCATTGACGGTAAATTCTGTATAAATAACTGTATCGAGCCTGATTACGTATGCTCCAGGATGGGGGATAATACATGTGCATGCAGGTTTCATGTGTACTTTGACGGCTTAAATACAAGGATCAGAGATGAGCTGTACAGCAAGAAGATCTCGGAGTTCCTGAGATAAAAACAGAGCGGATATCTGCTGCTTAGATAAAGCACGGATATCCGCTTTTTTGTTTTAGTCAAGTATCGTATATGAGCCGGAAACAAGGATCTTTGCATCGGAGGTAGCCTTGAAGCCACGACCCTCTACAGTTACTATGTAGTGGTGATTTTTCGCAAGATTTCCACCCGATTCAAGCACCTCACCTGTTGTCAGGTTGATGAGTCCGGGAGAAGACGGAGCGTAGCAGACTGCGCTGCCTATTCTGAGCAGCACCTCGCAGCCGACAGAGAAGGACAGTGTCTGACCGTTTGATACCTGTATCAGTCTCCAGCCCTCACCGGAGGATGAAACTGTAGTACCTGTGGTGGAACCGTCACCCGATATTCTTGCGAGAACGGAATTTGTCACGGCATCAATAAATGCCGTATCGTTTGCGATGTTTGCGTTTCTTTCTTCAAATTCGCTGATCGTCGTATCGAGCTTTGTAGTATACTCCGACAGCTTCAGATTCATTGCGGTGGTAAATTCGTTGTTTTTAAGCTCAATAGCTGCCTCGACCTTTGCAAGTGTATCCGGAGCTAGCACGTCGGTTATGTAGCTGAGGGTGACCATAGGGTCATCCGCATCACCGAAGCTTGCCGATACTGCGAGTGAGCCTGCAAGCATCAGTACAACTATTAAAAAGCAGCTCGTGACAACAAGCCATTTTCTTTTGTTCATGATCTTCTTCCTCTCTTGATTTTCCTAAGTAAATATCTATTGCTCTGTCGCCTCAAGTCCGAAGCTCACGGCAAGAGCCTCGTCTACACGGTTCATAACATTATTATCAAGCTTACCCATTTTCTCTTTGAGACGCTTCTTATCGATGGTCCGTATCTGCTCAAGCAGGATGACCGAATCCTTTGTAAGACCGAAGGACTGTGCCGAAAGCTCAATATGAGTTGGCAGCCGAGCCTTATTGATCTGAGAAGTGATCGCAGCCGCTATCACAGTAGGACTGAATTTATTGCCAACATTGTTTTGAACTATAAGTACAGGCCGAACTCCGCCTTGTTCACTGCCCACTACCGGGCTAAGATCGGCAAAATATATATCGCCTCGTTTTACGGTGGTATCCACTTTAATTCACACTCCGCCGGTAAAAGTACGCCCGAAATACCGCTATGCTTTATAGCAGCTCTTCTTATCTGCGCCACTTCTATTTTTACCATTTTATCATGACTTATACTTTTGTCATGATGAATTTACCGACGTTGTACCCTCCCGTATTATAATATGACGGAGAGTAGCTCTGCGTTTTAATTATTCGGATACGGCTGTCAAAGTGCCGTTTTCGTAAAAGTATCTTGGAATGCGCTTCCCGATAACGGTAAGCACCTCATAGCATATGGTTTGACAAGCTGCCGCCGTCTTTTCAACACTGTAATTTTTGCCGAATACCTCTATAACATCACCTTCCTTTACATCGATCCCCGTAACATCGAGCATACATGCATCCATACAAACGGTTCCTGCCACAGGAGCAGGCTGCCCGGATACAAGCATCCTACCGCCGGAGGAGTTCATTCTCATGAAACCGTCGGCATAGCCGATAGACACAACCGCAAGTGTTCGCTCCGACTCCGCACAGTATTTACAACCGTAGCTGACGACTGCACCACGTGGGATCCTCTTTAATTGTGCAACTGTTGTTTTGAGTGTCATCACAGGGATAAAATCACTCGTAACATCATTGTGATCCGTAGGTGATACTCCGTAGAGCAACAGCCCCGGACGAACCATATCGAGATATGTACAAGGATAGTTTAACACACATGCGCTGTTTGCGCAATGCTTTATTTTAAATTTTATGTTTTTTGATTCGGCTTTTTTCAATACAGACATAAAAATGTCAAATTGATAGTCGAAAAATGAGCTGTCAACGCTGTCAGCCAACGCAAAATGAGTATATATGCCCTCGACATCCAGCTCCTTTAAAGATACGATATCGCATATCTCGTCCACTGCAGAAGCTTCAAGATCGGGACAGCGTATGCCAAAGCGTGACATGCCTGTATCAAGCTTTATATGGACGGTGAGTTTGTCCTCCGAATCACGCATGTATTCGGAAAGCTCGTGAGCGTAGCCTATATTATATACTGTTTGAGTTATGTTGAGCTTTGCCATGGTCGGCGCAAGCTCGGGATCTGTCCTTCCCGTGATAAGGATAGGAGTATTTATACCCATCTCACGAAGCTTTACAGCCTCGGCACAGCATGCGACTCCAAAATAATCCACACCAAGTCGTTCAAGCGTTTCCGCTACCTGATACGCACCGTGCCCATAGGCATCAGCCTTTACCATCGCCATCATTTTACGGTCATTGCCGATAATTTGGCGTATTTTGTGATAATTTGTGCTGAGAGCATCGAGATCTATCTCAGCCCAGCTTCTGTATCTGTTATTCATCCAGTTTTCCTCGGATCTCCATTTTGTCATATGTTATTCTCATAGCCATACGGCTTTCAAGATAAATTTCACTGATCACAGGCGTAAGACTTTCACGTCTAAACCATACTCTGTGTATTCTGCCATGTTCACTGTCCTCATACGTTACCGCTACAACGTCCTCATCGTCAAGCGTTTCCCATGAACACTCTGTATATACTCCGTCTGAGAAGTCACGTAGTACTCGGGGAAGCTCCTCGATCGGACTTTGCATACTCAGCCCGTCGGATACAGGTACTACAAGTACGGCAGAGTCATACTCGAATGTGAGCGCACCGTCTGATGTGGTGATGCTGATACCGCTGACAGACTCGGGCTCGATAACAGTGACCTTGCTGCCTGCCTCACCATCGTAGACCCAGCTCAGCCTGAAGGACTGTGTACGCTCACCCAGATCCATGAATACCGTAGTCTCAGCATCGATATTTTCTACAGTGCTGTAGAGCTCACGTATTTGAAGAGCTGTATTTGTCGGATCGTTCATACCGCAGCCGCACAGCAGCAGTATGGGTATCATTAGTACAGAAATGATTTTTCTGTACGTGATCGGTATTCCCTGCCTTTCATTATTTTATGATAGCTGCTTTTTGATCGCACTCGGAATAGTAAGCACCATATCCGTCGGAGTCATGCCGTATTCACCGAGCGTATCCGCACATATGTCACCGGCACAGCCGTGGATATAAGCACCTACAGCGCCTGCTGTCAGAGCATCGTTGCCTTGAGCAAGCAGTGAACCTATAATACCGCTGAGCACGTCACCGCTACCACCCTTTGCCATACCGGAATTGCCTGTAGTATTTATATATGCTCTCGTACCGTCGGTTATGATAGTACGATGACCCTTTAGCAGCAGTATGCAGCCGTACTCAGACGCAAAGCTCATTGCGTAGTTCAGTCGTTTGATACCGTTCAAGGGTACTTCATTCCTTGTCAGACGATGTAATTCACCGTCATGCGGAGTCAAAACAGTCGGAGCACATCGCTTTTTCAATATATCTATATGATCGTCCAGAGCGTTTATGCCATCGGCATCTATCAGCATGGGAATATTTGCATTTTCTATAAACTCACGAGCCAAGGACTGCGTTTCCGCTTCACGTGATAACCCCGGACCTATCACACATGCACTGCATTTTGATGCAAATTCCGTCAATACAGTGAGCGCATCGGCAGATATACAGCCGTTTATCTCGGGCAGGGGATAGACCATAGCCTCGTTGACCTTTATTGACTCCGTAAGTGCAATGCTTTTCGGAACGAACAGCGTGACTAATCCGGAGCCTGTACGTACAGCGGCATTTGATGCAAAGGAGGGCGCACCTGTGTAGCGAATACAGCCTGAAATTATCATCAGATGTCCGAAATCACCCTTGTGTGCATCACGTCTTCTGGACTTGAATACGCTTCTTATCATTTCATCATCGGTCACTTCAATGTCGGAAGAAAAAGGAGCTTCAACTCCGACACTGCGTACTGCGACTTTACCGCAGCTTATCGCACCGGGAAGCAGTACACTGCCGAGCTTCGGGTACGAAAAGGTCACTGTCAGATCGGCACGTACCGCATCGGCACAGCTGTCACCCGTGTCCGCATTGACTCCGCTCGGGATGTCAACGGCAAGCACGAATGCTCCGTGGTTTTCGTTTATTGCTTTTGCTGCTCTCAAAGCATCACCTGTAAGCTCGCCGTGAAAGCCTATGCCGAATATGGCATCAATATAAATATTACAATTTGGAATATTCTCTATAGGGTAAATATTACCGCCTGTATTCAAAAACCGTTCACGCATCGTACGTGTGTCGGCGGTCATTTTTTCTTCGTTTCCGACAGAGCAGAGGTATACACTTGCTCCGGCATTTATCAGATATCGACCTATGACATATCCGTCGCCGCCGTTGTTTCCGACTCCGCAGAATACAGCCGCAGTCTTACCTTTAATATCCGATATATTTTTACAAAGCTCCTCGAATGCAGCGACACCTGCAAGCTCCATCATATCGACAGAGCTTGTACCCGATGCAAACTGAGCCTTTTCCAGATCCTTGATCTGCTGTGATTTTATCGTATACATAATTATATCATATTTGATGCTTCTTTTTTCAGCTCATAGAGCAGATTCAAAGCAGCAACAGGCGTCAGCTCATCGAGATCGATGCTGCGAAGCTTTGCCGTGATAGCACCTGCACCAAGGTCTGCCATAGAAGCAATATCGTCGGATTCTTTTGTTTTACGCTTTTTCAACGTGACCTCCTTACCGCTTTCAAGCTTGGTAAGTATCTGTCGGGCACGTTTTGTTACCTCGTCGGGTACACCTGCAAGCTTTGCCACGTCGATACCGTAGCTGCCGTCGGCAGTGCCGGGAAGAATACGCCTGAGGAATATAATGTTTTCACCGTGACGTCTTACTGCGGAGTTGAAGTTTTTCACTCCGGAAAGCTCATCGGCAAGCACTGTAAGCTCATGATAATGCGTGGCAAACAGCGTTTTCGAGCCGAGCTTTTTTGCCGCATATTCAAGCACCGAGCGTGCTATCGCCATGCCGTCATAGGTAGATGTTCCTCGACCGATCTCATCAAATACGATCAAGCTTTTGCTCGTGGCATTTTTAACTATGTCGGCTACCTCGCTCATCTCCATGAGAAATGTTGATTTTCCGCCTGCAAGATCGTCCGAAGCTCCGATACGTGTGAATATCCTGTCGATCACACCGATGTGAGCGGATGAAGCCGGGACGAAGCTTCCGATCTGAGCCATAAGAGTGATTATCGCAGTCTGACGCATGTATGTAGATTTACCTGCCATGTTCGGGCCTGTGATTATCATGACTCTTGTATTATCATTGTCGAGGAGCGTATCATTTGGGACAAAGCCCGAAGTGCCGAGCATTTTTTCAACTACAGGATGGCGGCCGTCCTTTATATCAATGACTGTAGAGTAATCGACCTCAGGGCAGACATAGTTGTTATCAGCAGCTGTGCGTGCAAGTGACGATAGCACATCGAGCCTTGCAACGGCAGAGGCGGTGAGCTGTATACGCTGTATCTCCAATGCAACACGATCACGCACACCGTTGAACAGCTCAAGCTCAAGAGAGGCTATGCGCTCCTTTGCACCAAGCACTGTAGTTTCGAGCTTTTTAAGCTCATCCGTTATGTATCGCTCGCAGTTTGCAAGCGTCTGCTTACGTATATAATCCGGTGGAACATTGTCGATATTTGACTTTGTTACCTCTATATAATAGCCGAAAACCTTGTTATAGCCTACCTTAAGGTTCTTAATACCTGTCTTTTCACGCTCACGTGCTTCAACGGATGCTATGATATTGCGTCCTCCGCTCATAATATCGTGCAGCTCGTCAAGCTCCTTACTGTAGCCCTTGCGTATTAAACCGCCCTCTGTCAGCAGAGCAGGCGGATTTTCGGTTATTGCACCGATTATCAGCTCACGAACATCCCTCAGCTCATCCAGATCGTTGTGTATCTCACCTATCAGCGCACTTTGAAGCTTTCCGGTGAGAACTTTAAGCTCGGGTATTTTTTCAAGTGCAGTCGCAAAGGACATAAGCTCACGTGCATTGACAGTGCCGATCGATATCTTGCTCGATATTCTTTCAAGATCGAATATACTGTCAAGTGCAGCTTCAAGCTCGGACAGGGTTATCGAATCCGAATATATGGCAGATACGCCGTTGAGCCTTTTCCTTATGGCGATGGGATTGAGAAGCGGACGTTCGATATATTTTCTCAGAAGTCTGGCTCCCATAGCAGTGTGGGTATTGTCCAGTACCCACAGCAGACTACCTCGCTTCTCCTTGGACTGCATCGTTTCGAAAAGCTCGAGGTTACGCCTTGCGGAGTGATCGAGCAGCATAAACGACTCACTTGTGTATATTTCGAGCTTGTTTATGTGCTCAAGTGAGCTTTTTTGTGTCTCGTGAAGGTATTGCAGCATCGCACCGAGTGCGATCTCAGCCAAAGGCAGCTCTTCCAGCCCACTCAGCTGTGATTTGTCATGGAAATGCTTTGAAATAAGCTGCTTTGATGTATCTAAAGTATAGTCATAGCTGTTTTTTGAGTTTATCAGCGCATTTGTCGTCTCTTTTATCCTGTTTTGAAATTCCTTGCTTTCACAGATCACAGGATTGGAGATAAGCTCACTCGGCATAAATCTCTCGCACTCATCAATAAGTGCATCGCAGCTTGAAAGCGTCTGAGCTGCATGTACCTCGCCCGTAGATACGTCACAGAAGCATATGCCTGCCAGATCCTTTTCTGCGTAGATCGAGCAAAGAAAATTGTTTTTTCCCTCAACGAGCATCGAAGAATCAGTAACTGTACCCGGCGTGATTATTCTCACGACCTCACGCTTTACGATGCCCTTTGCAAGCGCAGGATCCTCCGTCTGCTCGCATATGGCGACCTTGTAGCCCTTTGAAATGAGCTTTGCAATATAGCTTTCACAGGAATGATACGGTACACCGCACATTGGCGCACGCTGTTCAAGTCCACATGCACGACCTGTAAGTGCGATCTCCAGCTCACGAGAGGCAGTATACGCATCATCATAGAACATCTCGTAAAAGTCGCCGAGTCTGTACATTAAGATGCAATCCTCATGCTGTTCTTTTACCTTGAAATACTGCTTCATCATAGGTGTAAGCTCAGACATGTATGTGACCATTCCTTTCTGTTATCAGTCTTTGATCATGCCAACTCCGCAAATAATGCCCACGGAGAGCAATCTGTTATCTTTACATCTGCGAATTTGCCGACAAGACTCGGATCACCGTTTAAGTGTACCAGTCTTCCACCGTCGGTCCTTGCCGCAAGATTATATTTATCACCTCTGCCTGGAGCTTCGATGAGTACGTTTTCGCTCTTGCCTATGTATTCACGATGAAGCTCAAGGGAGATGTCGTTTGTCAGCTTGAGCAGTCTGTCAAATCTGTTCTGCTTATCCTCAGCTGTTGCAGCATCTGGCATTTCGGCAGCCGGAGTACCCTTTCTCTTTGAGTATATAAATGTAAACAGCGCACTGTAGCGTACCTTTTCGATAAGCTTCAGAGTTTCTTCAAAATCCTCCTCGGTTTCACCGGGGAAACCGACAATTATATCGCTTGTCAGAGTAACACCGGGAATGCGCTCCTTTGCGTAGTTTATCAGCTCAATATAGCTTTCGGCAGTATATTTGCGATTCATAAGCTTTAATATCCTGTCCGAGCCGGACTGCACAGGTAAATGAAGCTGCTTGCATACCTTATCACAGTCGGCAATAGCATCGATAAGCTTTTTCGATGCATCCTTAGGGTGACTTGTCATGAAGCGTATTTTAAAATCACCGTCGATATCGTTTATCATACGCAGGAGATCCGGAAAATCGATGCCGTTCTCAAGATCGTTACCGTAGGAGTTCACGTTTTGCCCAAGTAAGGTGATGCATTTATATCCCGATGCCGCAAGAGAACGTATTTCATCGAGTATCTTCTCATGATCTCGACTGCGTTCACGTCCACGCACGTACGGCACGATACAGTAGGAGCAGAAATTATTGCAGCCATACATGATAGATACCCATGCGCTTACGTTGTCCGTTCTCATTATGGGAAGTCCCTCGGCTATCCTGCCGTCTGACTGCTCTGTTTCAAACACACGCTTCTTAGTCGCAAGCTTTTTATACAGCAGCTCCGGGAAACGCCATACGGCATGTGTTCCGAAAACTATATCTACGTAGGGAAAGCTCTTTTTCAGCTTGTCAGCCATGTGCTGCTGAGACGTCATGCAGCCGCCGATAGCGATTATCATATCTGGACGCTTTTTCTTATGATGGCTCAGAGCTCCGACGTTGCCGAGTACACGCATTTCCGCATGCTCACGCACCGCACATGTGTTTATTATTACAAGATCAGCCTCAGCTTCATTTGCGGTAAAGCCGTAGCCCATGCGAGCAAGCATACCTCGCATAGTATCACTGTCTGCTTCATTCTGCTGACAGCCGTAGCTGTCCACAAGAGCCAGACGCTGCCTGCCGGTATCTACGGCATACTCACTATTTCTTTTGAGTATTTTACCTATATAATCGTTTTGTATTTTAAGCTCGTCCTCACTGACGATGACCTTTGTTCTGTCCCTCAAATCCGTATTGCCTCCGTAAAGTTACTGTATCAAATTATTATAGCATTTTTTTGCTATGTTGGCAAGAGGAATGCTGTATATTTGACGTTAATTTTTGATAATGATAGTATTATATATCATATATGCTTTTATTTCAATCTTTTCATGTAATTTTTCCGGCGATAATGGAAATACTGTGATCATACTGAATTATACGGAGAAATGATATGATCGCAAAAATACTCGAGAGACTTTGCATATTTTTGATCGGAGCGGTAGGATATTTCTCACTTGAGCTAATGTGGAGAGGATATTCGCACTGGACTATGGCAGTAACAGGGGGAGTATGCTTTTTCGCACTTTACCGCATAAATGAGATAAAGCAGCCTTTTATCGTAAAGTGTGCGCTCGGCTCGATGATGATAACGGCAGTGGAGCTTGCGGTCGGGTGCGTAGTGAATCTGATATTTGAGCTCGATGTGTGGGATTATTCGGATCGAGCGGTGAATCTGCTGGGGCAGATATGTCCTCTTTATTCGGCACTGTGGTTTGTTATCAGCGCACCTGCTATGTGGCTGTGCAGCATCATAAAGAACAGAGTCTTCTCGATTTTTGAGAGATCAAAAGACGATGCAGTTTATTTACATGAGTAGAAAGGTCGATTTTTACACATTTTTATAGTAAATTGCTATTGCAAAATAAAATAAATGTGGTATAATGATTTATAATCATGAAATACGGCAATGACAGGGAGCAGTAGCACTGTAAAATGCGTCAGAGAGAGATATCACCGGCTGAAAGTATCTCGCAAATTTTACGGAATGTGAATTTTCGCCCTTGAGCCTCGGCTTTGAAGCTTCAGTAGGAGTCGACGTATGAGCTGCGTTAAGGCTTTTCTTCGAGTGTTCGGATATATCCGAAAACCGGGGTGGTACCGCGAGATACAGTCTCGTCCCCGTACGGCATTTACGTGCGTGGACGAGGCTTTTTTGTTTATACTCGCACGCAGACAGAAATCAATGAAAGGACAGATATAACATGAAAGAAACTCTTGAAAGACTCAAAAGCGCCGCACTGAGCAAGCTTGAGTCAGTACAGGACAAGGCGGAGCTTGAAAATGTAAGGATCAAGTATTCCGGAAAGAAGGGTGAGCTTACGGCTATTCTTAAGGGCATGGGTAAGCTTTCCGCCGAAGAACGTCCGATTATAGGACAGATCGCAAACGAAGTCCGTTTCGCTATCGAGGAAAAATACAATGAGCGTCTTGCAGTGATAGAGAAGGCTGCACTGGCAGCAAAGCTGAAAAAGGAATCGATCGACGTAACGATGCCAGGTGTAGTTCCGACACAGGGTCATTGCCATCCTTTAACTACAGTTATAAATCAGGTTCGTGACATCTTCGGCTCTATGGGCTTTGAGACGGTCGAGGGTCCCGAGGTCGAGACAGATTATTACAACTTCGAAGCACTAAATACACCTGCAAATCATCCTGCTCGTGATACTCAGGATACATTCTATTTCACTGATAACCTTCTTCTGCGTACACAGACGTCATCCGTTCAGATTCGCACGATGCAAAATCGTAAGCCTCCTATCCGCATGATCGCACCGGGTCGTGTTTACAGAAGTGACGCAGTAGATGCCACACACTCACCTCAGTTCCACCAGATCGAGGGACTTCTCGTTGACCGTGATGTAACGATGGCTGACCTTAAGGGCTCACTTGAGATATTTGCAAAGGGCATGTTCGGAGAGGACACAACAGTACGCTTCCGCCCACATCACTTCCCGTTCACCGAGCCGTCTGCTGAGATGGACGTTGCATGCTTCGTCTGCCACGGTGAGGGCTGCCGACTTTGTAAGGGTGAAGGCTTTATTGAGATCCTCGGCTGCGGAATGGTACATCCGAATGTACTTCGTGCCTGCGGCATTGATCCTGATGTTTATTCAGGCTTCGCATTCGGTATGGGTGTTGAGCGTGTTGCAATGCTCCGCTATAAGATAGATGATTTGCGTCTGCTGTACGAAAATGATATGCGTTTTCTGTCGCAGTTCTAATTGATAGGGGGTCAATAATTATGAAATTATCACTTAACTGGCTGTCCGAGTTCGTGAAGCTGGACGTAGAGCCGAAGAAATATATAGCAGATATGACGATGTCCGGCTCAAAGGTAGAGACGCTTGACTATCTCGGCGCTGAGATCGAAAACGTTGTAGTCGGCAAGCTTATGGATATCAAGCCTCATGAAAATTCCGATCACCTCGTAATATGCCAGGTAGACGTAGGCGGAGAAAGACTCTTGCAGATCGTCACAGGTGCGGATAATGTTAAGGTAGGAGACATCGTACCGGTAGCTCTCGATAAGTCAAAGCTTCCGGGCGGCGTCGAGATAAAGAAGGGCAAGCTTCGCGGTGCACTGAGCGAGGGTATGCTCTGCTCACATCAGGAGCTCGGACTTACGGAAAATGATGTACCGGGCGCATGTGAGAGAGGTATACTTATACTCAATGATGTACTGGATAATGCGGAAGCTTTACCGCTCGGTGAGGATATTCGTAAGGTTCTCGGCTTTGACGATTATGTAGTCGATTTCGAGATCACACCGAACCGCCCCGACTGCCTCTCTGTAATAGGCCTTGCACGTGAAAGTGCGGCAACCTACGGCAAAAAGTTCGAAGCTCCCGTTCCCAAGGTGAACGGAGGCGGCGGAGATATCGGCTCTATGCTTTCTATCAAGGTAGACGAGCCTGAGCTTTGCCCGAGATATACGGCTAAGATCGTTAAGAACATAAAAATCGCTCCGTCACCGAAGTGGATGCGTGATTTCCTGCGTGCTTCGGGTGTTCGTCCGATAAACAATATCGTCGATATAACAAACTATGTAATGCTTGAGTATGGCCAGCCGCTTCACTCCTTTGATTACGCTTGCCTCGACGGCAATCAGATCATCGTTCGCCGTGCGGCAGACGGTGAAGTTATGAATACACTCGACGGTCAGGCTCGTAAGCTCGACAGCAGTATGCTCGTCATAGCAGACAGCAAGAAGCCTGTTGCAGTCGCAGGTGTTATGGGCGGCGAAAACAGCGAGATCACCGAAAATACAGTAAATGTAGTATTCGAGTCTGCAAACTTCAGCGGAGTCAGCGTAAGACTTACATCACGTAAGCTCGGTATGAGAACAGAGGCTTCGGGAAGATTCGAAAAGGGTCTTGACAGTCAGAATACACTGCCGGCAGTCATGCGTGCATGTGAGCTTTGTGAGCTTTTAGGTGCAGGCGAGGTGCTTGACGGCGTTATAGATATCGACAATTCAAATTACACACCGAGAGTTCTCAAGCTTGAGCCGGAAAAGATCAACCGCTTTATCGGTATTGATATTTCACGTGAGAAGATGGTAGAGTATTTGACGCTCCTCGGATTCATCGTTGATGGAGATAATATTACAGTACCGTCATGGCGTGCCGATGTTGAGCAGTTCGCTGACATCGCAGAGGAAATAGCTCGTATGTACGGCTATGATGTTATCCCGACGACACTTTACGCAGGTGCTACAGTTTACCATGCAACTCCGAAGATCGCATTTGAGGATAAGGTAAAGAGCTGCTGCCGTGCTATCGGCTACAGCGAGGCAATGACATATTCATTTGTAAGCCCGAAGAGCCTCGACCGTATACTTGTATCGGCTGACAGCGAGCTTCGCAATATGTTTGTGATATCAAATCCGCTCAGTGATGAAATGAGTGCAATGCGTAGAACACTGCTCCCGTCGATCATTGAGGTCATGGCAAGAAATATCAATGTAAAGAATGTCGATCCGCGTATATTTGAGCTCGGTAAGATATATATCCCTGAAGTCATTGACGGCAAGGTAAATATGAATAAGCAGCCGATAGAGAAGAAGCTTCTCAGCATCGCAGGTGCGGGAAACTACGACTTCTACGCACTCAAGGGTGCAGTCGAGTATGTTGCAAAGACCTTTGGCCTCGGCAAGCTTGAATACAGACCTCAGAGCAATGACCCGTCATACCATCCCGGACGCTGTGCAACGGTTTATGTTGACGGTACGTTCCTCGGCACACTTGGTGAAATACATCCTACAGTACTTGATAACTTCAACGTCGCAGCTCCGATCTATGTTGCAGAGCTTGACTCCACTGTTATATTCGAAAAGGCAGCAGGTATGCCGATATACGAGCAGCTCCCGAAATTCCCGAGCTCCGAGCGTGATATAGCAGTAGTATGCGACGAGTCCGTGCTTGCATCCGATATCGAGAAGTGCATAGTTGACGGCGCAGGTAAGCTCCTTGACAGCTACGATCTTTTCGATGTATACCGTGGTGTTCAGCTCGGAGAAAATAAGAAGAGCATGGCGTATGCACTTCGCCTTCGTGCTGCCGACCGTACACTTACGGATGCTGATTCCGAAAGCGTTATGGCAAAGATAATAAAGCTCCTCAACGAGCGTCTTGGTGCAGTTATTCGTTCATAATACGCACATAGTGTAATAATAAAAGGACATTTTCAACGTTGAAAATGTCCTTTTTGTAATATTGATTGAATAGAACCTTGAAATACTATTTTTTCTGAGCTTCCTCTCTCTGACGACATATCTCTGTCCAGCTCGGGATGGCCTTAAGTGCTTCGGCAAAGTCCGACAGTGACTGAGGAATGTTGATATTTTGTGGGCATATCTGTGTGCAGCTTCCGCAGCCTATACATGCTGACGGCTTTTTATCGTCGGGCAGGAACTCGATACGCATAGCTACGTTTGTTGACGGCAGATAACGTATATCATTATATACAGAAAGCAGCATGGGAATATCAAGTCCCATGGGACATCCGTCACAGCAATAGCGGCAGCCTGTACAGGGAATGGAGTCTTTCATACCCTCTGCGATATCCATGAGCAGAGAAACCTCCGAGGAGTCGAGTGCGGAGCATTCACTAAAGGTCTTGATGTTGTCCGCAGCCTGCTCTGCATTTGACATACCGCTTAGTATCATTTTCACATTGGGCAGGGTCTGCAAAAATCTGAAGCACCATGATGCATCGGATTCGCCAGGCCTTACAGCGTTAAGTCTGCTCTCATCCTTGTCGCTGAGCTTTGCAAGCTTACCTCCACGTACAGGCTCCATTACCCATACAGGTATGCCACGCTCGGTGAGCAGATCGTATTTCTTCTTTGCTTTTTGAAGTGTCCAGTCGAGATAGTTCAGCTGTATCTGACAAAATTCCATATCATCACCGTATTTATCCAGAAAATCACGCAGGAAATCTACGCCACCATGACTGGAAAAGCCGAGATGCTTTATTCTGCCGAGCCTTTTCTGCTCTTTGAAATACTCAATGATGTTCCATTTCGGATCACTGTAGGTCTCGATCGATTTTTCATAGACATTGTGAAGCAGATAAAAATCGAAATAATCTACTCTGCATTTTTCAAGCTGCTTTTCGAAAATATCGGACGGATCGTAGCCTGAGCTGATTATCTGGTGTCCGGGATATTTATCCGCAAGATAGTAGCTCGATCTGTCAAACTCGGAAAGAATACGACTGAGAACACGTTCGGACTCGCCGCCATGATATGGCCATGCCGTGTCGAAGTAGTTGATGCCGTTGGCAATACACATACGAACGATCTCACGTGTTTGAGCTTCGTCTACCGTACCATCGGGACACGTAGGCAAGCGCATTGCACCGAAGCCGAGCAATGAAAGCTTTTTGTCCTGAAAATTACTGTATATCATATTTTTCTCCTTTCGAGTCTCATTTACGCTTACGCTTTACCACTGTCTCGGTGACATCGGTCAAGACGAGCTTGCCATGCTGATTATATGCGTGTATCGTCAGCTCAACTATACCATTTTTCTCATTACGAACGGTCAGGTTGGTTATAGTGCCCTTGGCTGTGAGCGTGTCGCCGGCATAGACGGGAGCGTGCCACTCTATTTTAGTGGATTTTCCGGCAATGATCTCATCGCCGTACATATCGTTTTCAAGATATTTTGCCCATACCGACATGAAGGACATGACACCGGGAGCAATAAGCGCTCCGAAATGCGTATTTTTTGCGTATTCTTCATCCGTGTGTAGTGGGATAGGATCGTATTTGTGTGCAAAATCGAGCATATCCTCTTTATTTATACGTACAGGCTCAATATCGAATGAGTAGTTCAGTTTAAAATCATCAAAGTACATTAAAAATTCACCTTATATAATTATTGTATATCCGAGAGAAAGCTTATAAATTCGTCCCAATGGTTTATATGCAGATGGTCACATTCGGGCGGTATGACATCCTTATCCGATTTCCACGGATTGATTATGTCGGTATTTTCATACCATATCGGATAAATACCTACATTTGATGCGCCGTTGATATCTACCCTTACATTATCACCGCAATACCAGACCTCGGATGCGCCGATATCAGCTTTACGCAATGCAAGATCGAAGATATTCCGATCCGGTTTACCGAAGACATATTCGCTTGATGCTATTATAAACTCGAAATCGTTGTTCGGAAGCAGTCTGTTGATCCTGTTTGACAGAAGCCTTTCAGACCATCCTATATTGCTTATTACGGCACTGCGTATGTTTTTTAAGCGGATAAAGTCGAGCATTTTATCTGCTCCGGGCATAATATCACCGGGAGATGCGCTATCCCAGTAGATGATCTCAAGCTCGTCTATGGGAATATCAAATTCAATGCCGAGATATTCGTAGACAAATCTGAAAAAATGATACTCATGTATTTCAAGATCAATGGCACGAACACTGTTTTTCTCTCGCCTTTTTGTCTGAATGAAGTCGTTTGCTTCTTCGGGCGTTATATTATACTTATTTTTTCGTATATGCTTAAATACCTCATACTGCGCTCTCAAAAAGTCAAGATCAGGTTCATGGAGCAGAGTGTTGCCGTAGTCGAACATTATCATCTCGGGCAATTTTATTTCCAAGCAGATCACTTCTTCACTGATATTATAATATATAATCGCATTTTTTGCAAGGATAAACAGACCGCATAGCAGTGAAATACACGAGCCCGCATTCAAAAAAACAGTCCAAAGCCATGTGGCTTTGGACTTTGATTCTACACATACATCTACTAAATGTTAACCGATAGCGCATAACAGTCAGAAAATTATTCACGGTTCAGATGCTCTGTTAATTCAACAAGCCACTGAGGACGGTATTCACCGATGGGGCGAAACTCTCCATTACGGTACTCTGCAACTTTTACAAAGCCGTTGTCATTGTCGTAAAACTCTGCTTCGTCACAGTATGGAAGAATGCTTGCAACAGCTTCCCAACGTCCCATAAATCGACGTTCTACATCGCTTTGTGGGATATCGTGACCACCACGTCTGACACGGTTTGCAATTCGTGCAAGGCTTTCCGTAACAGTATCTAAGCCGATGTAAAACAGACGCACGTGATAACCAAGCTCTTTGACTTGTTTGCTGTTATCTCTGTTTTTCGCCCCGAAAGCGTTGTTTCTTGCGTGAAAGAAACACCTTTTTCAATGCATTTATTTATTTTGTTGAGGGAAGCTCTGCCGCCCGCAAGGGAATTTCCACTAATTTCAGCTGTTATTTTATCAACGTCTACAATGATTCCGAGATCGGTGATTTGCTCTTTCAAAACGCCTGTAAAGCTGGACTTTCCAACACCATTTATACCACCGATGATTGTATATGTTTTCATTCGGTTTCCTCCTGATTTTTGGATTCTGTTATATCACGCTCCAAAGTTTCTGTAATAGCGCGGTTTATAAAAGCATTGACAGATTCACTACGCTGCGATACATGCTCCTGAATTATAGCCTTTGTGCCTTTTGGGACAGTAAGGCTGATTCGATCATAATTTTCTTTGACGTAGCGAGTTACACAGGCTTGTTGCTTTTTACTAACAGGCATAGGATTCTCCTTTCAGTAGAGGATAGTTTCGAAAAATGCCTTCTCAGTATGACCAGTATAGCACATCCTACTATTAACATCAATAGCAAATATATATAATATTAACGTTAATAGTTTATATATTCTGTTAATTTACTATTGATGCTAATAGCACGACAGGGAGAGGGAACAGGAGACGTTGAGCAAAATACTTATGAGGATGAACCTGCGACAGGCGAGTAACAGTCGAGAAGCTTTTTAGCAGCATTCAAAAAAACAGCCCAAAACCGTGCGGTTTTGGGCTTTGATTCTATGGAGCTATTGATGCGATTCGAACGCACGACCTCATCCTTACCAAGGATGTGCTCTGCCTACTGAGCTACAATAGCATAAGACGAAAACTCGTAAGCTTTCGACTGAATTGGCGACCCGGATGGGGCTCGAACCCACGACCTCTAGCGTGACAGGCTAGCGTTCTAACCAACTGAACTACCGGGCCATATAATAATGCGGAAGACGATTTATGCGCTACTGTAGAATTATACCATACTGCCTTTGCAATGTCAAGAGCTTTTTACTGTTTCACCGTGCGGAAAATATATGATTGACAATAGTTTTTACAGCGTAGTATAATAGAGTGAATAAAAGAAAAAGAGGTAGCTTTATGGATAAAATGTGCTGTATATTCGGTGCAGGTGATTATACCGGTACAAGGATAAATGCCGATATTATAAGGGACGGATATGTTATCGCAGCTGACGGAGGCACACTGTACTGCGATGAGCACGGCATAACGCCGTCACTTATCGTAGGCGATTTCGATTCTATGGAGGAACGCAAGGGCAGCAATGTGATCAAATATCCGGTGATGAAGGATGATTCCGACACGATGCTTGCGTTGCAGGAGGGATCGAAAAGAGGCTATGATAAATTCATGATCTACGGCGGTACGGGTGGAAGACTTGACCATACAATAGCAAATATACAGTCGCTTATATATCTTGCGGAGCATGGTTCACAGGGATATCTTGTCGGAGGAAACGAGACGATAACGGTGATAAAAAACGGAAAGCTGTGCTTTGACCGCAGCTTCGAAGGTATCATATCGGTATTCAGTGCAGGTGAGCGTGCCGAGGGCGTGAAGCTGCGCGGACTGCTGTATGAGCTGGACGATTACACGCTTGTAAACCACAGACCGTTGGGCTTGAGTAACGAATTTTGCGGAAAGGAAGCTTCAGTAGAGGTAAAAAACGGTACGCTTATAGTTATGTGGCAGAATCACACCGATGCGATACTGCCTGTATTGAGCTTGCCGGCAGACTAAAATGCACATAATACCGTATTCGAGCTGTCGAAAAACCGTCTGATAGGTAATTGCTTTTTTTGACGATCTGTGCTATACTGAATCGGATTTTGTTGTAAGGAGTATTGTTATGTATGAGATAGTCGCTCAAGTGATCGGAATAATGGGCACGTGCGGAGCTGTTCTGGCGTTTCAGTGCAAGAAGAATAAACACCTTTTTATCGCTCAGGCGATCAGCGGTCTGCTGTTTACGATCAATTTTATTATGCTTGGCTCCTACGGCGGTGGACTTTTGAATTTCGTAAATGTTATACGAGGTATGGCATTGGCTTACACTCCGGAAAAGCACAGGAAAGCAGTATGTATCATTTCGATAATCTTATACATAGCCGCTACATGTGTCTCATTCAACGGGATCATGTCGATACTCACGCTTATAGCACAGATAGCCGGTACGATAACGATGCTCATCAATAACGGTAAGATCATAAGACTTACGCATCTTTTCGTTCTCGCACCTATATGGATGTTCCATAATTATTCGTGTGGTTCCATCGGCGGCGTGTTGTGCGAAGCGTTTAATATCACATCTATCATTGTATCGATCCTGCGATACGGGATCAACGGATTCAGTAAATAAGATAAGCACCCCAAAAGCGCTTGACTTTTGGGGTGCTTGATTTTATATATTAGCCTTTATGAGCTCGTTTACTCTGTTGCGAAGCGTAAGGATAAATTCGGAATTCATGGGATAATCATCGAATGTTACCTTTATTCCGGCTATTTCATCGATAAGCTCGCATACCTTTTCTCTGCCGAGCTTTTCGGACAGCAGCTCAAGTGCTCTCATATCCTGAAGACCCTCGTTAAATACGACGAGTCTCAGTGATTCGATGCAGCAATCATCACCGGGATATACGGAGAATGCGTCACCGGACGGGAATGCTCTGCCTGCATCTGTTACCTGATACGGATTTATATGCTTTTTGGAGTACTGTGTATTGTAGAAATTGTAGCCCCACTGGAGGAAGCCTGCAATATCATATTTAAACATTTGCAGTCCCATGACTCTCGTCTGCCATGAGGGATATGCGAAGAAACGGTTGGAGAGCTTTGATGTATTTGATACGCAGTAGTATGTCCAGAGCGGATCGACCTTTGCATCGTAGAATTCATCTGTAGATCTGACGTTTGGAATGGGTATATTTACGACGCCGTCATTGTAGAACTTGAGATTTGACAGAGCATCGATAATATTGTAGCCCTTGAGATGCTTCTCAACTCCTGCCTTTGCAGCCTTGTATGCATCGAGATGGCTTTCGTGCGGTTCGTCCGAAATGTGGAAGTATACAACGTCCTTGAGTCCCTGTGACTCGATGAATGATGTGAGAGCGGGCAGGAACTGCGACAGGAAGTCACGATATTCTACGCTCGTTGCAGATACATCCCAACCGAAGATCCTCTTATATTCACCGTTGACTGTAGCCATTATCTTCGGGCAATAAAGAGCACCCCACTGTGTGAAAAGATGAGCCATTTCAAAATACTTTATACCGTTTTTCAGGCACATATCGAACCATCTTTTGAGCTTTGAAAATTCAAAGGTGTATACCTTGCCGTCGTAGCTGATATCGACAAGCTGTACTGTTGTTCTCTCACCGCCTACCTGTGTATCGAGCGGAGGTGTAAATATAGGAGTAAGTATCATATTGATACCGTTGTCTGCGGCTGTCTTTGAGAACAGGTCGATGTAGTGCCAATGCTCCTCACTAAACTCAGGAACATCGTAGTAATCTTTGATGCAGTCTGTGTGGAACCACTGTGTGCATATGAGCTTCTGTTCGGGTAAAAGAGCATCGATGATCTCAATTTCAATAGACTTTGTGCACTTGACGACGTTCTCACCGTCGGTATTTGTAAATATAACGTCAATAGCGTATTTACCTGCCGGAACAGCACCGTTTGTATCAACGGTTATCCACAGGGAGGTATAGCTGTCACAGAGCACCTTTATCTCATTGCTATCCATAGGCATGAGCGGATCGGGATATAATCCGGGACGTCCGCCGTTGAGAAGATCCTTTGAGCTGTATTCGGGATCCGGTGTCTCGGACTCGATGCATGGAAGCTCGGACGGAACGTTTCCTACCTCGCGAACAGTGATATATGGTGCAAGGTCTGACTTTATTTCAAACGATACCCAACGAGGCGGCAAAAATTTGCCTTCGTTACGATCTAATGTGCATGCGATCTGATATGAAAAGCGTTCGTTTTTAAGTATTGATACTTCTTTTAATTCAGGTGCTTTGGGAAGCTCTGTCAACAGTACTTTTTCAAGAGAGCTGAGCACCTTAAAGCTGTCAAGTAGCATTCTATGTACCTCCGTTGATTAAAATATATGTTTAGTATAGTGTAAAAAAGATGTTTTGTCAATGATATAATGGTAAAAATGACAAGGTTTTGCATAAAACGTATGTAGGATATCGTATGCCATGGACATTTGTCCGCAGCATACGATATCATCACATTTTAACAGCCTATCCGTTACGGAACGTACTTGCCCGAGGCTATATCGGAAACAAAAAGACGCATTTCGGCTTTTGAGCCGATCTCGTGAGTGTGGTCGATAACGGTCTGCTGCTGCGCCGATGTAAAGCCTTGGAATTTTGCCATTGCATCGGCATTTTTTGCCAGTGCCATTCCCAGACCCATAGGAATATTGCTGCTCTGAGTTTTCTTCATTTTCATCTCTCCCACATTTTATTTGCAGCTATAGTATTTACCGTGCTCGGCAAAAAGATACAAGACACGTTATCAGCCGAAAAAAACAATACCGTATGGAAATACATCCATACGGTATTGGAAGAATACTAAAAGTAGCTTACCTTGATCCTCTTACCCATTTCACGCAGACATTCCGCAAGCTCATCTACGAGCCTCATTTTGATGTTGAAGTTGATGGGAAGATTCGGATTCTGATGAGCCGGGTTAATAGCTCGTCCTACGTAGAAATTGATGTCGGTCGCATCCTCAAAAAGCATACGTGCTATTTGCGATGCGGCATCTTTCTTGTAGCTCCACTGCTCATAGGATTCGTTATCCTCAAGATAATTTTTCGCATACTCGAGCACACGGCTTACAGTGATAACACCCTCCGTAACGAGATCTACACCCTCTATCGTAGCCATGGGAGGAATGTCGGGATCGAAAAAGTCGAGCTGAGGAACAAGCTCACGTCCGAGAAAGTCGGCTGCGATAGACGATGTTGTACCGCCGCAGATTATGTGCTTGCCCTCCTTGGAAAAGAATAGCGACATCATCTTGGAGCAGTCGTCACGATTGGCAGGCGGACCTATCATAAGGTTCACGGGCTCACGCTTTCTGATCCTGATAGTACACACAGTAGCGTCGTCTCCGGGCTCACCCTCGTACAGCCTGCTGCATTCATCGAGAAGTATCGTTGTCAGTGTCTTCGCAGTAAAGCCTATCTGACAGAAGGTCTCAAGAAAATCTATGATATCGTCACGCTTCCAACCGAAGTTGAAGCTTTTTCCTACACCGGCATACGTAACACCGTCACTGAAGCTTATGAATACATCGTCCTCCTGGAGCTTTGTGCGAGCACGGCAGATGATCTTATCTCCGACTGTCATGGTGATCGTGGGAAGATCGTATTTTTTACCGTTTCTAAGCATCACAGGCGGAGGACTGTCGTACCAGATAAGCTCTGCCTCTGAGTTGTCATCTATTTTTATTATGGTAAAGGTAGAATATGCTACGCCTCTGACGGAGCAGACAGGCAGAGTGGATGCTATTGTAGATACGCATTCCTCGAGACTGAGCCCCTCTGCTACCATGGTGGAAATGATCTTGGAGGTAAGGGTGGAAAGAATGCTTGCCTTTACTCCGCTGCCGAGTCCGTCGGCAAGGACTGCGACCGTCGAATTGTCATTTTGTACCACGACCTCAACGTTATCTCCGCAAAGCTGTTCGCCGAATTTATTCAGGCTGCGGTAGCCTATATCAGTACACAGATTATTCATCGCTCAGCGACTCCTTAAGCTTTGTAAGCGCGATCTTAGTTTCGGCAGCCGTTTCACCGAGCAGCGAAGCGATCTCCTGAACAACGCGCAGTTGTTTTTCCACTACCTTATCTGTTACCTCTATTGTCTGTCTGGCAATCGCTTCTTTTTTAGACTTGTCTACCTCTTCGTTTGTGACATCACGCAGGATACACATTATTACTCTGTAGTCTCTGTCGTAGAGTATAGTCTCTTCGGTATACTTGTTATATTCGGCAAGGTACACATGCTTGCCGTAAATGCCTCTGCCGGTGCTCTGAACGGTGATAAAGTCTGTCGGATCCATGATCCTTATGACCTGTTCGCCGAGCACATCGGAGGCTGAACGGATATTCATCATTTTCAACGCCGAACGGTTTATCTGCTGCACCTCAAGGTTGTCGTTGAGCACGATTATACCGTTAGGCGTATTGTTAACTATATTGTCGGAGAAGCTTTCGGCTTTATCCTTCAGAAACGGCAGACACATGGACATGTCGGCTTTGCCCTGATATACGGCAATAGCCTTTTCACGGCAGGTGTTGTAGCCGCAGGAGCCGCAGTTGAGCTCGTGCTCCGGCTTTGTCTTGCCCATCTGACGGAGTATGGACTCGATCTCATGGTTTCCGGGCATAGACTTGCCTGTGCCTATGAATGCGTGACCGTGTCTGATCTCGATCTCATCGGGCATCGTTACCTCGAAATCCTCTTCGCCTGCGTAACGCTCAACAGCCTTGTAATCTCTGAGAGGGCTGCTTCTGAATTTCTCCATGACGGGACCGCCTATGCAGCTTCCCTTACATGCAGACATTTCTATAAAGCAGTCTGTGATACCGCCGTTTTCGATATCTCTGAGCGCAGCTATACAGTTTTCCATGCCGTCTACTACCGTATATGTATAGTTCGGGTTGGAGCAATCCATCGTTTTGAGAATACCGCCTGAGGTAGGGAAGAATCTGGCACGGCTCTTCTCATTTTTAGCTGCATTTTCATCGACCTCAAGCTTTATGTTCGCACTGTCGAGCCATTTTGTGAGCTCCTCGAATGTGAGAACACAGTCTGTAATGCCGGGATAACGCTCGGCTTCATCCTTTTTGGCAACACACGGGCCGATAAAAATTGTTTTAGCACCGGGGTAACGCTTTTTAATATCCGCACAATGAGCCTGCATCGGAGACATAACATCGGCAAGATATTTCAGAGCCGCAGGGAAGTGCTTTTGTATGAGCAGATTTACACTGTGGCAGCAGGAGGATATGAGTATATTCTTACTGCCGCTTTCAAGAAGCTTTTCATACTCACGCTTTACTATCGTAGCTCCTATGGCTGTTTCCTCAGCAGCTGTAAATCCAAGCTGCTTTAGAGCCTTTTCAAGCTGCTCTATTCCTACACCGTTATAATTTGCGATAAATGACGGTGCAATACTTGCTATTACGGGAGCATCCTCGGATACCAGCAGCTTTGCTCTTTCAAGGCTGTCGGCGATCTCCTTTGCCCCCTGTGGACATACTACGAAGCACTGGCCGCAAAGAACACATTCATCCGTTATTATGTGAGCCTGATTTCCGGAAAAGCGTATGGATTTTACAGGACAGTGTCGGATACATTTATAGCAGTTCTTACAGTTCGATTTTTTCAATCTAAGAAATTCGACCATGTTTCATTCTCCCACATCTTATGCTTTTGAAGCTATAGTAGTTTCAAAAAATTCTCTTGCATTGTCAGGGTTTACGGAATATACCTCTCCGTCAACGCTTACGCAAACACCCTTCTGACATTCACCTATGCAAAATGTGCCGCTAAGCTCTACCTTATCCTTTAGATTTTTTTCTTCAACAAGGCTCTGAAACTGCTCGACTACCTGTCTGGAGCCTTTGAGGTGACATGAGCTGCCTATGCAGATCGTAACTTTCATTTTATGTCGTTCCTTTCAGAATGGTATTAGTATTTTACAACATTTATATGGTTCAGCAGGAAATCCCGTTCCGCAGACTTGCTTTTTGTAAGCTGACTTGCGGCTATGATCGGTATCCATTTCCTTGCATATTGCATGGCGGTATCACTTTTCTTGCAGAATAAGCTCAGATAGCTTTCCGCAAGCTTGGGCTTGCCGTCATAGCTCATGAGCAGATATGCTCTTGCCGCATCCGCAGAGCCGTTACCCTGTGATGCATATGCCCAGTCCAATATATACGGAGTACCCTCTGGCGTGACGATTATATTCGACATATCGAGATGACCGTGACAGAGCTTGTTGTGCTCGGGAAGATGGTCAAGCTCCTCGTGCAGAGAATAGCGTGTTGTTGCATCAAGAGGCGCGTGACTTATAAGCTCGTGAAGCTGAGGTCTCATTTTTATGAGCTTGTCAGAGCTCTTCGAATGTATCTCAAGCTGGATGTCCACGAGCAGCTCCAAATATTCCTCACTCTTCTCCGGATTCTCATACATCAGCCTTTCAAGAGATTTTCCCGGAATATACTCCGAAACTATTGCCAAGCCGGAATCCATGCTTGTGACCTCAAGCAGCTTTGCTACATTGAGTCCGGTTTCCTCGATCTTTGCGTGGTTGAGTGCTTCACTCAGTACGTCAGCCTTAGAATAATCACCGCCAAACAGCTTTATGACCTTGTCATCGTCAAGGTAAACTGTCTTGTTGGTCCTGAGTGCTATTACTCTTTCGAGATTCATCTGCAAGAGCCGTCCTTTTTTTGATTTTATCGTATAAACAATACCAAAAATGTAATATTATAACATTATATCGGTATAATACACACTTTTACGTTAATATTTTAACACATATTCCATGCTATGTATAATATCAAAAAAGCATACCGATATGTCAATATCGATATGCCTTAAAAGCGCAGTTATTCGGTTTTTCTCTTTACCGCTCTGAGTATCTCAAGAAATCTTTCATCCACGGATGTGAAGCGGTAATTCTTTTTGTAGACCAGGACATCCTTGTATTTTTTTACCGGAGAATCAGACCTTAATGCCTTTAGACCGTAGCGTTCAAGCATTTCTTTCGGCTCGGGTGATGACCACATGTAGGTGTTATCCGTATTGCTAAGAAGCTCGAGTCTCGATGCACGCTCAAAGATGTAAAGTCTGTTGGTCGGAGTAGCTCCCTTTTCAGAGGATATTGTCAGTGGAGGCGTGTAATAGTCGTTATGGTATACCTCATACATCACACTCAGCATAGACTGTGAAAAAACCTCGGACTGTGACAGAAGATTTTTTTTCGACATGAGAACGACTCTCTCGTATTCCCACAGGTTTTCGTATCTCAGCCCTTTTTCCTTTATCATATCCTCGAATTTATCGTTGTATTCACTCATGAATCGAACGATCGCCATATTATAATCGTCATCCGTAATGTTGCTTATGGCGTGACCAGCGTTTGTTTCCTTGAAATGGACCTCTATGCCGTTCAGCTCACCCTGCTCCACGAGCTCGGAGAATGCCTGCGTGATATAGCCTGCACGAGGCACCGAGATGCAAAAACGCTTTTTTCTCTCGCCCGGAGCACTGTAATGAGCCTCGATATCATTTACCTTATCTATTATATCCTTAGCGTAGGATAGGAATATCTCGCCCTCTGGAGTGGGGGAAATACCTCTGGAGCTGCGGTTAAATATTGTGATGCCTATTGATTCCTCAAGCTCACGAATAGCACGGCTCACATTCGGCTGACCCATGTACAGCCTTTCGGCGGCCTTGCTGATCGATCTTGTTTTTTCAACCTCAACGGCATATCTGAGCTGTGTAAGATTTATTCCCATGATCATATCCTCTCTAGCTCGGATATGAGATACTTTCCTACATTATTTGCGAAGCAAAGCGCATCGGGAATAAGCTCATTCGGGAAGTGTGCGATATATTTGAATATTTCGAGTGTAAGCTCGCCGTCATATTCTACGGCTTTAAGAGCTGAGATGATCTCCTTCCAGTCTAGCTCGGATCCGCAGAATTTCTCACCGTATTCGGATGCAAAAGGAACGTGTACCTGATTGCATTTTATGCCTATGCTATCCATGTATGCACGAAGCTCCTTTGCATATTCTATGTAGCCGTCGCCGAGGACCTGCTCACCGAGGTTTACAGAGCCGTCTGTAGATTTGCTAAACCGGCAATATGAATAATCTACAGCATCAAAGCCTGCATCCTTAATAAGCGCTGTTGCTTTTTTATCACCGAAGCGCTCACGAAGTGCGTAGGTTTCCATGGAAAGTTTCATATATATTCATCTCCATACGTTATTTATAAACTTAGTATAGCATACTTTTCACGATACCGCAATGTCTCAAACTTTGAGTAGGTAGGCGTATATTCAGATGTTTCTCGGAAAAAATACAGGGGCAGACTGCTATGACGGACTGCCCCCTATATGAGAATATATACTTATTTTCTGTATGCTCTGTCTACCTTGTTGAGTGCATTTGCAGCCATTTCGATATCCTCGTCGTTCCAGCTCTCGTTCGGATAGATGATGAAGCATTCGTCCATAGCTGCCTCGGCGTTCGGTATATCGAAGTCACGGTTCATGCTGCCCTTGTATTCCGGTGATGTCCATGGGAAACCGTGCGTACCGAATGCACGACGCTCCTTGAACCATGTCATTGTTGATGGGAGTGCGGCTCTGTAGGATGGGTTGATCTGTAAGCCCTCGGCTGCGACAGCTGCCGCAAATTCTTCCTTGGTGCAGCTGAGACCCTCGCCGTTGAATTTGAGTCTCAGGAACCAGTACGCACACTCTGCTCCGTCGATCAGCTCGGGAAGTACGGCGGAAGCGGGAAGCTTTGAAGCTAGCTTTTTTACTACGGCTCTTCGACGTGCAACGAAGTCCTCGACCTTTTTGAGCTGTTCTCTGCCGATGGCGGCACCTATCTCGTTTAGGTTACAGTTGATAGCGGCGATCTGATTTGTCGAGCCTGTCGGAAGTCCGAACGGCTTACCTCTGTCGGCAACGCTGCGAAGCTGATACCATACAGCTTCATCCTTAGTGAATACGATACCGCCCTGACCGCCTGTATTGAAATGCTTACCGAACATGGTCGAAAATGCACCGAGCTTGCCGAATGAGCCTACGGGCTTAGAGTCAAGCCTTGCAAAATGCGACTGGGCACAATCCTCTATCACGGGAATACCGTGTCTGTCCGCTACAGCCATGATTTTTCTCATGTCGGCAGGCTCACCACCGATATGTGCTACGATGATAGCCGACGTGAGCGGTGTGATAAGACTTTCGATAGACTCGGCACTTGCATTGAATGTACCGGGAGCTGTATCCGCTACAACGGGGATGCAGTTGCACATGAGTATTGGCATCATTCCTCCGGGATCGGTGACAGCGCCTACGATCACCTCGGAAAACGGCTCGGGATTCAGTGTACGCAGTGCGGCGTATACGGCATTCGTACCGCCATTGACACCGTCGGCATACCCTCCGCCCATCATTGCGGAAAATTCCTCGCAAAGAGCAGTCTCCTCCGGCCCGTTATAGCCTATGTTTTCTCCTTTTGTTATCGCATCATCAAAAAGCCTCATAACGGCATTCTTTTCTCTGTCATCCATTGCGTGACGGCTCGTAAGCGGTCTTGTGACAGCCTTTGCTCCACCGTTTATTGCCAACGTCTCCATTATTATTCTCCTTTCGAGTACAATGTACTTACCGTATGTTCATTATACTTATATCGTATTTGAAATTCAATCCCTATTTTATTTTTTATCTTTGCATATTTTATAATATAGTTATTGACATATGCCATAAACGATGATATACTGTAAATATCATATGCCATAAACCGAGGTGATAGCCGTGCCGAGACCGAGAAAATGCAGAAAGGTATGCTGCCTTCCGAAGACCACGGAGTTTGCTCCTGTCGGAGGCTGCGGAGCAGATGTTATTACGTTGACAGTAGATGAATATGAGACGATACGGCTCATAGATAAGGAGGGATTTTCCCAGGAGGACTGCGGTATATATATGCAGATAGCACGTACCACAGTACAGCAGATATACAATTCGGCAAGATATAAGCTTTCATGTGCGCTGGTTGACGGCAAGACGATCAGGATACACGGTGGAGAGTACAGACTCTGCGATGGAAATGAGAGATCCTGCGGCTGCGGTGGCTGTCATCGTCATAGAATAGCAGTAAAAAATCAGAATAGAGGTAGATATCATGAGAATAGCGGTAACCTATGAAAACGGACAAATATTTCAGCACTTCGGTCATACAGAGCAGTTTAAGATATATGATGTGACCGACGGAAAGGTGATCCGGGAGGTAGTTGTAAATACAAACGGCAGCGGTCACGGAGCATTAGCCGGGATGCTGTCAAAGCTGGGAGTGAATGTGCTCATTTGCGGAGGCATCGGAGGAGGAGCACGCAGTGCACTGGAGGAAGTTGGCATAAAGCTGTTCGGAGGAGCGTGTGGAGCTGCTGATGAAGCGGTAAAAGCGTTCGTAGAGGGCTCATTGAGCTACGATCCTGCTGCAAAATGCGATCATCATGAGCATGGTGAGGGTCATACCTGCGGTGACCACGGCTGTGGAGGTAGCTGCCGACACTAATGAGAAAAGGACGTGTCGATATGATATACTGAGCTTTTTCGGTATATCGATGTCGGTACGTCCTTTAATTGTAGTAAATAGTATAAAATGTGAATATTTGGATAAGTTGAGAGACCATCGCTTAGTTGTGATACAGCTTTTCATAACAGACCGTCAGCTCTGTAGCTTCAACACAACACGTTTTCATGTTGTACGCTGTTGACATTTGCATATGGTGGATCCGATAAAGCTTTGACGATATTTATTCAAACGGCTTATCGATAAAAAATGGCAGACATAAAAACAAAAGGTTCTCTTTGAAGAGAACCTTTTGTTTCTGGTGGGAGGTGGTGGAGATTTGCGGTCTTATGGCAGGCTTCACAGGATC
>CAYWVF010000027.1:0-31170 GCA_964461815.1 uncultured Oscillospiraceae bacterium
ACAGGCTTTGCAGCAGGCTATCCTGTAGTAACAAGCATAAGAGACGGTCTGGTCACAGTAGCTCTTAAGACAAGCGCAGCAGGAACAGTATATGTTCTTCCGTACAATAGTGCATCCACAGCTCCGGCAGCTGCACAGATCATGTCCACAGGTACACCTGTAGCTATGACCACACTCAGCAGCGACGGCTATTACTACGCTACAGCAACAGTTTATGCATACGGTGCAGACAAGGTTGCAGCAATATTCGTTCCGACTAACGGCGTAGCTAAGACACCTGTATACGGTGCGCTTCTCAACGGCACAGTTCCGACAACAAACGTACCGACAGTAAGCATCACATCCGCAGTAAGTGCAAATAATGCTCCTATATATGTAACATATTCCGAGAAGATGTACTGGAACAATGCAGCACTGTCCGCACAGACAGATCTTGGCTACCTCAAGGCACTCTTCCCGATCACAGCTTCCGATGGTTCTACAGTAGATTATACAGTAGCTGTATCCGACAATACAGTATCACCGTATAACACAGTAGTAACGATCGCACCTGCAACAGGTTGGGCTGATGGCGTTACATATACAGTAACACCGAACACAAACATCAAGAATGCATCCGGCAATATACCTGTAGTTAAGTCCGGTAGCTTCAAGGTAAATGTTGAGTTTACAGAGAACACAAGATACGCTAAGTACGCTCTTGTTGACTTTATCCATGACGGCAGCACAGCTACATCTTACCTCGGCTACCCGATGGTTCGTCTCTACACAGAGAATAACGAATATGTTATGGCTTATGTAAAGACAATAGACGATGTTCAGGCAACAAGTCAAGCTTTATCGGCTATCACAGGTCAGCTCGTAGCATATGAGCTCGACGGCGACTATGTATACATCAACACAGTTGCTTCCAAGGCTACATTCGAAGGCAACACAGTATCTACCGCTTATGATTTCACATACAACCGTGCAACAAACACATGGGTTGGCACAACGACAAATAGCCAGATCGCTATGAAGGATACAAACGGTGTTGTATTCGTAACATACGACGGTACAGATACACAGGGTGCTATCGGTGACCGCTATCATGCATACTACAACGGCGAGTTCCAGCCGAACTTCTACAATGCAATCGAAGCTAAAGTTGCTGACGGTAACAATGACCTCGTAGTATACGATGTACAGAACGGCGTTAACTACATCAAGGCAGCAGTTATCTCATTTGATCATCCGCAGTATGACCTCCCGGGTCGCCCGTCAACACGTACGACCGACAACTTCTCCATCGTCAAGAGCACACTTGAAGAGGAGACAGCTGGAGGTTATGTATACACATACACAGTATACGAGCCGTGGAGCACATCCACAAAGACACTCACATCCGTTCCGTTCGCATTCCGGCAGAAGCAGCCGACAGGCGATAAGCTATACAACCTTAAGACAAATTCTGATGGCAAGGTTACAGCTTGGGTAGCTCTGAATATCGATGGCTATAACAGCATTCTCGAGGACACATCTCGTGTATCATCGGAAGAAGTCGATATGTACAGCTACCCGGTAACAGGCTTCAATATGAACGTATATGGCAACATCATCCTCACAGTTACCGAGAGCTCCGGCATTACAACATACACACTCAACATTAGCAAGAACGCTGACGTTTGGTTCTTCGAAGCAAACAAGGACGGCGACCTCTCCGCTAAGGATTGGATGAGCTATGTAAACTATGATTACAACAATGCTCCGTCCGACAAGAAGTTCATTGCTTACATCGATAAAAATGCATCATCACAGACAGCTGACAGCCTCATTCTTATCTCCGGAGACTGGCAGTAGTTCCTGAGACAGCTAGTGCATATCCATGAAATACGAAAGCCCTGCGGTTTATCCGCAGGGCTTTTTGTTTATATTTGACGCAATAGCTGTGATGCAATTTTCAATACTTAAGAATTCTTCCACTTTTCGAAGATCCTTTGGTAGGTCTCGTCGGGGATCTCGGGGTTGCCCTTGGAGTAGGAGGGAGCGAGCTGATCTCCTGCTACCTTGGGGTCGGTACACCATGTGTCACTGCGCCATGCTTCACGCTCAGCCGGATCACGAAGATCCGGTATACGCATCGGAATGCCGCCGTTCAGTACAGAGCGGTGAGCGAACATGCCGGGCAGGAACATGTCGAGCGCTTCATACACATCGATGATCTCGGCAGCCTCATTGCCGCGTATGCGATCCACAAAGTTATGCATCGTGTAGTAGTCTGAGCCGCCGTGACCCCATCCGTCTGTAGGTGACGGCTCATCCGCACCGGGGCAGTACGTCTGAGGACGGTTGAAGCATTCACCCTCGTAGCGGTCAAGGTTAGTGAACAGTCTGTCGAATGCACCGTACTCCGCATCCTCACGTGAGCTTTCAAGTCTTCCGAGTGAGCCGTAAATACTGTACCAGACAGAGTTCTTTGAGCAGCCGACACCGTGCAGACTTTTTACTATAGCACCGTTTTCCAGTGTGACCATTTCCACAGCCGCACCGCCTGCCATAGCACCCATGCGCTCCATCCTCTTGTTGAACGGCATCTCAAAGCCTACTACCGAAACGGGGCGAAGTCCCGTGATGTGAAGCAGCGGGCCGAGCGAATGCGTGCAGTAAAAGGAGGCATACATACGATTGCGCCAGTGCTCCTTGTCACCTCGTGTGATGCTGTGCCAGATAGACTCACAGTTGTGCATATATTCGCCCTCACCGTATTCAAACGTGCCGAGCTTGCCCTCACGGTAAAGCTTACGCATCTCGTGGGGAGCTGCCATGAAGCAGTAGTTTTCGGCATAGGCGTATATCTTACCGCTGCGCTCGACTGCTTCGATCAGCTCGACCGCCTCCTTCATCGTCTGACAGGGCAGTACCTCGCTGATAACGTGGAAGCCGCTGTCAAGCGCACGGATGGCGAACGGTGCATGTTCATTTGCGTAGTTTGCGAGAACGACTGCATCCATATCATGCTTTAAAAACTCGTCAAAGGAGCTGTAATAGGTGATATCGTCACCCAGCTCCTGTTTTTTCTTTAAAAGTCCCTCTTCCCAGCTGTCACAGATTGCAACCAGCTGTGCATCCTGCTCCATTTGGCAGTATTTCATCATAGTCGAGCCTCTTCCGACTCCAACAACACCGATCCTTACCTTTTCCATTGCTCCTGTCTTCCTTTCTGCTCTATATGATTTTAATAAGCGTTACATATATAGGATACACTATTTGATTTGTATCGTAAATGGATAAATGACAGATATTTCACAAAAAAAGTCAGTTTTTTAAGCTGTCACAACGTCTGACACAGCCTGTAGATGTGCTTTTCTTACTCGGAAGGTCCGTCGGGAAAGCGCAGGATGTGAGTTCCGCTGCCGACCTCCTCTGTCCTACCGCCGAAGTGGAGCACTGCGCTCATACCACACGGAACGACAGTCATCAGCCTTGCTTCACCGTAGTTCTTTTCCCACTTGACCGACAGATCACCTCTGCACGTAGCGACTACAGCTTGAGCGGACAACAGCTTTTTGGGAAGATACGGACGTATCATAGCCTTTCGGAAGCCGGGCTCTACGGGAGTGATGCCTGCGAGGTGCGAGTAAAACCACTTGCCTACAGCACCGTACATCGGATGGCAGTGCGAGTTCATACCGGGATCCTTTTTAAGCTCCAGCCGCTCCCATATTGTCGTAGCACCGTTTTGCAGCATATAGCCCCAGGACGGATATTCCTCCCTCGTTATCAGCTCCCATGCGGTATCGATATAGCCGTGCTCCGCAAGCATTTCCATAAGATAGAGTGTACAGAGATTGCCCGTAGTGATACGCATACCGGCATTTACTACCTCGTCATTCATGCGCTTTGCGGCAGAGGGTACGATGTCGCTCGGAAGAATGCCGAGCCGCAGTGCAAATGCTTGACATGCCTGTGAGCCTGTGCATATTTTACCGTCCTCATGCAGCCATTTTTTCAGCATGGCATTTTTTACCTCATCTGCTCTCTGCTCATGACGCTCGCGCTCCGCATCCTTACCGAGCAGCTCCGCAAAGGAGGCGAGAAGCTTGGAGTTGTAGTAGTGGTAGCCTGTGGACATGAACTCACCCGGAGTGACAGACGAGCGAGGACTTCCGTCACAGCAGTCCTCAGGCCCTGCCCAGTCGCCGTAGTAGGTGAGCTCGACTATACCGTCGGTGCTTTTGCGTGCAAGGTAGTCGTTCCACGCACAGAAGGACGGGTAGGCTTCACGGATGAGACTTGTATTTCCGTAGTGCATATAGCTCATCTGAGCTGCGATAAGAAACGAGCTTGATACAGGGTCGGCAGGACGATTGCCGTAGACATACGGCGCAGTGCAGGTGATAGCACCGTCGAGCTGAGCATCGCATATGTCACGCACGATCTTCGGGAAGAGACGGCCTGCATCGAAGTTGTACGGCAGCTCCTCGAAGCGCACCGTAGCATCGTTCATCCAGCCCATACGCTCGTCACGCTGAGGGCAGTCGGTGGCGATGCTGTGGAGATTGTCACGCTCCGTCATGACTATGAGCTTTTGCAGCTCGTTTACTATCGCACTGCCGCAGCGGAAGAAGCTGTCGGAGTCTATATCGGTATAAAATTGCAGTCCGCGCAGGAAATCCTTTGTAGGCACGAACGGCAGACCTGTCACCTTGACGTATCTAAAGCCGTGATATGTGAACAGAGGACTCCAGGTACACCTGTTTACAGCACCTGAAATATACCTGTCGGTAGCCTTTGCACCTCGAAGCGGTGCTGTATACAGATCACCGTCTCTGTCAAGCAGCTCGGAATGCTGTAAAACGATCTCCGTACCCTCGGGCAGCTCCAGAGGTATATCTATCTCGGCTACGCCGGCAATGTTCTGACCGAGGTCGAAGATGTAGCCGCCGCCTGCCTCGTGAACAGAGACAGGAGAAAAACGCTTCTTTATGCGGATAGGCTCAAGCTCCTGGGGACACATGACGATATCCTCACCGGGAGCGCTCACCTTGATACAGCGGTGCACCGTACCTCCTATTATACGTGCATCGTAGGTCTCACCGTCGAAAAGGTTTGAGTAGGTGATGCTGCCCATTCTGCACGACCATTCCTCGTCAGTCTCAAGCTCAAACATACTGCCGTTGGTAAGCTGCACTGTAAGCTTTGCGGTCAGCTGAGGACGACCGAAGAATGTGACCTCACGTCCGCCGCAGTTTTCCAGATATTCACCTATGTTTCGTCTCCAGCCCTGTGCGACTGCGACAGTGAGCTTGTTGTGACCTGATGTCAGCAGCTCGGCAACATCGATGACCTCATAGTAGCAGCGCTTATCGTAGGCTGAAACGGCAGGTGCGAGACGATGGTCGTTTACCTCTCTGGTGCCTATCGTCACATGGTGGTAGCCGATACCGCATACGTACAGCACGGCATTCTCGATTCTGCCCTTCGGCAGCTCAAACGCACGTTCAAAGTATATCACAGCTTCACCGAAATCCTCATCGGGAGCTATCCAGTCGGAATCCCATGGCTCAAGCAGTGCAGCTCGGAAGTGACAGCCGTTTGTGCAGCTCACATTACCGTTCTCGTCACGAACGCTCAGCACTATCTCATATTCAGCTCCCGAGCTGAGGCATACATCCTCGCAGCTGTAGAGCTGAGCATCGGAGCTTATCCAGTCGCTGCACATGACAGTATCACCACGATTTAGTATCGTGACACAGAAGCCTGTCTGACGTCCCTTGCCCTCGATCGCCCATGAAAGGGAGAGGTCACGTGAGGCTACTATTGCTTCATCATTACATTTTCCGCCGTTTATACGAAGTTTGGTTGGATAGATCACAGTAAAACCTCCTTGATTTATATAAAGCTATGTCTGTCAGCCGCCCCACCAGGGACAGTACCTTCCGACCTGCATGTTGTTTATCACATTGACACGATGGACTCTCGTATACTTCCTTATATCGAAGTCCGCTAGCTTATCCGTATGACCGAGACGTGATAGGAATGCCCACAGCATACTGTTGGGCTTGTATGCGTAGGTGTCCCATAAGCATATGTCACGCACACCGATGTCGAGAAGACGGAGAGCTTCCTCCTTTGCCTCCTCGGGTGTATCTCTTTGCAGATCACAGAATACTCGAACGGATGTGCCGGAGACCAGAGCGTTGTATTCCTCGACCGCCTCTTTCGGTATGAGATGACCGTACACATTACGGCAGGTGATGATCTCCGGAGATGAGCTTGCCCATCTTCTATACTTGTCGAGATCGATCAGAGTATCGTCATCATCACGCATTACGCCGTCAAGGTTTTCCCAGTGGTAGTCGTTGTTTACGATGATACCGTCTATAAGACCCTCTCTTACCCACTGCGAAATGTCAAGAGCATAGTATAGATTATCCTTTAGTGACGTGTGGACATGCACATTTATCCTTTTACCCTGACCGTAGCTGTCAACCAGAGCACGAACAGAGCGCATAAACTCTGTCATGATACGTGAGCGGATGTTGATAAGGCGAGTGTCGGTATTCGGCAGCATACGGCAGTCGATATCGGGGTATTCACGTGAGAAAAGCTCACGTACAGGCTCTTCGAACAGCACGTAGGGAGTACCTCTGGTGTATATAAGAGAGATACCGTCACAGCCGTAGGACAGCATATTTCTAAAGCAGTCCAGGATGTATTCACGAACCTCGGGATAGGCGTAGGACAGACCGTTTATATGAGTACCGTCTCTGTCGTAGCAGCGCAGCTCGGGATGCTGTAAGGGGAAAACACTGTCGAAGTAGTCGCCGTCCATCGGAAACTCTATTCCCCATGCACCCATACGCAGGCTCATGTACATTTTCAATCCCAGCTCGTGACCTCTTTTGATGATCGATGGATATACGTTATCCTCGGGCAGTATAAATTTCTCAAGCCCCTCATATACGCTCCGATCCTGAGCTCTGTTAAAGGCGTAGTCGTCGATGCTGCCCTTGAGCTTACCGTCGAATATCCTTATATACTCGATCGACAGGCTTTCAACGTCACTGTCTACGAACTCATTCGGGATCATGAGCCAATCCTCACGTGTCTTGGGAGCGTACTTGAACATAAAGCCGTGGATATCGTGAGTGGCGAAAAGCTTTTTGTTAGATGGATCTGAAAACTCCGCTTTTCTGTCGGCAAACTGCTCCGAGGTAAGAGGTACGAAGCGGAAAAATGCGATTGAGGTGTCGGCTGCATAGCCCGGAATGTTCTGAGGGTGACGGATGATGAGCTTTTCACCTGTCATATCGACACTGCGCCAGCGAAACTCGTCGATCCTATGGTTCCCGTTTGCGGATGCATTCGGTGCTACAGCCGAAAAGGAGAGGTCATGTGAGAGCTTGAGCAGTGCCTCGTGGAAATTAGTCGGTGTGAACTGAGGTGAGATGTACATTCCGACATAGATGTCGTAATAGCCGCAAAGCTTCGGGTCGAGGACCATATCGGGTACTGTCATGTGACGGTTTGCGTGCATGATCACACCGTCGATCGTATCGGTCGAATAGGGAAGCGCTTGCCACCTGTCCTTTCGTCTGGGTGAGGTGAGCTGCTCCGAGCCGAATACACTTTGAAGGTCTGCTATAAGGACTTCCTTTCTCATCGTTCAAAACACATCCTTCGTTATTCGATATAAATAAGACTCAAAAGAGGTTGCTTACAAAAAAGTCGAAGCCGATATCCCCGGAGGATATTTCATGACCGTTGTCACCGAGGAAGAGCTTGAGCTTGTCTGCGGCGTTTGCGGCATAGTAGAATGGCTTTAGCCGCTCGGACTCACTGCGGACTGAGCCTTCGGGGAACAGAGTGTCATTTAGTCCGTTTTCTATATAGAGCGCACGGGGAGCGATCAGCGCAGCTACCTCGGCATCGAAAAACGTGAGTGCGGAATCCTGCCACAGCCAGTCGGAGCGACAGCCGTCCGCACTTCTGTCGGAGCAGAACCTGTCGCAGAAAAAGCAGGAGGAGAAGGTAGACTTGATGCGAGTCTCGGCTGCCGCGATGTACAGAGCGTAAAAGCCGCCGTAGGAAAGACCTATCATACCGATGCGCTCGGAGTCTATCGGCTCGTTTGCGATAAAATAATCTATGGCACGTCTCACGTTGTATATCTCGACTGCTGCTATGCTGCTGCCGAGCGACTTGAGCTTTGCATCGAGAAGCTGCCTTGTCTGAGGCTGATGCATACCGTATTTTTCGGCTTCACTGTCGCACCAAAGCAGGAACTGAGGTGCATAGAGGATAGCTCCACGCTCAACGATACGACCGCCGATATTCTTATACTGACCGTTGTCGAACGTGCCGTGAGCTATCAGATCCTCGGAGCAGTAGCTTCCGCCGGGATTGATAATGACGAGCGGTGCTTTTTCATCATGCTCCGCAGGCTCATATATAAGCCCCTCGAACCACACGCCCGGCAGCGTTTCTATACACAGCCGTGATATTTTCAGCTCTCCTGTGTTCTCTACCGTGTATTTTTTTACATTCGGTGCATACTCGTGCGTATATTCGCTCAGAGGTGTTCCGAGCATGTCGAGATATTTCTTTCTGTAGCCCTCACGGTCGGCACAAAGCTTCGTCGGAGTGATAAAGCTGTCACGAAGACGGAGAGCCTCCTGCGCTTTGTCGTCGATCAGCTTGAGTATACCCTCGAAATATGCTCGTCTTTCATCGATACCGCACGTATCATCGGTCTTTATAAGCTCATATCGCATAGTAGCCGCCATCCTTTCTTAGTATATGGAAAGATATGAAAAAACCGTCCGTATATAACGGACGGTTTTCTGAGAACGTGGTCGGGGCGACAGGACTCGAACCTGCGGCATTCTGGTCCCAAACCAGACACTCTACCAAACTGAGCTACGCCCCGAAATATCAGCCTACATATTATAACATACTTTTTTGCGCTTGACAAGTCTTTTTTTTCATGTATAATTATTATATCACCATTTTATTTTATTTGATGCTGAGGTGCGGTAAAATATATGGTGCTGTGCGATAAGGACAGCAGAGAAAACGCTTATGCTCAAAAGGGGATGACCGATATTATGGTACTTGGTCTATTCCCGACACGGTATGCTCGTACCGATGTCGGGCTTTGATAATAAATTCGGGATATGAAAGCTCCCGAGCCGTGAAGTGAAAATAATATATTAAGGATGGTTTATAGATATGCAGAATACAGAAAAAACGATGGATAAAATAGTTGCCCTGTGTAAGGGCAGAGGATATATTTACGCAGGCAGTGAGATCTACGGCGGCCTTGCAAACTCCTGGGACTACGGCCCTCTCGGAGTCGAGCTTAAGAACAACATCAAGCGTGCATGGTGGAAGAAATTCGTTCAGGAAAACCCCTACAACGTGGGACTTGACTCCGCTATCCTCATGAATCCGCAGGTATGGGTAGCATCAGGTCACGTTACGACCTTCAACGATCCGCTCATCGACTGTAAGGCATGTAAAATGCGTCACCGTGCAGACAAGCTCATCGAGGAATGGTGCAAGGAGAACAACGACACAGAGACAAATATCGAGGCTATGACAAATGAGGACATGGTAGCGTTCATCCGTGAGAAGAACGTATGCTGCACAGGCTGCGGTAAGTCCGACTTTACAGATATCCGTAAGTTCAACCTCATGTTCAAGACACATCAGGGCGTAACAGAGGACAATTCCACAGAGGTATATCTCCGTCCGGAGACAGCTCAGGGTATATTCGTAAACTTCAAGAATATCCAGCGCACGACACGCCGCAAGGTACCGTTCGGCGTTTGCCAGGTAGGTAAGAGCTTCCGTAACGAGATCACACCGGGTAACTTCATCTTCCGTATCCGTGAGTTTGAGCAGATGGAGCTTGAATTCTTCTGCAAGCCCGGAACAGACCTTGAGTGGTTCGCATACTGGCGCAAATTCTGTAACGACTGGCTCGTAAACCTCGGTATCGCACCCGAGAATCTCAGACTCCGTGACCATGAGCCTGAGGAGCTTGCATTCTACTCCAAGGCAACGACAGACTTCGAGTTCATGTTCCCGTTCGGATGGGGCGAGCTCTGGGGCGTTGCAGACCGTACAGACTACGACCTCACACAGCACATCAATACCTCCGGTCAGGATCTCTCCTACTTCGATCCCGAAACGAACGAACGCTATGTTCCCTACGTTATCGAGCCGTCACTCGGTGCAGACCGTGTAACGCTGGCATTCATGGTAGAGGCATATGACGAAGAGGTAGTCGATGCTGAGAAGAACGATACACGTGTTGTAATGCATCTCCACCCGGCACTTGCACCGTATAAGTGCGCCGTTCTCCCGCTCTCAAAGAAGCTCTCCGAAAAGGCTAACGAGGTATATTCAAAGCTCTCCAAGTACTACATGGTAGACTACGACGAATCCGGCTCTATCGGTAAGCGCTACCGCCGTCAGGATGAGATCGGTACTCCGTACTGCATCACCGTTGACTTCGATACACTCGAGGATGGCTGTGTAACGGTACGTGACAGAGATACAATGGAGCAGGTAAGAGTAAATATTGATGAGCTCAAAGCATTCATCGATGAAAAAATAGATTTCTAATGTAGTGAAAGGGCAGTCTCACTTGCGAGACTGCCCTTTTTTCACATATATTCACCGTCACCCGTCATGGTAAGCTCCAGCCTTGCACGGTGATGGTGCTTTAAAAGCCTATCTACGTTTTTACTGTCACTTCCAAGGTAGAATTCCTCGGCAGCTGCTCTCGACAGACCGCCTCGTACCTTGCGCTCGATCAGCCTTTCACGAAGCAGCTCGTGACCTGCGTAAATAAACACACTGTCGTCACAGTAATCTATCAGCTCAGCCCATGACGGCTCGGTATACAATAGCCAGTTCCCCTCGAGTAGCACTATGCTTTGCGTGACCTCGACCGCAGCCTCCGATACATCGTGGATGTTCCTGTCGTATATCGGCCACATGACGTTCTCGGTCTTCATAAGCTCAAGCCGTTTCGTGAGCGCTGCCACGTCAAACGTCTCGGGACTGCCCTTGACACGCTTCATCGGCAGCTCGATACCGTCTACCGTGACAGTGTGAGACGCTATGTATTCACTGCGGTAGTGAAAGCCGTCCAGCCCGACAGATTGTATGTCCTCAAGCTCATCGTGCTCGTGTGACAGCTGCTCCAGAAGCAGCGACAGCGTAGTCTTTCCTGCACCGGGAGGCGCACAGAGAAACGCAATGATCCTGCGCCCGCTTTTTCTTCTAAGCTCCGTCCAGTACCGAAGCAGCGGCAGAAATATCTCATTTACGGCTCGTTCGTCATATGCTGCCACGGTTTTGAAGCCGTTTACATCGAGTATGTATTCCTTTTTCATGCTCTTTTCCTTATCTCACTCGGAGTATGACCTGTTACTCTTTTGAATACGGTGCTGAAATAATTCTGATCCGTATATCCCAGCTCAAGTGCCGTCTCCTTGACGCTCCGACCCTCACGCAGAAGCTCCGCAGCCTTATGCATCTGTATCCTCTTGCAGTATTCTATCACACCGACACCGGCATAGGTCGAAAACGTCTTTTGCAGGTTTATCTCGCTCATGCTGCAAAGTGATGCAAGCCTGCTCACCGTCAACCGCTCGTACATATGCTCCTCAATGGTCTTCATTATCATCGAGTAGTTCAGCGCACCCTGAGTCGGCTTTACAGAGCCTGTGGAAATACCCTCGGAGAGGCTTGTCAGAAAGAGCTCCAGCTCCTTTATGAATCTGAAATGCTCGGATGTGGAATCTTTGAATCCGTTTACCCATATCCAGTCCCTCGAATAGTACCTGTCAGCCATCTCGTACATAGCCTTGACCTGTGAAAGGTCGCTGATATCGCACACTCTGCCGTTAAGATCGGGTATTTGCTCACCCGAAAAGGTGAACACGATCACAGTCGCACTGCTGTTGTCAAGATTGCAAATATTGTGGAACTGCATGGGTGGATGGAGCAGAAGCTGCCCCTTTTTGAGCGAAAAAATGTTGCTGTCGGCAGCAACGCTGACGTTGCCGTCGGTAACGCATACAAGCTCGTAGAAGTCGTGCGTCTCACCGTGGAATTTGTATTTGGGTGAAAATGACTGACGGAAGAAGGTATGCAGCGCCGTTATCCTTGGGTTTTCCTCAATTGAAAGCTGTCTCATAACATCACCGAGTATATAAAATCAAAGATAAAATATTCTTCCTCCGATATACGAAGGGCGAAAAAGGGTATAAACTATACTCAGATTATACCACTGATTCGGATTTTTTTCAATTATATGTTTTATGGAGGTAAATATGAAGCAGTTAAAGGTCATCGTTATCGGCGCGGGAAGCCGCGGACAGGGATATACAAATATCATGGCAGATCATCCCGATAAGTTCAAGGTAGTAGGCGTAGCAGAGCCTGTTGAGAACAGAAGAAATTACATAAAGGAAAAGCACGGTTGTGATGAGAAGAACTGCTTTACCACATGGGAAGACATACTCGCAGTACCGAAGTTTGCCGACATTGCCATAATCTCAACGATGGATCAGCTCCATATCGAGCCTGCTATGAAGGCGCTGGAGCTCGGCTATGATCTCCTGCTTGAAAAGCCCGTTGCAACGACACCGGAGGAATGCGGCAAGGTATATAAGCAGGCTGAAAAGTACGGCAGAAAGGTAGTAGTATGTCACGTGCTCCGCTACACACCGTATTTCATGAGACTGAAGAAGATAATCGACGACGGCGTGCTCGGCAAGATAATGTCCGTAGAGCATGTTGAGTGCGTAGGCAATGTACATCAGAGCCATAGCTTCGTAAGAGGTAACTGGGGCAATTCCGGCAGAAGCTCCTTCATGCTGCTCCAGAAGTGCTGCCATGACCTTGATATATTACAGTGGCTCATGGGCGAGGAATGCTCGAGAATACAGTCCTTCGGCTCACTCTCATACTTCAAGGAAGAGAACGCTCCGGCAGGCGCACCGGAGAGATGTGTTGACGGCTGCCCGGCAGCAGAGGAATGCCCGTACAATTCAGTAAAGCTTTACTATGATAACAAGAAAAACGCATGGTTCAGAAATGCGGCAACTCAGATGGTAGATCCTACAGATGAGGACGTAATGAATGCACTGAAAAACACGCAGTACGGCAAGTGCGTATTCAAGTGCGACAATGATGTAGTAGACCATCAGACGGTAAACATGGAGTTTGCAAGCGGCGCTACAGTAACAATGACGATGAGCGCATTCACAAAGGGTGGCAGACATTCTCACATCATGGGAACAAAGGGTGAGCTTTGGGCTGAGATGGATGCAGAGAACGGAAAGCAGTTCAGATTCTACAACTTCGCTACAAAGACAACAGACTATATCGACGCTGAGATCGCAGTCAAGGGCGACAGCATCGTATCGGGTCACGGCGGCGGTGACGACGGTGTCGTAAACGCAGTCTATGAATATGTAACAGGTGCTATCGGAAGCGACAGCGTAAGCGAGATAGGTATCTCCTGTGCAAACCATATGCTCGTATTCGCAGCCGAGGATTCCAGACTCTCCGGCAAGGTCATAGATACGAAGGATTATATGGACAAGTACATGAAGTAATTCACACGGCAGGAACGTTTTATACAGCGTTCCTGCCCTTTTTAATACTCATCAAAAAAGGACTTCGGTCAGTGCGACCGAAGTCCTTTGCATTATTCGAATATATCGTTTTCTCGAAACTGCAACGAATACAGCTTCTTATACGTACCGTCGGCAGCCATAAGCTCCTCGTGAGTGCCGCGCTCGGTGATGCGGCCGTTTATCACTACGGCGATCTCGTCTGCATTGCGGATGGTGGACAATCTGTGAGCTACCACGAGAGTCGTGCGACCCTTACAGAGCTCATCGAGAGCCTGCTGTATGAGCACCTCAGTCGTATTGTCGAGCGCACTTGTTGCCTCGTCAAGAATGAGTATAGCCGGATCCTTGAGGAACACACGTGCGATGCTCAGCCTCTGCTTCTGACCGCCCGACAGCTTCACACCTCTTTCACCTATCTCGGTATCATAGCCCTTTTCGAGCGTCATTACATAATCGTGAATGTTCGCACGCTTTGCAGCCTCGTATACCTCCTCGTCCGTAGCATCGGGACGGCCGTAGAGTATATTCTCACGAATAGTGCCGACAAAGAGGAACACATCCTGCTGAACTATACCTATATTGCGCCTAACCGAGTCGAGCGTCAGGTCACGTATGTCCTTACCGTCTATGAGGATTGCACCGTTACCCTCCTCGAGCCTGTAGAAATTCGGAAGCAGGTGGCACAGCGTAGTCTTACCTCCGCCCGACGGCCCGACGAGCGCAAGCTTACGACCCTTTTCGAGCTTGAGATCCACGTCATGCAATACCTCCTTGGTTTTATCGTAGGAGTATGAGACGTTTTTAAACTCGATATCGCCCTGCACGTCCTTGAGCACCTCGGCATTCGGAGCATCCTCCTCGGGCTTCTCGTCCATGATCTCAAGGAAGCGTTTGAAGCCGCTGACTCCGTTCTGAAACTGCTCCATGAAGCTTATGAGCGTGTTTACAGGGCTGATAAACAGGTTGACAGAGACGATAAAGGTGGAGTAATCACCGAAGGATATCCTGCCCGAATACAGGAACAGACCGCCTGCGATGAGTATGAATACGTTGAATATATCGGTAACGAACGTCGTGGAGGAGTGAAACTTACCCATAGCACTGTATGCACAGCGTGATGCATCGACGAATTGCTTGTCGCCAACCTTGAACTTTTCTATCTCACGCTCGGAGTTCGTATAAGCCTTCGTCACACGAATGCCCGTGATGCTGCTCTCGACTGCTGCGTTTATAGTAGCATTGCTCTTGCGGCGATCGTTAAAGGCTTTGCTCATAGCCTTGCGGTAATGCAGCGTGACGATAACGAGCACGGGAACACATGCGAAAATAATGAGTGTGAGTATCCAGTCGATGCTGCACAGATATATAAAGGACAGTATTATCATGACGGAGCTTATGAGAAGATTTTCGGGGCCGTGATGTGCAAGCTCACATACCTCGAACAGGTCGCTTGTGATACGTGTCATGATACGTCCCGTCTCATGGTTATCATAGAAGCCGAACGGCAGCCTTTCAAGGTGAGCGAACAGATCGATACGCATCTGAGACTGCATCTTTACACCTATGACATGACCGTAATACTGTACGAAATAGCGTAAAAACATGCGTATCACGTACAATACGAGCACGATAAGCCCGGCGATCACGATTGTCGAGTACATCTTTTCGGGGATATAGATGTTGAGCATCTTATTTGTTACGATGGGATATACCATGCCTATGATAGATATGAGCAGTGACGCCAGCATATCGAGCGCAAGCATCCTCTTATGAGGCTCGTAATAGCGGATAAAACGTTTGAGCATACTGTTATTCTCCATTTTCAGCTTATTTACGTTAGATTATTATATATTATTTGACGATTTTTGTCAACTGCGGCGAAAAAAAGGACAGAGGCGAATTTCTAGCCTCTGTCAAAAGCGTGAAGTGATATTTTTGTCCGGAAAACAGCGCGAAAAGTCGGTGATAAGTAGGAAAGCGGAAGACGGAAAAGCTCGATCTCAAACAACTTGCCGCGCATATTACCCGGACAGGTGCGGTTAAAACTATACAGAAGGAGATGACCGAAAATTTTCCGTCAAGGCTATTTAACGTGTGTTTTTTTGCGAAGACTGTCCTTGAGCATTGGTATAAGCTCACTTGAAGCAGCTCCGCCGAGTATCAACAGAGCACCGAGCACCTGCACATGGCTCATTTCCTCACCCAGTACGGCGGCTGAGAAAACTATCGCCGACAACGGCTCAAGATAGCCGCATATCGATACCGTGTGCGCCGGAAGCTGCCCGATAGCCGAGAAATAAAGGTAGCAGCCGATGCCTGTGTTTATTATACCGAGTATCAGAACAGGTATGATGCTCGAGGTGGGAATGCTTATTTCAAGCCTATGCCTGAACAGAGAGAATACAAAAACCGTAAGGAAGCTCGCTGTCGTCTGTACCAGTGAATTTTCAGGGCCTACGATGTCCTTTGCCTTCTTGTTGAAGATCACCATCACAGAATACATGACTGCCGACATAAGAGCAAATATTATACCCGAGAGCTTTAGAGCCTCTGATGCACCGCCGTTGATAAGGAATATACCGAGCAGTACAGCGCCGAAGCCTGCAATAGTGGCTGAGGTTAAGCTCTCCTTGAAAAGCACCGGAGAGAGCACCATGACGATCACCGGGCCGCAGTAGTATAAAAGAGATGCTATGCTCACTCCGATAAGCTCGTATGCCTCGTACAGAAATATCCAGCTTACTCCAAGTGCGATGCCCGAGATACAAAGATATGCTGATTGCGCTCTGTTTTTGTAAAAACTGATCTTCCCCTTCCTCGCAAAAAATACCGCGGCAAGAAATATACTTCCAATAAGAGTGCGTAGAAATACTATCTGCGTACTCGGCAGAGCTATGAAGCTTGCTACGATACCATTAGTGCCAAAAAGAAGAAGAGAAAATATGTACTTGGAAAGATATTTCCGCTTCACTGCTATTGCCTCTTGCTTTTTTGATGATAATAGTATAACATATATTTATACATAACAAAAGCGAATGTTTGTCATGTTTACCATGATAAAATGTCATACAAAGGGTGAAGCACATGGATATAAAGAAATATATGGCGCTTGTGAAAACGGTGGAATACGGCAGCTTTACGAGGGCAGCGGAGCTTCTGAACTATACGCAGTCGGGGATCAGCCGAATGATAAAGGATATCGAGGACGAGTGGAACGTAACGCTGCTTGAAAGGAGCAAGCTTGGAGTGAAGCTGACGTCCGAGGGAATGAAGCTGCTGCCGTACGTAAAGAGCGTATGCAGTGAGTATGAGAAGCTGCACATGCAGGTGGACGAGCTGAACGGTATACAGTCGGGGCTCATAAGGATAGGTACGTTCTCAAGCGTTGCGACTCACTGGCTGCCGAACATAATAAAGGAGTTTCAAAAGGATTATCCGAACATCGACTACGAGCTGCTTCTGGGCGACTATACCGAGATCGAGACGTGGATCGCCGACGGACGTGTTGACTGCGGCTTTCTGTGTCTGCCTACACGACCTGAGTTTGAGACGATATTTATCGAGCGTGACGAGCTGATGGCAGTGATACCCGAGAGTCACCGCTTTAGTGACTGCGAGAGCTTCCCCGTAGCGGCACTGTGTGACGAGCCGTTCATGATGCTTGAAAAGGGCGAGAGGACAGAGGTATCGCAGATATTCGAGCGCAGCGGACTTACGCCTAATGTGAGATTCACGACATGGGACGATTATGCGGTGATGTCCATGGTGGAGAGCGGACTCGGAATAAGCGTGCTGCCGAAGCTGATACTCAAGCGGATGCCGTACAGGATAGTCGCAAAGAGGCTGGATGTACCTGCGTATCGTGATATAGGGCTCGTACTGCGTGACAGACGGCTTGCATCACCGGCGGTAAAGCGATTCCTCGAGTACCTGGATTGCAGATAATGCCGCTGTGAATTGACAATAGCACGCTTGACATGATATAATTGATAGAAACCGGATAAAGGGGGGTCGAGAGTTGGCGAAGAAAAACAGTGGGATAGAGGTACGCAGCTGGATGGCGAGTCTTAAAAATTCGGAGCCGGAGCGGTTATATGTATTTTACGGCGAGGAACGCTATCGTCTCGATCTGTCCGTTGAGATGATAAAGAGGCGTGCTCTGATGGAGGGCACGGAGGACTTTAACTACTCCGAGCTTGACGGTGCAAGGCTTTCGGAGCAGGAGCTTTTCGAAGCTTGCTCCTCACCTCCCCTGCTCGGAGGCCGCAGAGTCGTGGTGATACATGACTACCCTCTTTTCAAGGGTGAGAGTGAGAATGTTGCAGAGCTGCTAGGTGAGCTTGACGACAGCGTGTGTGTGATATTTATCTTCGATAAGGCTGACTTTTCACCTGATAAGCGCACTAAAATGTACAAGCTAATAGAGAAGCTGGGGAAATGCGTATGCTTTGAGCATGCATCCGAGGAAGAGCTTGAGGGCTTCCTTGTAAGATCGTTTGAGCGCAGAGGAAAGCGCATGAGCCGTGACATGGCACAGTACATGATAAGCGTATGTGGAACTGATATGCAGACGCTCACAAACGAGACGATGAAGGTGGCAGCGTATGCGAGCGAGGTGAGCGTAAGACGTGAGGACATAGATGCGGTAGCCACACGTGCGCTTGAGGCTAAGGTGTTTGACCTGACGGATGATATCGCATCGGGCAGAACAGTAAGAGCTCTCGCCCGACTCTCCGATATGGAAAGGCTGAACGAAAGCCCTATTATGATAATGGCGCTCGTCGGGCGGCAGTTCCGTCAGATATATCTGGCGAAGTGTGCTCAGAGCGAGAACCGAACCAATAATATTATGAGCGATCTTGGGCTGAGATATTCATTTCAGATGGATAAGATCATGGACAGTGCGAGACGATACAGCATAAAAAGGCTGCGTGAGATAGTGTCGGATTGTGAAAGGTGCGATCTTGAGCTGAAAAGTGGAGGAGATCATGACACGCTCAGACTGTTTATATTGAGAGCGGCGGTAAAATAGCATGATAAAAATAAAGGAAGCGATAATAGTTGAGGGTCGCTACGATAAGGCGGCACTGTCAACGATTTTCGATACGATCATAATCGAGACACGTGGCTTCGCCATATTCAACGATGGTGAACGGCGTGATTTCATAAAGCGCATCGCACGGACGAGAGGTATAATCATTCTCACCGACAGTGACGGTGCAGGCTTTGTGATACGAAAGCTGCTTAAGGGCTGTGTCAAGACTGAGCAGATAAAGAATGCATACATCCCCGACATCTACGGCAAGGAGCGCAGGAAAAGCACTGCATCCAAGGAGGGCAAGCTGGGAGTCGAGGGCATGAGCCGTGAGGTGCTGACCGATGCTGTGCTTCGTGCAGGAGCTACGGTGCTAGACGGTGCGGAGCAGAGCGAGTCGCAAAGGCGTACTCTTACAAAGGCTGACATGTACTCGGACGGTATAAGCGGCAGAGGTGACTCCGCAAGACTTCGTGAGCTGGTGCTGCGTGAGCTGAAGCTGCCGTCAAGGCTGACCTCGAATGCACTGCTTGAAGCACTGAACACGTTCGTCACGGCTGAGGATTACGAGAATGCATTGAAAAAGGCGAGAGATAGACTAGGCTCGGAGCGGAGCGAAAAAGAGTAGAGCGAGAGGCGGTATATGCATGAAATATGCAATATTATACAATCCCGGGCATAACAGAGTATATTTTGAGACGTCACAGAAGCTGTCCGAGGCGGAGCTTTCGATAGTAGCCGAGGGACTTACGACAGAATGCACCGATATTCGAAACGTCACTATTTGCGGAGCGGATTACCTGACGTTCGAGACAGAGCATGAGCTTGAGAGCGAGGATGTGAGGGTGCTGTTCGACCTGTCATTCATCTATGCGCTTTTCCGAGTGGAGGAGATAGACGGTGAAATGTATCTTAAGCCGATAGAGAAGCTGAGAGAGGATTTCATCGACAGCGGCATCGGAAGTATGCTGAAATACACGGGAAAAACGAATGAGATATTCACACGGATGATGATAAATATAGCGGTGTATTCCTCAAAGCACCGTGAAAGCATAAAGCTGCTCGACCCGATAGCCGGAAAGGGCACTACGCTGTACGAAGGGCTTGTAAAGGGCTACGACGTGTACGGGATAGAGATAGGTGAGAACGTCGTAGGTGAAGCACAACGTTTTATGAAGCGTTATCTTGAAAATGCGAGGTATAAATTCACGTATTCGGAGAAAAAGCTGGTCGGTGCGGACAGGTCATACACCGCGATACGCCGCACCTTTGAGACAGCGCAGGATAAGGAAGCCTTCAAGAGCGGAAATACAAGGACGATAGAGTTCGTTTCGGGAAATACGATGTATGCCGACAGATACTATAAGAAAAGCTTCTTCGATATCATCGTAGGTGATCTCCCCTACGGCATTCAGCACGGTAATGTTACGAATCAGAAGCAGTCGTCACTGACGAGAAACCCTGCGGAGCTTCTGGATGTATGCCTTCCCGTGTGGAAAAGCATACTGAAACAGGGCGGAACGATGGCACTGTCGTGGAACAGCAATGTACTGCCAAGGCACAGAGCAGAGTCGATAGCCGAAAAGCACGGACTTAAGGTGCTAAACGATGAGAGGTATCTGAGGTTCGAGCACAGAGTAGATCAGTCGATACTGCGTGATATCATAGTGCTTGAAAAATCGTGAGCTGTGTGAAAAATGCACATGACGAGCTCGCTGACGTTTGTGTGGAATATACAAAAAATGTCGAGTGCGAAAAAAATGCTTGACTTTAGCGAGCTGAAATATTAAAATATAGTACGTAAAATAAATGCGTTTGAGCAGGAATAAGTAATTCCCGAGGGAGTCTTAAGAGAGTTGTCGGCAGGTGAGAGACAATGGCGGAGTCGGGAACGAATACCTCCTGTGAGCAGTGCACCGAACGATAATCAAGTAGGCTGCAACGGGTGTTCCCGTCACAGAACAAGGGTGTTGTTGGACACTCTCCAAGGCCGTGATCGTGAGATGGCGGTAAACTGAGGTGGTACCACGGGAAATGTCTCGTCCTCTGTATTTCAATGGAATACGGAGGGCGTGTTTTTTTGCCGAAAATCGGCTTTTTCCTCCGTGATTCTGACATTAAAAGGAGGAAAAAACACATGCAAAGCGTACAGCTCTACACAATAGCCGCATTGGCGGTATACGCTGTCACAATGGCAGTCATAGGCTGCGTAAGCTACGGAAAATCTAAGAGCCTCGACAGCTTCCTCATCGGAGGAAGAAACATCGGAGCGTGGATGACAGCCTTTTCCTACGGCACGACGTATTTTTCAGCCGTAGTATTTGTCGGCTACGCAGGTCAGCACGGCTGGAATATCGGTATCGGCAGCGTATGGATAGGAATAGGCAATGCAGTCCTCGGCTGCCTGATGTCATGGCTCTTGTTTGCGAACCGCACAAGAAAAATCACCAAAAAGCTCAATGCCAAAACGATGGCAGAGTACTTCGAGGGAAGATACGATTCAAAGGGCATGAAGATGCTCGCGGCGATAGTGATATTTATATTCCTTGTACCCTACTCCGCCGCAGTTTACAAGGGACTCGGCTCACTGTTCAACGCAGTGTTCCCCGGAGTAGAGACGTGGGTGTGGATGCTGATAATAGCAGGACTTACGGCATTCTATCTCGTTGCAGGCGGCTATATGGCTACGGCATATACAGACCTCATCCAGGGCATAGTTATGATAGTAGGCGTCGTATGTCTCGTGGCGGCAGTACTCAGCCATGAAAATGTAGGCGGCTTTGCAGGTCTTATAAATAATCTGTCAGCGTTCGAGTCGGCAGCAGGTGATCCGTACCCTGTGACAGGTGAGCAGCTTGCAAATATATTCGGAGGCTCGTCGTTCAAATTCCTCTGCTTCAATATAATGCTCACAAGCTTCGGTACATGGGGACTTCCTCAGATGATAGGAAAGTTCTATGCGATAAAGGATACAGCTGCGATCAAGCGCGGCACGGTGATATCCACGGCATTCTGTTTCATCATCGGCTGCGGTGCATATCTTGTCGGCAGCACATCCAGACTCGTGCTCGGCGGTCAGCTCCCCGAGGGCGGCATCGACTCCGTTATCCCGTCGCTGCTTATGGAGGTGCTCGGAAACGGTACGCTCGGTATCATACTCCTGGCGATAATCATGATACTGCTCCTTTCCGCATCGATGTCTACACTTGAAGCGGTAGTGCTCACCTCCGCATCGGCAGTTTCAGTTGACCTCATCCCGTCGATAAGAAAGAAAGCGATAAAGCCCGAAAAGCAGATGATACTTACAAGAGCGATCTGCCTTATGTTTGTAGTGTGCTCGTTCGTATTCGCAACGATGAATATACCTATCATAGTGAGCCTTATGTCATTCTCCTGGGGTGTCGTCTCCGGCTGCTTCATAGGCCCGTACATCTGGGGACTTTTCTCGAAGCGTATCACAAAGGCAGGAGCATACGCGGGTATGATAGCGGGACTTATTACGGTAGGTATCTCAACACTTGTTATCACACTCAGAACAGACTTCGCCGCCGCTGCTGCAAGCTCACCTGAGATGGGCGTCGCAGCAATGGCAGCTTCATTGATAGTAGTTCCAATAGTGAGCCTGTTCACAAAGAAGCCCGACCAAAAGAGAGTAGATGAGATATTCTCATGCTACGACGAGAAGTAAAGTATAAGAACCCCAAAAGCATGATGCTTTTGGGGTTCAATTTATCTCTATGATTTTTTATATCTCCGGGATGCGGTGATCCTTTTTGCTGGGACGCATACGAGTGTTGATGTCACCAAACTGATGGCCTACAAGAGCCTCAAGCTCATTTAGCGTCTGCTCTGCGTCGTAGGTCTCATAGTGAACGTGGAGCGTATCTCCTGCGGAGATGGCTGTATCGCTATGATGATGTGCGGGATTCCTGCGTACAGAAAGCACGGTGCATGTGGGAGGCCAGAGAATATCACGTATCTCCTTACCTACGGCGAACGCACCGTAGGCTACTGTCAGGTGCATGTCAACGACGTGCGACTCCTTGCCCTCGTGAGCCGTATCGACCTTGCTTTCAATGACCGTGTCCGAAAACTCACTTATACCGAGCGCTTCTATTACTATGTATGCGAATGCGACTCCGACGGATACAGCGAGAATGTTAGTCAGACCGCTGAGAGCCTCGATAGCGAATGCGATAGCCATGAGCGGAGTGCGTGAGGAGGAGCTGAGAAAGGCTGCGATGCCGGTGACGACCATGATGACGTAGTATTCGGAGGGCAGGGCTCCCGAGGCTACCATTCCCTTACCGCATATAGCTCCCACGATAGCACCGAGTGCCAGCGTTGGGATGAAAAGTCCGCCTGTTATGTCGGAATTTGTCGCCGTGAGCAGTAAAAACGCACGTACAACGAGGAAGATCAGGAGCAGATACCACGCTCCGTAGCCCTCGATAAGCTCGTCGATCAGATGATGTCCCGATGCGATGCATTCATCGGAGAAAAAGCCGATGATAGCAACAGCTACGAAGATGATGACGATCTTTACAGCAGACGGTATATGACTGAGCGTGTTCTTTATGATCTTACGTATCGTAGTGTAGGATTTTGTAAATACTGCGGCAAAAAGTCCTGCTGCGACACCTACTATGACAGGCGCCCACAGATAACGGATGGGGAGCACATAGTCTATAGTGAAGCCGAACAGTGCCGGGCTTGTGTTCGTAAGCTCACAGAGCAGATTCATTACCGTGGTGCTTGCGAGTACGGCAACGGCTGAGGTCATGAATATCATGGGAGAAAATCTGCGGTGCGCTTCCTCGAATGCGAAGAAAATACCTGTGAGAGGTGAGCCTGTAGCAGCGGCAAAGCCTGCACATGCACCGCCTGTCATTATATATCGATCCCATCCGGGATGCTTTTTTGCGAATATACGCACCGTACCTCGACCGACCGCAGTACCCATCTGTACACTTGGCCCCTCATTGCCGAGCGGTACGCCGCCGAAGTAGGTGACCATAGCGGAGGTGAACAGGAAAATGATGCTCTTTATCCAGTTGAACGGTATGAGTCCACGCAGGATAGCGACCGATGTGGGGATGCCGCCGCCACGGCTGTCGGGAACGTACTTTATTATGACAGCCGATATTATACCGAGCACGGCTGCACCGAGCAGCAGCAGAGGCAGCTTCGACGGATCGGAGCGGACATACGCATAGATGCTGCCCGACAGCGATATGACGTGTGAGGCTGTGAATTTAAACAGGAATATGAGTATGCCTGTCAGAAGTCCCGCTACGCCCGAAAAGAACAGGCATGAGAGCAGGATGTTTCGTACATAGGTGGAACGATGGTTTTGCATTGTATTATATCTCCGTGAATTGTAATAAATTGACGGCTCTCTTAAAGCCGTAGCTCCTATTATATCACGATGTAAATCGTTTTGCAATAATGATTGCATAAAGAAACCGCAAATGATGGAAGAAAATCATAGATGCCTGTGAGTAAAGGCTCACAGGCACCGAGTTTTATTTGATACCGAACATTTCCGCACCGTTTTTCCAGAACACACGCTCAATATCACTGCGTAACAGACCTGTACGGAGTGCAGCACGACGGAATGCATCGATCTCCTCGTATATGAAGAACGTCAGCTCGTCAGCCTCGGGAGGATCAAGCTCATCCATATTCGGATCGGCGGAAACGTCACCGTACATACCTCGCTTGATGAGATTTACATATATACCGTTACGCTCGATACGGCGCATCCTCATTCTTGTGATAGGCATATCGCTTCCGTACATGATCCTGGACGGCCCGACTGCCTTGATAAGCTGCTCGAATACGTGACTGTTCGTATTTGCGGAGAAGTCGAACATCATATTTTCTGTCTTCGAGAGTATGTCGAGCGCATCACCTACGTCGGAATCACAGTAGGCACGTCCAACATGCGCTACGATGAGACGGAGGTTCTTGTACCTTTCCTCGATCTCGAGAAGCTGTGCGATATTCACAGGGTCACGAAGACGCTTCGGTCTGGGTATGTGGAGCATGACTGTCCAGCCGTGCTTGTCGCATACCTCGAGGTGTGAGTGCGGAAGATAGTCGAATATGCGTATCTCGGCAGAGGGTATGTAGGACGGCAGACAGCTGTAGTACATCTTTATCCCACGAAAGCCGCCGGAAATGACCTCACGCTCTATCTCATCACCCGACTGATCCTGATGAGTGTAGTACAGTGCCGGGTAGCCTGAGCTTGCGGAGACACGGCTGAGGTAGCTGTTCCTGTCCTTTTGAGTCTCGGGACGAACGCCCGATGCGAACATCAGCGGTACATAGCGCTTGCCCGGAAACAGGAGATGACCTGTTTCGTCCATGTCCTCTACGGGATTGCAGCTTGCCACGAGGTCAGGCCATGATACCGATGCTTGAGAAGCCTTTGAGATCGAGCTGCTCTGCTCATAGACGTGAGTGTGCGTATCGAAAATATTGTCGGGGAGAAAATCTCTGAGCCTTTCGGCATAAAATTTTCTGTCAACCTCCAAAACATCAAAAAGTGCCATTTTATATTACCTCATCGATTTGTATTTTTCAAATTTTTCATCGTAAAATTCACGCAGTGACGACAGTGCTTCGACAGGTCTTGAGCGGCACAGCCTTTTCGAGCCCTCTTCATAGCTGCCCCAAAGATCTGCGGCAGTACCTGCAAACACAGCAGCACCGATAAGAGTTACGTTGGGATCGTCGAAAATGCTGACGTCACCGAGTATCGCATTCACAAGAGTCTGCCACGGCTTGCCCTTGACGGCACCGCCGATCATTTTAAGCGTGGACATGCCGCTGCGGTAGATGGAAATGTCGCTTGCAGGCAGATAGCCCTCGCTTATGAAGCGCTCGAATATGCACCTGACCTCGAAGATCACGCCCTCCATCACAGCCAGTGCAATATCGAAGCCGTCCATACTCAGCTCCAGTCCGCATATCCTCGCCTCACGTGAGCTGAAGCTCGGGTAGACGAGCAGTCTTTTGTTCTTTCCGATACGTGACATGACCTGAGCATCCAGCACGTCAAAGGCAACTCCCGACAGCAGCTTATCCCTAGCCCAGTCCAGAGCAGCACCGCCCGTAGGCACACTCGAAAATACACCGTACATTCCCGATACGACGTGCGGCCCTATGCTCAGCTCTGAGTAGCTCCTGCGCTTGTCCGATGCACCGAATACCACCCACGCTGTACCTGTCGAGAGAAGTATGTCGCCGGGCTTCAGCACATTTGCTCCTGCGGCGGCAATGTACTGATCGTGAGCACCGTTGATAACTGTCGTGTCCTCGGGGAGTCCGCTGTCGGCGGCAGCCTGAGGAGTGAGCTTGTCTACTACAGCTCCCGACATCATTATCCTTGCAAGCTGAGACTTTCTTATTCCGCATATGTCGAGTATCTCCTCTTGCCAGTCACCGTGCTCGAGGTCGTAGAAGTACGTCATTGCGGCACTCGTAGGGTCGGTCACAGCGTTACCTGTCAGCTTCATGTTGACATACTCCAGCGTAGTCAGATACATCGCAGCCTTTCCAAACAGCTTCAGCTTCGCAATGCAGCAGCTCTTTACAGGCAGCTTTCCCGTCCGCTCGTAGAACCATTTTTTGTCGTGCAGCCTGTATATATCCTTTATGTATTCCTCTCCCCTGCCGTCCATCCACGTCGCAGCAAGGCTCATCGGCTCACCCTTTTCGTCTATCGGCACGATGCTGCCGCCCTGAGCGCTTACGGATAGATATGCTTTATCTGTTTTAGGCAGCGAGGAAACGCATTTTCTTATGAGCTTTACAGTTAGCTCATACCATAGCCGTGCATCCTGCTCGACCGCTCCGCCAAAGGACGTCAAAAGAGGATATCCCTCACTTGCAGTCGAAAGAAGAACACCGTCCTCATTGAAAATAGATGCCTTTATCGTTGTAGTACCTATATCGGCAGCGCAAATGTACATCGGCTCATCCTTTCTCACCTGAAACGGAATCATGTATTTTAGTCTAAAATCCGTCAAAATAACGCTGTTTTTGACTGTTTATCACAAATTTTGAAATATTTTTGCCGTTAATGAAATTATAAAGGCTGACAGGTGAAATGTCAATAGCACAGATAAAATAAATTTCGTTTTTTCACATGACGGGGATAACACATAATAGCAGTGATAATTCGTGTAATATACGCATTTTATCCGTTTTTTGTTGACAATAGACGTGTAAAAATGTAGAATTAAGAAAAAACAGGGAGGATATATTATGGCTTACAATTTGACGGATTACCCATTCGATCAGTTTCAAGAAATGGTGAAGACCTGCCCTACGGTGATACTGCCGATAGGTCTGATAGAGCAGCACGGACATCATCTGCCGCTCGGTACGGATATTTTCAATGTCACTGAGCCGCTTCGCATAGGCTTCGACCGTATCAACGCATTTATAGCACCCGGCTTGCACTACTGCTTCTCGGGCGGCGGCATACAGGGTACGATGAATGTGAATCCTCAGCTGTTCGGACTTATGGTATCCGATATCTGCGGTGAGTTCGTGAGAATGGGCTTCAAAAATATCATAATTCAGCTAGGACACGGCGGTACGGATAATATAAATGCGCTGCGCTCAAGCCTGCAAATGGTGCTGAGAAGAAGTGACGCTATGAGCGATATCGCAATATGCCTCGTTACAAGCAGCGGACTTTCCGAGACGTCGGCAGCAATATTCAAGCAGGACGGTGTGCAGTGCGATTTCCATGCAGGTATGGGTGAGACCTCACGAATGCTGTACTGGAAGCCCGAACTTGTACACATGGACAGACTCGTAATGGATGAGCCTGAGATCGCAAAGAACCTGCGCTCCGATCAGGATTGGTTCGAGCACAGGGAAAAGCCGATCGACAGCCCATTTGTTATAGAGCGTGTCACTCAGCGTGAGGAGGTCAAGATAGGCGTGATGGGCTTCCCGGAGCGTGCATCTGCCGAGATAGGTGAAAAGGTCTGCGGCGAGATAATCGACGGTCTGGTAAAGCTTGTCGATGAGCTGAATAACAGATTTTGAGTAGTATTTTCATATTTCCACTCCATAGACTGCGAAAATGTAGTCTCTCAGCGCACGCTCCTTTCTCCTGTAGACCTCCGCACTCTCCACAAACAGCTCGTCACACAGCACCCATACGTGGTCACTGCAACGGTCTATGTAAAATACCTCGAGTATCCTGCGCTGTTGGTCGCTCAGCGCAGCAAGTCCCCTCTCCACTTTCCTGACGTCATGGTATATCGCAGCCCTTGCCGCTCTCAGACTGCGTGTGTCGCCTTTCTCTGTCTTTATCTGCTCGGTCAGTCCCTCCATCGAAGCTCTCTTTATCCTGTACATGCCAAGCTCCCTTTCGGCTCGTTTCTTTAGTGTCATATGCTCCCTCCTTATCATTTGGTATGATAATAGTATCACACGCATAGTTGTTTGTCAACACATAAAATGATGGGCGCATCGTAATATGACTTGACAACCATCATATAGGATGATACAATTAGCTTGAGGTGAACGGAAAATGTTTCAGAAGAGACTAAAGGAGCTGCGTGAGAAAAGAAAGCTGTCACAGGCAGAGCTGGCAAAGGTGCTTGGAGTGGCGCAGTCCACGGTAGGGATGTGGGAATGCGGCAAGAACAAGCCGGAGTACGAGATGCTGAGTAAGATCGCAAATTATTTTGATGTATCACTTGATTCGCTGGCAGGCAGAGAGAGTACGAAAAATGCGCCGACGGAGGAAGAGATAAAGTATGCGCTGTTCAACGGTGCAGAGGGAATAACGGACGATATGTATGAAGAAGTGCTGCAATTTGCGGAGTTTGTAAAGCATAAATATAAAAAATAGCAACGGAGGGATATTCGCAACAATGAACAAACTGGACGAGCTTTATGAGATCGCAAAGGCTGAGGGTGTAACGATAGACGAATTCAATTTGCCGGAGCTCAAAGCGGTTATCGTCCGAACGAAAACAGGATGTCATATCGGACTGGACAGTAAGTACGCCGCCATTCCGCATTTGAAAAGGGAATTGCTGGCTCATGAGCTTGGTCACTGCGTGCGAAACGCCGTGTATACAAATGATTCGCTCTATCCTATGGGGAAGCTGGAGCATCAGGCATCATCGTGGGCGATAGAGGAGCTTGTTCCGAGGGACGAGCTGATAAAGGCTTACGTAAGCTGCGGTATCGACGGAACGGAATATGATATCGCTGAGCGCTTCGGCGTGAGCGTTGAGTTCTTACGTGAAGCGGTGGAGTATTATAAAAATTCCGCACCCATGAGATAAAAAGAAATACGCTCGATCCAAGAAATAGCGGATCGAGCGTAATTTATTTAGTCGTGATCTAACAGTCTCTTATAGAAATCGGAGTAGCCGTTCTTGTGCTCCTTCATAAATTCTATTGCGGCACGTGGATGCTGATTCATAAGTCCTGTGAACAGGTATGGTATCTCGTAGCCCCAGATGACACCGTTTTCCTTGAGCGGCTTCATGTAATCCTCGATGAAGTCAAGGAGATAGTAGAAATTATATTTCGGGTTTCGCAGGAAGCTCAGAAGAAGCTCCATAGCACAGTTGCCCGCACCTCTGCCGATACCCTGCACCGTAGCGTCAAGATACGAAACACCGTAGGACAGGACCTCGATGGTGTTGGCGAATGCCAGATTCTGATTGTTATGTGCATGGAAGCCGACACGCTTTCCCACTGCATCGGTCACCTGAAGATATGATTGTGCAAGCCTTGATGCACTTTCGGGATAAAGTGAGCCGAAGCTGTCCACAAGGTAGATGACATCTACGTTTGTAGTCGCAAGCATCTCAAGTGCCTGAAGCACCTGATCGCTGCCGACCTGAGAGACTGCCATGATATTACATGCTGTCTCGTAGCCAAGCTCATGCAGATATTCTATCATCTCAACTGCCGCCGATATCTGATGGATGTAGCAGGCTACACGCACCATGTCGATAACGCTGTCCTTCTTCGGCAGGAAATCTGTCTTGTAGTCGCAGCGTCCAACGTCAGCCATTACCGATATTTTCATATTTGAGGGGTTTTCACCGACGATAGCTCGGATATCCTCCTCCTTACAGAACTTCCACTTACCGTAGTCGCTCTCCTTGTACATGTTCCTGCTCGCCTTGTAGCCGAATTCCATGTAGTCTACGCCGCACTGTACGTTCATTTTATAGAGTGCGAATACGAAATCATCTGTAAATTCGAAGTTGTTGCACAGTCCGCCGTCACGGATCGTCGCATCCAGCACCCTGATATCACTGCGGATGCTGAGTAGTGTACCTTTTCTTGCGCTCATTTTGGGTCGTCTCCATTCTACCATATTACATTTTGCCCTTTACGGCTGCGTAAATGATTATAACATAATTTTTTACGCCGGTCAAATGGTAAAATGTATATCTATTCGCTGAAAATTCAAATTATTTCTGCAAATTGCCGAAACAGTGAGCAGCTACCCTGTCATTAAACCGCCGCAGCGCTGTATTATCAAATATGCGGATCTCTTTAGCTGAACATAGTCTCAACGAGTGAGTATGCGAACAGCCAGTTCATTTCCTTTGATGGATGATTTATCTTATTTGCGAGAAGCTCAGTCGTATTCACGCCTGCCTCGTTGAGCGTCTTCCACTTCTTGTAGCAGTCGCATACCTTGATGTCCATCTCACGGCACAGCTCACGAGCCGCATCCATGTATGCATCCATCATGCCGTTAGTCTGTGTACCGAGTGTCTCTGCGGCAACACTTCTTATCAGCTCATTATGCAGATGGCAGCTGATCTCGGTGTTCATCATGTTCGGAGTCATGAAGATAGTCTCGATATCGGCAGCCTTAAGCCTTTCGAATATACCTCTGAGTGCGGAAATGTACTTGTCGATACCGTCAAGTCCCTGACCGGAGTCGTTGAGACCGAAGCATACGACCGTGAGGTCGGGCGAATGAGAGATAACGTCACGCTCTATACGCTCGAGTCCGTGTGAAGCGTTACTGCCGCTTATGCCTGCGTTGATGATATTTATTGGAACTGTAGGATAGAGAACGGTCAGGATCTGAGCTAAATAGTTATGATATGCGCTGTTTTTATCGAAAAAGGTTTGGATACCGCTGTTGTATTTCTGATAGAGGTCGAAGCAGCCCTGTGTAACGCTGTCGCCGAGAAAGGCTATAGTAACAGGTGCGGCGAACCAGTTGTCATTGGCTTTGTCAGCCAGCTTTTTTGTTATTTCCATAAATACCTCACCGATCCATAGCGGATATGTTTTATTATTATAATGAAGAGCCCTCTAGCGGAATAATGATAGCTCTCTAACGGAACAATAAAGCCCATTAGCGGAACAATAATAGTCCCCTAAACGGAATAATGAAAATCCCCAACGGAGAGCGAGCTCCGTTGGGGAAATGGATTTCAAAAACTCTGATTAAGCAAGCTCTGCGAAGTA
>CAYWVF010000027.1:31180-31582 GCA_964461815.1 uncultured Oscillospiraceae bacterium
CAACATACTTTTCTTTAATTCAATCATAAAAAGAAAAAATCGGAGCAGAATTTTCTGCTCCGATTAAATTTACGAAAAAAACTTATGCAAGCTCTGCGAAGTACTTGATTGTACGAACCATCTGGCTTGTGTAGGAGTTCTCGTTGTCGTACCAGGAAACAACCTGTACCTGATATGTTTCTTCGTCGATCTTGGAAACCATTGTCTGTGTAGCATCGAACAGTGAACCATATGTGATACCGATGATGTCGCTGGAAACGAGCTCTTCCTCTGTGTAGCCGAAGCTCTCTGTAGCAGCAGCCTTCATAGCAGCATTGATGCCGTCCTTTGTAACGTCCTTGCCCTTAACAACAGCAACGAGGATTGTTGTGGAGCCTGTCGGTGTCGGAACACGCTGAGCGG
>CAYWVF010000028.1:0-31501 GCA_964461815.1 uncultured Oscillospiraceae bacterium
GAAAATCGGACAATATTTTGCCAACCTCGACCGCCTTATCACCCTTCATCAGCGTGAGGAAATGGCATTGGTTTAGTTAATGGAAACACTCGCTTGCCGACAAAACACTTTTTGTCTACTCATTCTTGGAAACAGCGTAAATCGAGGGAGGTTTTCAAACACCAACAACCGCAAGAATATAATGTCGAAAGCACAGAAAACGAAAGCACCATCATTCAGAATAAACACATTTTCAATCAAGAGTAAAGTGCCTTTTTGACTTTTTGAAATACGGTCAAGTTTGAACACGACAACTGCTTCAAATTTTCCCACTTCGACATCGGCAATCAAATCCTGCTACGGGGGCTGTTCAAATTACTACCACTAAAATCACCATCAACATAAAACTTGTAGTTGTTCCAACCCATAGTCTTAGCCAAGCAACAGGTCTTAGGGTGTCCCCCTAACGAGCAATTTACTGTTTTTTGCCCGAAACGGAGTAAAAACGGTCTGCTTGCTAAGATAATGCAGAAAATACGGTAATGCAAAAACAAAAGGCACAATCAGCGGATTTTTCTTCCGTCGGTTGCGCCTTTACTGTTGCTTTACGGTGTAATAATCTTAACTTTTTTCTTTTTAGAACGCAAGATTTTGAGTAGCGTATCATCTATTCCGTCTGTGTATTTACCTTCCGAAATAAGAGTGTTTTTCTTTGAAATAAGACTCTCTATGATTAAATTTCTTTCTTCATTGGTAAGATACTTTTGATTAAGAACAGTTTTAATTTCATATTTTTTGATCTTATGCAAATACTAATCTAAAATCATCTGATTTGGAGTTTTAACATGAAGCTTACTTTTTTCGATGCAAAATCCTATGATATAGCCGAATTCGAACATTTTAACGGCAAATACGGTATTACATTTAAATTCTTCGATTCACGATTGACATTAGACACTGCGGCTCTTGCGTCAGGGAGTGACGGTATCGTGGTCTTTGTAAACGATATTTTAGACGAAGCCGTTATTGATACACTGTATAAAATGGGAATAAGGCTCATATGTCTGCGATGTGCCGGCTTCAATAATGTCGATATTCGTGCTGCTGCCGGGAAGCTCAGAATATTCAGAGTACCGGCTTATTCTCCATATGCCGTCGCAGAACACGCAATGGCTATGCTCCTAACATCAGTTCGTCGCACTCATAAGGCTTATATACGCTCCAGAGATTTCAATTTCAGTCTCGACGGTCTTGTCGGATTTGATCTGCACGGGAAAAACGTAGGCGTTATCGGTACAGGTAAAATAGGTCGCATTTTCATAAACATATGTCATGGATTCGGCATGAATGTACTGGCATATGATACAACACATGATTCTTCTGTAGACTGTGAATACGTTTCCCTCAGTGAGCTGTTTTCTCGTAGTGATATAATATCCTTGCATTGTCCGCTCACAGATAAAACCTATCACATTATCGATAGAGATAGCATGTCCATCATGAAAAAAGGTGTTGTGATCATAAATACATCACGTGGCGCACTGCTTGATGCGGAGGCGCTGCTAGACAGCATTAAATCAAAGCACGTAGGTGCAGCCTGCCTTGATGTATACGAGGAGGAAAGTGATGTTTTTTTCAAAGATAATTCCGGTCACATCGTTCAGGATGATATCCTTGCACGTCTCATCTCAATGCCCAATGTGCTTATAACCTCTCACCAGGCTTTTCTTACAAGTGATGCTCTTACAAATATAGCAAAAACCACCATTGATAACATCATCTCATTTCAGCTCGGCAAGTCAAGTGCAAATGAAATAATCCACCGGGAAACAGCCTTGACGTGACTATAGAAGCTGTCCATGACTTCAAACAAGCGAATCGAGTTAAAACACAATACACCCCGGAAAGCGAACGCTTCCGAGGTGCATTGTGTTTCATTATCGTAATCATTTTTCCCGTTGAAAGAATAAGAACGTTAAATTATTAGATCTGCCAGTCGGATATTGGCAATGCCTCTCCGTTGTATGTCTGCTTTTCGTCGAACACGACTGTCAGGCAAAGCTCAGTTACACCTTCGATCCATATTGCAAGCTTTCGTATGCCTTTATTCTCATCTTGACCTTCAACGATAGGTGACGTTGGGAGCGGCTTTGCATCTAAAACGCAAAACTCCGCTTTATCGCAGTTTACAATATGTGCAAAAAGAGTCTTCGAATTTATCTCAAGCTTTGCTGTCTTTTTATCCTTTGACAACGTGATATCCGCACATGTATGCGCTGACCAGAGCATTGAAGCTTCTGTGCTAAGCTTTATCTCGTCTGTCAATATCACCTTTTTATCAATCGTATTGAGCATTATTCCTCGTCTAAAGGATACTGTCTTTTCATACGCATCAGTCATATTTCCTACAGCAAAGCCGCCGTTTTCACTGAATTGATATCTTTCAATCTCAGCTTTTCCACCATATTTCTGACCGTAATCCATTGACGGATCAAAAATAACTGTGTTATGTCCTTCAGCTCTGAAACGATATGTGTCATGATAATTTGAAAGGTTGTAATCATCAGGCCCAAGATCGATAAAAAAGCTTTCGCCAAGCGCATCTATAACAAATTGTCCGGCATCCATATGATCGTGTCCCGGAGCCCCGTAGGGATCATCGCAGTGGAAGCCTACATATATGTCATTCTTTCCCCATCCGCTACGCATCGTAACAGTTTCCGCAATCGGCATATACGTATTAAGCTCGCTTCTTTCTGTACTCGCACGGCTGAACTTCTTATTATAAAGGAACATATCGGAAACGCTTGCCTCGCCGCCATTTAATATCCTGTCTATTCGCGGCAGTGCCTCCTCATAATTTCCAAAATAATCAGCTAAGAACATCGTCTGCGGAGGAATATATGCTTTTGCATCACCGCAATCATGATAATTAAATACGCTGACAGAGCCGTTCATCGAAAACAGATATCTGTTCGTATTTCTCATACCCGGTACATCGACGTATCCGAGATCCTCCCCTATCGATGTCATGAGAGCTCTCATATGATACGTAAAGAATTCCATTGAGAGTCCCCAATACATTATACCTTCTTCATAGCCGCCGTTCGGAGCAAAAAGGCTCAATGATCTTCTTATATCGATAAGAGTCTGCTCTATCGCACGCTCGCAATTTTCAAGCTCCTCACCTTGCATCTCATCTACGACCGCCATAGCACCTATTCCAACTCCTCCAATAACAAAGCGCCAGTTATCAGCAAACTCGCCTCGCCAATTCCATGAACGTTCTCTGGGCTTGTCATCGAAGTCCTCAATAATAGGATGTACACCGTTTATTACTATTGCATCTCTGATCGGCTTACGCTGCCACGGAGCCATCCAATTGTACAACCAGTCATAGCATATTCCCATTGCAGCCGCCATCTCTCCAACATCAAGGAAGTGAAACGGATGCCAATCCACAAAGCATGCACACGTATACATTTCCATATATGCACGCTCAGCATACTTTTCATCACGAGTAAGATTGTATATCATTGCAAGCGTCATCATTCGCTTTTTATTTTCACGGCACACATAAAGCAGTCTGACGCCATCACGTATCTCATATCCCGAGGTCCTCTCGGTCATATATTCATCCGCTTTTTTCTTCAGCCTCTCAAAGAGGATCTTATATACCTTATCTCCGTTGGGATCTTCGATCTCTTTGCGTATTTCCTCAAATTTTTCTTCGGTCATGATCATTCGAGGATGCTTGTTCCCCGGGTTTGCAGCTTTTATCCTTTCCGCAAGCTCTTTTCCGCTGATATCCTCGAACATGTAGCTTTCGGATATTTTTCTCATCATTTTTAAATTGGTTTCCCAGCTCAGCTTTGATGACATATCTCTATCCGAATAGATAATTATACCGTTATTCTCTGTGTGCAGGTGTTTTCCGAACAGCTTGCAGCTCTCCAACGCACTTACATAGTAAACACCGTCGATTTTGTTTTCATCTCCGAGCTCCATCGTTTTTTCTCCGCTACGCAGCTCAACAAAACCGTTTTTATCGATCATTTCCACGCCTATGCTTCCGGCAAAAAAATCTGCCGGAAGCATGATCGTTTCATCACGCATGATCGGTGCATTTTTTATTCTTACTTTTCTCCCGTTTACCAGTGCATTTGCTTTATTCACATAAAGAGCTGTACATCCATCCAAAAAATCGATCATTTCTTTGTCTGATATCATATTTCAATCTATTCCTCAATTGCCGCCTTTGCACTTGTAATAGCTCTGATCACCGACGGATCGAACTTCGGCTTACGGTCATATGTGTAAAGACCGTTCTGCTCCTGCTCTACGTCAGTAAGCTGAGTATAACAAAATGCACCTATCTTCGGATTTGATAAAAGTGTATCTACAAGGCCCTTGTAGCGTGCTATAACTTCATCCTTCGTTCTTGGACTGTTGCCGTAGCCCCAGCTGCTTTTAGACTCATATCCCCAACTGTTATTCGCAGCCGCAGCTTCGTTCCACCATGTACCTCCGAACTCACTTACAAATGTTGGCTTTCCGTCAGCATTGGAATATATAGGTATATTCTCGTCATTTATCAATCTTCCGTATTTTTCACGGTATACCTCAACATCCTGTTCATAGTCATGGCAGTCCAGAATATCCGTAATATCATCCACATGAACATATCCCGACGTGTCGATCATAGGTCTTGTACGATCAATAGCCTTTGTCATGTTAAAGAGCGTCTTTACGAATACCTCATTTTGCTCCTTTTTCGTCTCATTCAGCGGACACCATCCTACAATAGCCGGATGATTGTAATCACGCTCCAATGCTTCGATCCATTCCGGTAATATCGCCTGATATGCAGTCTTATCCTTTAGCTCAATGCCCCAGTTCGGATATTCTCCCCATACGATATAGCCCATTTTATCACAGTAATACAAAAATCTGGGTTCAAATATCTTTTCGTGAAGTCTTGCACCGTTATATCCCATATCTATCGAGCGCTGAACATCGGATCTCAGCTCATCGTCGGTCGGAGCTGTATAAATACCATCCGGATAAAAGCCCTGATCCAGAATAAGACGCTGGAATATCGGCTTACCGTTTATGAGCATTATGCCATCCTTGATCGCTATATCACGCATACCGAAATAACTGTTTACAGAATCATTGCCAAGCGTAAGCTTGAGATCATACAATACCGGAGCTCCGACGTTCCATGTTTTCAGCTCGCTGAGCTTCAAAGTCATTCTTGCCGATTTTCCCTTTACTGTACAGGATGCGATTCCCACGCTCTTTCCATCCAGAAAAGCCTCGGCTGTAAGCGTTTCGCCATGCGAATTCATACACTGTGCTTCAATAAGCAGCGATGATCCTTCGAGATCAGGCGTGTATCTTGCGTTCTTTATATATTTTTTATGTACATTCTCAAGCCATACCGTCTGCCAGATACCTGTTGTACGTGTATAGTCACACCCCTTAGAGTAATATAGCGGGCACTGCTTACCTGTCGGCTGAGCATCCGAGCGTGTATCATCATATGCACGTATCGTTATAATATTTTCACCTGAGGTAAGGTAAGCTGTGATGTCAAAGCTAAAGGATATATATCCGCCTATATGCGTTCCGACTTGCTTTCCATTGACATATACTGTTGTCTCATAATCACATGCACCTATATTCAGGATCGTGCATCTGTCCTCCGACTGCCACTCATCCGGCAGTGTAACGGCTTTCTTATACCATACACACAGGCAAAAATCCTTATTTCCTATACCTGACAGCTCGCTTTCAAAGCAGAACGGAACTGTTATCTCCTTACTGAGAGAGGTAGCTTCCGCAAGTCCTCTCTGATGTCCACTTACACCATAATCGAATTCGAACTGCCATTTTCCGTTAAGATTCATCCATTCATCGCGTACAAACTGCGGACGTGGGTACTCCGGACGTGGTATACTCATATTATTTTCTCCTTTACCGTTTCTATTTTTAAGTTTTACTTTTAGCATATTGATTTCTATTCTATTTTACGGTAAAATAATAATATACACAATAGTTTATGCTCTCATAAAATTGACATATCATATTATTTGAAATGAGGATGCACATGCAGCTCGTAAGTATCAGACATGATTGGCCGGAGCAATCCGGATTTGAGATCGTCAGACCGTGTGGTACGACTGATTTTGTCTTTCTCCACTTTATTAACTCTGTATATCTTACCACGCAAAATGGTGAGATCATAAAAACAGTACCCGGATCACTTGTCGTTTTCTCTCCCGGATATGGTCACAGCTTTAAAAGCGACGGTCCACTCGTACACAACTGGATGCATCTTTTAGGTGACATAGGATCGATCCTGAGCAGTTTTTCACTGGAGCTCAACACCGTGTATACTCCATCAAACGATGGATTTATAACATCGATCATGCGTGAGCTTGAAAACGAATTCTTTCAACCCGGTCGGCATTCCGATGAGTTTATCGACATGAAAATTTCCGAGCTGTTCATCAAAATTTCCCGGGACATCTCAGCTTCATCATATCTCAACGAGATAAGCGAGCAGACCGAAAAGCGTTTTCGTGATCTACGTATGGATATCTTTTCACACCTTAACAGACAATACACTATTTCCGAGCTTGCCGATTCCGTAGGCTTAAGCGAGTCGAGATTCCATTCAATATATAAAAGTATTTTCGGCATTTCTCCCGGTAAGGACATAATAATAGCGCGGATAAGCAAATCAAAGGACTTACTTTCCGCGCGAAAATACAGTGTATCACAGGTGGCTGAAATGATGGGCTACACAAACGAATACCATTTTATTCGCCAATTCAAGCAGATAACAAGTGTTACACCCGGTGCATTTATGCGTCGAGATCAAAATATGTATCGAGTAACTCTATAACATACTTCAATGCATGTTCTGAATTTTTTACACCTATCACATCCGCACATGCTTTCAGCTCCTCAGATGCGTTTCCTACCGCTACTCCAAGGTCTGCCTCCATTATCATCGGTACATCATTCTCAAAATCTCCCACGCATATGAGCTTATTTACTCTTTTGCCAAGGTAGTTTTGAAGCCAACGCACTGCGATGCCCTTTGTTGCGTCATGCTTTAGCACCTCAACGCCTACGCCCCATGTTCTGTTTACCGTGTATCTACCACTCTTTTCGAAATATTCTCTTAGCTCATCACGGATTTTCTTTGCGTATTCCTCTTCTCTCGTGCAGAATACCATCTTATACCATGTTGCATTTCCGTGGTCATACTCATCCAGCACAATTTCTCTGAAGTTATCGCTATTTGTTTTTTCTATAATATTTTGTGCTCTTTCGCCTGCACCACTGAGGAATATACATTCAATGTTATCATCCTCACACGCTTTTTCTAAAAGTATACGCTCTATGTCATCACCCGGCAAAGGGAGGCTGTATATATATTCATTTTTGTCGTAATCAAATACGCTTGCACCATTATGCGTTATTACAGGTACATTTGGTAAAAAATCGATCCCGGAGCGTGAAAAAATGGCATCGTGTCTGGTAAGGTACGGAGCGCTTCTACCTGTTGCCAGAGTAAACAAGCCGCCGTTTTCCTTAAAATATGTTATTGCCTCAGCATTTTCTTTTGATATAAGATTATCATCTCCGGCAAGTGTTCCATCAAGATCTGAGCACAGCAGTATTCCGTCATATTTTGCCATTGAACTTGTCCTCCTAACGTTTTATATGAGTATTATAATACATTATCTTTCAAATGTCTACATCAAATTTCAGTTAACAGAATCGAGGTTCTCACATGTATACTACGCAATATTTCACACACATCATATGGGATTTTAACGGCACTATTCTTGATGATCTTGAGCTTTGCCGAGACGTATTAAATAAAATGCTGAAGAAGCGTGGGATAGAGCCGCTTAATGTCGAGCAATATAAGCACGTTTTCAGGTTCCCAATCTCGGAATACTATAAGCTTGCCGGATTTGATTTTGAAAAAGAGAGCTATGAAACACTTGCTCACGAATATATGGATGACTATCTGCCCAGATCCTTTGACTGTCATCTTCATGACGGCGTTTTAGAGCTTATAAAGGATCTTCACAGCCGTGGTATCAGCCAGATTGTACTCTCCGCTTCGGATACGACGATACTAAAAAATCAACTCAAAGCACTCGGGATACTCGAATATTTTGATACGATACTCGGTCTTGACAACATCTATGCTCATTCGAAAATTGAAATTGCAAAGGAATGGATGAAAAAAACAAAGCCTTATCGTCCTCTTCTGATCGGTGATACCGTACACGATTATGAGGTCGCATGTGAGCTTGGGATCAAATGCGTACTCATTGCAAGCGGACACCATTCATTCGAGCGATTGTCGGAATGCGATGCACATGTTTACCATAACATTTCAGAATTCAAGCCCATTGTTGATGCCAGACCGTTGGCTACGTATAAATATATAGAGCTTCCTCCAAACCGCAGAGTGCTTGTTACAAGTGATATTCACGGCAATCTGAACTGCTTTAAGGATGTTCTCAGAAAAGCAAATTACAGCGAGGACGATATTTTGATCATTGACGGAGATATGATCGAACGTGGACCGGAAAGTCTTAATGTGCTTCGCTACATCATGGATCTTCAAAAGAGTCGAACCGTGTACATAACTATGGGCAATGTTGATTGCTATGTCCTCTGGACTATCGCCGATCCTGAGATCATATCAAATGATGCTGTAAGGGAAACTGCCAAAGTGAAGGAGCGACTGGTATCGGAAATGGCAGGCGAGCTCGGCATTGATCTGAACAAATGCAGCGATATATCTGCTGCACGTAATTTGATATGCGAAAAATTCAAGGCTGAGCTGGATTTTCTCAGAAATCTTCCGACATTTATTGAAACACAAAGTCTTCTTTTCGTTCACGGTGGAGCTGCACATCACAACTACACATCACTTGATGCCTTTAATTGTATGAAATTCGATCGTTTTCCCGAAGACGGTAAGATATCCTTTGAGAAGCCCTGCATCGTAGGTCATTACCCTGCTACACAATATCGTGAGCATATCGCCTATTCTCATCCTTTTTACGATAAAGAGAAAAATATAATAAATATTGACGGTGGAATGGAGGTAAAATATGATGGACAGCTTAATCTTCTGATCTTCGACAATGCCGAAACCACCGAATTTTCCGTAGTTTACAGTGACAAGCTGGAAAAGGTAACCGCACTTGACAGTCAAGAGGCAAGTGATTATTCAGTTCATATACGATTCGAGCACAACGATGTAGAGTTGATCGAAAAGGGCGATGAGTTTTCCGTCTGCCGTCATTTGGAATCGGGTCAGCTCTTTGAAATTCCAAGTGATTATCTATATGAGGAAAACGGTCGCTGTCTGGCACACGATTATTCATACTACGATCTTCCCGTAAGCCCGGGTGACGAGCTTAGTGTCATACGCTACACATCACGAGGTATTCTTGCAAAAAAAGACGGTTATACAGGCTGGTATCACGGCAAAGTTATAAAAAAATAGTACGATTTTTCTTGCGAATCACATTCAAGTAAACACTATAAAATTAATACGAAAGGACCGTAAAGATAAATGGATCAGTCTCCAACATATAATATACTCGTTGTCGATGATGAAAAACTCATTCGCGATCTTATAAGAAAATATGCCGAGTTTGAAGGACATCATGTGACCGAAGCTTCGGACGGTATGGAAGCCGTGTCTATATGCAGAAAACGTGATTTCGACATAATAATAATGGATGTGATGATGCCTGAGCTCGACGGTTTCTCTGCCTGCCGTGAGATCAGGAAAACGAAAAACACGCCTATAATCATGCTCTCTGCTCGTGGCGAGGAATACGATAAGATCAACGGCTTTGAAATAGGGATAGACGATTATGTTGTCAAACCCTTTTCACCAAAGGAATTAATGCTTAGAATACATGCCATTATCAAGCGTTCTGCTCACATGAGCTTCGAGCAGGAAAAGCGAGATATACTAAAATTTGATGGGCTCGTCATAGATCTGACTGCACGTATCGTATACATTGATAATGTTCGCATCGATCTTTCACCAAAGGAATTTGATCTGCTCACATATCTTGCCAGAAATAAAGGTATTGCACTCACACGTGACAAGATAATATGTGAGGTTTGGGGATATGATTTCTATGGCGATGATCGTACACTCGATACACATATCAAGCTTTTGAGGAAAAATCTTGGCAGCTATGCAAGCCATATTGTTACGCTTCGCGGCGTGGGGTATCGTTTTGAAGAATAATCTGCCACACAACAGACAAACTCCGCTAAGCCGATATATCTTTACATCACTCATTACGCTTACGGCTATCCTGCTTGTCCTGCTATGGGTATTCCAGGTCATATTGCTCGAGCCATTTTACAGAGTCATCAAAAACACGGATATTCAGCGTGCTGCCGAAACTATCGAAAAGAATCTGGAAAGTGATGATCTTATTGCGCTGCTTGACCATTATGCGCTGAACCGTGATATCAATGCCCGTATTTTCAGTCAGGTTGAAAAGGAGATCACGTCAAGCGCTTCGTTCTCCGATTCATATGTTCACACCATGTCAGCGTCCGATGTCAACAATTATTACCGCCTTGCAAAGCAATCCGGCGGTACCCTATGCGATACTATAGTTACTGAAAATATACAATTTAAGATTCAGCCGTCAAACACACGTCTTCCCACTACGCTTGCACCTCAGATCGTTCAAAACGAAAACATTCTGCTTGCCAAGGTCATAACCGATTCGAATGGTATAGACAGAATGATACTGTTAAGCTCCAGAGTTACACCTGTCAGCTCTACTGTAGATACTCTTAAGGTGCAGATATCCTGCATTACAATAACGATGGTAATATTATCTATTGTCATATCCGTTATTATTTCAAAGCGTATATCAAAGCCGATAACAAAAACAAACGAGACTGCGAAGCAGCTGGCTAAGGGGAATTATTCTGTACACTTCGATGATGGGCTTTATCGTGAAGCAGCAGAGCTTGCCGATACTCTTAACTATGCAGCCAAGGAGCTGTCAAAGGCAGAAAATCTGCGAAACGAGATAATATCCAACATATCTCATGAATTACGCACTCCGATCACGATGATAATCGGATATGCGGAAATGATGTGCGATATCCCGAAGGAAAGCAGTCAGGAAAATCTTCAGATCATTATCGATGAGGCCAAGCGTTTATCCGCACTCGTAAATGATATTCTCGATCTATCAAAATATCAAGCCGGTACACAGACGATTAACAAGCAAAAAATCAACCTGACAGATACGCTTGGTGATATCACTCAACGGTATTCAAAGCTCGTCGAGGCAGACGACTATACCATAAATTTCTACCATTCTGCCGATGTTTATGTGTATGCCGATGAGCTGAAGCTATCTCAGGTAGTATATAATCTTATCGGTAATGCGGTTAATTACTCACCCGATCGCAGAGAAATAAACGTGACCCAGCAAATAAACGGAGATCGTGTCAGAGTCGAGGTGCAGGATCATGGTCCGGGCATTCCGTCAGATAAGCTGGAGCACATTTGGGATAGATTCTATAAGGTCGATAACACAAAAAGAGCTAAGATCACAGGTACTGGCTTGGGATTATCTATTGCTAAAAATATCCTGACTCTTCACGGTGCAGACTACGGTGTTTTGAGCACTGAAGGAGTCGGAAGTACATTCTGGTTTGAACTGCCTATCGTAAAGGATGAGTCGATCCAATAGAATATCAAAACAATAAAACCGTTAAATCTCCATTTCGGTGGAGTGTTTAACGGTTTTTGTTCTGTAGAACTAGCTTTTACCCAATATCACCGTGATATTTATCACAGTGATTGCTATCACGCTGATCAATCGAAATCATCGTTAGCTGTCATTGCTCTTTTTATTGCATCTTCACATTCTTCAAAGGTAATGTCTGTCACGACCTTGCATATTACCTTTGTACGAGTCGTAAACAATACTTTCCCGTGAAATCTCTCGTCTACATATGCCCCGAGGCGACTTGCACTCATAGTACCACCGGCCATAGTGTTCGGTGAATTTGCAATGTAACCTATTGTACCCAATGCCGGCAGTGATGCTTTAATCGCTTCACGATCTATATTATTGTCACGCTCTTTACGACATCTTATCAGTGAGCCGATACGGAACGGCTTCAAATCATAATATCTTGAAAATCCGACTATTGTGAAATAAAGCTCATTACTCATATAGCGTCCTCCTAAAATGTTAATTACACACTTTGTATCGCTTATCGATCTCTGACCTACTGATCACAGTCATTATGTGATCTCTGTATGCATACATACTAGCGTCTTCTTCCGGCACCGCCACCACGTGATGCTCCTCCGCCTCCGCTTCTTCCTGCACCGCCGCGTGATGCTCCTCCGCCAAACGATGAGCCTCCTCCGCCTCTCGGTCTGTTGAAGCCGCCGCTTCTGTGAACTCCTCCGAATCCGCTCGGACGTCCAAATCCACCCGGACGACCGAAGCCTCCCGGTGGTGGGGGCGGTGGAGGCGGCGGACGTCTTACATGACCGCCCCAATGACCTCTCGGTGGAGCGCCCCATCTACGTCTCGAGCCTACCGCTCTGCCTATGTTTGATATCAAAATAATAAGAACAACTATAATTATTAATATTATCATACTAAAAAAACGTCCTATTCTACGTAATGTCCAATCAAACGTTGACTCTTCCACGTAGATCGTATCTGTACTATACTGATCCTGATATTGACCAAGGTCTTCATCACTGACTCCTCCGTATATTGACGCTGTCTTATCATATAATGCGTCGAACACCTTTCTTACGCCGTCATCATAATCGGCATCCGCAAAATCAGGTTCGAGATACTCATACAGTATATCACCCAAATCACCCGATGAAAGGTAGCTTTCCAATCCCAAGCCTTGAACCGCATAATAGTCCTCTGCCCCTATGACAAGAAGCAGAAGTATGCCATTATTCTTGTCAGCCGAGCCTATTCCCCAATCATTAAAAAGCTTATATGCGTAATCCTCTATTTCTGCCGTACCGATAAAATCTACCGTTACTACGCATATCTGCGCCCCTGTAGATGCATAAAGTGCATCGTTTTGCGAGACTATATAGCTTTCCGTATCCGAATCGATGACGTTTGAATAATCAGCCACATAAAATTGTTCTGTCGGCTCAACCACATCAAACGCACCTACGGAAAACGTAAGGAATATAGCCGTCAATATTAAAATTAAATACCTTTTTCCTCTCATCTTATCTTTCTACCTATACGTATCTACCGGCATAATATCATTAACTCCCGCTATCAGCCATGCCGGAAACATTCCCATAACACTGTTAAAGGTCGATGCCTCGCTATTAAAGGAGTCATGCGATATAGTCTGATTTCTGCTCGACAGCTCGGTAAACTGCTTTACCGCAAGCCTTACATCATCTTCATCCATCTCATAATTTTCGAGCTCCGAATAAAGTGTATCTATCGCAACTGTCAGAGAATGGTTTGCATTATACATCTCAGACGGGAGCTTTGCACCTATAAGCGATTCACGTGCATTTAATACATTGATGATCTCATCTGCGTTTGCAGGCATATACTTACTTGCGATCGTCACCAAATTATATGCCGATTCCAACCTTGCCTGAAGGTCGTTGTATATGCTCAGACTGTCGTGATTGACACCCTCATAAAACAGCTCCTGAACATCATCTCTATCCGCACGCAGCTTCATTCCACCAAGCACAAGCACGGAAAAGATCACCATTATCGTAGCAACTATCATTGCCACTCTTTTATTTTCTTTAAGCTTTACTTTCATCTATTAAGCTTCCTCGTTTTCAAATTATCCTCGCAGCTCCAACAGCTTATTCTTCAACTCGCCCTCGATCCTGTTAAGCTCTGCTTCCGCTGCATATCTCTTTTGCTTGCCCTCTTCATTTATCCTCAAGACCTCATCTATCGTCGATATGAGAGACTGATTAGTATATGTTAAAGTCTCTATATCAACAACACCACGTTCAGCTTCCTTTGCAGTCTCCAGAGTTCCCATCTTCAATGCATCGGCATTCTTTTTCAGCAGCTCATTTGTCATATCGGTAACGCTTCTCTGCGCTTCCATAGCCTGACGTGAATGAGCCAGACCAAGTGCCAACACCATCTGATTTTTCCACAGCGGTATAGTGTTGACGATCGTACTCTGTATTTTCTCCGCCATAAGGCTGTCATTATTCTGTATAAGTCTTATTTGCGGTGCCATCTGGATAGAAATATTTCTTGTCAGCTGTAGATCATATATTTTCTTTTCGAATCTGTTGCAAAGATTCTCCAGATCATTTGCAGCCTGTGCATCCTCTGCAAGGCCTGTTTGCTGTGCTTTTTCACGTAGCTTCGGAAGCTCCGTCGCACGTATATCCTTGAGCTTCTCTTTTCCCGCAAGAATATACATACTCATCTCTTTAAAATACGTAAGATTCATCTCGTACAGCTTATCCAGCATTGCTATATCCTTAAGCAGCTGTACCTGATGATCCTCAAGCATACCGGTGATCTTGTCTACATTGACCTCAGCCTTATCATACTTTGCCTTCATTGCGGTGATTTTATTTGCATTTTTCTTGAAAAATCCAAATATACCACGTGACTCCTCTTCTGTCAATGTAAAGCCCTTCAACTCGACTACGAGATCCGTCATCATATCACCTATCTCGCCGAGATCCTTTGTCTTGACCTTATCAAGTGCAGAATCAGAAAAATCAGCTACCTTCTTCTGTGCGGCAGCGCCGTATTGAAGTATCATATTGGAATTTCTGATATCGATCTTAGAGGCAAAATCATTCACCATTGCGATCTCACTGTCACTGAGTGTTGATTTTATGTCTTCGATCTCACGCACAGCGGTTTCAGCTATTTCCTCCGTTGCCGTTTCAGGCTCCGGAACAGCATCAAATGTAAGCTTTATTTCATTATCCATAGTCGTTAGCTCCTATTACTTATTTTCTGTCGTTATTCCCTCAGACGCAAGCATTCCTTCAAGCACCTCTATATCGGTCGATATATCCAGTGCCTCATCCTCGAACAAATTGTCCAATTGACGTTCGAATGCAGTTGCGATCATTTCCATATTTTCTTCGATACTCTTCAAGGTAGATGTTATATTCTCGCCTTTTACGCCTGATTCTGCCAGTTTTTCTCTGGCATCAAGAATTTTCAGTGTTGTTGGCATATAATAATTCATAAAGCGACGTATACGTGCTGCCTTTGACGGATTTTCCGATACTTCTTTAAATATCGCCGTTGCAGCTATCACCATTCTTGACAATCTTTTTGACAGCGTAGGATCATACACCTTAGAATTATATTCCTTGAGCTTTTTAATATAATTCTGTCCCTCTTTTATAAGGTCATCCGCATCCTTATCGCCTGTCTTCTTAAATTTTTCCTCTGTCTCGATCTCTACTGCTCTTGCAGGTATAAGAACATACGATACGCCGAAAATCACGCTTGATATCAGAAGCGCTGTCAACAGATGTGCCAGCTTATAAAGAGGAAAGAATACCCCATATATTATCCACGTCAAACCGAAAAGATATATCGGTATCGCCGAATGTATTTTTTTTGTTTTTTTCACTTTTTCCTCCACAGAATTTTTACATAAATATTTCTTGCCTATCGTTACAATATTATATTACACCATTTTTCTTATATTTTCAAGTATATCATCAACAAAATGTTTTTTGATAAAAAATTAACATTTTTTACTTGATACGCTCATCTCACATGATATAATATAACCATAAATTACATTATTACGAGGTGTGCGATATGAAGCTTTCCAAAAAATCAGGTATTATGATCTCCGCAGCTGTCGGAGCTCTTTCCGCAGCAGCAGCCGTAGGGTATCTCGTCTGGAAGAAGAACTGTGCCGATCAAAATTGCTGCAAGCTTGAAGAGTCAGCCGAAAACGTTCAAAACGAATGCTGCTGCACCGAAAACAATATGACAGAACATAACTGCTGCGAAGCAGAGTCTGCTTCCGGAGCTTGCTGTGATGAGTCCATATGTGAAAAAAATGCATGTGATGAAGCTGTGTGTGATGAGTCTGCAAAAGACGAAAATGCACCTGACTGTGCTGAAGAAAAAGCTGAATAAGCTTTGACAAAGTGATGTAAAGCAGTAAAAGGCCGTGTATTTGATATGATACACGACCTTTTTTGTTTTGTTCGGATAACACACACTTTTTAAAGATCGTGTGCTGAATTACTCTTTTACAGTGCTTCTATATATTCTCGCATATCGAGAAGCGCATTTGCCTCGTTATCGAATGTTATGATCTTTGCGGCATCATAGAAATTACACCACTTGTGATCGGCAACCTCTTCCTTTTGTATCTCTACCTCACCGCTCTTATAGCTCGATACGAAATAAAGGACTTCCTTCCATACGCCCTTCTTGGGAGAGTATTTTACAGACACCGGATCTATATCTCTGCGGATCTCAACATCAAGCCCCGTTTCCTCCTTTGTCTCACGTAGTGCGGTCTGAATCTCGCTCTCACCTTTCTCTACGTGACCCTTTGGGAAAGACCAATGTCCGCCGTTCTTATTCTTTATCAGCAATATTTTCTTGTCATTTCCTACTGTCTTTACAACAATAGTACCACATGACTTTTCCTGTTTTTCCATTTCACATCTCCAAAATGTTATATTTGCAAATTGCTCCCACATACATCCGATGTGGGAGCAACCTATAATTATTATTCGTCGTCGTCGTCGAGATTTGCCTTGGATTCCTCAACGATCTTCTGCTGTACCATAGGCGGAGCATCTTCATAGCGCTCAAAGTTGAGCTCGAAGCTGCCTCTACCCTGTGTCATACTACGCAGATCGATCGCATAAGAGCTCATCTCAGCCATCGGAACTTCTGCTTCAACTACCTGGAGACCATCATCTGTCGGATTCATACCCATGATACGTCCGCGGCGCTTGTTAAGATCACCGATAACATCGCCCATGTAGCTATCCGGAACATAAACCTTAAGAGAACCTACCGGCTCAAGGAGTACAGGATTACCCTGCGGCATACCTGCCTTGAATGCAAGTCTTGCAGCCATCTTAAAGGAAAGCTCGTTAGAGTCAACATCATGATATGAACCGTCAACGAGTGTAGCCTTGAGGTTAACAACAGGATAACCTGCCAGAACACCCTTATCCATAGAATCGCGCAAGCCCTTTTCAACTGCCGGATGGAAGTTCTTCGGAACGCTACCACCGAATATCTTCTCTTCGAATACGAGATCGTCGCACTCATACGGCTCAAACTCTATCTTGACATGACCGTACTGACCGTGACCACCGGACTGCTTCTTATGCTTACCTTCTACTGTTACCTTCTTGCGGATCTTCTCACGGTACGGAACCTTTGCAGCCTCAAGAACAGGATCAACGCCAAACTTACTTCTCAGCTTAGAGCAAAGAACGTCGAGGTGCATATCGCCTGCGCCGGAGATAACATACTGCTTTGTCTCTGTATCGTTGTAGCTTGTAAATGTCTGATCCTCATCCTTAAGCTTTGTAAGACCGGAAGCGATCTTTTCTTCGCCGCCCTTTGTCTTCGGGAATATAGCCTGTGTATAGCACGGCTTATTAAACACGATAGGCTGGAGTGATACAACATTTCCGGAAGCGCATAATGTATCATTTGTCTTTGTGCTTGTAAGCTTTGCAACTGCACCGATATCGCCGGCTACAACTTCGTCAACCTCGATATTCTTCTTACCACGTACCATGTAAATATGACCCATCTTTTCATTTTCGCCTGTGCGAGCGTTTACGAGTGTCATATCGCCTGTAAGCTTGCCTCTCATAACCTTGAAGTATGAGAATCTTCCGTACTGGTCTGTAACTGTCTTGAATACGAATGCACATGTAGGACCATTCGGATCAAGAGCTATCTCACCGTCTTCTGTTTCCTCTGCCGGCATGTCTAACGGAGCAGGAGCATATTTGATAATGGAATCAATAAGTGTAAGTGTGCCGATACCTGTTGCTGCAGAGCCGCAGAATACCGGAACGAGAGAACCGGACTTAACGCCGTTCTTAATACCTGTTGCCATCTCTTCTGCTGTAAACGGCTCTTCTTCGAAGAACTTCATCATCAGCTCTTCATCTGTTTCCGCTACTGCCTCATTGAGTATAGCTTTCATTTCTTCGATCTTGTCGCTCATTGATGCCGGAACAGGAATTTCTGTTCTCTTTGCGCCGTCGAGCTTATATGCCTTATCTGTAGCGATATCAACTATACCTACAGCCTTCTCGCCTTCCATGATAGGAATAATTACCGGGCAAACGCTAACGCCGAACTGCTCACGGAGGCTATCAAATACCTTATAAAAATCAGCATGCTCTTCGTCGATCTTTGAAACGTAGAACATACGCGGGAGCTTACGGTCTGTAAGATACTTCCAGCTCTTTTCTGTACCTACACCGATACCACTCTTAGCTGTAAGAACGATAAGACCTGCATCTGCAACTCTGAGGCCCTGGAAAACTTCACCTACGAAATCGAAGTAGCCGGGAGCGTCAATAACATTTACCTTATATCCATTATACTCAACCGGTGCGAGCGCCGCAGATATACTAAACTGTCTCTTAATTTCTTCCGGATCGTAGTCGCATACTGTATTGCCGTCTGCAACCTTTCCGAGTCTATCAGTTCCCTTTGTTAAGTACAGCATACTCTCGGCAAGGGATGTCTTACCGTCACTGCCGTGTCCTAATAGACAGATATTTCTTATTTTGTCTGTTGTGTAGCTCATCCTATTCTCTCCTTAATCTCAAATGTATTTAAACTTAATCTAAATTAGCCTAACAAATTGATTATACTATATCTTGTTCAACTTTTCAATATTTATTTTTGATTTTTTACTCACAATTATGTTTTTTTTACAAAAAAACGATATACACACTGCTCGTACCGACTAAACTCACCATATATACACCGTATTTTTCATAAAAATCACCAAACTTATCTCCTGCTGACACCGGCAGATGTCAAAGCTACGGGGATCATCCATAAAACAAGGTAATACAGTACATTAAATGGCGTAACGGATGATGCCGCTCCGGTGTACAGCAAATAGAACACAAGCGGTACACCTATGACAGCACTTACTGCACCGAGTATCATATTCAGTCTTGACGCCGATGCGACTCGCTTTCCGGCTGACAGCGTTTCCGAATAATTGTTCATCGAGTCTATTGCCATTACCGCACATGTTTTATCGTCACGCTCGTCCTTCATTCCGGAGTACGCTATACGTTCCTCAATGTCCGGGTAGCCGATATTATCCGGGCTGATCTTGAATCTTGCTTCCACAAGCTGAGGCGTAACGTTAAAATCACGCACTGCGAGCACGGGGATGAGCTTGCGCTTTACCATATATGTCAGAGAGCGCTTGACTGACAGCTGTGAATCATATTTTACCGCATATGCACCTGCAAGCTGCATATTTACAGCGACAAACACGGTATTTTTTGTAGTAACGCCCTCAGGTATACGTATTCCCATTCTGAGTATGAAATTAGCTGTGCCTATCAATACCTTTTCGCTGTTCACATAAGCACTCATTCCACCGGTTTCAAAGAATTCAAAGCTTTCCGCAACCGGCAGATTCATAGGCTGACGAGGAAGGTTTGCGATAAAAGCGTCATACAAACCGCTTCCCGAAGCATTTAATACACTGAGCGCACAGAGATTCACTTTTTCCGGTGCAAAGCTTGAAAATGTCGTAGCCGGAGCTACATTTATCATTTTTGTCGGGAAAATATCACGCTCCGTCACTATTGCCGCATGTATGTCCTTAAGATTATTCGTTCCCTCTGAGCCCGCTATTGCACATCCCAGCTGAGAAAGTCTTATCGATGCCTTTGAAAAAGGATATACATGGGACATTGCGATACCGCACGGATATGCTACCGAGAGTATAGCGCTCAAACACCATAGGAAACCCTGTCCATAGCCTGTTCCGAATGATGCAAGTATTGAAAATACCAGAGATATTACCATAACCAGCGGTGCATAGAATCTCATAAGCTTCTCAGAAGCGTCCTCTTCCAATACCATGTCCATAAATTCCTGCTCAAGCGCACCCGGTACCGTCTTGTATACAGTCTTGACCTTGGAGTCTGCATCCTCCATTCCCTTTATCAGTGCAAATTTCCCACCTGATAAGGAAGCAGTCTTGCATACTCTATGCACGATCTCATATCGCTTGCATCTGACCGACAGCGAAATAAACATTGTAAATACCGACACGCAGGTATACGGCAAAAAGCCTCCCCAGCTTGGCTTTATCATTATCATTACAGTGTGCAGCAATGTTACCAGTGATGACAATGACACTATGCACTCCATCTTTAATTGACCCTTTACAAGGAATCTGAATCCATCAGCGATTATGCTGACAGATGTCAACATAGCTGCGATCTGAATAACGGTTAATATGAAGAGATAGATATACGGATTTTCCATATAGGTTATGGCAGACGGAAGCTTCCATAAATATGTTGGCGCTGCTGTAATATACCATGCGATCACTGTCAGAACAGCCACTATGATCGAACGTATTCTGTAATATTTTACCGCACTCTTTGCTCTGTTCGACGCATCGGCAGGCATTAATCTTCGGAATGTTCTAAGGTCTGTGCTGCAAACTCTTTTTTTCTCTTTCAGCTGCTCCTGCGCTGTCTCTCTTATCACTTCCTCATATTCATGAGTCATCTTTACAGCGCTTCGTTCCTCTACATATCTCGGGATCTTCTTCCCATTACGTTCCTTTTCCTGCTCCTTTTTGCTCATTACCGCATCAACGCCGTTTGCAATTTCCGTTTTTATATCCTTTTTGCGTTCAAGGTTCTGTGGCTTCTGCGGTTCCGATGATCTTATATGTATAACCTGTTCGGGTATCTCTTCTTCCTCTGGTGTATTCGCATCCTCCTCTGTTTCAGGCTCCTGCTTTTCACTCGGCACCTTACCGCTTCCATATTCCATAAGGATACTGTCTACATCTATATTTTCCAGTTCCAGCTTATCATCGTCGCCGATCATTTTCTTAAATTCATCCAGTTCCATATCACGGCTCTTATTTTCATTATCCATTTAGCTATCTACACCTGACTTTCCTAAATAGTGTGATATGCGCCGATGCAGCACAAATCATCTTCTTTGTCTCACAGCTTCAAACATAAGCACTGCCGCCGCAACAGATGCATTGAGTGATTCCGTTTCCGCACTCATTGGTATTTTTACAGTGAAGTCACTGTTTTCCTTTACAAGCCTCGATATTCCGCTGCCCTCTGAGCCTACGACTATTGCTGTGCTTCCTTTGAAATCAGCTTCATACATTGTCTTATCACCATCGGCAGCAGAGGCATATATCCACACGCCTCTTTCCTTTAGCTCCTTTATGACATTTGTGAGATTCGATGCTCTCACTATGCTCATATGCTCCAATGCTCCTGCGGCAGCCTTTGCAACAGTTGCCGTAAGACCTACGCTGTAATGCTTTGATATTATGACTCCATGAACTCCACATGCTGCGGCACTTCTTATGATCGCACCGAGATTATGCGGATCCTCTATTCCGTCGCAGATAACAAAAAGCGGCTTTTCTCCTTTTTCCTCAGCATTGGCAAACAGCTCATCTATCGTAGCATAATCTGTCTGTGCCGCAGATGCGATCACTCCCTGGTGTACTCCTGTTTCACTCATCATATCAAGCTTGCGTCTGTCGCATTCAACACATACAACGCTCTTTGAACGAGCCAACGTTCTGATCGTCGTTATCTGGGAATCCTGAAGCTCCTTCTGAAAATATATTTTATCTATAACTCTGCCTGTTTTTAATGCCTCATATACTGCATGCTTACCATATATATAGGAGCTTCCCGTATCATTATCTCTTCTGTTATTCATATTTAATGGTTTTGTCATTATTAACGTACATTCCTGTCTGTCATTTTTATTGTTTTTTACTCATCCGATGTCGAAAACACCGGATATTATATTGTATCATATATTTACTGTCATTTCAATATGCATATAAAAATTTTAAGAAAAAACGCCTATTATATATTGATATATTCTGAATAATATGCGTTTTTTCTTGATTTTGACTACACTGTATGATATACTTTATATAAACAATTTAATCAGAGGTGAGTCTTTTTGATCTACAGGGATTTTGGAAAAAGCGGTGCAAAAATATCTTCTCTCGGCTTTGGATGCATGAGATTTCCGATGATCGGTGAAGGTGACAATGCAAAGGTAAATGATGAGCTCACGATACCGATGATAAGACGTGCTTATGAGCTCGGTGTAAATTACTACGACACGGCATGGGGCTACTGCAACGAAGACAGTCAGCGAGCTTTAGGTGTCGCTGTCAAAGACTTTCGTGACAAAATATACATATCCACCAAGCTTCCTATGTGGGATGTGAAGAAAGCAGACGATTTCTGGTACTTTCTTGAGGAGTCACTCAAGAGACTTGACACCGATTATATTGACTTTTATCACTTCCATGCTATGAACCGTGAACACTGGGAAACACGAGTGCTGCCTTTTAAGCTTATCGATCTTGCAGAGCAGGCAAAGGCAAAGGGACTTATCAGACATCTGTCCTTCTCTTTCCACGACAAGCGTGATCTTATGGACGAAATGGTAAATACAGGTGCTTTTTCAAGCTTGCTATGTCAGTATAATCTCATAGACCGTTCAAATGAGGATGGAATGGAATACGCCTCGAAAAAGGGTCTTGGGATCACGGTAATGGGTCCGGTAGGCGGTGGCAATCTGGCACTTGGCGGCAAGGAATTTTTATCCAAATTCGATGTTCCTGCCGAAAACGGTGCTGAGCTTGCAATAAAATTCGTACTCGGAAATCCATCGGTAAATATCGCACTTTCCGGCATGAGCACCATCGATATGGTTGAGGAAAATGCACACTATGCCGATGCGGCACGCAATATCACACGTGATGACTGGATAAAGCTTACCAAAAACACAGATGAGCTAAAAGCACTGGCATCAAACTACTGCTCCGGCTGTAATTATTGTGATGTCTGTCCTAAGGGTATCCGTCCGTCGGAAATATTTGCGGCATATAACAGATATAAGGTATGGGGACTCACCGAAATGGCAAAGAATAGATATGCGAAGTTTGGTGAGAGCGAACACGCATCAAAGCACCCCGATGACTGCATAGGCTGTAGAGCTTGCAGCAAAAAATGTCCTCAAAATCTGGACATCCCAACAGAGCTTAAAAAGATGACAGCTGAGCTTAAAGCTCTGTAAGCACGCAGCTTTCTGTCATTGACAAGTTCATCCATATGATGTATAATAAATATCGCAGTTTTCTGCGGTATTTATATGCGCCTGTGGCTTAACGGATAGAGCATCAGATTCCGGTTCTGACGGTTGGGGGTTCGAATCCCTTCAGGCGCGCCACGAAAAGAAGCACCTTTTGTCTGCTGTACAAAAGGTGCTTCTTTTCAACTAAATATGCCCTTTTTGACTGGATAAATCCACTTGCAGTGGATGAAATCACTTTGTGATGAAATCCAACTTTGTTAGAAGATGTATTGAAAAGTGATTGGTATACTTCTCTTTGCATCGTTTACACACCGTTATATAGCTCTTTTGCAAATAATATACGGTGCAGCTCAGTACATGAGCTGCACCGTTTTATTATACTAAAAGCAGAGCTATGCTGCAAAATCACAGTTTTCTGATCGGATGTCTTATCACAGTCTTTCGTTTTTCAGGCGCTACCCTTCTTGCATCCGACAAATATATTTCATGATGATATCGCTCAGCTGTAATGTCCGTCTCGTACCCGTTTTCTTTTATGTATGCATCCATAAGCGCAATCGTCGCAGGCTCATCGTCGTATGCACCGATATGCATACATTGCACGCATAAGCCCTCGTGGTAGGTTAAAAACTCTGCCTTTGAGAAATCGGTTTTCTTCTTTTCGGTTGCCTCTGCGACCGCCCAGTCAAAGTCCGCCTCTGTCACAAAATCCGGCAAACGTATCAGAGATATCCACTGATACGTGTCCTTATTGCTGTAATCTATACCGTCGATACCATCCTGCCACCAAAAGCCCTCAAGCGGCGGTACTACATAATCAAAATAACCCTCGATCCTGTGATCACCCATTTTACTCATTTTTATCGTGAATGCGATCCCATAGAGAATACTCATTGCAGCTTTGTACTCACCATCCTCAGCATTCGGATCACCCTTTCCACGAACTGCTATGTAGTTCATCGCAGGAATATCCACAATACCGGGCTTATTTTTCGGCATATAAAATTCTTTGTACTCTTTTTTATAATCAAAAGCCATACTCACACCTCACGCATTATTATCGTTACAGATCGACTATCCATCATTTACGTGTAAAAGCTACCGTTTGCTCCTTCATTATCTATTTTTAGCAGTCATTCTGTAACGCTTACTCTCCAACGTTGATTTAATTATATCATATCGTGTGCTCATGTCAATATAAATGGAGGCAATTTTACATTTTCAGCTGCTGCCACGTACTATAAAATGCACAAATATCTGTGTTGTTTCAGCATTACAGCTTATATGTAGTTACAAACATTCATTAACCTATTGACAAGGTAGGTAAATGCTGTTATAATATATTTGCCTACTAAACAAGTAGGTAAATATATTATAGTATGGACAAGAATATGCTAGGTTACTTTGAAAGACTCGTAAGAGCAAATTTCCGATTCGGTCGAATGTGTAGCTTTTGAAACCAAACACACATATTAACGAAAGGAAATAAATATTATGAATAAAAAGAACTACAGATTTGAAACTCTCCAGGTACATGTTGGACAGGAGTCGCCCGATCCGACAACGGATGCACGTGCTGTACCGATATATGCGACCACCTCATATGTCTTTAAGGATTCCGCACAAGCTGCCGGTCGATTTAATTTGACGGAAAGTGGAAATATCTATACACGTCTGATGAATCCTACCTCGGACGTATTTGAAAAGCGTATAGCAGCACTTGAGGGCGGTGCTGCAGCATTGGCTACAGCCTCCGGCTCGGCGGCTATCACATATGCGATACAGAATATCGCACTTGCCGGTGATCACATAGTATCAGCATCTAATTTGTATGGAGGAACATATAATCTGTTTGCCAACACACTACGTGAACAGGGAATAGCTACGACCTTTGTGGACTCGTCGGATCCGTCAAGCTTCGAAAAAGCAATACGTCCGAACACAAAGCTTGTGTATGCGGAAACGCTCGGGAATCCGAACGCAGATATTTTAGACATAGAAGCTGTTTCCGAGATCGCACATAAGCATGGTATTCCGCTCATAGTTGACAACACGTTTGCAACTCCCTATCTGCTCAGACCGATAAAGCACGGTGCGGATATCGTCGTTCACTCTGCAACAAAATTCATTGGCGGTCACGGTACGGTAATGGGTGGAGTCGTAGTAGACTCCGGCAAGTTCGACTGGGCACAAAACGATAAATTCCCCGGTCTTTCAAAGCCGAATCCATCATATCACGGAGTAGTTTTCACACAAGCATGTGGAGAGCTCGCATACATTTTAAAGCTTCGTACTACGCTCATGAGAGATCAGGGTGCTGCAATATCTCCTTTCAACTCATTTCTTCTCCTGCAGGGGCTTGAAACGCTGTCCTTACGTCTGGAGCGTCACGTAGAAAACGCTTTAAAGGTAGTTGACTTTCTAAATAAGCATCCTCAGGTAAAAAAGGTCAATCACCCATCACTTGCAGTCGGTAAGCAAAAGGAGCTTTACGACAGATATTTTTCTAACGGTGGAGCATCCATATTTACATTTGAAATAAAGGGTGGCGCTGAGACTGCAAAGAGATTTACGGAGAGTCTCGAACTGTTTTCACTGCTTGCAAACGTAGCTGATGTAAAGTCGCTCGTCATCCATCCGGCTTCTACGACACACTCTCAGCTTTCCACAGACGAGCTCAGTGCGATAGGAATAAAGCCCGAGACCGTACGCCTTTCGATCGGTACAGAGCACATTGATGACATAATTGCCGACCTTGAGCATGGATTTGAAGCTGTAAAGCAATAAAATATGATATATTGAGGTGATGATCGTGCTGATTTCAACAAGAGGACGATATGCATTGCGTGTTATTATTGACTTATCCGAAAACAACAGCTCGGATTATGTTCCGTTAAAGGATATGGCACAGCGTCAAAACATTTCTCAAAAATACATGGAAAGTATCATGACTATGCTGTCAAAAAACAACTTTGTAGAGAGTGTGCATGGCAAGGGCGGCGGCTATCGCTTAAACCGTGAGCCGAGGGAGTATAAAATAGGTGATATTTTGCGTCTGACAGAGGGAACTCTTGCACCTGTAGCCTGTCTTGAATACGATGCACCACCATGTGAGCGCAAATCCGAGTGCAAAACTCTACCGATGTGGGAAAAGCTCAATAATATAATAAACGACTATCTTGACAGCGTGACCGTTGCCGATCTGATATCAAAATGAAACATAAAATGCGTCTGCAAAATGTAAATGCTTTGCAGACGCATTTTTATGATTTCTTTTTATGTTTTTCGCATATCAAACCACATATAACGGATAAAGTAAAAATCACGATGTATATAAGCCATCCGTAATGGTCATGACCGTTAGCTTCCCCGGCAGAGTATGCACCGAGCGGTTCACCTATAAACAATCCTACAGCCGAGCCTGCAAGCGTTACAGCAGAAAATCTGTGTTTTCCGAGCAATGCAGGAACTATAGATATTAAAGAAGAAATGAGATAGCTATTGCTGCTGAGCAGCCACCCAAAGAGATAGCTTGTATACTGCGGTGATGTCCCAAAAAGCCAGTTCAGAACAGTCTGATCTCCTAGTTCACTGTAAATAAATCGACTCACCAAAAACAGTAGCATCCAGCCTGCGGAGACAAGTAATGTCATACGCATACGGTAAAAAAGCTTTTCACGTTTTTCGCACTTTCTTTGCTCATCCGCCGCTTTATATAATTCGAAGAATTTTTCTGTTTCCGATCTATCATTCTTTTCATCCGAACGGACTAGCATATCCACCGTTATACCAAATATTTCGGCGATCTTAAACAAGTTATCCGTGCTTGGAAACGATTGATTTGCTTCCCATTTTGTTACAGCCTGTCTGCTTACACCGACAAGCTCTGCGACCTTTTCCTGCGATAGCTTCGCTTTGGTACGGTATTCCTTTATTCTATCACCAAGCTCCATACAAACAGCTCCTTTCACATATAATTATATTGGAAAAGCCGAGTTTTTGCTACCAACTATACGGCAACTATCAGTTGCAGACGCATTTTTACGGATGCTCCCTTATCTGCACCACTGTCCATGCACCTGCATCATTCCACATATACGATGTAGATATCATTTGTATTATACACTAACAGCACATAAAATGCAATTTTTCATAAAAAACTCTCGGAGAGTCACATTTGACACAAAGAAAAGCAGCTATCCGAAAAGGATAGCTGCTTTACCGCAACAAGTTAGCCCTTTACTGCACCGATCATGATACCCTTGATGAAGTATTTTTGGAGGAACGGGTATACCAGAAGGATCGGGATTACTGTTACCATTGTTACTGTCATTCTTACACCCTTCGGTGTGAGCAGGTTTGCTGCACTGTTCAGCAAGCTCTGATCTCTTGTCGTCTCGAGCTGCTTTATCAGGTTCTCTGTCTGCTGCAAATATGTGTACAGCAGATATGACAGTGTCATCAGCTTCGGCTCCTGGAATGTATATACGTGGTTATCAAACCATGCATTCCACTGGCCTACTGCCGAGTATATTGCTATCGTCGCTGCTATCGGTATCGACAGCGGCGCTATTATCTTCCAGAATATCGTAAGCGGTCCTGCTCCGTCTATCAATGCTGATTCTTCAAGTGACGGTGGGATCGATTCGATGTATGTCTTGATAAGTATTACATAATACGCCGATACGCACGGAAATACGTAGATCAGGAAGTTATTCAACAGTCCATAGGATTTGTATACCAGGTATGTCGGTATAAGTCCACCGGATATGTACATCGTTACTATCAATGCACGATACATGAACTTTCTGAACGGCATCTGATCCTTTGTGAACAGATAGCCAAGCAGCATACATGAGCCTACGCACAGTACGCAGCCTATTACTGTTCTCAGTACTGACATTACAAACGCTGAGAATATACCCTCGAGCTGTATTACTTCCTTGAAGTTTGACAGACTCAATCCTACAGGCCACAGCACTACTGTCTGTGACTTTACCAGCATCGGATCACTTATCGAATATATAAATACATACCAGAGCGGATAGAAACACAGGAATGTAAATATCGCAAAAAATCCGTAATTAAATATATTGAATATTACTCTCGACGGAGTAAGTTTCTTTCCTACCATTTTCGTTTCCTCCCTCTCTTAGAATATCGAGTTGCCACGTACCTTCTTTGAAAGTACGTTCGCTGCTGTAAGTAATACAACACTTATCGCCGACTTGATCATACCTACTGCTGTTGAGTATGAATAGTCAAATAACTGTAAGCCCTGCTTGTAGATATAAAGGTCAAGTACCTCTATCTTATCATATACTACCGAGTTCTTGAAAACGAAATACTGCTCGTAGCCTGTGTTGATAAGGTTCGATATTCCGAGCATCAGCAATGTTATAAATGTCGGCATCAAGCCCGGCAATGTTATATGGATCGCTGATTTGAATCTGCCTGCTCCGTCTATCGATGCTGCTTCATACAGCTCCTGATCTATTCCTGCTACTGCTGCTATATAGATTATGGCGCTCCAGCCCAGTCCCTTCCACTGTGATACACATGTCTGGAACAAATATACTATGTCCTTGTTCATCAGCAGATTCGTCTGCTTATCTGATCCTAACATCTTTAACACTTCGTTGAGCACGCCGTCTGTTGAGAATATTGCAAAGAAAAGTGAGTATACTATTACCATGCTTATGAAGTTCGGCAGTGTTGTTACTGTCTGTGCCATCTTTCTGAACTTTGTTGCCTTTACTTCATTGAGCATTATCGCAAATAGCATCGGTAACGGTGTCAGTACAAATGATATCGCTGAGAATATAAGGGTATTCTTTATTACCTGTATTACCTGTTTATCTGTGAAAAACAGCTTAAAATATTTTAATCCGACAAACGTACAATCAAATAACGGACGTCCTGCCTTATAGTCAAAAAATGAGATTATCCAGCCTGCTATCGGTACATAGCTGAACATGAATGTCATTATCATAAATGGAAGACATATCCAGAATAAGCTCCACTGCTTTTTAACGTTTCCCTTTGGCGGCTTTACTGTGTGCTTCTTTTTTATTACCTGAGCTTTTATTGACAAAATATCTTCACGCCTTTCTATATATAATCAAAACCGGGCTGAGTAACTATCAGCCCGGTTTTGGGCGTTTAACGCCGATGAACGATCTGCATTATATTCTGTTTAAGAATTATTTACCTGCGGATGTTGTTCCCTTTGCAGCCTGCATAGCATTGTACTCCTGCAGGATCGGATTTGTGATCTCGTATGCCTTGTTGAACTCTGTGATAGCGAAATCCCAAGCTTCCTGGATGTTTGCATCTTCATATGCCTGCAGAACTTCTGCCTGGATAGCTGCGAATTCTTCAGCTGTCGGAGCTGTTACGATGTCATGAATTCTGGAATAGAGAACGTCGTTACAATTTTCAAGGATACGCTTAACGTCTGTTGTCATAGGTGTCATGGAGCCGCCGATGAGCTCTGTGCCTACGCCGGACAGATCGGGGATCTTACCCTCTTCAAAGAGCTTCTTGGAAGCTTCGGACGGAAGTGTTACGCCGTAATGAGCTGCCATATCCTTCTGGAGCGGAGTAAGTGTTGCTGCCATAGCATCTATGTCAGCTGCTGCCGGCTTAAGAAGGTTGCCATCGCTGTGGTACTCAGAATCCTGAAGTACACCCCAACCACCTGTTACGCCGATACCGATCTCCTGGATCTTCTGGTTACCGGAGGAAACCATCTCGTTGTACTCGTCTGTGAATGTCGGAACACCGTCAACATATTCCCATGTCTCGCCTTCGAAGCCCATCTTGAAGATACGCTGTGTGTCGAGAGAATAGATAACATTGAGGAAACGGCAAACTGCATCTATGTTCTTTGTGTTGGATGCTACGAAAATAGCGTAGGACGGGAAGTAACCGGACGGGTTAGCATTATTTGCAAACCAGAACTGACCTTCGGACGGGATAGCAATGATACCTGCAAGTGTTTCAGGATCAGACTGTCTCATCTCTGTGTAGAGATTTCCTTCTGCCCAGCTAGCTGTTGCTGCATAGCGACCTGCCTTCTGCTTTGTTACATACTCATCAGATGTCTGTGTAAAGGAGTCAGGATCGAGGAGTCCTTCATTCCACATTGCATTGTAGAACTTAAGGGACTTCCAGAACGGAGAATTTTCTGTATCTCTGTAACCGTCGATCAGAACGGAAGGATCCTTAACGGACTGCTGGAAATAGTAACCGGAGAATGTCCAGGGGTTTGTCATACCTGTTGTAAATACTGCGTGGCTGCCCCATGTATCAAGACTGTCAGCAAGACCGATACCGTAAACTGTTTCGCCATTTTCATTTGTCGGATGATTTGCTACCATAGCCTTAAGAGCTGCTACATAGTCATCATCGTTGTTGATCTCAGGTGCGCCGATCTCTTTGTACCAGTCCCAACGAACGTTGTAACCACGGCCAACGTACGGTGCGCCATCAGGAAGCTCAACGCCTACAGATTCCGGAAGGAAGTAAAGGCCTTCGCCCTTACCTGCTGTAGCTACGAGGATTTCAATAGCTGCGCTGAAAACGTCTGCACGAAGGTTCGGGATCTTTTCGTCGATAAGCGGAAGCATATCATATGCGAGCTTGGAATCAACGATGTCAGCGATCTTATCTGTTACACCACTGCCCCAAACGATATCGCCCATGTCGCCGGAAGCGAGCATAAGGTTGTACTTATCGCCGTCGAGGTAGTTGTACTGGATCTCTACATTAGCTTCTTCCTGGATCCACTGCCAGATCTCTGTCTCGAGCCAATCGCACGGCTCTGTCTGGTACTGGGACTTAGAAGAATACTTGATCGTTGTCTTCTCACCCTTGTCAGCATCCGGTGTATCTGTGGAGCTGTCGGATGAAGATGAAGAACTGGAGCTGCTGGATGAACTAGAACTGCTGGATGAAGAAGATGATGAATCATCAGTCTTTGCGCTATCATTGGAGCAGCCTGCAAACATCGCAATGATCATCATAGCTGCGAGCACGATAGCAAGTACGCGGTACTTTTTCATGTGAAAACCTCCATTTTA
>CAYWVF010000029.1:0-30524 GCA_964461815.1 uncultured Oscillospiraceae bacterium
CCCCTGACCTACTGGTTCGTAGCCAGTCACTCTATCCAGCTGAGCTACAAGCGCAACTCAATTCAGCTTTATTAGTATATCACACTTGTTCTCATTTTGCAAGCATTTTTTTCATTTTTTCAAAAAATTTTTCGGCGGTCGAGTTTTCATTCACGACCGCCGAAAGACTTAATTATACCATCCGCTCTGTGCTGCCCACATTTTTGAGTATATCCCATTTAATGCAATCAGCTCATCATGTGCTCCGTCCTCAACTATCTTTCCGCCTGACAGCACAACTATCCTGTCGGACAATCTCGCGCTTGCAAGTCTGTGAGATATCATTACAGAGCCTCTGCCCTCCATAACACTTGAAAAACTGGTATAAATTCTGCACTCTGCCAACGGATCAAGTGCTGCGGTAGGCTCATCCAATATGACAAACGCACTGTCTGATGCACAGCAGCGTGCAATAGCTATCCTCTGCCACTGTCCTCCCGACAGGTCTACACCGTCATCCTCAAGCTTTCCGAGATTGATATCCAGATCATCGCCTATTCCGTCGGCAAGTCCCTGCTCAAGTGCAAGTCTCAGCGCATCGTCATCATTCATCTTCGACAGTGCGCCGAAGGCTATATTCTCACGCAGCGTGAAGCTGTATCTACCGTAATCCTGAAACACCACGCTGAACACCATGTTTAGCTGCTCCTGTGACAGCTCGGAAATATCAATGCCATTAACTGTGATCCGACCGCTGTCGGGACTGTATAAGCGTAAAAGCAGCTTGACTATCGTTGATTTGCCTGCACCATTCTCTCCCACGATCGCAAGATGCTCATTCGGCAATATCTTCATCGTAACACCGTCGAGTATTTTTCTGTCTGTGTTGGGATATGTAAATGTTACGTTTTCAAATCTGATTTCCGGCATATCTATTTTTTTATCGCAAACAATATTCGGGATCTCGTCAAGCGACATAAATTTGTTGTAATGCTCAACCAGGAACAGCTTTCTTGCCACATTATCCATGGCATGTGAAAGCGCACTTGTATTTGAAAGCACTGTACCTGTAGACGTTATCAGTGCCGTAAACAGACCAACCGATATTTCTCTGCCAATAAGCAAATATATAAGACTGAGAACGACAAAGAATGACCATCCTTTAAAGAACACCGTGCTCAGGAAGTAATACTTCTGTGCCTTTATAGTCGTACCTACACGCTCATCAAGTACTTTCTCCGAAACACTTCTCCATTTTTTGACCATATACCCGACCGAACCGAATATCTTGAGCTCAAACAGCGAATGCTTCGTTGACAGAAGCTCACCGTAATATTTCATTCTGCGTTCCGACTCGGACTGGTTGTTGAACATCTCATTCATCATATTCGACGTTTTGAAATCGAAGTATGTCATGAGTATAATAAGCGCAATAAACGCTACGGAGAACCACGCTCCTGCCTGAGAATACACAAACGTCATTCCTATTATACTGATAAGGAGAGTCGCTGTGCTTGTTACATTCAGGAATACGTTGAGTATATTCTCCTGAGGATCTGTACTCATTCTCTGAATGGTATCACATATTTTTTTGTCCTCGAAATACTCGTATTTCAGTCTCCGAAACTTTTCTAGTATTACAGGAGTCATATTTTCATTCAATGTACGCTTCATTGATATAAATATGCGGCTATCGAAAAAGCCTCCGGTGCTTGAGAAGAACATGCTCAAAAGCAGCAGCACAGCATAAATTATCAGACGTGTTCCTCCCTCTCCCATTTCCACAAATTCAAGTGCGGTATCAACAAGCCTTTGAGTAAAATATATTCCGAGTGGAGTCAACACAGCCGCAACGCCGAGCAGCAACAGCTTGATAATAGTCTGACTCTTTGCATACTTCAGCATTATTTTTATCGATTCAATGCATAGTCCCGGCAGCTTCATTATGTTATTCATCTGTAGCCCTCCTTAGTTATACCATTGACTCTGCGCTGAGTAGAGCTTTGCGTATTCCCCATTTGCTGTGATCAGCCCATTATGATTTCCGTATTCTGCTACCTTTCCGTCCTTCATAACTATTATCTTGTCAACGAGCTTGCACAGTCCTACACGGTGTGATATTATCACAGCTGTCTTTCCTTTGGATGCGTTTATAAAATCTGTCAAAACCTCAGTTTCTATGATCGGGTCGAGTGCGCTTGTAGGCTCATCAAGTACGATCATCTCGCTGTCACGATACATTCCTCTTGCTATCGCAAGCTTCTGCCACTGTCCTCCCGACAGATCCTTTCCTCCGAATTCACGTCCCAGCTGAGCATCGATATCCTCTTTTGAAAGCTGCTCAAGTCCAGTTTCTTTTAGTGTTTTGCGTATCTTTTCATCGTTATACAGCTCATCCTCGTTTGATATTGCCACGTTTTCACGTATAGTAAGATTATACGGCACAAAATTCTGCTGTATCAGTGAAACACGCTTATATAACTCACTTTTTCTTATCTTTTTCACATCTGCGCCGTCATAGCACACCTCACCGCAGGATGGATCGTATATACCGAGCAGCAGCTTCGACAGCGTCGTCTTTCCGCTTCCGTTTTCGCCCAGTACAACTATCCTTTCTCCTCTATGTATCGTCAGATTGATATTATCAAGTGCTTTTTCCTCACAATTCGGATAGGAAAAACACACATTTTTCATTTCTATCCTATCTTCAAAGCCTTTAAAGTGTTCATCCCCGTCCTTTTCCTCCGGAAGCTCAAGAAACTCATAATAATCACTTGCATATGAGATCCACTCCGGTATCATGCCTGCCTGTGTAAGCGTTGTTTTTGTACCGTTTTGTACGCTTGAAAAAGCAGAAAGACAAGCTCCGAATACACCTATCGATATATCTCCGTTTATAACGAGCCACAGTACAAGTAAAATAGATATTCCGTAGCCGATAATACGGATAGCATCACAAATAAGCATCGATCTGGCATCCTTTATGTCGAGCTCCCACAGCTCCTCATTGACCTCGTCTCTTGTCTGCTTCCACTTCTCCGTGACATATCCGTCAAAGCCCATAGCTCGCATTTCTTTTGCCGTCTGCTTATTATTGAACAGATCCCATAAATATTTAAGCTTCCTTGTCTTTTTTGCCTGATTACGCTTTACACTGTAAAATTCTTTTCCCCTTATCAGTCTTGCCGCAAAATATGGTATGACTGACATAAGAGATAACGGGAGCAGCCATATGCTGTAGCCTGACAGCACCAGCATAACACCCACTACTGAAATAATAAGGCTGGGTATCGCAAGTGAATTGTTAAACAGCGATGGCAGTGTTTCTCTTTCGATCGTCTGTTCTGCTCTCTCCTTCTTATTCAGTATCTCGGCATTCTCAAAGTTTATAAAAGACAGCTTTGAGGCTTTTTCATATATTCTTACTCTGAACGCAGCTGTTCCTTTTTCGAATACACCTGCATTCAGCGCAACTGCGTACAGGAACTCCATAATGTCTCCTATCAGAAACGTACACAGATACATGATACCATACTTAAATATATCACCGACTACCGAGCTATCGGTAAATACTCTTGCGGCACTGTCAAAAAGTCTTACCGATATAAGAGCTATAGCCGATGGAAGAGCAGCCTCTTTTATATATTGTAATATAAGCATTATCGAGGATGCAGGTGCTGCGTGAAACTCTGTACGCCAAATATCGGTTATTATTTTCATCGCGTTCACTTTTTTCATTGTACTGCTCATTCCTTTTTCGTTTATATACTTATATTATATCAGAATGACGTACAATTGCAATATTTTTCTCTTTTTTATTTTATTTGTGGAGCATTGACAGCTTGAAAGTAAGCATGATATAATACATACAACATATTATGAGAGGACAGTACTCATGAAGGTTATCATAATGACTGATCTTGAAGGGATCAGCTTAGTTGACTCTATCGACATGATCTTTCAAGAGAACGAAAAATACCGATTTGCCTGTGAGCGTCTTATGGCTGATACCAATGCCGCCGTACAGGGAGCAATCGACGCAGGCGTCGATAATATACTTGTGTTCGACGGTCATGGGAACGGCAGGAACTTTATAGAAGATCTGCTTGATCCTCGTGCGATCCATTTTCGGAACTTCAACGAACTGGGATTATTTGATGACTGCATCGCCTATCTTGAAGTTGGGCTCCATGCGAAGGCAGGCACATTAAACGCTTTTCTCGACCATACACAATCCTCAAAGACATGGTTCAACTACTATATAAACGGTAAGACTTACGGTGAGCTTGCACAGGGAGCAGCTTACTGTGGTGCATATAATGTACCTGTCGTTATGGTAAGCGGAGATGAGGCTGCATGTGATGAGGCTCGTGAGCTCATAGACGGTATTGAATGTGCGGTAGTCAAAAAAGCTGTCGGACGAAACAATGCAAAATGTCTCGATGCGGATATATCTACAAAGCTTATTCGTGAGGCTGCATTCAGAGGCATCAAAAAAGCCTCGAGAATAAAGCCGTACAAGGTCGAGCTTCCAGCTGAGATAAAAGTTGAATTTTGCAGATCGGACTATTGTGACGAAGTATTCGCATCAAAGCCGTATCTGGTACGTACCGATGCACGTACACTCGTAAAGAGCATAGAAAGCATAGCTACCTATAATGATGTGCAGCTTTGATGGACTGTATATAATTTTATACATTGGTTGATTATTCGAACAAAACGTGATAAAATGATATTAAGCTTAAATACACACTCGGGAGGAAACAGTAATGGATTATAAAAAGCTTCAAAACGGCAGTGATATACGTGGTGTCGCACTTGAAGGCATCGAGGGACAGTCGGTCAATTTAACAGAGGATGTCTCCAAAAATATCGGTCGCGGTTTTGCACTTTGGCTTATGAAAAAGACAGGCAAGAAATCGGGGCTTCGTGTAGCTGTTGGACGTGATTCACGTCTCTCAGGTGAGACTCTCTGCAATTGGATATGCAGTGCCATGGTAGGATCGGGTCTTAATGTTACAGACTTCGGAATGGCAAGCACACCTGCAATGTTCATGTCTACAGTAACGGAAAATTATAAATTTGACGGTTCTGTTATGATAACCGCAAGCCATCTTCCGTTCAATCGCAACGGATTTAAGTTTTTCACCCCTGACGGCGGTCTTGAATCCGCAGACATCAAAGAGATCCTCGCATATGCCGCAGGAGATGAAGCCACCGGTCTTCCGGAAGGTAAGCTCGAAAGTGGCAGCTTTATGGATACATATGCCAATATCCTTGCAGATAAGATACGTAAAGCTACAGGCGAAGAAAAGCCGCTCGACGGTTTCCGCATTGTAGTCGATGCAGGTAACGGTGCAGGCGGATTCTACGTTGATAAGGTACTTAAGCCGCTTGGAGCTATTACAGACGGCAGCCGTTTTCTTGACCCGGATGGCAGCTTCCCAAATCATATTCCGAATCCCGAAAACAAGGAAGCTATGGAAAGCATCACAGAGGCTGTTCGTGAAGCAAAGGCAGATCTCGGTATCATCTTCGATACGGACGTTGACCGTGCAGGTGCAGTTCTCTCCGATGGCAGTGAGCTGAACCGTAACCGCATCATTGCTATGCTTGCGGCGATACTTCTTCGTGAGTATCCCGGCACGACTATTGTAACAGACTCCATTACATCTACAGGTCTTGCAAAGTTTATAGAAGAAAAAGGCGGTATACATCACCGCTTCAAGCGTGGATACCGCAATGTTATCAACGAATCCATACGCTTAAACAATAACGGTCAGGACAGTCAGCTTGCGATAGAGACCTCGGGACACGGTGCGCTCAAAGAGAACTACTTCCTTGACGACGGTGCATACCTTGTGACAAAGCTTCTCATAGAGCTTGCCAGAGGCAAGAAAAACAGTTATACGCTCGAATCTCTCATCGACACACTGGAAGAGCCTGCGGAGAGCGTTGAGTTCCGTATGAATATACTGCTCGACGATTTCAAGCCGTATGGTCAGAACGTCATCGATAAATTGAATGCATATGCCGCTACAAAGTCTGGCTGGTCACTTGCGCCAAGCAATTATGAGGGTGTTCGTGTAAATCTCGACGAGGCACACGGAAACGGATGGTTTTTGCTTCGTCTCTCGCTCCACGATCCGCTCCTTCCGCTCAATATTGAGAGCAATGAGGTCGGAGGTGCTAAAAAGATCGCAGCGGAGCTTGCAGACTTTATCTCAGGCTATGATAAGCTCGACGCAAAGGCACTTATCGACTTTGCTAAATAAATATTTGTCAGATCATATATATAAGCAAATGCTCCTTCGCATGTTTTAAAGTGCAAAGGAGCATTTTATATGCTGTTACTGCTGCTTTTTATAGTAGCTTCTATATTCCAGAGGTGTATATCCGCACAGCTTTTTAAATATTCTGCAAAAATATGCCGGATCTTCAAAATTCAGCTCATACGATATCTGCTGCACGGTAAGCACATCATTTCTCAATAGCAGCTTTGCATTTTCTATTTTTCTCTGTATACGATACTGTGTCGGGGTGCAGCCTGCATAATCTCGAAACAGACGTTCAAAGTAATTTACGCTCACATTGCACATATCTGCGATCTCACGTATGCTCTTATCCTGCTGCGGATCTTCTTCGAGATATTTTATTCCCTTATAAATACACCTGATATTCCCTCTTATATTGTAATTTTTTCTGTCCTCGCCCGAGATCTCAGCCATCAGTGAATACGCTGCGGCTCTCACTCTGGCATATGTGCGTACAGGCCTTGAAAATTCAAATACAAGTGATCTGAACAGGTCTTTATACAGTTCGAATCTACCACTATTTATTATCCCTGCACAATTACCGACTTGTATCCGATCTCCTGCCGCATCATTCAAAACAAATTCGAAAAGCATTGTGGAAATTTCCTCATTCTCGGTAAACGTCCAGCGGTACGTGGAGTTTGCCGGGATATAAAACAAGCTTCCCTTCGGCACTTCGATCACCGTACCGTCACTGCCCTCATATGTACCTCTGCATCCGCAAAACAACAGCAGCGCATTAGTCGGTCGTGGTCTACTCATAGTAAAGCAACCTCTGTCGCTCCATTTCTGATTCATCGCTATGAGCTCCGACATATTGAAATCCATAGTATACAGCTCCGAAAATGAGACAGCTTTCATCACATTCACCCTATTTCAGTATACCGCTTTTTTCTGTCATTCGCAAGTACTCTGTTTGAAAAAGTGCAATACGTAGTGTCGTAACAGTGTACATTCATCGTTTCTCATAAAATTGTGCACTGAAAATTTACGTATGAGGGTACTTTTCGCCAATCATTCTTGACAAGTGCAGCGTATTTTGGTACAATAATCACATAATATAAATAATAATTACAGAGGTGGAAAAGATGAGCAAAAAGCAAATCGTTTTTATAATGACCGATACGACACGCTTTGATATGGTGGGCTGCTATGGCAACAAGGATATGAAGACACCTAATATAGATGCACTTGCAGAGGACGGCCTTCTCTGTCAGAGAGCATACACCTGTCAGCCTGTTTGCGGTCCTGCCAGATCAAGTATTTTTACAGGTCTTTATCCGCATTCGAATGGCAGCTTTACAAACAGCTATCCCTTAGGAGCTAACGTTAAGACCATCGGGCAAAGACTGCATGACAACGGGATCAAAACCGGATATATCGGCAAATGGCATCTTGACGGCGGCGACTATTTCGGACTCGGAGTATGCCCCGACGGTTGGGATGAAAAATACTGGTATGATATGAAATGCTATCTCGATGAGCTGACTGAGGAGGAGCGTGTAAAATCACGTAATCCGCAGACGAACGAGGAAGGCATAAGCGAGGAATTTACATACGCACACAGATGTGCAAATCGTGCGCTCGACTTCTTAAAGGAATATAGTGATAATGACTTCTTTATGGTACTCTCACTCGATGAGCCTCATGATCCGTTCCTCTGCCCCGAGCCGTACGCTTCTATGTATAAGGACTACGAATTCCCCAAGTCTCCGAACGTATGGGACACTCTGGAGGGCAAGCCGTTCTATCAGAAGCTCTGGGCTGCAGGACGTCTCAATCAAAACCGTGACGAGCTTAAAATCAAGCCTGCATACTTCCTCGGATGTAACTCCTTTGCCGATTATGAAATAGGCAGAGTTACAAAGGCTGTCAAAGAGCTTGCACCCGATGCACTTATCATATTCACCTCCGACCACGGAGATGCGCTCGAATCTCACCGCCTTATAGGTAAGGGTGCTGCAATGTACGATGAGGTCTCGAGAATACCGCTTATCTTTAACGGTGCAGGAGCAAAGGGTATTTATGAGCATCCCATCTCGCACATAAATCTCACTCCTACGATCCTTGAATATATGGGACTCAACGTTCCAAAGCTCATGGAGGGCAAGAGCGTTCTTCCTATTCTTAATGATCCGAGTCTCCGTATCAACGACTACGTTTTCACTGAGTTTACACGCTATGAGGTCGATCATGACGGCTTTGGTGGATTGCAGATGATGCGTGCCGCATTTGACGGAAGGTACAAGCTCTGTGTTCATCTGCTTGACGAAACAGATGAATTCTACGATCTGGAGCGTGACCCCTACGAGATGACAAACCTTATAGACAACGAGGAGTATCGTGCCGAAAGAAACCGTCTGCATGATGCTATCCTTGATAATATGGATAAAACACGTGATCCGTTCCGTGGCTACCAGTGGGAGTGCAGACGTTGGAGAACAGATGCACCGGCACCGGATTACGAAAACCATAGATATACAAGACAGCGCGAGAACGAGGAATACGAGCCTCGTCAGCTCAATTATTCTACGGGTCTGCCGATAGAGAGCGCCACCAGGATCAAGCCTCTTATCGGATGAGGAACGTTACTCTGCTCATAAAGCCTGCATCATCGCTGTGCAATATGCGCTGTGAATACTGCTTTTACGATGACGTGTCGAAGCATCGTAAGATCTCCTCACACGGGATCATGTCGATCGATGTGCTGGATGTATTGACCAGGCGTGCATTTGCATTTGCGGAGGAAAGCGTTACATTCGTTTTCCAAGGTGGCGAGCCGATGCTTGCAGGACTCGACTTCTTCAAAGCAGCTATGGAGCTGCAACGAAAATACAAGCCGCACAGACTCATGGTTTACAACTCGATACAGACAAACGGTATTCTTATCAATGACGAATGGGCTGATTTCTTCCGAGATAACGACTTTCTCGTCGGTGTTTCACTTGATGGCACCGAAAAGCTGCACAACAGTCACAGGCATCTGAAAAACGGCGATGGAAGCTATTCAAGCGTACTGGCAGGAATAGATAAGCTCACATCTCACGGTGTCAGCTTCAATATTCTCTGCGTTGTCAGTGCCGAGGCTGCACGTATGCCTCGTGAAATTTGGCGGTCGCTTCGTGTCTACGGTCATTTGCAATTTATACCGCTTATCGATGAGTTTGACAGCATCGTCACCGATCACTCGCTCGGTGACGATGCCTACGGGTATTTTCTCAACGAGCTTTTCGATGAATATCGTACCGATATTCTGCGTGGCAAATATGTAAGCGTTCGCGATTTCGACTCCTACATAAATGCGCTTCGAGGCATAGCCCCTGCATCCTGTTCCATGAGAGGTCGCTGCGGCGGATACTTTGCCATTGAAGCCGACGGCAGCGTTTATCCGTGTGATTTCTACATTACGGACGAATACCGTCTTGGTAACATCACCGACAGTTCCTTCTTCTCGCTTGCAAAAAGTGACGTATTAAAGAGGTTTGTCTCCGAGAGCGCAGTCGATACAGTCGAATGTCAAAGCTGTCGATATTTTCCTATCTGCCGAGGCGGATGCAGACGATATAGAGAGCCGCAGCACTCGATCTCGAAATTCTGCGGAGCTTACAAAAGCTTTTTCGGAAAAAATCTTGATAAAATGCTGGAAATTGCGAGAAATATCAATACAATTTCAGCTAAAAACAGCGGAGGTGCGAAATGACGCTTTTGCAATCCTTTTTTGCTTTTATTATAAGCCTTACAGCCTCCACGATCGGAGCTATATGCGGCATCGGCGGTGGTGTTATAATAAAGCCGACGCTTGATATTTTCGGGCTTGCAAGTGTTTCGGCAGCGAGCTTTCTCTCCTGCTGTACAGTACTTGCAATGAGCTGCTACTCTGTAATACGAACACGCCGAGGCGGCAGCGAAATAGACCTCCGAGTCAGCACTCCTCTCGGTATAGGTGCTGCGATCGGCGGTATCATGGGAAGTCTGCTGTTCGATGCTATCAAATCGATGTTCGACAATCCAAATGCTGTAGGTGCACCGCAGGCAATATGCCTTGCAATTATTACAGCCGGAACGCTTATCTACACCCTGTTCAAGGAAAAGATATCTTCGTTGCATGTGGCAAACATCTTTGTCTGTCTTGCAATAGGTTTGCTTTTGGGTGTTACATCAAGCTTTCTCGGCATTGGTGGCGGACCTATCAATCTTGTTGTTCTGTTTTTCTTTTTTGGAATGGAAACCAAGACAGCTGCCGCTAACAGTCTGTACATAATACTGTTCAGCCAGCTTACGAATTTTATCACGACTATTGTAAACGGCAAGGTTCCGACTCTCAGCTGGTATACGTTCGTGCTTATGATAGCAGGAGGTATCCTCGGAGGTATGCTCGGACGTACTCTTAATAAGAAAATAAGCAGCAAAACCGTTGATAAGCTGTTTATCTGTCTTATGGCAGTGATAATAGGGATAAGCATTTACAACGCAGTGCAATACTCTATGCTGTGATAAGTATAAATATTTTGCTCTACCGTGGGGTACCTACAATAAGCAGGTATCCCTTTGTGCTTTTTATGATAATTGTTTGTGTGAAAAAGTACAATCATAGTGTCAACAAAACCAGTGACTTTTTTCTAAAAAGGTTTATACTATTTTACATAAGGAGGTATTATGCTGATGAGTATAAATGTTACTGTTTGGAATGAATACTTGCACGAAGTAAATGATGAAGAGATCGCAAAAATATATCCAGAGGGAATACATGGGGCTATAGCAAAAATGCTGGGAAGAGATGAAAATCTCAATATCAGAACAGCTACGCTCAACATGCAACTGAATGGTCTGTCAGATAATGTTCTCGCCGACACAGATGTTCTTATCTGGTGGGGACACATGGCACACAATCAGGTATTGGATGAGGTCGCCGAAAAGGTACGACTCAGAGTACTTGACGGTATGGGACTTATAGTGCTTCACTCCGGTCACCTCTCGAAGCCGTTTGTCAAGCTTATGGGTACTGTTTGCCGTTCAAAGTGGCGTGAAAATGATGAGACCGAACGTATATGGGTCATCGAGCCGTCACACCCTATCGCCGAAGGACTGCCTGAATATATTGAGCTTGAAAAGGAAGAGACCTATGGCGAGCGTTTTGAAATACCTACTCCGGATGAGTTAGTCTTTATCAGCTGGTTCTCCGGCGGTGAGGTGTTCAGAAGCGGATGCTGCTACAAACGTGGACTGGGAAAGGTATTTTACTTTCGTCCCGGACATGAAGCATACCCGACATTCTACCGTGAAGACATTACTACTATTCTCAGAAACGCCGTATACTGGGCAAGACCGCTCAATTTTACAAGACCGACACTCGGTCACTATGATGCGATTGAAAATGTTTCGGACAAGTTTGAAGGAAAATCCGATGCAGAGAGAAAGCATGAAAATCTGAAGGTATAAGGAGCTGCTTTTATGAAACGTATAGGAATTGTCGGCACAGGTGGAATAGGTAAAGGAGCTCACATTGCGCCGCTCTCAAAGCTGTCCAACTGTAAGATCACCGCACTGTGTGATATAGATGAAAAAGCACTCTCGCAGGCTGCCGAAAGCATAGGACTTGATAAGGCTCATTGCTTCTATGACTACAAGGAGCTTATCGACTGCGATGACGTAGATGCGGTAGAGATATGTACGCCTAATCATATGCATGTTCCGATAGCCGAATATGCTGTATCAAAGGGTAAGCCTATAAATGTAGAAAAGCCTCTTGGACTTTCTGCCGATGAGACTAAAAAGCTGGAGTCACTTCTCAAGGAGACGGGATTAACGAATATGATGTGCTTCTCATACAGATTCCGCCCCGCCGTAAGATATGCTAAGCAGATCATCGACAGAGGGCTTATCGGCGATGTCGTCGGTATCAGTGTTGAGTATCTGAAGTCTAGTGCATTCTGGGAGGGCAGACGTCTTGACTGGCGTTTTGTAAAAAAATATGCCGGCACAGGCGTTCTGGGTGATCTCGGAGCACACCTGATCGATATGGCACAGCTTCTTGTCGGTGATATCACATCTGTGAGTGCAATGGCAGGTACAATAGTTAAGAAGAGACTTCGCCTTGACTGTGACGAATATGCCGACGTGGAGACCGACGATTATTGTAATTTCATAGCAAATATTCGTGACAGGCGCACCGGAGGAGATGTTCCGGCAAACTTTGCTATCACAAGATGCGCTATCGGTCATAACAACACGATAAAATATGATATTTTCGGAACAGATGGTATGATCGCATTCAATCTTAACGATCCGACCGTTCTCGGTGTGTGTATCGGTGAGGTCGATAAGCAGAGTGATGGTCTGCACACAGTAAAAGTACCGGCAGGCTTCGATGTAGCACAGGAGGAAGCCTTCGTTAATGCACTTCACGGCGATTTCTGTGATTATTTCCCGACTATCGCAGATGGTATCAAGTGTCAGAAGGTCATTGATGCGCTTCTGAAGTCTTCGGAGGAAAAAGTATTTGTAAATATTCAATAAAAGCATAAACAGAATGATGTGACATGCACAGTCACATCATTCTGTTTATTTACTCTATATTGATAAGCTCGGATGCGTTGTATGTCAATTTCAAAAAAGCAAGCCATCCCTATATATTTTTCGGTTTATTTATGCTATAATAGAGAAAAGGCTGAAAGGCACAGCGCAGTAAGCGGTAAACTGCCGGGCGGAAGGTTTCAGGAGCAGAATATAGTTATAGACTACGATACAAGACAGATCTTTATCGTATGAACGGAGATAGGACAGACAACCAAAGCCTTTGATATTTCTGTCGTCTTTCATTCTGCATAACAGCATCGAAAGCTTTTGTTCACTTATAAAATCGTAAAGATCGTTAGATCAGCGACTATTTGGTACGTTTTACAACATTTTCGACCCGACTAAATGCGTATATATTTACAAATATTTTTTTAGGGAGAAAAACAATGAAAATAGTAATTATCGGGCTTGGTACGATCGGTCAGCCCATATTGGAGAATCTTTCGGGAGAGAATCACACGATCACGATCGTTGATGAGGATAAAGATCTGATTGAAAGCTTAATTGAAAAATACGACGTCTTCGGTGTAGTCGGCAATGGTGCATGTATGGATATTCAGGATGAGGCAAATGTCGGAGATGCCGATCTTGTCATTGCGCTGACTAAGAATGACGAGCTTAATGTCTTTGCCTGTCTTGTTGCAAAGCAGCTGGGTGTCAAAAACACTGTTGCACGTGTCAGAAATCCTGCCTACAGAAAGCAGATCGCTGCAATGAAGGATGCGCTGGGTATATCGATGGTTGTTAACCCCGAGCGTGAGACGGCAAACGAGATATTCAATATGATAAATCTGCCGTCCGTTACAAGAATAGACCACTTTGCTAAGGGAAAGGCCATTCTTGTGGAGATCATTGTCGAAAAAGGCTCCCCTCTGATCGGAGAGAGCCTGATCTCACTTGGCAAAAAGCTGACCTCCAGAGTTCTTATATGTGCAGTCCAGAGAGGCGATGAGGTCATCATTCCCTCAGGCAGCTTCGTGATCGAAGAGGATGACAAGATACATTTTACCGCTGATGCAAGAAACCTCGGTGATTTTCTGACGGAGGTCAACCTCGTAAAACGTCCATTCAAAAATATAATGATCGTAGGCGGAGGCAAGACGAGCTATTATCTTGCCGATGCTCTGTCCAAAAAAAAATATTCTGTGAAGCTGATCGAAGAAAGTCGTGAAAGATCAGACGAGCTGGCTGAGCTGTTGCCTCGTGTTACCGTCGCATGTGGAAACGGTACACAGCATGAGCTGCTGATGGAGGAAGGCATTGGTGCAATGGATGCGTTTGTCGCACTCACGGACATCGATGAGGAAAATATTATCGTGTCGATGTTTGCAAACAAGAAAAACGTCAAGAAGACGATCACTCAGATCCAGAGCAGTGATCTTTTCAGCATGTTGGATGAGCTTGGGATCGACAACAGCGTTTCTCCGAAGACTATCGTTGCCAGCAGGATAATCAGCTACGTTCGCGCGCTCGCAAATACGAGAGGAAGTAACATTCTGACTTTATATCGACTGGTCAATAACAGTGTCGAGGCACTGGAGTTTTCCGCAAAAAAGCCCGAGCGTATCTATGATAAGCCGTTAAAGGATCTTACCATTAAGAATAACTGTCTGATTGCCTGTATCATCAGGAACAACGAGGTCATCATTCCTAACGGCAATTCCACGATCAAGCTCGGTGATAACGTCGTAGTAGTTACCACACATAAAAGCTTCGACGATCTGACTGATGTATTTGAATAAGGTGATACTATGAACTACAAAAAACTCGGTACGATTTTAGGTAAGATCATGATCCTTGAGGCAATACTTATGCTTGCGCCTCTTGCGGTAAGTCTGATCTACAAGGAGTCCTTTACACATATTCTTGCTTTTCTTGTTCCCATTGTTATTCTGACTGCGCTTGGTCTTACGCTGCAAATACCGAAGCCCGAGCGGAATCATCTTTACCAAAAAGAGGGCTTTGCTCTCACGGCACTTGTATGGGTAGTAATGGCGCTTTTCGGTGCGATCCCATTTGTTATCAACGGTGATATCCCAAACTATATTTATGCCTGTTTTGAGATCATGTCAGGCTTCACAACTACCGGTTCCAGCGTGATAGTTGATATAACTACAATTTCACACTCCTCGCTCTTCTGGCGCAGCTTCTCACACTGGATCGGCGGTATGGGTATACTCGTATTCGTTCTGATCTTTATACCGGAAAGCAATGACGGCTCATCAATGCATCTGCTCCGTGCAGAAAGCCCGGGGCCTCAGGTAGGTAAGCTGGTATCAAAAATGAAGGTCAGCTCGAGGATATTGTATCTGATCTATTTGGGTATGACCGTTCTTGAGGTCATCATCCTTATGCTCGACAAGCCTATTCCGGGATATGAAAACGAACAGTTTTTCTTTAGCCTTCTTGCTACATTTGGATGCGCCGGTACAGGCGGCTTCGGCTTCATCCCGGGAAGTATGGAGCTGTTCCATCCATTCTCACAGTATGTGATGGCGATCTTTCTGATCCTGTTCGGCTGTAATTTCAGTCTATACTATCTGCTGCTCATAGGAAAGATCAGAGATGTATTCCGCAGTGAAGAGTTCAAATCGTATTTTGCGATAATCGGTGCAGCTGTTCTTTTCACATTTATAAGCTTGGTATGGCGTTTTGAAGCATTTCCGCAGATATACACAACAGAGGAAGCCTTCCGTCACTCATTGTTCCAGGTGGCCTCACTCATGACAACCGCAGGCTATACGACGACCGACTACCACACGTGGCCTATGCTCGCTATAACATCTCTGATAATCGTTATGTTTATCGGTGCTATGGCAGGCTCTACCGCAGGCGGTATCAAGGTATCCAGAATCGTTATCGCACTAAAGGGTGCTTATATCAACGTCAGGAAGCTCATCAGCCCTCGTTATGTTCCCAAGGCAAAGTTTGAGGGTAAAACATTGGAATCGGATACGATCAACGACGTTTTCGCATTCATTACGTTGTATTTCTTCATCTTCCTGATAGCGTTATTCCTGCTTTCATTCGATCCGATCAACGGACAGATCGTGAACATCGTTTCGGATGCCGGAGCATACGAGGTCAAGCACGGCTTTTTCAGTAATTTTTCTGCCGTACTCGCCTGCATTTCAAACGTTGGCCCTGCATTTGAGGCAGTAGGTCCATATTCGAATTTCGCAGGCTATAATGAGTTTTCGATCATAATTCTGATGCTCACCATGCTGCTCGGCAGACTGGAAATCCTACCTGTTTTGATCCTGTTCAGCAGAAGAACATGGAAAAAAGTCTAATACAAGATTAAAAATCCCGACGCACTTCGCTTTGAAGTCTGTCGGGATTTTCTGTATTTGTTCTGCTGAGCTATGCGGTGAGCAAAAGCTAATTCTGCAAGCCTATCTGCTCTGAATTATGAAAAGTCACTGCAACGAAAAGTTCATCGTGATATAAATCATTCCAATGATAACTCATCACGAAAGAAGCCACGTGTGTCGGCATATCTGCCGCAAAAATCATATGCACTGAAGCGTACATATGGTGTCTGCTCCGGGATCTTAAAATCAGCAAAGGTCACAGGCTCCGATTCGGTGCCTACCTTGTATCTGACGACCTTACCGGCTGTATGCATAGTGATCTGGCGAACGGGGTCTGTCTCTATATGAACACTATCACCGTCAAATGTAAGCTCATTTATACGAGGTCCCATCGAAGAATAGAAATTTCCCTTTTCAAGTGCATCAATAACCGATCCGTATGTCAGATCCTTTGCCAATACCATTGTGAAAGCACCGAATGAATCCGAAGCAGGGCTGTCCAATGGAGCTCCATTGTGATTATCATCTGCACTATGAACGAATATTCTGTTTCCTTCACGGAGCATACGATCATACAGCACAGCATTATATTCTATTCTGTTTCCGTGATAGCTGCCATAATTGCACATTTCCATAGAAAAGAAGCCTTTGTACTGTGCTACCTGCTCCTGATTTTCATGCGACCATACCGCATGATTATGTGCGCAAAGATAGCCGTTTTCGACAGCTGTTTTGACAAATTCATTTATATACTCGACCGTATATTGACGAGGTGCCATGCTTCCCGCTTTCTTAGACTTAGCCATTATCTCAGGATCACACTTGCAATAATCATCATTAAAATTAATGTGTGTCACATTGTGCGGATCCTTGGCAATGAGATTAATGTGTATCTCCGGTCCATATGCATCATAGTTCGAGCCATTCGGTCGAATATGCGATTCATAGCCTGTGATCATAAGAAAGTCAGGCTCGGTCATATCCGAATGATCGTATGGGATCTCGTGATCCGTGATCGCCAATATAGAGTATCCACGCTTTTTGTACTCATCTTTCATCTTCTCCGGTGTCAGTCTGCCATCCGAGATGACACTGTGACTGTGCAGATTAGCTTTGTACTGAGGCTGATCTTTAGCGATATAGCAAATCATCATATTGCAACTCTCCTTATGTTAAAATATATCATTTTTTACCAGATCTTCATATGTTTCGCGCTTGATTATGACCTTGGACGTACCTCCGCGTACCATTACGACAGGCGGACGAGGTACACGGTTATAATTTGACGCCATCGAATAGCAATATGCACCTGTAGCAAGCGTACAGAGCAAGTCCCCTGCTTCCGGCTTCTGTATCACAACATCCTTACCCAGCATATCACCGCTTTCACAGCAACGACCTGCGATCGTCACCATAGACGTCTTCGGCTCATTCACCTTTTCGGGAAGCTCAAACTCATACGCAGCTTCATACAGTGCATAGCGTGGATTATCTGTCATACCGCCGTCAATCGCTACATATGTGCGTACTCCCGGTATCGTCTTTACACTGCCAACCGTATACACTGTAATACCTGACGATGCAACGATCGAGCGTCCCGGCTCGATAATAAGTCTCGGAGCCGGCAGATCATACTTTCTGAGGCTTTTCTTGAGTGCAGCCGAAAGCTTTCCGATATTCTCATCCGGTGTTTTCGGGTCATTAGAGCTGATATACTTTATTCCGAAGCCTCCGCCGACATTCAGATCATATGTCTCAATGCCAAGCTTCTCCTTTATCTCATTTATAAATCCTACCATTACCTCGGCAGCCTGCTCAAACGGCTCAGTATCGAATATCTGAGAACCAATGTGGCAATGTATGCCTGTATATTCCACATTTTCAAGCTCCATGCTGTGTCTTATGATCTCAAGAGCCTCGCCTGTTTCCAGTGCCACGCCGAATTTTGAGTCGATAGCTCCCGTCTTTATATAATCATGCGTATGTGCATCGATACCCGGCTTAATGCGGAAAAGTATCTTTACCTTTTTACCTAACTCGCCTGCCATCTTATTCAGACGTTCCAGCTCGTCATAGTTATCTACAACAAAATGACCTATGTTGAAATCAAGGCCCTCCTTGATCTCCACCGGTGTCTTATTATTGCCATGGAAAAACAGCTTGCTCATATCAAAGCCTGCAGCATGAGCCGTATATAATTCACCGCCGCTCACTACGTCTGCACCCAGGCATTCCTCGTTAAGGAGCTTGTACATATAACCTGTACAAAAAGCTTTGCCTGCATATGCTACCAGTGAATTTTCCCCGTAATGCTTCAAAAGCGCATCACGGTAAGCTCTGCACTGTTCTCGTATATAATCTTCGTCCATGATCATCAGCGGTGTGCCATACTGCTTTGCCAGCATGGGAACATCAAGACCGCCTATTGTCATATGGCCTTTTTCATTTACTCCCAAGCAATTTGATACAAACATCTGTATCCCTCCAATCTTATTCTGTATCTTCATTCTACGTAATTCACAAGCGTTCCTATGCCCTCAAGCTCGACCTCGACCCTATCTCCACGGTTCATTGCGCTGATCCCGGACGGAGTACCTGTTGTTACCACGTCACCCGGGAGCAAAGTCATGCACTCTGTGATGAATTCTATAAGCTCAGGTATTTTCCACATAAATAATGAAGTATTTGCACTCTGTCTTACCTCACCATTTACTCGACATTCTATCTTTAGTCTTTCCGGGTCGACCTCGTCTGTAACTATCGGCCCTACCGGAGCAAATGTATCAAAGGATTTTGCCCTTGTCCACTGACCGTCCTTTGTCTGAATGTCACGTGCTGTCACGTCATTCAAGCATGTGTAGCCGAGTATGTATTCCTTTGCATCCTCAGCCTTTACATTTTTTGCTTCCTTTTTTATGACGATCGCAAGCTCAGCCTCATGATCGACTCTCTCTGAGCAGCTCGGATATTTTATTATACCGTTCGGTGCCAGAAGTGTCGTTGTAGGTTTTATGAATAATATCGGATTTTTCGGCACCGCTGCACTGTCTCCGCCGATCTCTTTGATGTGATCGAAGTAGTTTTTACCTACTGCCACTATCTTACTCGGCTCACACGGCTCAAGAAGCTCAAGCTTCTCAAAAGCTATCTCCTCACCTGTGTATTCACATCCGTCATACGGCGCTTTCTTCAGAATCTTTGCCGTATCGCCATCCAAAACAGCCCATACAGCTTTATTTTCCCGTTTGAATCTGATATATTTCATATTATTCTCCTTTATTTGCGCTCTGCCGCTTCGATCACAAGCTTTAAAAGCTCATCACGTCCTGTTTTTTTCAGTGTCGAAAAAACTATAAGCTTAGAAGGATCATCAAGCTCGAATGTATCGCAAATCAAATCTATCGCAGCTGTTGTTTCCGATTTATTGAGCTTATCAGCTTTATTAGCTACAACAACATACGGTATTCCATAGTGCTTGTAAAGTCCTGCCATAGACATATCACCGTCCGTCGGCTTATGACGAATATCAACTATCAATATTCCGAGAGTGATATCACGACTTGATTCGAAATATTCGCTCATCAGCTCTCCCCAACGCTCACGCTCACTGTGGGACACCTTAGCGTAGCCGTAGCCCGGCAGATCCACAAGATAAAATTTCTCGTCTATCATAAAAAGATTTATGTTAGCCGTTTTACCCGGTGCGGCACTGACACGTGCGATGCTTTTTCTGTTGAGCAAGCAGTTTATCATTGATGATTTTCCAACATTTGATCTGCCTGCCATTACTATTTGAGGTCTTCCGTCTGTCGGGAAGTCCGATCTCTTTGCAGCAGAACGGATAAAATTCGAATTATCTATTCTTATCAAGCCTTTCGCACATCCCTTCTCAATGTCTTATCGTATTTACTTCCTGATGTGCTTCGCCGCTTTCCTGCGGAGCTATGACTGCATCCTCATGGATATCCGCATGTATACAATCCTCGACATTCAGCTTCACTTGTTTTTTTGTAAGTGCAGCCTCGACCACAGCATCCATATGAGCGACAGGAATAAACGTAAGTGCAGCACGTACATCCTGATCGATCTCGGCAAGATCTGTCTCATTATCACTCGGTATTATAACCGTCTTCATGCCTGCACGGTATGCTGCCATAGTTTTCTCCTTAAGTCCGCCTATCGGCAATACACGTCCTCTAAGAGTTATCTCACCTGTCATTGCCACATCGTGCCGTACAGGTGTATTGCTCAGCGCAGATATGAGAGCCGTTGCAACAGTAATGCCTGCCGACGGGCCGTCCTTTGGCACAGCACCCTCCGGGAAGTGGATATGCAGATCATACTTTTTATAGAAATCCGGATCTATACCGAACATCTTTGCTCGGCTTCGTATGTAGCTCAGTGCGATCTTCGTTGACTCCTTCATAACGTCACCGAGATTACCTGTAAGCTCAAGCTTGCCGCTTCCGTCAACAACGTTTACCTCGACCTCAAGCAGCTCACCGCCTACGCTTGTCCATGCAAGTCCATTGACGATACCTATCTCATCAAGCTTTGCGGCTTTATCACGTTTAAACTTCGGAGCACCTAAGAAAGTCTCATAATTTGTATTATTAACTGTATGTCTTGTCTTCTCAGGCTCGTCAGTGATCATCTTCGCAGTACGACGACATGCGGTAGCGATCTCACGTTCAAGTGTACGCACACCCGATTCTCTTGTATAAAGGTCTATCACTGTACGTATACCATCGTCTGTAAACCTCAGATTAGTTTTGCGCAATCCGTGCTTCTTGAGCTGCTTCGGTATCAAATGATCCTTGGCAATGTGAAGCTTCTCCTCATCCGTATAGCTGCCGATCTCGATAACATCCATTCTGTCAAGCAGCGGACGCGGTATCGTAGATGTGGTATTTGCAGTAACAACAAACATTACCTGCGACAGGTCGAACGGAACTTCAATATAATGATCTCTGAACTCATGGCTCTGAGCCGTGTCAAGAACTTCAAGCAATGCCGATGCCGGATCTCCACGGAAGTCATTACCAAGCTTGTCTATTTCATCCAGCAGTATAAGAGCATTGCTGCTTCCAGCTTGCTTTATCGCTGTGATTATACGTCCCGGCATAGCTCCGACGTAGGTTTTTCTGTGACCTCGGATATCTGCTTCGTCACGTACTCCACCAAGAGACAGTCTTGCATATTTTCTGTTCATTGCCTTTGCAATGCTTACGCCTATAGATGTTTTTCCGACACCGGGCGGACCTACAAGACAAAGCACCTGACCGGAGAACTTTTTTTCACCTGCATCTGCCAATGTTTTTCGTACAGCAAGGAACTCCAAAATACGCTCCTTGACCTTTTCGAGTCCGTAGTGGTCAGCTTCAAGCACTCTTTCGGCTGCCTTTAAATCGGTACGTTCCTTTGTATATTTGTTCCACGGCAGCTCCAGTACGAGATCGAGGTAATTTCTCAGCACCGTATAGTCAGGTGCGTGAGAAGGTGTGCGCTCCAGCTTTCTGATCTCTTTGAAAAGCTTCTCGTGTGTCTCCTTATCAAGCGATAACTTTTTCAGCTTATCATAATAAGCGCCTATCTCATCCTCTTCCTCGTCAACGCCCTGGAATCCATGACCTGTGCCTTCTCCAAGCTCTTCCTTTATAGCCCTGAGCTGTTCACGCAGGTAATACTCACGCTGATTTTTCTCGATCTTTTCCTTAGCATTATTCATTATTTCGAGCTCAAGCTTCAGCACCTCATACTCTCGATTGAGTATAGTCAACAGTGCAGTCGCTCTTGCGGATATGCTTTGAAGCTCGAGTATCCTCTGGCGATCCTTCAATTTAAGCATAACACTCTGTGCTACGTAATCGCATAAGTATCCCAGATCGTCGCATTCCATCACCGTAAGGATCGTTTCCGGATTCATTCTCGGAGATAGCTCCGCATAGCCCTGGAATACAGCCTGTATGCTTCTGAGCAGTGCTTCCGACTTTACGGATTCGGAATCGGTATGCTTTTCATCTATTCGTTCTATTTTTGCTTTTATATACGGCTCGTATTCAATGATATCTTCGATGCGTGCCCTGTATTCACCCTCTACAAGCACACGTATGTTATCTCCCGATATCTTCAATGTCTGACGTACGGAAGCGCAAACGCCGATATTATACAGTCCGTCTCTGTCAGGCTCATTGACCTTTACATCCTTCTGCGCTACAAGGAAAACTCGATTGCCGTCCTTTAACGCCTGCTCAAGTGCCTTTACAGACTTTTCACGTCCTATATCAAAATGCAGTATCATTTTCGGATACATTACCATGCCGCGAAGTGCAATAAGCGGCATTATCAATGTATTCTCTTTATCCATTTCCATACTCCTGATCCTATATATATTTGGAAAAAAGCGCACCTGTCAAAGGATAACGGCTTCTGTTGGAATGCAGCTGCCTACATTCCCACAAATCTGCATCATTGCAGACCGCATTATCCTATGGAAGATGCGCTTTCAAGGTTATATCCTCACGAAACATTAATTTTTTTACCGCGTACTTTGATTGCACCTGTAGGAATCTCTTCTCTACCTGCCGGATCGCGGTATACCGTTGCCGGCTCCAGCTTCTCGGCACACTCCTTCGTGACCGTTACGCTGACTATTGTGGGATCCGATGGCGCATCGTACATGATCTCACTCATTATCTCTTCCATCACGGCTCTCAGCCCGCGTGCGCCTGTATTTCTTGCCACTGCTTTATCTGCTATATACTCAAGAGCATCCTGATCGAATTCAAGATCAATACCGTCAAGCTTGAACAGCTTCTTGTATTGCTTTACAAATGAATTTTTAGGCTCAGTCAGCACCGTTACGAGCATATCACGATCAAGCGGCTCTAATGTGGTGATTACGGGCAGTCTTCCTACCAGTTCGGGAATAAGTCCGTACTTGAGCACATCATGAGGCTCAATATCCATAAGAATATCGCCGATCTTGCGTTCCTTTTTACTCTTTATATCAGCACCAAAGCCCATTATCGACTTTTTCTGACGATCCTCGATTATTTTGTCGATACCGTCAAATGCACCGCCACATATAAAGAGTATATTCTTTGTATCGATCTGGATAAAATCCTGATGTGGATGCTTTCTGCCGCCATTCGGCGGAACGGAGGCTACCGTACCCTCAAGTATCTTTAACAGTGCCTGCTGTACGCCCTCACCGCTTACGTCTCTCGTTATCGATACATTTTCGCTTTTTCTTGCTATCTTGTCGATCTCATCGATATATATGATACCGCGTTCCGCAAGCTCAACATTGAAATCCGCAGCCTGAATAAGTCGGAGCAAAATATTTTCAACATCATCGCCTACATAGCCCGCTTCCGTCAATGTTGTCGCATCTGCTATTGCGAAAGGAACATTTAAAATACGTGCCAATGTCTGTGCAAGAAAAGTCTTGCCGCAGCCGGTCGGACCAAGAAGCAGAATATTGCTCTTTTGTATCTCTACTCCGTCGTTATCCTCGCCCTTTGCGTAGAAAACTCTCTTGTAATGATTATATACCGATACCGCAAGTGCTATTTTTGCCCTGTCCTGACCGATAACATAATCATCAAGTACAGCTTTGATCTCCTTTGGCTTCAGCAATATCGGAGGAGCGGCACTTTCACGAGGTCTCCTGTTCGGTGTTGCTTCGTTTCCCTCTTCAATTATATTCACACACAGATCTACGCAGTCCTCACATATGAACGCGTCTATACCTGCGATCAAACGGCCTACCTGCTCCTGCTTTTTGCCGCAGAACGAGCATCTAAGACTTCTCTGATCGTCGTTTTTTGCCATTGCAACCTCCCGAATTTGAGAAAATTATCTCTGGGTTATGACCTTATCAATAAGCCCGTATTCACAAGCCTCCTGTGCAGTCATAAAATTATCACGCTCAGTATCACGCTCGATCACCTCAAGAGGCTTGCCGGTGACTTCGCTGAGCATTGTATTCAGCTTCTTTTTGATACGCAAAATGCGCTGAGCATGTATCTGCATATCTGTTGCCTGACCCTGCATACCTCCGAGTGGCTGATGGATCATGATCTCACTATTCGGAAGTGCAAAGCGTTTTCCCTTTGCACCTGCCGAGAGAAGAAATGCACCCATGCTTGCAGCCATACCGACACATATCGTCGATACGTCAGGCTTTATATACTGCATCGTATCATAAATCGCCATTCCTGCGGTAATAGAGCCGCCGGGGCTGTTTATATAGAAGCTGATGTCTCTGTCAGGGTCCTGCGCTTCAAGATACAAAAACTGTGCAACGATAAGACTTGCAGTCACATCATTGACTTCCTCCGACAAGAATACGATTCTGTCATTGAGCAGTCTCGAATAAATGTCGTATGAGCGTTCTCCCCTGTTTGTTTGTTCTACTACCATTGGAACAAGACTCATTATACTTCGCACTCCTTTTTATTTTTTCACGATTTTTGCTTTATAGATTATTCTGCCTGTGCAGCTATTTCCTTCATGAAATTAACAGCTTTTTCTGTTCTGCAATCTGCACGCATATTTTCTTCCGGCAGATAGCTCTTGACCTGCTCTACTGTAAAGTTCTCGTTAGCGAGCTTTGCATATGCAGCCTCAACATCCTCATCTGTTACTTCGATATTCTCAAGCTCAGCAAGCTTTGCAAGTGCGAGGCTTACCTTTACCTGGAACTCTGCACGATCCTTAAAGTTAGCTCTGAAGTTCTCCATATTGGAGCCTGTCATCTGCATATATTGCTCCATGGAAATGCCCTGCATCTGCATACGATAGCTGAAATCCTCGACTATATTGTCGATAGAACGCTCTACCATAACGTTCGGGATCTCTACTGTCATTGTCTCAACGAGCTTCTCAAGAACTTCGCTCTCGAACTGCTGGTCAGCCATGGACTCACGGGACTTTGTAAGGTTAGCCTTGATGTCAGCCTTGAACTCATCAAGAGTATCAAACTCGCTTACGTCCTTTGCAAACTCATCGTCGATCTCCGGAACAACACTTTCCTTTACTTCATTGAGCTTTGTCTTGAATACTACAGCCTTGCCTGCCAGATCCTTAGCATGATATTCTTCTGGGAATGTAACGTTTACGTCGAATTCTTCTCCTGCTGTATGTCCTACGATCTGATCCTCGAAGCCGGGGATAAACTGACCGGAGCCGAGCTTAAGCTCTGTTCCCTGTGCTGTGCCGCCTTCAAACTGATTGTCTCCGTCAAAGCCTGCGTAGTCGATAACAGCAATGTCACCAAGTGCCGCAGCTCTCTCAACTGTGCTGATCCTTGCGTTCTGGTTAGCACGTCTGTCAAGCTCTGCCTTTATATCATCATCTGTAATTTCAACAGCCTTTTTCTCAACACGGATAGCCTTATAATCGCCGAGCTCTGCAACAGGCTCAACAGTTACTGTAGCCTTGAATGAGAAGCCTTCCTCGGAAATAGAAAGTATCTCAAGCTCCGGATGATCAACCGGCTTGATACCGGACTCTTTTACTGCATCCTCATATGCCTTCGGATATGCTTCGTTTACTGCATCTTCATAAAATACGTTTTCACCATAGAGCTTTTCGATCATTTTTCTCGGTGCCTTGCCGCGGCGGAAGCCCGGTACATTGATCTTGCCTACGTTCTTCTTGTAAGCAGCAGCTATAGCAGCTTCAAATTCTTCACGGCCTACGCTGATCTCAAGCTCAACTGTATTTGCAGCCGTTTTCTCATTCTTTTTAAGTTCCATTTCCCATAATCCTCCAAAATATCATTTGTAATTTATCTAAGTAATTTATTCTATCACTTAATTATACAACACATTTGTTAATTATTCCACCATTTTTTAACGTTCAATCAAAATTGGTTGAAAATTCACATAATCGCACGACACAAGACGGTACTTTACGCCATTTTTCACACCTTCGAAAGCGTTTTTATGGCTCAAACCATGAAGATGACCATAAAAGCATGTATCTACTTCATATTCTCCAAGCATTCTGCACATCTCTTCGCATATGTATTTCCCGAATACGGGAGGGTAATGCATAAAGCAGTATATGCGCTTACAGCCTGTTTCTTTCGCTTTTTTAAGCGAGTTTTCAAGACGTATCAGCTCACGGTTTTTCATTTTTTCATCGTGAGCTCCTCCACGTTCCTCCTCATAGAACCAGCCTCTGGTTCCGCACAATGCAGTGTCTCCGTAGGTAAATGCACAGTTATGGATAAAATCTATATTTTCTATATTTCTATCCTCAAGGAATCGCAGCATCTTGGATTTTGTATCCCACCACAGGTCGTGATTGCCCTTGACGATAAGCTTTCTCCCGGGATATGCCTGTAGAAATCTGAAATCCTCCTCGGCTTCCTTAAGATTTATGCCCCAGGATACATCTCCGGGTATTACGAGCGTATCCTCTTCGGTCAGCACTTGCAGTCCGTCACGGAGCTTATCCATGTAACCATCCCATGCGCCTCCGAAAATATCCATAGGCTTATCGACCGTACATGAAAGGTGAATATCCGCAAGAACATACAGCGCCATTTTTATCAATCCTTTATATCAAATCAAACAGTACAGCTTCCATGCCGTCCTTAGGAATACTTCTCTTGAATCTGATCTCCAGCTCTTTAAGACCTGCAAGCGGCTCCGGAACAGCTTCTCCGGTATACTCTGTCAGAGCGTCGATAGAATCGAGATCGTTTTCGTATGTCTTTCCGGTCAGAGCCTCCATGACGCCTGCACTGAACTTAAATGCACTGGCGGTGGATGCTATGAGTGACGGTGTATTGTCACCTGTCTTTTCAACATACTCACGATTCACCTTGACTGCAACCGCCGTATGCGTATCTATAAGATAGCGGCTGTTTTCGAATACGCTTCTTATCGTCTGCTTTGTCTCTGCATCGTCACACGAGCCTGCCACGAATCTGCTCTTAAGCTTAGAAACGCACTCGTCACTCAGCTCATATTTTCCGTCACTGGATAGTTTATCCATCAATTCAGCTACGTATTCACAATCGCCTGACATATAATAAAGAAGGCGCTCGACATTCGACGATATAAGTATATCCATCGACGGAGAAAGAGTCTTATAAAACTCTCTGTTCTTATCATACACTCCTGTGTTTATGAACTCTGTCAAAACGTTGTTGACATTTGATGCACATATAAATTTATTTACAGGCAGTCCCATTTCACCTGCTATGTAAGCGGCGAGGATATTTCCGAAGTTACCTGTCGGAACGCATATATTTATCTTATCTCCAAATGCTATATCTCCCGATGATACCATATCACAGTACGCGGAAATATAGTATACTATCTGCGGAGCTAATCTTCCCCAGTTTATGGAATTTGCACTTGAAAGGAATTTACCCTGTGCATCGAGCTTTTCGGCTATAGTCTTATCCGAGAATATTCTCTTTACACCCGTCTGTGCATCATCAAAGTTACCATCGACCGCACACACGCCAACATTATTGCCCTTTTGAGTTGCCATTTGCAGCTTCTGAACATCACTTACGCCGAACTGAGGATAAAATACGGCGATCTTCGTTCCGTCAACATCACGGAAGCCCTCCAGTGCTGCTTTACCCGTGTCACCGGATGTGGCAACAAGTATGCATACCGTGCGTTCCTCGCCTATTTTTCTAAGCGATGCAGTCAAAAGGTACGGAAGTATTTGAAGTGCCATATCCTTAAATGCGCTTGTCGGACCGTGAAACAGCTCAAGGATATATTCCTTATCGGTAAGCTTCTTCAGTGCTGTTCCGTCAACCTTCGCATCACCGCATTTAATCTTTCCGGCACGCTTAAACTTTTCCGGAGAATAAGCCTTCTTGGTATACTCCTTTAATTCAGACTCGGAAAAATCACTGAGGAACATACCGAGTATATATGCCGCACGATCTGCATAGCTCAGCTTCATTATATTATCAAAATCAGCCTTTGTCAGCTTCGGAAGCACCTCTGCCGTATACAGACCTCCGTCCTTTGCAAGACCGTTTGCTATAGCATATGCGGACGTTACGTTTTTTTCACCGCCGCGTGTACTGATATAGTTCATAATTTTGACCATGCTCTGCAATGCAAAGCACATTTCCTTTCTTCGGAATTTACAGTGGTTTTCACGTCAGTGAAAATATGCGACCGTTTTATTGCAAAAACCACATAGCCTTGTTTGAAAGTATATTTTCTGTTCTGTATTATCAATAAGCTATTCCTGTGCTTTGAATACTCTCAGCAGATTATCAAAGAAAATACCTCTGAGTGTCGTTCCCGAATAACCTCTTCTTGAAAGAGCCTCCCAGATACGCTCAACATTTTCAACTCCGTTTATGCCCTCCGGTATGCTGTCACATCCGTCAAGATCGCCACCCATTGCTATATTCTTTTCACCGCCGAGCTCCATAAAGTGATCTATATGAGCAACGACATCATCTATCGTAGCCTGACGTCCCTCGGTGATAAACTCTGAATAGAGATTTATTCCCGCTACGCCGCCGCATTTTATTATTTCCTTAAACTGCTCGTCTGTCAGATTTCTGCGATGAGCACATAATTTCTTTGAATTCGAGTGGCTTGCGATGAACGGCTTCTTCGCTATGGCAGCTACATCCCAGAAAAGCTCCTCGGAGCCATGAGATACATCTATCACTATTCCAAGCTCGTTTGCTCTGCGAACCAGCTCTTTGCCCTCATCTGTAAGTCCTCCGCCTGTGACACAGCTTCCTCCGAATGCATTTTTATAGTTCCACGTCAGTGTGATAAGCCTTATTCCCATATCATAAGCCTTATCTATTCCGATCTTTTCAATCTGCTCTGCACCCTCTATGCTGAGGATAGCGCCGATCTTTGCAAGCTGTAACGCCTTTTCTATATCGGAATAGCTTCTGCACATCATGATCTTATCACGTTTTCTCTGTATCTCGGAATAAAACCTGTCTACAAGTGCTTCAAAATGCTCTCTTACGCTATCACTGTTTTGTATCTCTCCGTTTTTCATCTGCTTCTCAAATTCGTCGGCAGATAAAAGCTTCTTTGCATTCTCGCCCATATCGGAAAAGCACGCAAATACCTGTATATAGTGCATGTAGTGTGCAGTTCTGTCAAGTGCTATATGATAGTCATTGTGGTCGAGATGACCGCCCTCTTCATAAAGACGTAGTATAGTGTCGCAATGAGCGTCAAAATACGGTACCTTCATTATATGATCAATCCTTTCTAAAAAAACGCATTCTTTATATGATTCACAGTAGGCTCGGTATAAGCTTCTCCGAACGGAGTCTGCTTTGCCGCACCTGTATATATCTCGATAACATCAAATCTTATCGGGTAATCTCTGCTCTGCTCGGACAGCCACATTAATGTACTCTTTTTTATTCTCTCCTGCTTTTTAGCTCCGACCGCAGCATATGCAGGCAAAAAGCTGTCGTTTTTGCGAAGCTTTACCTCGACTATTATCGCCAGACCGTCAAGCTCTGCTATTATGTCAAGCTCTCCGTATATGCATCTGTAGTTCCTCTCAAGTATCCTGTAGCCCTTGCTTTCAAGATACCGCACAGCTATATTTTCACCATAAGTACCCTTTTCAGATGTTATCCCCATATCTTTTCTTAAGAAAGCTGCGTCTATGCTCGGCGCATATCCCATATTTGTCTATCATTTTATAATGTTCCTTTGTCGGATAGCCCTTATGCTTATCAAATTGATACTCCGGGTATTTCTCGTGAAGCGTCAGCATATATCTGTCACGCTCTACCTTTGCAAGTATCGATGCGGCAGCTATCGACATACTCAGACTGTCTCCCTTTATTATTGTACGTGCAGGTATATCAAAGCCTATCGCCTTATTTCCATCCACCAGTGCGATATCCGGCTTCACGGATAAACCGTCTATGGCTCTGTGCATTGCAAGCATTGCAGCATTGAGGATATTTATCTCATCGATCTCCTTTGCACTTGCAGTTGCAACGCAATAGCATATCGCAGTTTCCTTTATGATATCATACAGCTCATTACGCCGTTTTTCCGTAAGCTTTTTCGAATCATCAAGCTTATCTATCGAGCATCCGTAAGGGAGTATTACAGCTGCGGCGTACACATCTCCTGCAAGTGGGCCTCTGCCTGCCTCATCGACTCCGCATACAGTCATATAACCTGCATCAAGAGCTTCCTTTTCGTATATCCATCCGTTTTCCATCGTTATTTTACTTCTTCCGGCATTTCAAGCGTTATCCTTCCCAGCTTTCCGCCCCTGTATTCGTCAAGCAGTATTTTCGACATTCTCTCACAATCGACCTCTCCGCCCGATATCAGAAAGC
>CAYWVF010000030.1:0-28923 GCA_964461815.1 uncultured Oscillospiraceae bacterium
AATAACGAACCGACAGTCGATAATTGTATCAACTGTCGGTTCTGCTATGGTGCGGTCACCGGGACTTGAACCCGGACGGTGTAACCATACGCCCCTCAAACGTACGCGTCTGCCAGTTCCGCCATGACCGCATATTTTCATGCACTTTCAAGTGCGAAATATATTATACCTCAAACTTATCGTTTTGTCAATAGCTTTTTTCACTTTTTCGCAATATTATTTCCGTCACGGTGAGCCGTTGTGAATATGACTAAATTTAGGCACTGCTTTTCGTTGTGATTTGTCTTGCCTATTTATACTTTTTTCTTGTCTTTTTCCACGATTAATTATATAATATAATATAGGTATTTGTAATATTTTTTCAATAGCGTAAAAAATGCTTTTGCATTTTTATATACAAAAAGTGAAGGAGATATCAAACAATGGGAAATCGCATTTATAACTTTTCGGCAGGTCCGTCTATGCTTCCTCTCGAAGTACTGAACCGTGCTGCAGCCGAAATGACAAACTACAATGGTAGCGGTATGTCAGTTATGGAGATGAGCCACCGATCAAAGGTATACGATGAGATTATCACCGGTGCAGAGGCTCTTTTACGCCGTATTATGGGAATACCCGAGAACTACCATGTGCTCTTCTTACAGGGCGGCGCCTCCACGCAGTTCGCTATGGTGCCGATGAATCTGCTCAAGAATAAGGCAGATTACGTTCTTACAGGCTATTTCTCCAAAAAAGCTTGCGATGAAGCAAAGAAATACGGCGATATCCGAGTCGCCGGCTCATCAGAATCCGAAAACTTCGCAAGAATACCGAGACAGTCCGAGCTTGACGTAGACAACGACGCCGACTACCTCTATATCTGCTCCAACAACACGATATACGGTACGGCATGGGACTATGTTCCCGAGACTAAGGCTCCGATCGTAGCAGATATGTCATCAAACATCTGCTCCGCACCTGTAGACGTAACAAAATACGGTCTCATTTTCGCAGGAGCACAGAAGAATATGGCTCCGGCAGGTCTTACGCTCGTTATCGTAAGAGACGACATGCTTTCAACACCATTAAGCTTTACACCTACAATGCTCGACTACAATACACATGTAAAGGGCAAGAGCATGTACAACACACCGCCGACATATCCTATATATATAATGAAGCTCGTTCTTGAGTGGATCGAATCCATAGGCGGACTCGAGGGTATGCAGAAACTCAACCTCAAGAAGAGCTCCATGCTTTACGATTATCTCGATTCCTCAAAGCTCTTCAAGGCAGCTGCTGCTAAGGACAGCCGTTCGATCATGAACGTCACATTCCGTACAGGCAACGACGAGCTTGACGCTAAGTTCGTTAAGGAAGCTACAGCTAAGGGCTTCTCGAACCTCAAGGGTCATCGTGCTGTAGGCGGCATGAGAGCATCTATCTATAATGCAATGCCGATAGAGGGCGTTGAAGCACTCGTTGAGTTTATGGCAGGCTTCGAAAAAGAGAACGCTTAAAGAAAGGAAAATGCTTTGCAAGGCATAGCTTGGTCATAAAAATGTATAATATTAAGCTTTTAAATAAGATCAGCGAGGCAGGTCTTGCTGTTCTTGATAAGGATAAGTTCCAAATAACAGAAAATAACGAGGATGGCATCATCCTCCGCAGTGCCGACATGCATTCCTACGAGCTCAACGACAATCTGCTCGGTATCGCACGTGCAGGCGCAGGCGTAAACAATATCCCGATAGACAAATGCAGCGAAAAGGGCATATGCGTATTCAATACACCTGGTGCAAATGCAAATGCAGTGCGTGAGCTTGCAATATGCTGCCTCATGCTGGCATCCAGAAAGATCGTTGACGGTATCAACTGGTGCAAAACACTGCCGAAGGATTCGCCTGACGTAGCAAAGATGGTGGAAAAGGGCAAGAACGCATTTGCAGGAGTTGAGATCTCCGGAAAAACGCTCGGCGTTATCGGTCTCGGCAAGATCGGCGTAATGGTAGCAAACGCTGCTGTCGATCTCGGCATGGATGTACTCGGCTACGACCCGTATATGTCGGTCGATGCTGCATGGGGACTTTCAAGACGTGTTAAAAAGGCTGCAAGCTACGAGGAAATGTATCAGAAGTGCGACTATCTTACGATCCACGTTCCTCTTAATAAGGAAACAGAGAACATGCTCTCGACAAAGGCATTTTCAGTGATGAAAAAGGGCATGAGGATACTGAACCTGTCACGTGGCGGTCTTGTAAACAGCGATGCTGTTAAGGAGGCTATTGCCGACGGTACTGTAGCGTGCTACGTAACAGACTTCCCGGACGCTTCCGTTATCGATTGCGAGAATATAATCGCCATCCCTCACCTCGGAGCTTCCACGGAGGAGAGCGAGGAGAACTGTGCATACATGGCATCCAAGCAGCTTGCGGATTATATCGAAAGCGGTATCATTCGCAACAGCGTAAATCTTCCCGACATGACAGAGCCGAAGTCGAACGATGTTCGCATCACCATAGTAAACCGTAACACTCCGAATATGATCGGCCAGATCACGGCTATCCTTGCGGCTGACGGCGTTAATATCGAGCATATGTTCAACCGTGCAAAGAAGGATTACGCATATACGGTAATAGATACCGACACCGTTCCGACAGATGCACAGCTCGAGCATCTCAACAACATCGACGGCGTACTCAAGGTCAGAGTCATATAACAAAGCGATACTTGCTGCAGCTCTATTTCGAACAAGTATGCAGCCTGCATCAAAATGATGCTTTACCTATATTGTGAATGCGAAAGACAGTGCAAAAGGCAGAAATGCTTTTTACTCTGTCTTTCTTTATATCCGACAGCAACAGCAAGTTGCTTGCTTTGATCGCACACTCGGAATATAATATATATGAGGTGATAGTATTATGGAGACAAAAAATATTATTTACGAGCTCAGAACAAAAAACGGCATGTCGCAGGACGAGCTTGCCGAAAAGGTCTTTGTTACAAGGCAAGCGGTATCTCGCTGGGAGAACGGCGAAACAACGCCCAATACCGAAACATTAAAGCTGCTGTCAAAGCTGTTTAATGTTTCTATCAATACGCTTTTAGGCTCACCGAGAAAGCTGGTATGTCAGTGCTGCGGTATGCCGCTTGAAGATGATGCTATCATAGGTCATAATAACAACGGCGACTTTAATGAGGATTATTGCAAATGGTGCTACGCCGACGGTACATATACCTACAGTAATATGGACGACCTGATCGAGGTCTGCGTTAAGCATATGGTAAGTGAAAGCTTCACCGAGGCTCAGGCTCGCTCTTATATGAAAGGTCTGCTCCCGACACTGGATTACTGGAAGCGTTACGACAAGCTCAGCGACAACGGTCAGTTCGAGCAATTCAAGCAGCAGCTGATCGAAGAAATAAACGAGCTTCATGTAGAGGGGATGCCTAGGGTCGAAAGGCTCAATGCACTTGTCGGAAGCTTCGTCAACCTCGAATACCGTCTCCCCAACGGCAGCTCGGTGAAGTTTTTGGACGATGCAAAGACATATCTCGGCAATCAGCTCGAATGCGAATTCGGCGGAGACAGGTACTTCGGTGTGATCGCAAGTATGGATTTCCTGCTTGTCTCCACCTACGAGGAAAACGGTGCAGCTCCTGAGCTTGTCATTTATAAAAAGAGATAGCCTCAGTCAAAGGTACATGCACATCAGACAACAAAACAGAGCACAGTATACTGTGCTCTGTTTCATTTTAAAGCTCTATGTCAACATGGTATTCATCATCAATGAGAATATGCTCCGCACCGCTCTCGATGCACCCTTTCAGCGCAGCCGCATTGATGTCGATGAGCCATTCCATCGTGCAGTCCTCGTCTGCACCTCGATCCTCAACGATGCTTGCGTACCTTTTTATATCATCGAAATGCGCTCTGATATATTTCTCACTCATCACAAGGCAAATATACCTGATCTCGGACAAATATCGCTCCTCAAGCTCACTTGCCCAGTCGAACGGGATGTAGCAGCCCTCGACTATAAGGCTCTGCTTATTCTCGATCGCAGTTTTTATCATCTCACGCACTATAGGCCACAGATATTCCGTAAGCTCATCGTCGGAGAACGGCGTAAGAGAGGTGTTCCCGCTTCTGATAAGTCCCATTTTGAGCAGATCGATAGAAAACGTCGGGAGCATGTACCTTTCAAGCAGCCTTTGAGCAAGTTGTGTCTTGCCTGTATGCGACGGCCCTGCTATAAGTACGATCATCGCTTTACTCTGCCTGCGGCTTCGTCGCATTCATTTGCAGATATGCGCTGATAAAGCCGTCGATATCACCATCCATAACGGCATTTATATTACCGTTTTCAAAGCCTGTACGGTGATCCTTTGCGAGTGTGTACGGCATAAATACGTATGAACGTATCTGACTGCCCCACTCTATCTTCTTCTGCTCACCCTTGATATCCTCGATACGCTCGTAATTTTCACGCAGCTTGATCTCAAGCAGCTTCGACTTGAGCATACGCATAGCAACATCACGGTTCTGGAACTGGCTTCGCTCATTCTGACACGCAACGACTATGCCCGTCGGGATATGTGTGATACGTATCGCAGACTCCGTCTTATTTACGTGCTGTCCGCCTGCACCGCTGGAGCGATAGGTATCTACCTTCAAATCCTCATCACGAATATCTACCGTCACATCGTCACCTATCTCAGGCGTGACCTCCACAGCCGCAAAGGATGTGTGGCGGCGGCCCGAAGAATCGAACGGAGATACGCGAACGAGTCTGTGTACGCCCATCTCACTCTTTAAATATCCGAATGCATTCTCACCCTCAATAAGTATTTCAGCTGATTTCATACCGGCATCATCACCGTCGAGGTAGTCGAGTATCTTATACTTATATCCGTGACGCTCAGTCCAGCGTGTGTACATACGATAGAGCATCTCAGCCCAGTCCTGAGCCTCGGTACCGCCGGCACCTGCATGGAACGACATGATGGCATTGCACTTGTCGTACTCACCGCTGAGAAGTGTCTGGAGACGTGTAGAGCTGAGCTTTTCCGTCAGCTCATCAAGACCGCTGCGTACCTCATCTGTAAGGCTCTCGTCATTTTCCTCTATCGCCATCTCGCACAGAGTCCACAGCTCATCCCATTTTTCCATAAGATCGTCATAGGATGACTGCTTATCCTTCAGCTGCTTGATCTTTTGCAGCACTACCTGTGAATTTTCTATATCCGACCAGAAGTCCTGCTCCGTCGTCTGCGCTTCAAGCTTTGCAAGCTCCTGCGCTCCCGCTTCAAGTCCGAGCGCACCGTGCAGCTCCTCAAGTGTCGGCTTCATACCGTTGAGCTGCTGGCGAAATTCATCAAACTGTATCATATATTTCTCCTAATCAAACAAAGTTGTACTCTAAAATAGTCAACCGCTCGGTTGACTATCTGTTGTTTTACGGCTCAAGTACAACGACTGCCATCTCACCTGTGTAAAAATCAGTGCCTGCTATGATATCCGCACCGATAGCAAATGCAACACGCTCAGCTTCATCCGGATACGGATTTGCTATCTCGTATACATATTTGTCACCGTCTATAGCTGCTGTGTCAACCAGCTCTCCAATCTGCTCGCCGAGAATGAACGCACTGTTCTCCTCATCGAACTCACCTGCGAAGATCATGCCGTCAACGCTTGCGCTCACTGCACTCTCGTTTACGGCTGCCGTAAGCTTCAGAACGGTAGCATCACCGGGATTTGATATAATGTAGCAGGCGCAGCTCTCTATAAGAGCTTCACCTTCAGCTATGCTCATGATATTCACATAGCCCGAGGGCATGTCAAAGCCGTCAACCTCGAACTCGGCTGTAAGTCCTGTGTCCTCTATCTTGTTCTCGGACTCGCTGCCCGATACAAGTCTTACAAAGCTTTCATAGTTGAAGCCTTCTTCACAATATATAGAATAATTATACGTACCGTCAGTCCAGATAGCGAATGCATCTGCGCCCTCGTTATAGCCTATCATAGCCGGCCTGCCGTCTATGTAGAGCATTCCGTTTACCGACATTTCTCCGATACCCTCAGACAGATCCTTAGTCCTGTCCTTAGTCTGTACGAATACATATGTTACATCCTCGAATGTAGCTGTGATCCTGGACGTGGTAGAGCCTATCGTTTCGTATTTGATCGGCGTTGCGTTCTCGAACTTAAACGGTACGAATCCGAGCTCAACAATGATCTCGTACTCCTCTGTCAGCACCTTGACCTCTTCACCCTTTTTCTGACACGATGTGAGCGTGAAAATGAGTATAAACGCTAAAATCAAGGATAATGCTTTTCTGAATTTCATAGTCTTCTCGCGGCGGCTCCATCTCTGCCGCGAACCCCCTTTTGCAGTTATAGTCTATCTGATTTATTATACCATAAAATAATATTTTTTAAAGGGGTTTTTTAAAATTTTTTACATATATTTTTTATGTTGAATCCACCGCCGCAATGGTATATAATATATGATAGATAAATTAAGGGGGACAGAGCCTTGTTTGGTATAATAAGAAGATGCGCCGCAATGCTGGCAGCGGCGGTACTGATAATATTTGCGATCGTCTCCGTCGAACGTCCCCGACTGAGAGATTTTCCCTATCCGTACAATGCGATGCTGACGCTGCAATCACATATCGACGGCTGTACGGAGGAGGAGTTTCGTGCGATACACGAGTTCCTCAATACCGAAAACGAAACGATCTACGGCAAGGGAGTCGGGCTGGATGTAGGCGACTCCATGTGGATGTACAACTTCAACGACGGTGCAGCCTACAGAGAGAACGACGGCATGAGCGCAGGTGACTACATGACGTGGTTCGTCGGTGATACGCAGGAGCTGAACTGCGCCGATGATATAAAGCTTTTCTGGGATATGAATTATATAGACTCGATCCATACGATAGGTGACTTTTCACGTGCCGGCGGCGACGTGGTATTCACACGTGAGATAGCCGAGACTGCTTATAAAGCGATGAACGAGCGCGGCATATACCCCTCGGTGTGGATAAATCACGGTACGGAGACGAACGTTCAGAACCTCGGAGCATACACTCCGTTCACGTTCACAAAATACCAAAGCGGTGACGATCCGAATTCGGAGTATTATCATGCCGATCTGATGCGTGCAGCCGGAGTAAAATTTATATGGAACTCGGTAAACGACGTCCATTTCGGTACAAGCAACCCGCTTTTCCCCATATTTCTGCGTGACGGTCAGCGCTTCTGGGGCTTTACAGCCTACACAGGCTACGAGCAGGACGGTTCGTACAAATATATGTGGTCGCCGTACAATATTTCGGAGGTACTGTGCGAGGAAAACCTCGAAAAGCTCGTTAAAAACCATGAATACTCTGTTATCGCCACTCATTTCGGAAGCAGTGACGTGCTCGAGCTGCTCAACTACGGCAATATCGAAGCTCTCCGCAGACTGAAAGCATATCAGGACAACGGCGAGATACTCGTCTCACGCTCATCCTCACTGCTGCGCTATGCCGAGGTGCGAAGCTTTGTAAGGTACGACAAGTCAGGCGATAATATCAATATATTGAGTATAGACGATCCGATACTGGGCGAGTATGATGCGACATACTATTTCCTCAGAGGCATCACCTTTTACGTTGATAATTCGCAAACGGCTACGCTGTCACTTCGAGGTGAAGTCGTGCCGGAGGAATACATCCAAAGGAATCCGGCAGACGACACCGGACGTGATAGCATCGGCTTCATCTGGTAGATCAAAGCATGTGGAAAGCACCACATGCTTTTTTCATGCACTCACATAAAATGTATTGACAAGGTGGTTTAGCGGTGATATAATAGGCTTCTTCACCAAAAAATACACAATCAACTCAATTGACCATGAAAGGAAGGAAACGGAGCTATTATGGACGTATTATCCGAAAAATTTGAACACAACTACTTATCTCAGGTGCTTAACTTCATCAATGCCAAATACGACAAGGCAGCGGAGCGCAAGTCTGAGATAGATGCGGAGCTGGAAGAGCTGCTTGAGCACTACGATCCGCAAAACCGTGAAATGTATGTGACCATCGTTGTCGATAAGGATCTTCAAAAGGGCTTTGAAAAGGATCTGCGTGATCTCGGACGTGCAAAAAACACACCTTATTTCGGACGTGTGGATTTTAAGGACGACGAGGACGGCTCCGTGCTCCGGGTGTACATAGGCAGAGGCGGCATCTACGATGAAAAATCACAAAATCTCCTTGTCACCGACTGGCGTACACCTATCGCAAACCTGTACTATAACTCGACTGTCGGCCCTGCATCATACGAAAGCGTAGACAGCGTGATCTCGGGTGAGCTGACCTGCAAGCGTACATATAATATAAAAAAGGGTGAGCTTATCGAGTATTTCGATGCGGATGATGTGACAAATGATGAGCTGCTTCAAAAATACACCTCTAAAAACGCCGATGTAGTGCTCAAGGATATCGTTGCAACGATCCAAAAGGATCAGAACGAGATCATCAGAGTCGAGCCTCAATACGACGTTATCGTGCAGGGCGTAGCAGGAAGCGGAAAGACGACTGTCGCAATGCACCGTCTGGCGTACCTTATATACAACCACTCAAAGACGATGAAGCAGCATCACTTCGTTATAATAGGCACAAACCGCATGTTCTTAAGCTACGTAGCGGGAATGCTGCCGGATCTCGGTGCGGAGGGTGTAAAGCAGATGGTCATGGGCGAGTTCCTCAGCTACCTCACCCACTACTCCGGCGCTGTAGGTAAAGCCGACCTGCCGTTCAAAGCCTCAGCCGAATTTTTCCGCCGACTCGAGCAATATGTCCGTGAGTATGAGAAAAAGGTGTTCCTGTCCTGCGACGTCAAGCTGTACGACAGGACGCTCGTAAAGGTCGAGGAGATAGCCGACATCCTCGGCGGACTGAAAAAGACTATGACCGAACGTGCGGAGCAGCTGCATGAGCTGATCATGGCACGTATATACCACCTGAACGATATAAATCAGCCCGGTAAGCTGATAATCGAGCGTGAGATAGAGGATCGCTTCGATGAGGAGGTCATGAACATAAAGCTCGGCAGGGACAGTAACTTCACATCTACTTCTGCTGCCATCGATCAGAAGTACGCCGAGCTGAAACGGCTCAAAGCCGAGACGACTCGTGTCAAAAATATGTTCGTAAGCACCGTCAAACGTGCCGATGAGAAGAAGCTCTATGACGATTTTCTCCATCAGCTGTCTGACGACGAGGATAAAGCCATCGCAAAGACTGCCAAGGAGTCACGTAAGCGCATAAAATCAGGCTCACGTGATATTTACGATCTCGCAGCTCAGCTCTACATCGCCGCAAAAATATACAACGTGTTTAGGAAAGATGAATTCAAACACATAGTAATAGATGAGGCGCAGGATTTCGGTGCATCCATGTACGGCTGTCTATCCTCGGTATTTGATAAGGCAAGCTTTACACTGCTCGGTGACGTGTCTCAGAACATCTCGGGTGAGACAGGCATAGGTGACTGGGATGACATGCTCGACGTTGCATTCAGCGACAGGAAGCACAAATTCTGCGTACTGTCGAAGAGCTACCGTAACACCATCGAGATAGCCGAGGTCGCAAACCGTGTACTTGAGCACAGCAAGACACGCCGATACGGTATCGAGCCTGTTATAAGGCGAGGCGAGAGCGTCGAAATGTGCAAATACGATGAATATTCGCTTCTTGTCTCGAGGGTAAACAGCCTTATGTCAGCTCACACCTCCGGCACGATGGCTCTGATCTGCCGAGATCCCGAGAAAGCACGTGCGCTCTACGATGCCATTGGACGTGAGGACGTGTCTCTGTTCACCTCCGACAGTGCCGACGAGGACAAGACCTATACAGGCGGCTTGACGATATTCGACGTTGCGAGCGTAAAGGGACTGGAGTTCGACAACGTAATAATATGCGGAGCGAGCGAGGCTGACTATCCGTCAAACGAGCGTGAGATCAAGAACCTGTACGTAGCATGTACACGTGCGCTGCACGTGCTGAAAATACTGACGGTCGGTGAGTTCACAAGCTTACTGAGCTAGTAACGTGAGCCACGTGCTCACTTGCAGTCACCAAAGTCGATCACTTAAGCGTCATTCTCCTATAATCACTCTCCGAGCTGCGCCATCAATTTTGACCAACTCCCCAAAGCCGAACCGACTTAATCAAAGCAGCTTCGGTCACACTTGCACCCACGCTCACACTCACTCACTCTCACACTCACTCACTCTCACACTCACTCACTCTCACACTCACACTTACACTTACACTTACACTTACACTCACTCTCACACCTTATAAGCAACAAAGCTCCCCGACGGGAGACGGACGATCGTCCGCTCTCATCGGGGAGCTGTTATTTATCCGAGCGTTATTCGAGGCTCTACAGCTTATCTGTATTACTTCGTGCCGAAAATTCTGTCGCCTGCATCGCCGAGACCCGGAACGATGTAGCAATTCTCATTGAGTCCCTCATCTACGTTAGCGCAGTAGATCTCAACATCGGGATGCTCCTTTGTAAGAGCTTCGATTCCCTCGGGAGCTGCGATAAGGCAAAGGAACTTGATGTGCTTTCCGCCGTAGGATTTGATCTGTCTGATAGCATCGATAGCGGAGCCGCCTGTAGCCAGCATCGGATCTACTACAACGATGAGTCTTTCCTCGATATCAGCCGGGAGCTTGCAGTAATATTCATGCGGCTGCATCGTGACCTCGTCACGATACATACCGATATGACCTACCTTTGCAGCCGGTACGAGATTGAGCAGACCGTTTACCATACCCAAACCTGCACGGAGTATGGGAACTACAGCCATCTTCTTGCCCTTTATCATTTTCTGTGTTGTCTTTTTGATAGGTGTTTCGATCTCCACATCATCGAGCGGAAGATCTCTGAGTGCATCGTAGCACATAAGCATCGTTATTTCTTCAACCAGCTCACGAAACTCCTTATTTGTCGTCGATTTCTGACGAAGTATCGTTGTCTTATGCTGGATCAGAGGATGATCAAATATTGTAACGTTCTTCATAAAACAGTGCTCCTTATATTATTCTTCGTCGCTTGCCTTTGATACGATAACATTCGTGATGATACCGAGGATCAGAGCACATGCGATAGATGTGATAGTTACCTGTCCGAAGCTGAGTGTGAGTCCGCCGATACCTGCGATAAGGATAGCGGATACAACAAAGAGGTTCTTGTTGAGGTTGAGGTTTACCTGCTGTACCATCTTAAGACCGGAAACAGCTATGAATCCGTACAGAGCCATACAAACGCCGCCCATTACACAGGAGGGTATGGAGTTAACGAATGCGATAAACGGAGAGATGAACGAGATAAGTATAGCCAGAACAGCAGCTCCGATGATCGTATAAACGGAAGCGTTCTTTGTGATAGCAACACAGCCTACGGATTCGCCGTATGTTGTGTTCGGGCAGCCGCCGAATATAGCGCCTACGAGTGAGCCGATACCGTCGCCGAGGAGTGTTCTGTGCAGACCGGGCTCTTCAAGAAGGTCTATCTCAATGATAGAGGAAATATTCTTATGGTCGGCAAGGTGCTCTGCGAATACAACGAATGCAACCGGAACATATGCAACAGCTATCGTGCTTACATATGCAGCGTTGAGCTCGCTGAAGCCGCCTGCTGCCGAAAGGAATGTGAAATCGGGAACTGCGAGGAATGTATTGATCGTCACGCCGTTTGCTACGAGGTCAACAAAGGGCTGAGCATTGAGGATCTTTATAGCGTCGAGGTCAGCGGCATAGCCGATGATCGTAAGGATAGCGGATACTGCATAGCCGCCGAGGATACCGCAGATGAACGGTATGAGCTTTAATGTCTTCTTGCCGTATGTGGAACATGCTACAGTGATGAGAAGAGTAACAACGCCGCAGAATACTGTTGCGATAGGAGATGCTGTAACGTCGGGGATGCTGCCCTTGCTGATATCGCCGATAGCGTTTCCTGCGAGGCTGAGTCCGATGATTGCAACTGTCGGGCCAATGACTGTTACAGGCATTACCTTGTCTATCCACTTAACGCCCGCAAACTTAACTATAGCTGCGATTATGACATAAACTATAGCTGCAAAAGCCGCACCGATGATGAGTCCGAGATAACCGAGGGACATAGATACGCCGCCTGCAAAGGCTGCTATCATAGAACCTATAAACGCAAAGGATGAGCCTAAGAACACAGGACTCTTTTTCTTCGTGAAAAGGATGTATGTGAGTGTGCCTACACCTGCGCCGAACAGAGCTGCTGCGGAGCTCATCGTTGTACCACATGCCTGGTTTACAACTATCGGAACGACCAGTGTAGCGGTCATGATGGCGAGCAGCTGCTGCAATGAGAAGATGATAAGCTGCCCAAACTTGGGTTTGTCGTTTACCCCGTAAATCAATTTCATTAAATGATCCTCCTTTATGGCTTTTCGCCATAGTGTAATTCGATAAAAACGCCCGTTTTCATCTATCATACAATATACCCCAATTTTAACGGTTTGTCAATACACTATTACCTTTTTCGAGGATAAAAATCGACAAAAATGCGTTAAAATTAATGAGCACCGCAAATTTGTATTAATATTTTCGAATAAAAGCCGAAAAAATTGTGCAATTTCTGTCCCATCCGCACCGAGCACACGCATATGATGGTGTGAAATATAGCACTCTTGTTTTTTTGTAAAAAATTTCATTTTACTGTTTACATTCCGGGAAAATAGGTGTATAATAGAGTTTAGCAAAGCCGCATCATTCAGAAAAGGATCTAAGCAGATGAATTATAACGAAGAATACAAAAGATGGTTGTCCTCCGATGTACTCAGTGGCTCCGAGCTGTCAGAGCTCAAGGCGATAGAGGGAGACGAAAAGGAGATCGAAAGTCGTTTCTATGCTCCGCTCGAATTCGGTACGGCAGGGCTTCGCGGCGTACTCGGTATGGGACTCAACAGAATGAATATCTATACCGTAAGACGTGCTACGCAGGGCTTCGCATCACTCATCTGTTCCTTAGGCACTGCTGTCATGGCACGAGGAGCTGCCATTGCCTACGACTGCCGCATCATGAGCGAGGAGTTCGCACGTGAAGCCGCATGTGTACTTGCAGCCAACGGCATAAAGGTATACCTCTTTGATGCAATGCGTCCGACTCCCGAGCTGTCATTTGCCGTAAGAAGGCTCGGCTGTATCGCAGGCATCAACATAACCGCAAGCCACAACACAAAGGAGTATAACGGCTACAAGGCTTACTGGGAGGATGGCGCACAGCTGCCGCCCGACGAAGCCGACACCGTTTCAAAATACATTTCCGAAACAGATATATTTACAGGCATCAAAACGATGGAGCTTGACAAGGCTATAGACTCAGGTCTTGTCGAATACATCGGAGCTGAGATGGATGAGGAATTTTTAAGCTACTCACTTTCCATGTCCGTAGCAAAGGATGCTGTCGAGGCTGTAGCCGACACCTTTAAGATCGTCTACACACCCTTCCACGGCACAGGCTACAAGCTCGTACCTGAGGTGCTCAGACGTCTCGGAGTCAAAAAGCTTATTCTCGACCCACGCCAGTCCATTCCGGACGGTACTTTCCCGACAGTCGTAAGCCCGAATCCGCAGGATAAGGAGGGCTTCGAGGGCTCGATCAAGCTTGCACGTGAGAACGACGTTGATCTCATCATCGGCACCGATCCCGACGCAGACAGAGTAGGTATCGTAGTTCGTAAGCATGACGGCGAATACGTGACGCTTTCGGGAAATCAGGTAGGTGTGCTCCTGCTTGAGTATCTTATCAATGCAATGAAGGAAAAGGGTACGCTTCCGAAAAATGCGGCGCTCGTCAAGACTATAGTCACCACACAGATGGCAAGAGTAGTCGCCGAGTCCAACGGAGTTTACTGTGCCGACACCTTCACCGGCTTTAAATTCCTCGCTGAGCAGATCGGTAAATTCGAATCCGACGGCTCACATAAATTCATCCTCGCATATGAGGAATCCTACGGCTATCTCGTAGGCGACGGAGCAAGAGATAAGGATGCTATCACGGCATCTATGCTCATCGCCGAGATGGCTGCATGGAATATGCTTCGCGGAAAAACGCTCTACGATGTAATGGAGTCGCTTTATAAAAAGTACGGCTACTTCATCGATGAGACGATAAATATAAAAATGCCCGGTGTTGACGGGCTTGAGCGCATGTCAAAGCTTCTCACCTCGCTTCGAAACGATCCTCCAAGGGTCATCGGCGGCGTGAGGGTGAAAAGGCTTCGTGACTATCTCACAGGTGAGCTCCACAGCTTTATACCTGAGGATAACGACACAGCCTGTGGCAAAACAGATATAAAGGGCTCAAACGTACTCTATTTCGACATGGAGGACGGTGCATCCTTTATCATCAGACCGTCAGGTACAGAGCCTAAGATCAGAGTTTACATGCTGCTTCGAGGTGCAGATCGTGCGGAATGCGAGTCAAAGCTCGAAAGCTACAAAAAAGCTGCTGCCGAGCTCATAAAATAGCTCTGCTCCCCTCGAACAAAGGAGACTCTCTTGAAAAAAAGCGTAAAATTCTTCAACGTGCTGTTTCCGATCTGGCTGCTCCTAATCTTCCCGGCAACATGGCTTGTCGTGCTGCCTGCGAATTTTATCATCGACAGCGTTGTACTGGTGCTGACTGCAAGGCACTTGAAAATAGAAAATATAAAGCACGTCTACAAAAAATCGATCCTCCGCATATGGCTGCTCGGCTTTATCGCAGATATCGCAGGCGGACTTCCGCTGCTGCTATCGAGGGCAGACCTCGGCGACTTCTGGTATAAGCACATCACACTGCCGCTGACTGAAAATCCATTTTCCGACCCTATCGGCTTAGTGTACTGTATCCTTTGCATCGCCATTTCCGGAGTCTTGATCTATATATTCGATCTCAAAGGAGCTCTGCGTAACACAGGGCTTGACGAGAAAAAGAAAAAGACCCTTGCGGTCCTCATGGCGGTATTCACCGCACCCTATATTTATGCAATCCCGTCTATGTTTATATATTAAACGTAGTTTTGCCGAAAACCCATTGGGTTTTCGGCGCCTTTTTTTATATCGATTTTTCGAGGTCGCAGCTCAGCATGGCGTAAACAGTCTCGTCGTTCCAGCTGCCGTTGAAAAGCCTTGCCTCACGCATGTGACCCTCCTTTACGAACCCGAGCTTCTCCGCAAGTCTCGTGCTTCTCACGTTATCCGCATTGATATTCATCACGAGCTTATGTATCCCAAGCTCACCGAACGCAAATTCCGCTAACGCACGTACAGCCTCAGCTGCGTAGCCCTTGCTCCAGTACTCACGCAGGAAGGAGAAGCCGAGCTCCCATTCCTGTGTATCCTCCCACGTACACACAAGAGACATGTCGCCTATCCTGCGGCTTCCAGAAAGCACTACGAATCTCACTCCGCCGCTCTTCGGAAGTCCCTCGACATTTTCAATAAACCAGTTGAACCGCTCCGTCAGATAATCAACATCCGGCTGCTCCATGCTCTCAAACTCATTCGTCTCAGGTCGCTGCTCTATCTCAAGTATGAACTCAAGGTCAGACTCGGCTATCTCACGCAGTTTCAGCCGCTCTGTTTTTATCTCGATACCCATATTTCCTCCATCCTACAGATAGCTGCGGTCAAATGTTATCACAGTAAAGTAATTACTGCCCTTTTCACGCTTTATCTTCTCATCTATCTGCTTTTTCAGCTGCATATTCGTAAGCTTCATACCATATGGCACGGTGAGGTCGAAGATCAGATTGGTATGAGTACGTCCGGTGACTATTCTGAAGTCATGCACGTCCATCTGCTCATCTATCTGCCTTGCCGCAGATTCCACAAACGAGCGCAGCTCACTTGTACGCTCCGACGTCACGTCTATCGGGTCGAGATGTATCACAAGCGGTATCTTAAGCTCCGACAGCGCACGCTTCTCCAGCATGTCGATCATATCATGAGCCTCAAGTATATCCGCATTCGACGGTACCTCGACATGTGCCGATGCCATTATCCTGCCCGGGCCGTAATTATGTATCACCATGTCGTGTACACCGTATACACATTCGCCCTCAAGCATCATGTCACGCAGCTTTTTCACAAGCTCCGGGTCGGCAGGGCCTCCGAGCAGCGTATCTACAGTCTCATGCGCTACCTGTATGCCGCTCCAAATGACGAACAGCGACACCGCCACACCGATCCAGCCGTCAATGCTGAACGGCAGTATGCGTGACAGTATCAGTGACATCAGCGTTACGGCAGTGACGAGCACATCGTTTATGCTGTCCTGTCCGCTCGCCTCGATAGCTGTGGAATCACATATCTTACCTGCTCTCTTATAGAAGAAGCCGAGCCACAGCTTTACCGTGATGGAGCAGACGAGTATTATCACCGCAATGATGCTGAAATCAGTGTCGGTCGGCTCGATTATACGTTCTATCGAGCTTTTGAAGAACGATATTCCCACGTAGATTATCATCACCGCAATGATGAGCGATGCAAAATATTCGAACCTGCCATGGCCGAACGGATGCTCCTCGTCCGCAGGCTTTGCTGCCATCTTTAATCCGAGCAGTGTCACCACGGACGAGCCCGCATCGGACAGGTTGTTGAATGCATCTGCCATTACTGCGACCGAGCCGGACAAAAAGCCTGCAAAAAGCTTTATCGCAAAGAGCAGGATATTGCAGCCGATACCTATAAGGCTTGCAAACATACCGCATTTTTCACGTGCCGCTGAGGTCAGCGGCATATTTTTATATTTTTTCAATAACAAATCGTACATTTTTATAACCCGAATAATATTCCGACCACAGCCGCACCTGCAATGAATACGATGGGATGCAGCTTCTTGAATTTATTTGAAAGGATAAACAATACTACGAACAGCGCTATCTCGATATACTTAAAGCCGTTTACAAGATCGAACGATTTCAGTGCCTCTGTATCGATAAGGCACAGCTTCATGACATCGATACCGGCTGCTGCGATAAGAGCCGTTACTATAGGACGGATGCTGTTGAACACAGCGTCTACGTAGTAGCTGTTTCTGAACTTCTGTAAAAACCTTGCGATAATGAGTATCACTATGATCGATGGTGCGACGAGTGCGAGAGTAGCCACTATGCCGCCCGGAATACCGGCTGCATTGATGCCGGCATATGTCGCCATGTTTATTCCGATCGGACCCGGTGTTGACTCGGATATGGCGATCATGTCCGACAGCATCGCCTTGTCAAACCACGTGTACTTCTCTGCCAGCTCATTCAGGAACGGCAGCGTAGCAAGACCGCCGCCTATCGCAAACAGTCCCACCTTGAAAAATTCCAGTATCAAAAGAAGGTATGTCATATTATTTTCCTCCCTTCCTCTGCATATAGCCTGTTATGATGCCGTAAAGCGCACCTGCAATTATAACATATACAGGTGAAACGTCCACAAACAGCGTGACGAACAATGCGATCACGAACAGTACTACGCCCGTTTTCCCCTTGACGTTGGACTTCCACAGCTTTATCACCGCATTGAAAACGAGCACCGAAACTGCAACTCTTATCCCATTGAATGCGCTGGCTACATACTTCGAATCACGGAAGTTCTCCAAAAACATTGCGATTATAGATATTATTACCACCGACGGAGCTACAACACCGAGCGTTGCAACGATACCGCCGAGTACACCCTTTATCTTTGCACCTATAAACGTCGCAGTGTTTACCGCAATGATGCCCGGCGTACACTGACCTACCGCATAATAGTCCATAAGCTCCTCATTCGTTGCCCAGCCTCGCTTCTCTACGATCTCATTTTGCAGCATCGGAAGCATAGCATAGCCGCCGCCGAAGGTCAAGCCACCGATACGGGCAAATGTCAAAAACAGATCCAGATATATATTCAAATCGGTTAGTCCTCCTCTTTACAACGGGTTTTTTGATATTCTTGCAAATTTTCTCGGATATTTCTCATCCGTGCGCTCGACTTTTTCTATTATCAGCAGTCGGTGCGTCACATCGGTAAACGGTATTTTGTAATCATGTACGTCTAAAAGTCTGCCGCCGAGCGTCTTTATCGCATTTTTCGCACACTTAAGCTCCTCATCACTGCCCGAGGACTTCATAGCGCAGAATATTCCGCCTACTCTTACAAACGGCAGCACCAGCTCGCACAGTATATTCAGCTCCGCAACGGCACGTGACACCGCAATGTCGTAGCCTTCACGCCTTTCACGTGCAAGCTCCTCCGCTCTCGCATGAATACACTCAGCCTGTGTACCTACCTCATCGCACACATCCTTTAAAAATTCTATCCTCTTTCCGAGGCTGTCAAGCAGCGTCAGCTCTATCGAATCGTCATACAGCTTCAGTGCCATTCCCGGTATGCCGAGCCCACAGCCTACGTCTATAACACGCTTTCCCGACATATCCATTACAGTCGCTATCCCAAGTGCATCAAGGAAATGCAGCTTCACCGCCTCCGCAGGCTCACGTATCGCCGTTAGGTTCATGACTGCGTTCTTTTCCTCTATCAGCTCCAAATACCGCATCAGCTTATCTGCCGAGCCCTCGGACATCTTGAGTCCCAGCTCACTCGCTCCGCCGATCAAAAGCTCCCTTGGCGTCATTTCACGTCACCTGCATTTCTCCTGTGTCTCTGCTCAAGCCAGATCATCAGCGCAGCGATATCCGCAGGGCTTACGCCCGATATCCTCGATGCCTGACCTATATTCGCCGGGCGTATCTTGTTGAGCTTCTGCCTCGCCTCGAGCCTCAGCACGTCGATCTTCGAATAGTCGATATCATCCGGGATCCTGCGTGACTCCGTTTTCTTGAACTGCTCTGCCTGAGCCTTCTGCCTCTTGATGTAGCCCTCGTATTTTACGCTGATCTCCACCTGCTCACGTACCTCCTTCGGCAGCTCCGGACGGTCGTGATCGACTATTATAAGCTCATCGTATTTCAGCTCCGGTCTGCGTACAAGATCGGCAAGCTTTATTCCCGTCGTCACCGGTGAGCTTTCTCTCGCTTCAAGCAGCTTTGCCAGCTCCTCGGACGGCGGTACGTTTATTTTCTCTATCCTATCTATTTCATCCTGCACCATTTTGTACTTTTTCAGTACTCTCTCATGGCGCTCATCACTTACAAGCCCGAGCCTGTGGCCTATCTCGGACAAACGAATATCGGCATTGTCCTGACGAAGTATCAGCCTGTATTCGGATCTCGACGTCATCATCCTGTACGGCTCATTCGTACCCTTAGTCACAAGATCATCTATAAGTGTACCAATATATGCCTGTGAGCGGTCGATTATTACACTCTCCCTGCCGAGTATCTTACATGCCGCATTGACACCTGCAATAAAGCCCTGTACCGCAGCCTCCTCATAGCCCGACGTGCCGTTGAACTGACCTGCTCCGTACAGTCCGCTGATGCTCTTAGTCTCCAACGTCGGCAGCAGCGCAGTCGGATCTATGCAGTCGTACTCTATCGCATATGCAGGGCGCATGACCTCAACATTTTCAAGCCCGTTCACCGAGTGTATCATCTTCATCTGCACATCCTCGGGCATAGACGAGCTGAAGCCCTGAATATACATCTCCTGCGTTCCCAGTCCCATAGGCTCTACGAACAGTGAATGACGCTCCTTATCCGCAAATCTTACTACCTTATCCTCGATAGACGGGCAGTAACGAGGGCCTATACCCTCGATCTTGCCGGAGTACAGCGGTGAACGGTGCAGATTCTCACGAATTATTTTCAGCGTATCGGGCGTCGTATGGGTGAGATAGCAGACAGCCTTATTTTCAGTCGGTGTGCTGTCGTCAAAGGAGAATCGTACCTCCTCACTGTCACCCTCCTGTATCTCCATTTTTGAGAAATCCACCGATCTCGCATTGACTCTGGCAGGTGTACCTGTCTTAAAGCGCATAAGAGGGAGTCCGAGGTCAGCCAGATTCGCTGTCAGCTTAGTCGCAGCAAAAAGTCCGTCCGGGCCTCCGTCATACATCACATCACCTATGATTATCCTGCCTCGCAGGTATGTACCCGTGCAGACTACGACAGCCTTTACACGGTATATCGCACCGATATGCGTCACGATACCGTCAACACATGTCTTACCGTCACGCTCGGAAGCTAGTATCTCGACTATCTCCGCCTGCTTCAGGCTGAGATTCTCCGTGCTTTCGAGCACATTTTTCATATAAAGCCTGTATGCCGCACGGTCTGCCTGGGCACGTGGAGAATATACTGCCGGTCCCTTGCCTCGGTTGAGCATACGAAACTGTATGCAGGTCTTATCCGCAGCTCGTCCCATCTCGCCGCCCAGTGCATCAAGCTCACGCACCAGATGTCCCTTTGCCGAGCCTCCGATAGACGGATTGCACGGCATATTTCCCACGGCATCGAGATTTATCGTGACGCACAGCGTTTTAAGTCCCATTCGTGCTCCGGCAAGCGCAGCCTCGATACCTGCATGACCTGCTCCTATGACCGCTATATCATATTCTCCTGCTTCATATCTCATACTTTTACCTCTAAAATCATTTACCTACACAAAAGCGTGAAAAAATATCGTCCACTATCTCCGCCGAAGTCTCCGCTCCGATGATCTCACCCAGAGCATGTGCCGCATTCTCCACATCGAACGTCACCGCATCAAAGCCTGTGCCATAGATACAGCCGTTCTTCGCACGTACTATCGACTCCAATGCATCCGTCATGCATTTGATGTACCTCGGATTCGTCACAAGGTTAGTTTCACGATCCTTCGGCTTGACACGAGCCTCGATCTCACGTGTAAGCTCCTCGATACCGTCAAGCGTCCTTGCGGATATCTCATATACTCTCTCAAACGCAGCCTTTAATGCCGATACATCTGTTTTTCTTTCCAGATCGCACTTATTTATAACGCAAATTGCGTTTTTATTGTCTTTATTTTCATTAATGAGCGAAATATCGTCCTCATTCAGCTCACGTGAGCCGTCAAACACAAGCAGCAGCACCTTAGCCTCGGAGATAGACTGCTTCGCCCTCTCGATACCGATCCTCTCGACAGCATCCGTCGCACCTCTGAGCCCTGCCGTGTCCTGTATCCTCAGCATGACTCCGCCGAGCTTTATCCTCTGCTCGACTATATCACGAGTCGTACCCGGAATGTCCGTGACTATGCTCCGCTCGAAGCCTGCAAGCGCATTCAGAAGCGATGATTTTCCGGCATTCACGCATCCTGCGATAGCACACGGTATGCCCTCTCTCAAAAGCGACCCTCGCTCGTAGGTGCTGCACAGCCTTTTCAGCTCACGCTCAGTCTCTTCAAGCGTAGCTTGAGCCTCAGAGCCCTCGAACTCCGGGATCTCCTCATCCGGGTAATCTATCAGCGCAAAAAAATGTGACGCCGTTTTTATCAGCTTATATCTCAGCTCACGTATTTTCTCACCGAAGGTGCCTCCGAGCTGAGACGCCGCATTGATCGCCTCCGCTTCGCTCTCGCTCTCGATGATCTCGACCACAGCCTCAGCCTGTGACAGATCCATTCTTCCGTTCAGAAACGCACGCTTCGTAAATTCTCCTGCCTTCGCCGGTCTTGCACCGGCAGCATATACACTCTTCAGTGCACCCTCCAGTACTCCGACAGAGCCGTGGCAGTACAGCTCCGCAGTGTCCTCGCCCGTGTATGAGTTCGGCGCATTCATCGTTACGCAAAGCACCTCATCCAGACGATCACCAGATGCACTGAGCAGATACCCAAGTGTCGCTCTGCGCGGCTCGAGCTTTCCGTACTTCGGTACGAATACCTTTTTTATTATTGATTTAGTATCACTGCCGCTTATCCTGACTATACCTATCGCCGACGGCAGCAGCGGTGTCGCAAGTGCAGCAATAGTCACCGGTATCCCCCCTATCCTATTGCATAAAAACTGCGCTGTTCCGAAATGAAGCTCGTGCTCCCCTTTCGGAACAGCGCAGGAGCTATTCCTTTTATTCCTCGGATGCAGCTTTTTTCGGCTGGCGCTTCTTAGTGCCCTTGCCGGAGCCTACCAGCGTTACTACTACCTTGCGGTTCGGCTCACTGCCCATTGAATATGTCGATATTCCACTGTAGCTCTGGAGTGTTGAATGTATCACACGTCTCTCGTAAGCGCTCATCGGCTCAAGAGCTACACTCTTCTTATATTTCAGGACGCGTTCAGCGACCTTCTTAGCTAAATTCTCAAGCGATTCCTGGCGTTTTTTTCTGTAGTTCTCAGTATCGAGTGCCACCTTGATGTGGTTCTCCTCGCCTTTGTTGACAGCGATGGAGGTTATATACTGAAGAGCATCAAGTGTATCGCCTCTGCGGCCGATAACAACACCCATATTCTCGCCTGTGATGTTCATCTCGAGCACATCATCCTCACTCATATGAGACTCAACTGTGCCGTCAACGCCCATGTGCTTAAGCAATCCTTCAAGAAAGCTCTTTGCACGCTCGTCAGGCTTAAGAGTGTATGTCAAGCGGACCTTAGCGAGAACACTGCCTATACCGAAAAATCCCGCCTTCGGCTTTTCAAGCAGCTCGACCTCAACATCCGATGCTGTGAGATTCGGATTCACATCTGCAAGCAGCTTAATACCTGCCGCAACAGCATCCTCAGTTGTCTTGCCGGTTGCTTCGACTACTCTTATCATTTCTTTTTTGCCCCCTTGGAGGTCTTTTTTGTATTATTTTTTTCTTCAGGTGCGCGAAGCTCATCCTTCGCTTTCTTCTTATCAAAGTAAAATGTCAGCAGTACCTCCTGTACCATCGATACAAGGTTACCGGTGATCCAGTAAAGCGTCAAACCGATAGGAAGACTATAGCCTATCCAGATGGACATGATCGGACCCATAAGTGTCATCATCGCATTGTTATTCTGCTGCGGTGCAACGCCTGTAGATCTGAACTGTAACCACGTTGTCAGCTTTGTAAGCAGGAACGATGTGGCACCGGATATGAGCGGCAGGAAGAACAGCAGATTAAATGTCGTAAATGACGGAACTTCACCCAGGTTCATACCTAAGAAATTGAAGTTCATCTGTATTATGTTCTCGGAAATATCCTTTACTTTGTCGAAGTTTTCATATATAGCCTGTGCAATGGTGATCTCGGATACGGAGCCCATCGTCGTCTCTAAGCCGAGTCTTGTCGTGATCTCCGCGATCTGAGCTGTCGTCAGATTCATCAAATGCTTTAACGGCTGACAAATAGGCCAATACAAGCCCATCATGATCGGAAGCGAGATAAGTGTCGGCAGGCAGCCGCCCATCGGGCTCACGCCTTCCTTCTGGTAGAGCTTCGTTATCTCCTCCTGATACTTTTCGGGATTAGACTTCTTGTACTTCTTCTCAAGCTCCTGCATCTGAGGCTGGATACGCTGGATATCCTGCATACCCTTTTTGCTCTTGATGGTAAGCGGCAGAAGTATTATCTTTGTCAGGACGGTAAAGATTATGATCGCAAGTCCATATGAATTAACAAGCTGATATATGCTCTTTAGAATAAACGCAAAAGGTTTAACTATGAGCAGGTCAAAAATGTTTACCGAATTTCCGTCCGCAGTTGTATAGCAGGACGTCAAAACAGTACACAAAAGCAGTGCCAGCAATATTATTACCGGTACTCTTTTCAATATGCTTTTATTCGCCTTGGATCTACCGGGCATTTATTTGCCTCCTTAATTCTGTAACATGGAGTTTGAATGAGTTTTCAAGCTCATGAGCTTAGCACTCATGCATTAAGGAAGCGGATCGTAACCTCCGGGATGAAACGGATGACATTTCATAAGCCGTTTTACGGCATAATGCGACCCTTTTATCACACCGTATTTTTCGACAGCTTCCAGCGCATACTCCGAGCATGTCGGCACGAACCGGCACGTAGGGTAACGCTTGAGCGGTGACAGATATTTTCTGTAGAGTCTTATTGCTCCAATAAGTGCCTTTTTCGGAAGATTAGGTATTGACTTCATTTTTCATTACTCCAAGCCTTGCAAGCAATGCCCTGAGTGATGCGTCAAGCTCCGAATACTCGGCGTCGGCACATCTGACCCTTGCTACTATTACGATATCATACCCATTTATCAGCTCGTTTTCCATAAGACGGTAGGACTCTCTGAGTCTGCGTCTTACTCGGTTTCGGCATACAGCCTTTCCTACCTTCGTACCCACGGTAATGCCCAGTCTGTTCTTGTCCAGCCTGTTTTTTCGGCAATACACGGCAACAAAAGGTCCTACTGCGCTGTGTCCGGCATGATACAGCCTTCTAAAATCTTTATTCCTCTTTATCGATATCGTGAAGCGCATAATCGTCCCGCATTTTTGTTATTTTTCGCTGATCTTAGTAAGAAAGGCGAGCTCTGCCCTTAGCACGTCTTCTTGCCAGTACTTTTCTGCCGTTGGATGTGGACATTCTCTTACGGAAGCCATGCTCACGGCTGCGCTGACGCTTCTTCGGCTGGTATGTTCTCTTCATTCTGCTACACCTCCTGATATTTTTTGTGGTATATCGCACAGGTCGGACTTCATCCTTTTCTCGAATGCTCGACCCGGAAAACCGCATACTGCGCTAATTTAACAATACTATATATTATATATTAGAAAACGTCCGATGTCAACTGTTTTATTAAAATTTTCTCACATTTTCAACGATTTAAATTTCATCTGTACATTTGTTCAAACAATTTCATTATTTTCGCTGAAATTTGTGTCTTTTATTATTTTATTTTCCGAAAAAATGTGATAACATATGATTGTATAAATATAGAGTTTTTCAGTACAATATAACTACCGATATTACTCTTACAAATTATAGAAAGGAGAGCGTTCTGTCCGCCTCTTTCAAAGGCGTCCAAAACCAAAACTGCATGACACTAAAAGTATATGCTGACAACGCAGCAACGACACCTGTCTCTGAGCAGGTTCTTCAGGCAATGTATCCCTATTTCAGAGAGCATTACGGCAATCCATCCTCGCTTTACTCGATCGGACGTGAGTCTAAAAAGGTAATAGAGGAAGCAAGAGGTTCAGTAGCAAAGCTTATCGGTGCAGAGCCCTCACAGATAGTATTCAACTCCGGCGGCAGCGAAGGCGACAACACAGCCATAGGTGCTTACGCTCGCTTCGCTTCAAAGAAAAAGGGTCGCCATATCATCTCAACAAAGATCGAGCATCACGCAGTTCTTCATACACTTGAAGCACTCGAAAAGGAGGGCTTCGAGGTAACTCTGCTTGATGTTGACGAATATGGACTCGTGTCCCCCGATGCACTTCGTGAAGCCATACGCCCCGACACAGTACTCATCTCCGTTATGTTTGCCAACAACGAGATCGGTACGATCCAGCCCATCGCCGAGCTGGGCACTATCGCTCACGAGCACAATATCGCATTCCACACCGATGCTGTTCAGGCAGTCGGTCACGTCGAGATCGACGTAAACGCAATGAATATAGACATGCTTTCCATGTCGGCTCACAAGCTCTACGGTCCCAAGGGTACAGGAGCTATGTACATCCGCAAGGGTATCTACTGCCCGCCGCTCGTTTACGGTGGAGGTCAGGAGAATAAGCGCCGCTCAGGTACGGAAAACCTCGCAGGTATAGTCGGACTCGGAAAGGCATGTGAGATAGCCTATGAGGAGCTCGAGGCTGAAAAGGCAAGGATCACAAAGCTCCGTGACAGACTCATCGAGGGCGTACTCAAGATACCTTATTCACGTCTTACAGGTCATCCCACACAGCGTCTGCCGGGCAACTCAAGCTTCTGCATCGAGGCTATCGAGGGCGAGTCACTTATACTCATGCTCGACATGTTCGGCATCGCAGCATCAACAGGCTCTGCCTGCTCCACAGGCTCACTCGACCCATCGCACGTGCTCATGGCGATAGGTCTGCCTCACGAGATCGCTCACGGCTCACTCCGTCTCACGCTCGGTCACGAGAATACGGACGCAGATGTAGACTACATCCTCGAAAAGCTGCCTCAAGTAGTAGACAGACTCCGTGCTATGTCCCCTGTTTGGGAAGATTATCAGCACTAAATATATAACGAAAGGACTAACATAAATGTACAGCGAAAAAGTATTTGACCATTTTTCAAATCCGCGCAACGTAGGCGAGATCGAAAACGCTGACGGTATCGGCGTAGTCGGTAATCAGAAGTGCGGCGACATAATGAAGATATACATGAAGATAGATAACGATGTTATCACGGACATAAAGTTTAAGACCTTCGGCTGCGGCGCTGCCGTTGCAACGTCCTCCATGGCAACAGAGCTTGTCAAGGGCAAGACGATCCAGGAAGCACTTAAGCTCACGAACTCGGCTGTAGTCGAGGCGCTCGAGGGCTTGCCGCCTGCAAAGATCCATTGCAGCGTGCTGGCTGAGGAGGCTATCAAGTCTGCTCTTGCCGATTATTATAAGAAGCAGGGCATCGATCCTACGCCTATCGTAGGCTGCACAGGCGACTGCGACCACTGCGGAAGCGAACACTGATCACATTTAATAAGGATAATCCTGCATATGCGGGATTATCCTTATCGTTTTCTGTATTATATTAGATTTCTAAGGAGGACATCATGGCTGGTTTTATAAAACGTCTCTACACGCCGGAATATCTACTAAAGCCGTCACAGCGTACAGGTGAACCGCTCCCGACCGCAAAGGAGCTTTACAATAGAGTTTTCAAGATAGCATGGCCATCGCTCACCGAATCCTTTCTTATCGCCATCATAAGCATGGTCGATACCATCATGGTAAGCTCACTCGGTACATATGCGATATCCGCCGTAGGTCTTACAAGTCAGCCGAGAATGCTTGTGCTGTGTATGTTCATGGCAATGGGAGTCGGTGTCACGGCAATATGCGCCCGTCGCTACGGACAGCAGAACCGTGAAAGCGCTCAAAAATGTCTCAGACAAATGCTGCTGCTCACCACGGTGCTTTCTGTCGCCGCATGCTCTGTGATCTACGTATTTGCACCGCAGGTAATGCTTTTCGCAGGCGCACAGCCGGACACGATAGAAGCCTCCACTACATATTTTCGTATCATTCTCATCGGTCTGCCGTTCAATATCATAACAATGATAATAAATTCGGCTCAGCGCGGCATAGGCAATACTAAGATCACGATGAGAACGAACCTCGTTGCAAATGGTGTCAATGTCGTATTTAACTACCTGCTCATCGGCGGTAATTTCGGATTCCCGAGGCTCGAGGTGGCAGGTGCCGCTATCGCAACGTCGCTCGGCTACATCGTAGCGTGCATTATTGCCATCGCCTCCGTGCGTCAAAAGAGCTGCTACGTCTATCTCAGCTTCAAAAAGAGCTTCCTGCCCGACAAAGAGACTATGCGTAGTGTATTCAAGGTGTCAAGCTCGGCAATGCTAGAGCAGCTTTTCATGCGCTTCGGCTTTTTCACCTTTGCAAAGACGGTCGCCGGCTTAGGTACGGTCGATTTTGCTACACATCAGATCGGATTGAATATCCTGAATCTGTCCTTCAGCTTCGGTGACGGTCTTTCGGTCGCATCCTCCGCACTTGTCGGCCGCTCGCTCGGTGAGAAGCGTCCCGATATGGCGGTGCTCTACGGCAAGGCATGTCAGAGGATAGGCATGTGCTGCTCGGCGCTCGTCATGCTCGTGTGTATAACGCTGAATCGGCAGATCGTCATGATCTTCTCGGAGGATCCGCAGATAATCGAGCGAGGCGGAATACTGATGTACTTTGCATCGGTGATCACAATAGCGCAGATATCGGCATGTGTGTATGCAGGTACGCTCCGAAGTGCAGGAGATACGCTGTTTGTATCGATCATGGCAATGATATGCATCGGTATCATGCGGCCGTTCCTTGCGAATCTGCTGTGCAACGTGCTGTCGTTCGGGCTTTTCGGTGCATGGACGGCTATCGTGATCGACCAGTGCTCCAGACTTTTACTGCTGTCGATAAGATTTGCGACAGGTAAGTGGACAAAGATCGAGGTCTAATATTTTTAGCTTGAGTGCTTAGCTAAGTCTTACATGCACGATAAGCACGAATGGGGCAGAACCGACTAATACTCTTAGCCCGAAGGTTCAACCAAGCCTTACCATACAGCTTAAAGCACAAGCATTCAGCCGAACAGAGCTATCGACCGAAATACTCGACCAATAATATGCAAAGATGATCCATTAAAAAAGAGTGTTCGGTGATATGCTTTCGCTGCGATATAAGTGTTGATTTTGAATCAAATCGGTTCGACAAGCATGAATTTGAAAACCACAATTTCATAAGTGGTTATTAACCCTCACAGGGTTTTAATAAAATTCTCCAAAAGCCTTGAAAATAAAGGGTTTATCGCAAAATGCTCACCTTAACTTATTATACGATTTCACTTATGTTTATTCTTCCCTTGGAAGCTGATAAGGGCAAACACAAGGGCAAGAAAATCTGATAACAAGATATAACAGAATGTGGCAATCGGAGAACTGTGACGTATGTGCGAATATATTATACTGGAGGATTTATTATATGGACAAGTACATTTTTGATGAAAACAACGGCTTATGGTATGAATTGCAGGGAGATTATTATATCCCTTGTCTGATACTTTCCGAAGAAGAAACACAGCCTATCGGCTTATGGGGACAACGCCACAAGCAGTACCTAAAGGAACATAAGCCGTTCCTCTATACCACAATGCTGATTGAGGGCACATTGAATTCCTACCTTGCCGATATAGACAGACAGGCACATGAGCGTTTGTTCCTGCTGACAAAGCAATTTGCAGAGCAGGAAAACGTGACCGAGCAGCTGAAAGCAGATAATGCTATGCTGTGGGTGCAGAAAATGAATGAAATACAGTCCA
>CAYWVF010000031.1:0-26068 GCA_964461815.1 uncultured Oscillospiraceae bacterium
ATCTGCAGAAGCTGAAAAGAGGGGCAAATCCCGAAAGTCGTACGGGTCACACGTTTAAGAAAATGGTTGAAGCTTACGAGAACGGTATCAAGTAAGTAAAGATATCTTGATTATATTAGGATAGCAAACAGGGCTGCTGATTATTCGATCAACAGCCCTGTTTTTTCTTGTCATGAAACGGTGCTGGAATAGTTATTAAAAGGATGGTTGAAATTTTGTTCGAAATTTTGCGGATTTTGCGGTTGTAAATGAGTCGCCGGTATATTATAATACTATCATAGACAAATTACATAAGGAATAGGAATGGTGTCGTGTGAAGCTTGAATGGAAGACGTGTTTTAGAGCAGGATTAAGTATATTCTTGCTGTATTTGTGCATAGCTTACTGGGAAAATGCAGCAGAAGTGATCGGATCGATCATAAAAGCATCATCACCACTGCTGATCGGATGCGTGATCGCATATATAGTCAATATATTGATGAGCTTTTATGAGCGTTTATATGTGCCGAATTCAACGAAAGCGCTTGTGATCAAGAGCAGACGACCTGTTTGCATGACAGCGGCTTATATTACACTTGTTGCTATGGTCGTGCTTGTTGTAAAGCTTATCGCTCCACAGCTCACATCATGTATAATGATAATCGTTTCCGAAGCTCCGAATGTGATAAATAAGCTTTTGGGGTATGTTGAAGGGCTTAATATACTACCTGAAAATATTTTTGATATCCTCGATTCGATAGACTGGCGATCCAGAATATCGGAAATTATTTCTGCGGTAACATCAGGCGTCGGAAATGTTATGAATATTGTGGTAAGTACCGTTTCCTCTGTCTTTTCCGGAATAGTAACAGCGCTTATCAGCGTTATATTCTCGTTTTACCTGCTCTCGGGCAGAGACAAGCTTAAGAGTCAGATCGTTAGAATCATGAAACGATATGTAAAAAAGAGCTGGTATGATAAAATAATGTACTCAGTGTCAATATTTAATACCTGCTTTCGCAGATACATAGTTGGTCAGTGTACCGAAGCTGTGATACTCGGAGTATTGTGCGCTGTCGGAATGAGTCTTATAGGCTTGCCGTATGCGACGATGATCGGCGCACTGGTGGCGTTTACCGCACTGATACCAATAGCAGGCGCATATATAGGTGCAATAGTCGGAGCTTTTATGATCTTGACCGTTTCACCTGTAAAGGCTGTGATCTTCCTGGTGTTTATCGTTGTACTTCAGCAGATCGAAGGAAACCTTATATATCCGAGAGTGGTAGGCTCATCAATGGGACTTCCCGGGATATGGGTGCTTGCGGCAGTTACTATCGGCGGAGGTATGATGGGCATTTTGGGAATGCTGATCGGAGTGCCATTGGCTGCTGCGGTATATAGGATCATTGGAAATGATGTAAACGGAGTAAGCTATGAAGTAAAATAATAAGTAAAACCGTTCTTCGCAGTTACGAGGAACGGTTTCGTTTTTAGAACATTTAGTGGGGTGCTCTTTCACATTATGGACAGTATTCAAGCTCTTTTGTCATTTTTGCTGCGTAGTACAGGCAGTATGCTATACTGCTGTCGATCGTATCTACAGTGAGTACTCATCTTCAGTATCGTCTGCAATCATTAAAAAATTCTGTGATAGCTATCGCACCGTCAACGGCTTTTTTATCGTCTACTGCCGATTGATTATCTGTGTTATGCGATATTACGATCGGATGAATTATTTTTGAGTTCATGGTACGGAGCAGTGTTAAAGCTGTTTTTTCTGCAATATCAGGACTTCCGTTTCCTCCGCCGACTAATATGACAGCTCCCTTTTTTGGCTTGTCCAGAAGCTCAAGCTGCTGAAATTGCTTTGCAGAATAATACATCTGAAGTCTGCTGAAAACATTGAGAAGCTGACCTGTGAGCTCGGAATAATATATAGGAGAAGCTATAAGTATATTGTCACATTCCTGTAGGTATTCATATACACCCTGCATATCATCCTTTACGACGCAGCCGATATTGCGCCGACAGTAACGGCAGTCGATGCAAGGCTGTATGTTGCAACGGTATGCATCTACTGTTTTGATGTCACCGACAAGATGCTCCTTCGTCTTATTGATAAGGGAGGCAGTATCTCCGTTTTTTCTGGGTGAACCGTTGAAAATAAGCGTTTTCATTTTGTTCAATTAAGGCTAGAGTACCTGTAGGATCACACATTTGAGATATGCGGATTCGCTGTCATATAAAGGTATTGGATGATCTCGGCATTGTGAACGTACAGCCATGATTCGACATTCACGGTGGCAGTCTATAGCCGCATCACGAATGAGCTTCATAAACAGCTTCTCGGTCATAAAATGCGAGCATGAGCATGTTATCAGAAAGCCGCCACGCTTCACAAGCTGCATACCGTATACATTTATATCCTTATAGCCCCGTGCAGCACCCGAAATAGCCGATTTTGTCTTGCAGAATGCCGGAGGATCAAGGATCACTGTATCATATTGCCTACCGCTGCGAGCATATTGACGAAGCAGATCGAAAACATCTGCCTGAGTGGTATGGACGGTATCGAAACCGTTGAGTGCTGCGTTCCTGCGTACGGATTCAAGTGCAGTTTCGGAAATATCAACGCATTCCACGCTTTTTGCACCGTACATAGCAGCATGAAGTCCGAAGCCGCCTGTATGACAGAAGCAGTCGAGAACAGTTTCACCTGTATAATCCTTTAATGCAGCTCTGTTTTCACGCTGATCGAGAAAATAGCCTGTTTTTTGTCCGTTGGCAATATCGACTGCTATACGAACTCCGTTTTCGGAAACATAAACTGTTGTGTCAAATGGTGCGGAAAGAAATCCTTTTTGCTGAGGAAGCCCCTCTTTTTCACGCATTTGGACGTCATTTCTTTCATAAATGCCTTTTGGCGAGATGACCTCGTTTAATATATCGCAAAGCATGGCTTTGTTGTCATCCATGTAGCGTGTGAGTGTTTGAATCGACAGATAATCGCCGTATTTGTCAACTATAAACGCAGGAAGCATATCTGCTTCGGCAAAAACAACACGACAGAGCTCCTGACAGCCGAGCTTACATCTGTATTCCCATGCGTTTTTTATTCGATTTACAAAAAAGTCACGATCGATCTCTTCGCGTCTGCGAGTGAGAAGCCTTACAGATATTGCGGACATGGGATTATAGTAGCCACGTCCGAGGAAACGATTTGACGATGAATAGACATCGGCAATATCCTCCTCATCACCTGATATGCGGTCGATCTCATTTCCGTAGACCCAGAGATGTCCGGCGAGAAGTCTGTCCTCCTCACCCGGCTTTAAGTATATTTTCAACATAAGCTATATTTCCTTTTCACAGTAAGCGCAGATAGTCTTATCACCTGATTTGCGTGTCATTGGAGGCAGATATGTTTCTGTTTGCGTGATGCATCTGCTGTTGTGGCAAAGCTGACGTTCGATATGAGCGGCAAGCTTTTCGGGGCGCTGGCGCCCTGATTCAAGCACATGAAGTATGAGTGCCATACGTATATACATACCGCATCGTGCCTGCTCAAAGTATGCCATGCGAGGATCATCATCTATATCGCCTGTGATCTCGTCTACTCTGGGCAGAGGATGCATGACTATCATGTCATTTTTCGCCTGATGCATTTTTTGCTTGTTTAAGATATATATACCCTTCAAACGCTGGTATTCAAGAGGATCGGTGAATCTTTCCTGCTGTATACGTGTCATGTACAGAACATCAAGAACCGGCATGACCGGATCGAGTCCGGAAACCTCGAAAAATCTGAGCTTATGCTCTCTGAGCATTGTGCGAACATATTCGGGTATGGCAAGCTCACGAGGCGAGATAAGGTAGAAGGTGATATTCTCAAATTTAGTAAGGGCATTTATGAGCGAGTGTACAGTACGTCCGTTTTTCAAGTCGCCGCAGAAGCCGATATTTATTCCGTCAACCTTTCCACGGTGTCTGGTTATCGTTGTGAGATCGGCAAGTGTCTGTGTCGGATGCATATGACCTCCGTCACCTGCATTGATAACAGGAACTGATGAATAAAGAGATGCTGCGAGCGCAGCTCCTTCACGAGGATGACGCATAACAACAACATCCGAATAGGTCGAGGTCATAATAATAGTGTCCTTTAACGTTTCACCTTTTGAAACGCTGGACACTTGAGGATCGGAAAAACCGATAACAGAGCCGCCAAGCTTAAGCATTGCAGCCTGATGAGAAAGATTTGTTCTTGTACTTGGCTCGTAAAACAGCGAAGCCATGATCTTGGCGTGGCACCTGTCTGAAAAATCGCCGGGATGCTCCATGATCTGCTCACAGAGCGAATACAGAGAATGCCAATCGCTTTTTGATATGTCATCAAAGCTTAAAATATGACGCATGTTGCGTAAACGCCCCCTCCGGTACATTTTAAATTGATTAATTATATCATAAATCGACTATATGTGCAACGTGTAAAATTTACAATTTCATGTAGCATCGCAGAAAATTCGACAAACTGTTGCATAAATAAAATCAATGTGTTATAATTAGGTTACTTACATGGTTATAAATAACGATTGATCTATATAAACCAAATGTCGGAGGGAAATACGGATGAATAGGAAATTTACAATGATTACAGCACTTTTGCTTGCAGTAATGATGATATTTATGGCAGGCTGTTCCGATAATACAAAGACAGATGATACTCTTGATGGCTCAATACCGGGCGTTACGGATGAAATGCAGGCTGCATCGTTCTGGATATCCGGATATAAAGAAGCGTCCGACGTGATAATGGATGCATCCGGAATAATACAGTTTAATAAGCAGATATCTGCAAGCTCTAAATTAGGTGTTGTTGATCTTGTAACATATCCGTCGCAGGTGACATCAACACAGGTAAGGTCATTCCTGAGTGAGTTTACTATGCCGACCGCAGAGCTGTTTGACAGAGAGGGTACAGTATATTCTCAGGAATATCTTGATTCCATAATTGCATCTGTAAATCTCGACGGCGTGCTTGATACAAATAAGGTATCGTATGCACTTGTTCTCGAAAATACCGATTTAAAAAAGTACCCGACTATAAGCCGAGGCTTCACATCGATGGATGATCTCGGCAACGACAGCTTCCAGCAGGGGAGACTGAACATAGGCGAGCCGGTAGTCATCCTGCATACGAGCCTGGAGCAGGACTGGTATTTTGTACAGACCTCAAATAACCGTGGTTGGGTATCGATGGATAAGCTTGTGTTTATGGAAAAGGGATCGTGGGTAAGCTATATAAACAGCGAAAAATTCCTTGTAGTAACAGGTGACAATATAGTACTTGACAGAGATCCGTATTCATCCTCCACTGCGACAGTGACATTGGCTATGGGCACGAAGCTCCCTCTTTATGAGGATAAAATAACCGATAATACTATATCGGGACAGGGCATAGCTTCAAGCTACGTAGTCAAGGTTCCTACGAAGGATAGGTTTGGACAGCTTGAATTTGTTCCTATGGCTATCCCGAAGTCGAGCGATGTATCGATAGGATATCTTTCGTATACGGCTGAGAATGTCGTAAATCAGGCCTTTAAACTGCTTGGCAGAAGATACGGATATAACGGACTCTACGGAAACAGAGGAAATGCGGAGTTTATTGTAGATATTTACAAGACATTCGGTATCATTATGCCGAGTACTGTTGATAAACAGGCTGATATAGCGGCAAATGATATTGATGTCAAGTCACTTACGGCGGAGGAACGTGCGAAAAAGGTCGCAGAGCTTGCTCCCGGTACGCTTTTATTCAGCGACGATAATGCATTTATTTATCTCGGACAAAGTGACGGCAAGCCGTTCGTGATCTATCCTGCAACGACATTCTATTTTAACAGCACGATGTACACGGCAAATACTGTACTCGTTACGGGTATGTCCGTTGTAAAGCGTGACGGTACTGAATTTATCGATTCGATCAATACGGCAAAGCTTTTGGAAGTAGTCAGCAATACAGGCGAAAGCGAAGAAAAATAAAAGAGTCGTAAAGCGTCGTATTGAAGCAAACTTAAAAAAATATTGTGCATGATAGAATATATATCGGATTTGGAGCATAATATTATAGATAGCGAATGATTTCAAGGAGGATATTAAGAATGAAAGCACTTAAAGGAACGAAAACAGAAGCTAATCTTATGACTGCATTTGCAGGTGAATCGCAGGCGAGAAATAAGTACACATATTATGCATCAAAGGCGAGAAAAGACGGCTATAATCAGATTGCCGATATTTTCGAGGAAACAGCTAACAACGAAAAAGAACATGCGAAGATATGGTTCAAGCTTCTTCATGACGAAGCGATCCCGGGAACTGAGGAAAATCTCAAGGATGCTGCGGCAGGAGAAAACTATGAGTGGACAGAGATGTATGCTGCGTTTGCAAAGGAAGCAAGAGAAGAGGGCTTTGAAAGGATAGCATATCTGTTTGATGCAGTGGCAAGGATCGAGAAGGAGCACGAGGAGAGATACCTCAAGCTCTTGGCAAATGTTGAAAATGGTGTAGTGTTCTCAAGAGACGGAGATATGATATGGCAGTGCGCTAACTGCGGTCACATCGTGATCGGCATGAGCGCTCCGGAGCTGTGCCCGGTGTGTGCTCATCCCAAGGCTTATTTTCAGATCAAGGCTGAGAATTATTGATCGTCGGATAAAAATTCGCTTGGAAAGCGCAGGGTACGCTCCTGCGCTTAATATTTTAGTAAATACGGATAGACATTCCGAAAGCATAAAATACTGCTGATTTTTCGACGTATATGAATAAATTAATAATATTGAAATCTAAATCTCAAAAAAAGACTTTACAAATGAACAAATTTGGTATATCCTAATAGTGTACACTTATATAGCTGTTCGTGAAGTGCGCTATATAACAGAAATGGGGAGGGTAGGTTTCTGTGTTGGATAATAGCACAATTAAATTTAAAATCGGCGCTGAAAATGAAATAGAGATGAAAAATATACTCACTATGGTGTATGATGCGTTGAAAGAAAAGGGATATAATCCGATAAATCAGATTGTTGGATACCTCCTCAGTGAGGATCCGACTTATATAACGAACTATAAGAATGCACGTACTCTTATAAGACGTATTGACAGAGATGAACTTTTACAGGAGCTTGTTCGCCATTATCTTGATGGCTGATATGTCTTCGAAAGGAATTTGCAATGGAATACAGAACATTAGGCAAAACAAATTTAAAGGTGTCGAGGCTGTGCTTCGGCTCTTTGACGGTAGGACCTTTGCAAGCCGGACTCAAACCCGAAGAGGCGGGAGAGATTCTGGCTTTTGCATTTGAGAATGGCGTTAATTTTCTTGATGCTGCCCAGCTGTACAACGTATATGAGCATATAAGAGAGGGACTAAAAAGAACAAATAAGGATATAATCATAGCGTCAAAGTCATACGCATATGAAAAGCAACAGGCTTTGGATGCTGTAGATGAATGCCGTAAAGCTCTGGACAGAGATGTGATAGATATATTTATGCTGCACGAGCAGGAGAGTATACATACACTTCGAGGTCATAAGGAAGCTCTTGATGCGTTATATGATTTGAAAAGCAAGGGGATCATTAAGGCTGTAGGAATATCAACACATCATGTAGCGGCTGTTGAGGGCGCTATGAAGGTCGGACTTGACGTAGTGCATCCTCTCATAAACGTGGATGGGTGGGGAATTGTTGACGGCACAAGAGAAGATATGGAGCGTGCAGTAGCAAAGGCTCATGACATGGGTATAGGAATATATACCATGAAGACGTTTGGAGGAGGAAATCTTCATAAAAAAAGCGAGGAATGCCTTAAGTACTCACTGTCATTGCCGTTTGCCGATTCGATCGCAATCGGTATGCAGAGCATTGACGAGGTAAGAGCGAATATTTCATTCTTTGGGAACGGATGCTTTACCGCTGAGGAAAAGGCTGCACTCGACAGTAAGAAGCGTCATATCCATATAGAGGACTGGTGTACAGGCTGTGGAGAGTGTACAAGACATTGCCCACAGAAAGCGTCGAAGGTAGTGGACGGAAGAGTTTATGTTGACGGAGAAAAATGTGTGCTTTGCAGTTATTGCTCTGCTTTTTGCGAGATGTCAGCAATAAGAGTATTGTGATTTCGACAAAGTGCACAATTTGACATGCATATTTTGGTCAATTTATGCATTTACAAAAAAGTAAAGCTGTGTTATGATTATTACAAATCAGTTACAAACCAGTAACATGGCTTGCAGTTGATTGGAGGAAGCTGAATAATGGCTACTAATAAGAAAATGTCCGAGAGTCTGATATACAAGGGAAAACCGCTTATAAGATGCGATAAAATACTTTATTATGGAAGTATGACCGATTCCCACATAATAAGAATGCAGATTTTTGATACTGTATCGGATCACGGACTGCCTGTTGCGTCAAAGGTTATGGTAACCTTGATGCAGACAGATGAAAAGTTAAATCCTGCGGAAAGAGTGGTGAAAAACGGAGAAAAGAAAGGTTTATATGAAGCAATTGATATAGCTGATGTCTGGCTGACAAGAGCCCTATCAAATAAAAACTGAGTTTCGCTGTTTTTTATCGTAAACCGATCCTTCTGATATCTGTTTCTGTGCGATAAAAGCTGAGGCTCAGAATTTCAGGAGGATTTTTTTACATATGAATGTTCATGGCAAATGGAACATAATAAACAAAACCGTGAAATTTGCGGTAGTTTTTGGAATATTGGCAGTTATAATGGCTTTTGGAGCTTGTGCTCTTGACGGAAGTGTAGATACAGATGTACTGAAGGTAAGAGCCGGCACTTCTACAGAGTCAGAGGAAGTAGGTCGTGTAAAACGCGGAGATGTTCTCAATATAACAGGACGCTTCGGTGAGTGGTATGTTATAGATTACAATGGCGAAACAAGATACGTATTTACGGAATATGTGTCGATACCGGAAAATATCAGTGTACACACTACGATGGGTGTGATCACAGGCGGTACGGTAAATATCCGTGAAGCTGCATCGACAGATTCTGCGGTAGTTACAAAGCTTGCAAAGGGTACAGCTGTTTTAATAAATGCTATTGAGAACGACTGGTACGAGATAAGCTACCTTGATTACGAGGGTTATGTACGTGGAGATTATCTGAATGTTCTGAGTCTTACATATTCACAGTCCGATTCGGCAGTTGAAAAAGCTGTTTCAAAGGCTGTAGCTGCAACGATAGATATTGTAGATTCCGAGAATATTTCTTCTGAGAGGCAGGAGCTTCTTGATTATGCACAGAAGTATCTCGGTGTAGCGTATAAGTACGGTGGAGCTACTCCGGACGGCTTTGATTGCTCCGGCTTTACATATTATGTATTCGGACAGTTTGGTTATTCGTTGAACAGATCTTCATCTGCTCAGATAAATAATGGTGAAGAGATCGAAAAGAGCGAGCTTATTCCCGGAGATCTGGTGTTCTTCTCGAGAAGCGGTAAAGCTGTAGGTCATGTTGGAATATATATTGGCGATAACAAGTTCATTCATTCCACAAGTCCCGGCGATGTCGTAAGTATAACTGATTTGGATGATACATATTATTCAAAGCGTTATGTTGGCGCAAGACGTATACTTGATGTATAAAAGAAGATGAAATAGAATACCGTATGTAAGAATATCTTGCATACGGTTTTTTGTTGGAGGATGCACATATGGATAAAACAAAGACACAATTTAAAGGCGTAATAATGCTGATCTCGGCAGCGTTTATATGGGGAATAGCATTTGTTGCACAGAGCGTTGGAATGGAAGATGTCGAAGGCTTTACATTCAGCGGAATAAGAACTCTTATAGGTGCGGCTGTACTTTTGCCGATAATATTTGTAAGAGATGCGAAAAGCAAAAAAACGATGAATGAAGCACAGCTTGCGGAGAAAAAGGCAACGGATAAAAAGACGATAATATACGGTATATTGCTCGGTATTGTGTTCTGTGCGGCTGTAAATTTCCAGCAGTTTGCGTTCAATTATTCGACCTCCGGTAAGATCGCATTTATCACCGCTTTTTACATGTTTTTTGTACCTCTTTTTGGATTGGTATTGAAGAAAAGAGTACCTATCATTACATGGATATGTGTTATATTCGGTGCGATCGGGCTGTATTTTCTTTGCATTGACCCAAGCGACCTGTCTTCGATAAATAAGGGTGACATTTTAACTATCATATGTGCGGTAATGTATGCGATACAGATACTGATGATAGAAAGGTTCGCTGCTGATGTCGATGGAGTAAAGCTGTCGTGTATTGAGTATCTTGTCGGCGGAGTGCTGTCTTGTATATTAATGTTCATTTTTGAAGAACCGAGGATAGATTCTATACTGAATGCGGCTGTACCGCTGCTTTATGCCGGTGTTATGAGCTGCGGAGTTGCATTTACGTTTCAAATTATCGGACAGAAGTATACCGAGGCAACGGTTGCTTCTCTTATCATGTGTACCGAGTCTGTGTTTGGTGCTCTTGCCGGTGCGATCATATTAAAAGAGGTGCTGACAGGTAGAGAGATATTGGGCTGTGCGATAATGTTTGCAGCGATCATTCTTTCACAGTTCTCCGGAGTGTTGACCGATAAATTAAAATCACGCAGCAGGTAGACTGTTTAGATGCTTTGAAAACAGGAGAGTGTTTAAATGAGATTAAAATACCATTTTGAACCTGGAACAGGATGGATAAACGATCCTAACGGACTTATTTATTTCAAGGGCAAGTACCATGCTTTTTTTCAGCATAATCCGTATGCGCCTGTGTGGGGTACCATGCACTGGGGACATGCGGTCAGCAGTGATTTGGTCAACTGGGAGGAGCTCCCGATAGCTCTTTATCCCGATAAGGAATATGAAAATTCTGGAGGCTGTTTTTCGGGTTCGGCAATTGAGAAGGATGGAAAAATGTACATTTTCTACACCTCGGTGTCGGAGCACATGGGTCAGACGCAATCACTTGCGATCAGCGAGGATGGTGTGACCTTTGAGAAGTATGAAGGAAACCCGATAATAAAAAATATAGATGTGACCGATTTCCGTGATCCGAAGGTCACAAAGTTGCTCGGACGTTATTACATGGTATGTGGAAGCGGAAGTGATAACATAGGCAGAGTATTGCTGTATGTGTCTGACGATCTATATCACTGGGAATCGCTCGGAATTATGCTTGAGGGTGAGAATTACGGACGTGTTATAGAGTGCCCTGACTTTTTTGAACTGAACGGTAAATACATACTTATGTTCTCACAGGTCAAAACGGATAAGTATAATGCGGTAAAGGTAGTTATCGGATCGTTTGATGGTGTGAAATTTACACCTGAAAATGAGTTTTATATGGAGTCCGGTCCTGACTTTTATGCAGCACAGTCTTTTGAGGATCAGCTCGGCAGACGGATCATGATCGGCTGGATGATAAACAAGCGCCAATACGGACAGGAAGGCTTGACATATGCCGGAGCACTGACGATACCTCGTGAGCTGAGGTTGAAAGACGGTGTACTGAAAAACTACCCTGTGAAGGAAGCACAGCAGCTTCTCAAGAATGAGGATGAGCTGGTAAAGATTTGCGGAAATACGGTGAGAGTAGGCAGAGAAAACGAATACATAAGTGAATTGGATATACTTCCGGGTGAAGATATTGCTGTACTGCATGACACTCGAACAATAGAGGTATTCGTCGGAAAAGGTCGTAGAAGCGCATCACTGTGGGTATAGGTCGCTTTTGTATAGAGTCACTGTAATGCCACACTGCTTGCAAAGTCTGTAAGGCAGCAAGCTGAACATATGGGGAGAGTCAAATGATTATAAGGAAAATGGTTATTTCCGATTATGATAGAATTTATGATCTATGGATGTCTTGCTCCGGAATGGGATTGAATAACTTAGACGATTCAAAAGATGGGATCGATAGGTTTATAAAAAGAAATCCCGATACATGCTTTGTTGCTGAAGAAGACAGTGAGATCATAGGTGCGATCATGGTCGGCAATGATGGCAGGAGAGGCTATATCTATCACACAGCTGTAGATCCGCAGCATAGGAAGCAGGGTATAGCAAGTCGATTGGTCGATGCTGCAATGCAGGCGTTAAAGCAATGCGGTATCAATAAATGTGCGTTGGTCGTTTTCGGCAGAAACGAAAACGGTAATGCCTTTTGGGAAAAGATCGGATTTACTGCACGTGAAGATTTGGTTTATCGCAATAAGACAATTACCGAAATGATCAGGATAGACACATAAAAACCGAAATATACTTCTACACGTGTTTTAGTAGATACAGGATATTGCACTTAGTGCTCGTATCATCTTTCAAAATGCAAAGCCCCTCTCTGTGATATATCACAGAGAGGGGCTTTTGACTATATCAAAATATAGAAATAAGCAATGATCCCCGACAGAAACTGATTCTGTCGGGGATTTTTGCGGCTATTATTTATTCGTTTACTGTAGCTTTGACAAGATCGAATTCATCCTCGATCTCCTTAGAAGGCTTCTTCGTGCAGAGTGATACGATGATGATCACGATAGACGAGATAAGGAATGCCGGTAGGAGCTCGTAGATCGCAAACAGACCGCCTAACGGCTTAAGGACGAGCTTCCAGAAGAATACCATAACACCACCGGAGATCATACCTGCAACGGCACCGGTTCGAGTGATGCGTTTCCAGAAGAGGGAGAAGAGCATCGTCGGGCCGAATGTTGCACCGAAGCCTGCCCATGCAAACGAGACTATCGTGAAGATAACGCTGTTCTCATCCCATGCGATAACGATACCGATAAGCGAGATCGCAAGAAGAACGATACGTGAAATTGTCATTATCTGCTTATCCGTAGCGTCCTTTTTAATTATGCCGCCGAAAATGTTTTTAGCAAATGCGGAAGCGGCGATAAGAAGATAGGAGTCGGAGGAGCTGATCGTTGCAGCTAAGACACCTGCCATAACGAGACCTGCGAGGATCGCCGGGAAGTAAACTTTTGATACGGTAATGAATACATTTTCAGCAGATGATGCTGTGATAAGTGTAGCCTCTGTCGGGAATAACGCACGTCCGATGATACCGATGCAGATAGCTGCAAAGAGCGAGATAACGACCCATACTGTTGCAACACGTCTTGAAAGCGTAAGCTTTTTGGAATCGTTTATAGCCATGAATCTGAGGAGCACCTGCGGCATACCAAAGTAACCGAGTCCCCAGGAGATCGTGGAGAGTATCGTGTAAAGACCGTATTTTGATGCTTCGCCGAATACAGGAGCTCCGTTCACGATCTGCTGAACTCCGTCGGCATCCGTGACAGGTGTAGCCATTGACGTAAGTGACAGATATCCGGGAATGGCTTTCGCATTTTCGATAACGGCATCAATACCGCCTGCGTTAAATGTACCGATCAGCATGACAGCTATAAGAGCGATGAACATAACGATTGCCTGCATGAAATCGGATGCACTTTCGGCAAGAAAACCACCGATAAGAGTATAAACGATAACAAATATTGCACCGACGATCATCATTGAATGATAAGAAAGTCCGAACAATGTGCTGAACAGCTTGCCGCATGTAACAAAGCAGCTGGATGCATAGACTGTGAAGAATATAAGAATGAATACTGCCGAGATCGTCATGAGGATCTTTTTCTTCTCATGAAATCTGTTGGAGAAAAACTCCGGAAGTGTGATGGAGTTTCCGGAGACGATGGAATATCTGCGCAGTCTCTTGGAAACGATGAGCCAGTTGATATATGTACCAACCGCAAGACCTATGGCAGTCCACGCAGCGTCTGCAATTCCGCACCAATATGCAACGCCCGGAAGACCCATAAGAAGCCATCCACTCATGTCGGAGGCTTCGGCACTCATGGCTGTGACCCACGGTCCGAGACTTCGTCCTCCGAGATAATAGTTTTCACTGTTTTGATTTGCCCGTTTTGCGAAAAATACGCCGATTATAATGACAGCGAGCATGTAGCATATCATTGTCACTAAGATCTGAATTGTATCGCCAGACATAGACAAATTCCTCCTTTTATGTATAGTTTAATATTAATATTAACTCAAAAAACCGAACATGTAAAGAGTAAATGAAGAATAATGCAAAATTCTGTCTAATATTACAAAAAGGAACAGACAAAATTTGCAATGTTGCATACTTGTATACAAAGTAATATCTATACCTTTGGATCAAGAACGTAAAATGAAAATAATGGGAGAAATACCGTATACGATACGTAAAAGAGGCTAAAATAAAAGAAGATATGCCAAAAAATGGGCATATCGAATAAAAAATAAAAAGTCAAAGGCAAAACATTGTGCTAATAGCCGTTGACTTACTTGACAATTCTTGATATAATAATTAGACGGATATAGTGGCAAAGTGTAAAGGTATGCATTTTTCGAGTAAAAAACTCGATTTCCGCTCGATCCGTTACTATTATAATAGCTTTTTACTGACTTAACAACCCCAAAGAAGCAAAAACATACAACAGCGCCTAGTGTTTAACAAGGTGATGCCTTCTGCTTTTACAAAGCAAGCACAACGAAACGGAGTGATAAGGAGAATGGTCAAGGAAATATACTGCGGAAGAACACTTCGCCGCAGTTATGCGAGACTCACTGAACCGCTCAAGATGCCGAATCTGATCGAAGTACAGAAGGATTCTTATAAGTGGTTCCTTGAGAAAGGACTTAAGGAAGTATTCTCGGAAATGTCGGCGATCACGGATCACGCGGGAAATCTGGAGCTTTCGTTCTTGGATTACACGCTTGAAAATACGCCGAAATATTCGATAGAAGAATGTAAAGAACGTGACGCAACATATGCAGCTCCTTTAAAAGTGAGAATGCGTCTTCGCAACAAGGAAACAGAAGAGATCAAGGAACAGGAAATATACATGGGTGATTTCCCGTTGATGACACACAGCGGTACATTTGTTATCAACGGTGCGGAGCGCGTTATCGTATCACAGATTGTGCGTTCTCCCGGCATGTATTTTGATGCAAAGTCGGACAAGGCTGAAAAAGAGGTTTACAGCGCACAGATAATCCCATACAGAGGTGCATGGATCGAGTATGAGACTGATCTCAGCGACGTTATGTATGTAAGGATAGACAAGAACCGTAAGGTTCCGGTAACATGCCTTATTCGTTCTATCGGTATTGCGACAAATGCTGATATGATAAACGTTTTCGGTGAAGATGAGAGAATCATTGCGACACTTGACCGTGATACGGCAAAGACTCAGGAGGAAGCACTTATAGAAATATATAAGAGACTTCGTCCGGGTGAGCCTGCGACAGGTGATTCGGCGAGAACTCTTATCACAAACCTGCTTTTTGACCCCAGAAGATACGACCTTTCGGCAGTCGGACGCTATACATTCAACAAAAAGCTTGCGATATCAAAGCGTATTCAGGGCAGGATCCTTGCCGATAACGTAGTCGATCCTATGACAGGTGAGATACTTGCGGAAAGAGGAGAGTCGCTTGACAGAGAAAAGGCTCAGATGCTTGAAGCAAAAGGTGTTAATGAGGTATGGCTCCAGATCGGCGAAAAGAAGATAAAGGTATTTGCAAATAACGTTGTTGACATGAGCAACTTCGTTGACTTCGATCCTGCTGAGATAGGCATTAAGGATAAAGTCAGATTCGATGTGCTTACTAATTTAATGGCAGAGTATTCCGGTGATGAGCTGAAGTATGCTTTAAAGGAAAAGATCGACGAGCTGCTTCCAAAGTACATCACAGTTGAAGATATTCTGGCTTCCATAAACTATATTAACGGTCTTGCTTCCGGTATAGGTACCTCCGATGATATCGACCACCTTGGAAACAGACGTCTCAGAAGCGTTGGCGAGCTGTTACAGAACCAGTTTAGAATAGGCTTCTCCAGAATGGAAAGAGTTATCCGCGACAGAATGAACATTCAGGATGTGGATATAGTAACACCTCAGTCACTTATAAACATTCGCCCGGTCACGACTGCGATCAAGGAGTTTTTCGGTTCATCGCCGTTGTCACAGTTCATGGATCAGACGAATCCGCTCTCCGAGCTTACGCATAAGAGAAGACTTTCCGCACTTGGTCCCGGCGGTTTGTCGAGAGACAGAGCAAACTTCGAAGTTCGAGACGTTCATTATACACATTACGGTCGTCTTTGCCCAATAGAGACGCCTGAAGGACCGAACATCGGACTTATTTCCTATCTTGCGAGCTTTGCAAAGATAAACGAGTACGGCTTTATTGAAGCTCCGTACAGAAGAATAGATAAAGAAACAGGTAAGCTTACCGACGAAGTAAGATACATGACAGCAGATGAAGAGGACGAATTCGTTGTCGCTCAGGCAAACGAGCCGTTGGATGAAGAAGGTCGCATCAAGGCAAAGCGTGTAACATGCCGTTACAGAAATGAGATCCTTGAGGTCGATCGTGAGCGTGTTGACTACATGGATACTTCTGCACGAATGATGGTTTCCATCGCTACGGCTATGATCCCGTTCCTTGAGAACGACGAGGCGAGCCGTGCATTGATGGGTGCAAACATGCAGCGTCAGGCAGTTCCGCTTCTTGTACCTGAAGCTCCTATAGTTGCTACAGGTGTTGAATATAAGGCTGCTGTAGACTCGGGTGTTGTTCCTCTTGCAGAGGATGACGGTGTCGTAACAAGAGTTTCGGCACGTGAGATCACAATTAAATATGATCATATCGGTGAAAAGACACATAAGCTGATAAAATTCCTTCGCTCCAATCAGGGTACATGTGTTAATCAGAGACCTGTAGTCAGTGCCGGTATGAGAGTTAAGAAGGACGATGTTATTGCTGACGGTCCGTCAACCAAGGAAGGCGAGATATCCCTGGGCAGAAATGTGCTTATCGCATTTATGACATGGGAAGGCTATAACTACGAGGATGCTGTTCTGCTTAACGAAAGACTTGTTCGTGATGATGTATTTACATCTATCCATATTGAAGAATACGAGACAGAAGCACGTGATACAAAGCTCGGACCGGAGGAGATCACAAGAGACATTTCTAATGTCGGTGATGATGCACTCAAGGATCTTGATGATCGCGGTATCATAAGGATCGGTGCAGAGGTCAGAAGCGGTGATATCCTTGTAGGTAAGGTAACACCTAAGGGCGAAACAGAGCTTACTGCTGAAGAAAGACTTTTGAGAGCTATCTTCGGTGAGAAAGCAAGAGAAGTCAGAGATACATCGCTTAAGGTTCCGCACGGTGAAGCAGGTATCATAGTTGATGTCAAGGTATTTACACGTGAGAACGGCGACGAGCTGTCTCCCGGCGTAAATCAGGTAGTAAGAGTATATATTGCACAGAAGAGAAAGATATCTGTCGGAGATAAGATGGCAGGACGTCACGGTAATAAGGGCGTTATTTCCAGAATACTGCCGCAGGAGGATATGCCGTTCCTTCCGGATGGCACGCCTGTTGACATAGTGCTTAATCCGCTGGGTGTTCCGTCTCGAATGAATATAGGTCAGGTACTTGAGGTCCATCTCGGTTATGCTGCCAAGGCTCTCGGCTGGAAGGTCGCAACGCCTGTATTTGACGGTGCACGAGAGACAGATATTGAAGAGACATTAAAGCTTGCAGGACTTCCTGCTACAGGTAAATCGGTTCTGTACGATGGTCGTACAGGTGAGCCGTTTGATAACCCTGTTACAGTCGGATATATGTACTTCCTTAAGCTCCATCACCTTGTTGATGATAAGATCCATGCTCGTTCTACAGGTCCTTATTCCCTGGTAACGCAGCAGCCTCTGGGTGGTAAAGCTCAGTTCGGCGGACAGAGATTCGGTGAAATGGAAGTTTGGGCTCTTGAGGCTTATGGTGCCGCATATACTTTGCAGGAAATACTCACCGTTAAATCTGATGATATCGTAGGACGTGTAAAAACATACGAGTCTATTGTAAAGGGCAATAATATTCCGCATCCGGGTGTTCCTGAATCATTTAAGGTTCTTGTTAAGGAGCTTCAGGCACTTGGCTTGGATGTTAAGGTTCTCGATAAGAACATGGACGAGATCGAGCTTACAGATATGGATGATGATGAGTTCGATAAGAACGTAGTTGATGAGACGTATGTTGAGGATCGTGACATTGAAGAAGAGGGATATACAGTCGATAACGATGATCCCATGTTCGAGGATGAAGAGATGCCTGCGGATGACGGAGAGTTTGAAGATGAGGACGGCTTCGATCTGTTCGAAGGGCTTGATGAATAACGGATCGTATTGATATCATCAATACGGGTAATAAATAATAAAAGGAGCAGGTGAGCTGATGGCTTATACGAGCTTTGAAGCGATTAAAATAGGACTCGCATCGCCTGAAACGATAAGAAGTTGGTCGTACGGCGAAGTAAAAAAGCCTGAAACTATAAATTACAGAACCCTGAAGCCGGAACGTGACGGCTTGTACTGTGAGCGTATATTCGGCCCGACAAAGGACTGGGAATGCCATTGCGGTAAGTATAAAAAAGTCAGATACAAGGGTAAGATATGCGATCGATGCGGTGTTGAGGTAACTCAGAAAAAGGTTAGACGTGAGAGAATGGGCCATATTGAGCTGGCAGCGCCGGTATCACATATATGGTATTTCCGCGGAATACCCTCAAGAATGGGTCTCATACTCAATATGTCACCGAGATTACTTGAAAAGGTGCTGTATTTTGCATCATATGTTGTAATCGATCCGGGAGATACACCACTTGCAAAGAAACAGATACTGACAGAAAAAGAATATCGCGATATGCGTGAAAAATATGAGGACGATTTCAAGGCAGGAATGGGTGCCGAGGCTGTTAAAGAGCTTCTTAAAGAGATCGACCTTGAAAAAACATCTGTAGAGCTGAGAAGATCACTTAAGAATGCATCCGGACAGAAAAAAATGCGTATAATCAAGCAGCTTGAGGTTGTTGAAGCATTTAGAAACTCCGGAAATCGTCCTGAGTGGATGATCATGGATGTTATACCGGTAATACCGCCGGAAATACGTCCTATGGTTCAGCTTGATGGTGGTCGTTTTGCTACATCAGATCTGAATGATCTCTACAGACGTGTTATAAACAGAAATAACAGACTTAAAAGATTGCTTGAGCTCGGAGCTCCTGACATTATCGTAAGAAACGAGAAGAGAATGCTTCAGGAAGCTGTTGACGCACTGTTTGATAACGGCCGTCGTGGCCGTCCTGTAACAGGTCCGAACAACAGAGCACTGAAATCACTTTCCGATATGCTCCGTGGTAAGCAGGGTCGTTTCAGACAGAACCTCCTTGGTAAACGTGTTGACTATTCCGGTCGTAGCGTTATCGTTGTAGGCCCTGAATTAAAGATATATCAGTGCGGTCTGCCTAAGGAAATGGCTCTTGAACTGTTCAAGCCCTTTGTAATGAAGAAGCTTGTTGATGACGGCAGAGCTAATAACATAAAGAGCGCAAAGAAGATGGTAGAGCGTGCAAAGACAGAGGTCTGGGATGCACTTGAGACAGTTATAAAAGAGCATCCTGTAATGCTTAACCGTGCGCCTACACTCCATAGACTCGGTATTCAGGCGTTTGAGCCTGTACTTGTCGAGGGACGTGCGATCAAGCTCCATCCGCTGGTTTGTACGGCGTTCAACGCTGACTTCGACGGTGACCAGATGGCTGTTCACGTTCCGCTTTCCGCTGAAGCACAGAGCGAGGCTCGTATACTGATGCTTTCGGCAAATAACCTCTTAAAGCCTGTTGACGGACGTCCTATCACAGTTCCTACACAGGACATGGTACTCGGTTCATATTATCTTACGATCGACCGTGATACTGAACCGGGTACAGGTAAGGTATTTGCAAGTAAGGATGAAGCATTACTTGCTTACAATGAGGGTGTAGTTGGAATACATGCGCCTATTAAGGTACGTGTATCTCGTGAGATCGACGGTGTGATGCATACAGGCATAATCGATGCAACTGTTGGTAGACTTATATTTAATGAATCAATACCGCAGGATCTCGGTTTTGTAGACCGCAGTATCCCCGGAAACGAGCTTGTCCTTGAAATAACCTTTAACGTAGGTAAAAAGCAGCTTGGTAAGATTATAGAAAAGTCCATACTTACCCATGGCTTTGTTACAACAGCTGATCTTCTTGACAAGATCAAGGCAATGGGCTTTAAGTATTCCACAAGAGGTGCTTTGACGATCTCCGTCTCCGATATGATTATCCCGCAGGAAAAGAAGGTTCTTATCAGTGAGACAGAAAATCGTGTTGCAGCTATTGATAAGAAGTTTAAGCGCGGTACGATAACAAATGAGGAGCGCCGCCGACTCGTAATTTCCGAGTGGGACGAAACGACAAAGAATGTTACGGCAGCTCTGAATTCGCACCTTGACAGATATAATCCGATATACATGATGGCTGACTCCGGTGCTCGTGGTACGCCTAGCCAGATCCGTCAGCTTGCCGGTATGCGTGGTCTTCTTGCAGATACATCCGGTAAAACGATTGAGATCCCGGTCAAGGCTAACTTCCGTGAAGGTCTTAGTGTACTTGAGTTCTTTATCTCCTCCAGAGGTGCTCGTAAGGGTCAGGCAGATACGGCTCTGCGTACGGCTGACTCTGGTTACCTCACAAGAAGACTTGTTGATGTATCTCAGGAAGTAATTATACGTGAGCATGATTGCGGCTCAACAGACGGTATTACAGTATGTGATATCAAGCAGGGCGATCAGCTCGTTGAAAGCTTTGAAGAGAGACTTATAGGCAGATATCCGGTCGAAGATGTATATGACAGCGACGGAAATCTTCTCGTTGACAAGGATACGATGATGACCGAGAAGGATGCTAAACGCATAGTTGCGGCAGGATATAAGCAGTTGAAGATCAGATCGGTATTGATGTGCGATGCACGTCACGGTGTATGCTCAAAGTGCTACGGAATGAACCTTGCTACAAGTGAACCGGTCGGCATCGGTGAAGCTGTAGGTATTATTGCAGCTCAGTCCATCGGTGAGCCGGGTACACAGCTTACGATGCGTACATTCCATACGGGCGGTATCGCCGGAGGCGATATTACACAGGGTCTTCCGCGTGTTGAGGAGCTTTTCGAGTCTCGTAAACCTAAGAGAGTTGCAACGCTTACTGAAATCGGCGGCGAAGTGTCAATTGAAGAGATACGTCGCGGTACAATGAGAAATGTAACGATCAAGGATCCGATCACGAACGAAACTCGTTCATATCAGGTGCCATTTGGTGCAATAATGAAGGTAAAGGAAGGATCCGTAGTGGTTCCCGGCGAGGAGCTCACAGAGGGTGCTCTCAATCCGCATGACGTGCTGCGTATAAAAGGCGTTGCCGCTGTGCATGATTACCTTATAAAGGAAGTCCAGAAGGTTTACCGCGGTCAGTCCGTTGATATCAACGATAAGCACATTGAGGTTATCGCTCGTCAGATGATGAGAAAGATCAAGGTAGAAGATGCAGGCGATACGGATATGCTTCCGGGCGCTATGGTCGAGATACATGAGTTCAAAACAAAGAACGCAGAGATCGAAGCTCGCATAAAGAACGGTGAAACAGAGCTTATTCCGGCTGTAGGTTCACCTGTTATCCTAGGTATCACAAGAGCATCACTTGCTACCGAATCATTCCTCAGCGCTGCTTCCTTCCAGGAAACAACACGTGTTCTCACAGAGGCTGCTATCAAGAGCAAGATCGACCCGTTGATAGGTCTTAAGGAGAATGTAATTATCGGTAAGCTTATCCCCGCAGGATCCGGTATGGAAGTTTACAGAGAAGGTTATACGCTGGAATCAAAAGAAAGTGACGCAGTTTAAGAAAAAAACTTGACAAAATACAATAATTGTATTATAATTATAATGTTAGGCGTTTTAATCTAGAAAGGAGAGTTTCCGTTGCTCGGAAATTTAGAAAAGGCAGCAAAAGTCGTAGGCTTGAAGCAAACTAAGAAGGCTGTAAGGGAAGGCTTAGCTGTTAAGGTATATCTTGCTTGTGATGCGGAAGAACGTGTATTACGTCCGATACATGAGCTGTGCCGGGAATGCTCCGTTCCGGTAGAAATGGCCGATTCGATGGATTCGCTGGGAAATGCATGTGGCATAGAAGTAGGTGCCGCGGCAGTGGCGATCATCCGCGAATAAGATTGCTAAATTTGGTTTTATACTGCCGGGCTGTGAAGTGCAATATCACAGCCCAGCGGCAGGATAAAATATATTTTATTTCCCGAAAAAGGGGAGGTGTACGAATTTGCCAACATTTAATCAGCTGGTCAGAAAAGGCAGGGAGGCAGTAACATACAAGTCTACAGCTCCGGCTCTTCAGAAGAATCTGAACACGAAGAAGAAGGAACTGAATGATTTAAGTTCTCCTCAAAAGAGAGGCGTTTGCACAGCCGTAAGAACAGCCACACCGAAGAAGCCGAACTCTGCGCTCAGAAAGATCGCCCGTGTACGTCTTTCTAACGGTATCGAAGTTACAGCTTATATCCCCGGTGTAGGTCACAACCTGCAGGAGCACTCCGTTGTTATGATAAGAGGCGGACGTGTTAAGGACTTGCCTGGTGTGCGTTACCACATCATCCGCGGTACACTTGATACACAGGGTGTTGCAAACCGCAAGCAGAGCCGCTCACTTTACGGTGCAAAGAGACCTAAGGCAGGAGCAGCCAAAAAGTAATTTATTAAAAAAATGCTTCGCGAAAGCGTTGTTTGATATATATAAAGATGTCAAAGTTTACGCTTCGCGGGCGCGTACGAAAGCGGGCAAGCTTTCGAGTACCTATGAAATCATAATGTGAAGGAGGGAAGCAAAGTGCCCAGAAGAGGATTTGTTCCCAAGAGAGATGTTTTACCCGATCCTGTGTACAATTCCAAGCTCGTCACGAAGCTTGTAAATAACATCATGTACGATGGTAAGAAGGGTGTAGCACAGAAGATCGTATACGGAGCTTTTGACATCGTTAAAGAGAAGACCGGACGTGATCCGTTAGAGGTCTTCACACAGGCTATGGACAATATCATGCCTGTACTCGAAATCAAGGCACGCCGTGTTGGTGGTGCAACATATCAGGTTCCTATGGAAGTTCGTCCTGAGAGACGTCAGACATTGGGTCTGAGATGGATAACGTTATATTCCAGAAACAGAAGCGAGAGAACAATGCGCGAGAGGCTCGCCGGAGAAATACTTGATGCGGTTAACAACCTTGGTAACTCCGTTAAGAAGCGCGAGGATACACATAAGATGGCTGAAGCTAACAAGGCTTTTGCCCATTACAGATGGTAATCACGCTTTTTGATTCCGCGCGAATCATCAAGAGAGGTTAAAAATAATGCCAAGGGAATACCCATTAGAATTGACTCGTAATATCGGTATTATGGCGCATATCGATGCGGGCAAAACAACAACTACTGAAAGAATCCTTTTTTATACAGGTAAAAACTATAAATTAGGTGAGACACACGATGGAAATGCGACTATGGACTGGATGGAGCAGGAGCAGGAACGTGGTATCACGATCACATCTGCTGCTACGACATGCTTCTGGAAAAATCACAGAATAACCATAATCGACACTCCCGGACATGTTGACTTTACAGTAGAGGTTGAACGTTCACTTCGTGTGCTTGACGGTTCCGTTACAGTATTTTGCGCTAAAGGCGGTGTCGAGCCTCAGTCGGAAACAGTCTGGAGACAGGCTGATAAGTACAATGTTCCGAGAATGGCATATATCAATAAAATGGATATTATGGGCGCTGATTTCTATCGCGTCGTAGGCATGATGCATGACAGACTTAAATGTAATGCTGTGCCGATCCAGCTTCCGATAGGTGCTGAAGAAACATTCAAAGGAATTATTGACCTTGTCGAGATGAAAGCATATGTGTACTACGATGATGTCGGAAAAGATATTCGCTGTGAAGATATTCCGGACGAGCTTAAAGACACTGCAGAAGAGTATCACGTAAAGTTGCTTGAAGCGATTAGCGAGTTTGACGATGAAATAATGATGAAATATCTCGATGGAGAAGAAATCTCTATCGATGATATTAAGACTGCGATAAGAAAAGCAACACTCAGCGTTAAGATGATACCTGTTGTTTGCGGTACTTCATACAAAAACAAGGGTGTACAGAAGCTGCTTGATGCTATTATCGCATATATGCCTTCACCGCTTGATAAGAAAGCGATCGCAGGCATAAACCCGGATACAGAAGAAGAAGATTCTCGTCCTGCGGATGAAAACGCTCCGTTTTCAGCTCTTGCATTCAAGATCATGACAGACCCGTTCGTCGGTAAGCTGTGCTTCTTCAGAGTATATTCCGGTAAATTGGAGACAGGTTCTGCCGTATATAATTCGACAAAGGGAACACGCGAGCGTGTAGGTCGTATCGTGCTTATGCATGCAAACGACAGACAAGACGTTGACTGTGTTTATGCGGGAGATATTGCTGCCGCTGTCGGTCTTAAGAATACGACAACAGGTGATACACTCTGTGCTGAAAAGTCTCCTATTATTCTTGAATCCATGGAGTTCCCGGAGCCTGTTATTAGGGTAGCTATTGAGCCTAAGACAAAGGCCGGACAGGAAAAGATGGGTATTGCACTCTCGAAACTGTCTGAAGAGGATCCTACATTCAGAACCTATACAGATGAAGAAACCGGACAGACGATCATCGCCGGTATGGGTGAGCTTCATCTTGAAATTATTGTTGACAGACTCCTTAGAGAGTTTAAAGTCGAAGCCAATGTCGGTAAGCCGCAGGTAGCATATAAAGAAACTATCCGCAGCACTGCTGATGTTGATATGAAATACGCAAGACAGTCCGGCGGTCGTGGTCAATATGGTCATGTTAAGATCACAGTTGAGCCGAATGAGCCGGGTAAGGGCTATGAGTTTATTAATAAGGTCATCGGCGGTGCTATTCCTAAGGAATATATTCCTGCTGTAGACAGCGGTATACAGGGCGCAATGCAGTCAGGTGTACTCGCAGGTTATAATGTCGTTGATGTTAAGGTAACATTATACGATGGATCTTATCACGAAGTAGACTCATCTGAAATGGCATTTAAGATCGCAGGATCAATGGCATTTAAGGAAGCTATGCGTAAAGCAAATCCTGTTTTGATGGAGCCGATCATGCTTGTTAATGTTATCGTTCCAGATGACTACATGGGCGATGTTATAGGTGATATCAATTCAAGACGCGGACAGATCCAGTCTCTTGAGGCCAGAAACGGTGCTCATCAGATTACGGCATTTGTTCCGCTTTCAGAAATGTTTGGATACGCTACCGATCTGCGTTCAAGAACACAGGGACGTGGTCAGTATACAATGGAGCCGGGACACTACGTTGAGGTTCCAAAGAGCATTTCTGAAAAGATCATTGATGCAAATGGCAGAAGATAATTGCCAAAATCATTGAAAAATTAGAGTTATTTTTGTAAAATAACTATTGCAAATCCCTCTAATATCTAATATAATAATATTATCAGTAAAAATAGTTTCGCTTGAGTTAAGCGAAATAAATGAGGAGGATAAAAATGGCTAAGGCTAAATTCGAACGTACAAAACCCCATGTTAATATTGGTACAGTAGGTCACGTTGACCATGGTAAGACAACTCTTACAGCTGCTATCACAAAGGTTCTCGCTTTCTCCGGTAAGGCAAAGTACGAAGCATACGACATGATCGACAAGGCTCCTGAAGAAAGAGAACGCGGTATCACAATCAACACAGCTCACGTTGAGTATGAGACAGAAAAGCGTCACTATGCTCACGTTGACTGCCCAGGACATGCTGACTATGTTAAGAACATGATTACTGGTGCTGCACAAATGGATGGTGCTATCCTTGTAGTTTCTGCTGCAGATGGTCCAATGCCACAAACAAGAGAACATATTTTGTTATCTCGTCAAGTTGGTGTTCCTAAAATTGTTGTTTACATGAATAAATGTGACCAAGTTGATGATCCAGAATTACTAGATTTAGTAGAAATGGAAATTAGAGAATTATTAGGA
>CAYWVF010000032.1:0-22482 GCA_964461815.1 uncultured Oscillospiraceae bacterium
TCGGCTAAATAATACCTCTTGACAAATACCCCTCGGGGGTATATAATAAAAATACCCTACAGGGGTATACTACATATCAGAGGAAAATAAAATGGACAAGGATTGCTGCTGCAAGCATAAAACAAAGAAGCGGACCGATGATGAGCGAAAAAAACTCATAAATCGACTCAGCCGTATAGAGGGGCAAATACGAGGCATACGTGGCATGGTAGAAAAGGATGCGTACTGTAATGATATTCTCATCCAATCTGCCGCAGTTACCGCTGCTGTCAATGCATTTAATCGTGATCTACTGTCAAGTCACATTCGCACATGTGTCGCAGATGATATCAGGCAGGGTAACGACGAGGTCATTGACGAGCTCCTTGCAACATTACAAAAGCTCATGAAATAATGGAGTGAATCGATCATGGAACAATATTTATTAACGGGTATGAGCTGTGCTGCGTGCAGCTCACGTATTGAGAAGACTGTTTCAAAGCTTCCCGGTGTCACATCATGCTCTGTCAGTCTGCTCACAAATTCTATGAGCGTTGAAGGTACGCTACCCGCACAGGATATCATATCAGCTGTGCAGAGCATAGGCTACGGAGCTTCTCTTAAGGGTGCCAAGGTGACTGAAAACGTCAATGAAGCTGCACTCAAGGACACTGAAACGCCTGTATTAAAGCGCAGACTTATAGCTTCCCTCGGATTTCTCATCGTTCTGATGTACTTTTCCATGGGACATATGATGTGGAGCTGGCCTGTTCCCGCTTTTTTTGAGGAAAACCATATAGCGATAGGCATATTACAGCTAATTCTATCGGCTATCGTGATGATAATAAATCAGAAGTTTTTCATCAACGGATTTAAGAGCCTATTTCGCCGTTCGCCTAACATGGACACACTCGTGGCACTCGGCTCTGCGGCATCATTCATATACAGTACGGTAGCATTGTTTGCTATGACTGGCGCACAGCTCAATGGCGATCACGAGCTTGTCATGTCCTACATGCACGAGTTTTACTTTGAATCAGCTGCGATGATACTGGCTCTTATAACCGTGGGTAAAATGCTTGAAGCCAGGTCAAAGGGTAAGACTACGGATGCTCTGAAATCGCTTATGAAGCTGACACCAAAAACAGCTGTCATTATAAAGAACGGCCTTGAAGAAACCGTCTCTGTCGATCAGATAAGAAAGGGAGATATATTTGTTGTTCGTCCCGGTGAAAATATACCTGTTGACGGTATTATTCTCGAGGGACACAGTGCAGTAAATGAGTCGGCGCTGACAGGTGAAAGCATACCTGTTGATAAAGCTATCGGCGACACTGTATCTGCCGCTACGATAAATCAATCCGGCTTTATCAAATGTGAAGCGACCAGAGTCGGCGAAGACACCACATTATCTCAGATCATACAAATGGTAAGTGATGCCGCCGCTACAAAGGCTCCGATAGCAAAGATCGCAGATAAAGTATCAGGCATATTCGTACCTGTTGTTATACTCATTGCGACTTTGACTATCCTCGCATGGTTGATCTCAGGTCAGACGATCGGATTTGCTCTTGCACGTGGAATATCGGTTCTAGTCATAAGCTGTCCATGTGCGCTCGGACTTGCAACACCTGTAGCGATCATGGTCGGTAACGGAATGGGTGCAAAAAACGGTATCCTGTTCAAAACTGCCGCATCGCTTGAGGAAACTGGGCGAGCTGAAATCGTTGTTCTTGACAAGACAGGAACGATAACATCAGGCGAGCCTGTTGTCACAGATATTATTCCTGCCGAAAGCGTAACAGATACCGAGCTTCTCACAACTGCATATTCACTTGAGAAAAACAGTGAGCATCCTCTTGCACGTGCGATACTCAGGAAGGCAGAGGAGCTTCAGCTTGAGCATTTCCCCGTGTCGGAGTTTACCGCACTCCCGGGAAATGGACTCAGTGCTGTCATGAACGGCAACAAGCTGTACGGAGGCAATTACAATTTTATCGTCAACGTCGTAGCTATTCCGAATAATATGAAGGCAAAAGCCGATAGACTTGCCGAAGGTGGAAAAACTCCGTTGTTCTTTGCATCAAACGATAGGTTTATCGGTATTATCGCCGTAGCTGATGTGATAAAAAGCGGCAGCTCCTCAGCGGTGCGTGAGCTTCAGGGTATGGGTATACATGTTGTAATGCTTACAGGTGATAATGAAAGAACTGCCAAGGCTATAGGTGAGCAGGCAGGTGTAGACGAAGTCATTGCAGGCGTACTTCCCGACGGCAAGGAAAGCGTTATTCGAAAGCTCAAGAAAAGCGGCAAAGTCATAATGGTAGGCGACGGCATAAACGATGCTCCCGCTCTGACGCTTGCCGACATAGGTATCGCTATCGGAGCCGGCACTGATGTTGCAATAGATGCCGCAGATATTGTATTGATGAAAAGTGATCTTATCGACGTACCTGCTGCAATAAGATTGAGCAGAGCGACACTCACGAATATTCATGAAAATCTTTTCTGGGCATTTATTTATAACACCATCGGCATTCCGCTTGCAGCAGGCTTATTCATACCATTGCTCGGTTGGCAGTTGAATCCCATGTTCGGTGCTGCCGCTATGAGCCTGTCAAGCTTCTGTGTAGTCACAAACGCTCTGCGTTTAAACCTCTTTAAGATGTATGATGCATCAAAGGATAGAAAAGTAAACCGAAAACACAAAAAGGAGACGAAAGCTATGAAGAAAACATTAAAAATCGAAGGTATGATGTGCGGTCACTGCGAAGCAAGAGTTAAAAAGGTACTTGAAGCCATGGCTGAGGTCGATGAAGCTGTTGTCAGCCATAAGGATGGTACAGCTGTTGTAACGCTCAATGCCGATGTTTCAGATGACGTCCTGAAAAACACCGTAGAGGCACAGGATTACAAGGTGATTTCCATCAAGTAATACTCGATAAAGCAGGAGGCTGTATTTTCACAGCCTCCTGCTTTTGTCAAAAGTTAATTTACTCCACTGTTTTTTATCTGCTTTCCGGTATGATCTATTGTATAATCATCTGTATATATCAGCTCAGACACCTTTGCAAAGCTGTAGCCCTGACGTATCAGCTCTTCAATTATACCGGGAAGTGCGGGAGGTGTATCCGTAGCAGCATTATGGAACAGTACGATCGAACCGGGCTGTACCTTAGACAGCACTCGAGCCTTTACATTTTCGCTGCCCGGATTTTTCCAGTCCAGGCTATCGACATCCCACTGTATTGCATACATACCCATGTCACGCAGAGTCGATACTACCGTATCATTATAATCGCCGTACGGAGGTCGAAACAGTGTAGGCTTAACGCCGGTGATAGATTCCAGCTTTTCATTGCACGCAGTGACCTCAGCTATCATCTGCTGCTTTGAAAGCTTAGTCATATAAGGATGCTTATTTGAGTGATTCATGACCTCATGCCCTGCATCGGACAATGCCTTTACAGATTCCGGATATTTATCCACCCAGTCCCCTACCACAAAAAACGTGACTTTTATATTATACTTTTCGAAAATATCTATCAGCTTTTGCGTATCCTCGTTTCCCCATGCTGCATCGAATGTAAGTGCTACTACCTTTTCCGTTCTGTCAACGCAGTAAATTGGAAGATCTCGTTTTGCGGTACTCGCAGCTATCGCCGTAGGATCACTCAATCCGAATATAGTCGCCGCAAGTATCATTCCTGCAAGCACGCACATCATAAATCGATTCTTTTTTAGAAAATCAAATTTCATGAAGCTTCATCCTTTCTATTTATAGCTTTATAAGCTATAAATATGAGGGATATCCGATTATATGTCTAAAATCTGATCACACGTAGGCAGTACCGTCATCTCACTCTTATCTTACACTGACGACAGCTTGTCCGCTTACGACAGTATATCCTCTTGCACTCATCAGCTCGCTTACCGTTACGAGCTGAAAACCCATGCTGATAAGCTTTGGTATAATAGTTCTGCACGCTTCTGCCGTGGTAGGATATATATCATGCATAAGTATTATATCACCGGCAGACGCCTTGCTCAGAACAGTATCTACTATCGCATACGGGTCGCGATTTTTCCAATCGAGAGTATCTACAGACCAGAGAATAACAGGTGAATTGCATATTTTCATCGTTTTGCTGTTATGAATACCATATGGTGGACGGATAAGCTCCGGAACTATTCCACACGCCTTAAAAATACTATCCTCTGTCGATTTGATCTGGTATTCTATCTCTTTTTCGGTCAATTTTGACAGTTTTTTATGATCGTAGGTGTGATTGCCTATTTCACATTTCAGCCTGACAGCTCTCTCCAATTTATCCTCATATTTTTCGACGTTACTGCCAAGAACAAAGAAAGTAGCCCTCGCATTATACTTTTCCAAAACATCAAGTATTTCATCGGTCGCACGATCACTCGGGCCGTCATCAAATGTCAATGCTATCATCGGGCTCTCATTATCAAATGACGTTACTGCCTTATTACCAATCGGATCAAATACATGTATATCCGAGCTGCCGCAGGACACAGCATCGGAAGAAAATATATCCGTATTTATTATCAACAAAAGTGTAATAATAAATGAAAAGTATTTTTTCATGTCGTTTACCTACCTATACTTAATTTAAACATCGTGCAGTTCATCAGTAGCTTTATCTTTTATTTATTTTCTCTCGTCAGCAAATAAAAAAACGTACAAAGAGTCGGATGAAGTGGCAGCTTCATCCGACTACTATGTATTTTTTCAAATAAAACACGTACTCTTTCAACTGATTACTTTACAAAGCTGTAAAATTACAATAAAAAATCGACTTTTTGAGAAAAAATTTGATCATATTTTGTTTAAATAACATATTGACATACGAGTCGAATAATGTTAGAATTAATTGTCTCAATTGGATATGTTGAGTTTATCCGAAGCAAGATAACGACCGCTGCTTTATATTGCAGCTAAGGCCAGACGGACAGCCGGGTCGAATGCCGAGTACCGCAGGTGCGGTGGCAACTTCTGTTGCTTTATTGATTGAGTTAGAAGCTCAAGTTTTATAAGTTGGTAACTATAAACCGGTACTGCAAAGTATGCAAACTTGTGAAATGGTCAATAAGAGTGGTAAGAGTAATCTTTGCTATATAGACTCTAAACCCATTGGGATCAATATGTCTCCATGTGTTTACATGGTAATTATGATCTATCAAGGTGATGTGTGCTTTTGCATATATCACTTTTTTTATTATCTGATTTTAGAGGGATCGGCTATGAAAAAAATTATCGAGCTTAAAAACATCACAAAATCCTATGACGGAGAGGTAGTCCTCGATCATATAGACCTGGACATATATGACAATGAGTTTCTTACGTTGCTCGGTCCGTCGGGCTGCGGTAAAACAACTACACTTCGTATGATCGGAGGCTTCGAAACTGCCGACGAGGGCGATATAATTTTTATGGGGAATAATATAAACAATGTTCCTCCACATAAGAGAAACGTAAATACTGTTTTTCAGCGTTATGCGTTGTTCCCTCACCTGAACGTATTTGAGAACATAGCATTTCCATTGCGTGAACGCAAGGTCCCGAAAAAGGAGATCGAAGCTAAGGTACAGGAGATGCTGACACTTGTTGCACTTAAAGGGTACGAAAAAAGGAGTGTTACAAGTCTCTCCGGCGGTCAGCAGCAAAGAGTTGCTATCGCACGTGCTCTTATAAACCATCCCAAGGTGCTGCTCCTTGACGAACCACTTGCCGCTCTTGACTTAAAGCTTCGAAAGGATATGCAGCAGGAGCTTAAGAAGATCCAAAAGGCTACAGGGATCACATTTATTTTTGTCACTCACGATCAGGAGGAAGCTCTGTCAATGTCCGACACGGTAGCCGTTATGTCCAACGGAAGAATACAGCAGATCGGTTCTCCTATCGAAATATATAACGAGCCTAAAAATGCGTTTGTCGCCGATTTTATAGGAGAAAGCAATATCGTTGACGGAATAATGCTGGATGATAAGCGAGTTTCATTCTCAGGACATATATTTGACTGTGTTGACAGTGGATTCGCTAAGAATGAGCCTGTAGACGTTGTCGTTCGTCCCGAAGATGTGGATATAGTACCGGAAAAGGACGGTATGCTCAAGGGCGTAGTAACATCCGTAACATTCCTCGGTGTTCACTACGAGATCATCGTCGATATCAGTGGTTTTAAATGGATGATACAAACGACCGACTTTGTTGATGTTAATGAGCATATAGGACTTTATATAGAGCCTGATGCCATACATATCATGAAAAAATCCGAATATTCCGGCATGTTCGGCGATTATTCATCATTTTCCGATGAAATGGATGAAGAAGGTGAACAGGAAGAATGAAAAAGGCTGTGACTGCTTCAAAGAAGATGAGTCGTACCGAAAAGCTTATGCTTACCCCATATTCCATATGGTCGGTGATATTCATTCTTGTACCTTTAATATTTGTGGCATACTATGCATTTACCGATTCAAACTTCACCTTCACGTTTGATAATATAACACGCTTTTTCACTGCTACGTCCACGATAGATGACGGAAGCGGAGCACGTGAGGTACATACATATCTTATGATATTCTGGCGTTCACTCAAGCTCGCTATAATATCAACATTTATCTGCATACTGCTTGGATATCCGATGGCTTACATCATCGCACACTCAAAGCCGAAAACGCAAAAGATATTCGTAACTATGATAATGATACCTATGTGGATGAACTTCCTCATCCGTACATATGCATGGATGACAATATTGCAGGATACAGGTATTCTTAACAGCTTCCTGTCAAAGCTCGGCTTCGGAACTGTCAGCATAATAGGTACAGAGGCGGCAGTTGTTATCGGCATGGTATACGACTATTTCCCATATATGGTACTTCCCATTTACTCTATCATGGCAAAGATGGATGTCAAGCTTGTGGAGGCAGCTCGTGATCTCGGATGCAACAAGATAGGAGTACTGCGCCGAGTGATATGGCCGTTGAGCCTTCCCGGTGTTATATCCGGTGTAAACATGGTGCTCATTCCTTCGATCAGCACATTTTACATTTCTCAGAAGCTCGGCAGCGGTAAATTCTATCTTCTCGGTGATGCTATTGAAGGACAGTACGTAGCGAATAATCTGCATTTTGCAGCCGCTATAGCATTCATTTTGATGATCGTGCTTCTCGCATGTATGGCTGTAATGCAGCATCTTGCAGCCAAGCGTGCATCGGTTTGATCGGAGGGTCGCGATATGAAAACAATGTCTAAGATTTACACAGCACTCATAATGGTATTCCTTTTCGCTCCGATAGCAATACTGCTTGTATTTTCATTTAATGAATCAAAGAGTCTTTCCGTATTCTCAGGCTTTTCATTCAAATGGTACGAGGAGCTGATCAAAGACTCGGAGACGTTAGATGCGCTCCGAAATACGCTGATCCTCGCAACAAGCTCAGCTGTAATAGCTACGATCATGGGTACTGCTGCGGCTGTGGGAATAAACAAGCTTCGCAGCAAATACATCCGTTTTGCAATGGATATGGTAACAAATATACCTATGATAAATCCCGATATCATTACAGGTATCTCACTGATGCTCATGTTCGTATTCGTCGGAAGGCTGTTCGGTATGGCAACCAGTCTGAGCTTTTGGACGATGCTGCTGTCACATATAACATTTTGCCTGCCATACGTCATTATGCAGGTGCTTCCGAAATTGCAGCAGATGGATAAATCACTTCCCGAGGCTGCACAGGATCTCGGATGTACGCCTCTGAAAGCTTTTTTCAAGGTAGAGATCCCCGAGATTATTCCCGGTGTTGTTACCGGTATGATAATGGCATTTACGCTGTCACTTGACGACTTCGTAATAAGCTATTTTACAGCCGGCAACGGATTCCAAACGCTTCCTATACGTATTTACAGCATGACAAAGAAAACAGTCACACCAAAGATGTACGCACTGGCTACGATCATTTTCTTTGTGATACTGGTACTGCTTCTGATATCAAATTTGTCCGACGATGAAACAAGTCGTGAGATGAAAGAGGCTAAAAAAAGAAAGAAGCTGCAAAAGAAATCTATATAAAATACAATCGATCATGGAGGATAAGAAATTGAACAGAAAAAGCATTATTGCTGTAACGATCGCCACAATGCTCGTATTTACATTATGTCTTTCAGGCTGCGGAAGTCAGAACACTCTTACACTGAACGTTTATAACTGGGGTGAATACATTTCCGACGGAAGTGAAGGCACGTTTGATACAATAGCGGAGTTTGAAAAATGGTATGAATCGTCCTACGGACAGAAGATCAAGGTCAATTATACTACCTTTGACTCCAACGAGAATATGTACAACAAGCTTGCAAGCGGAGCAGTCAGCTACGATGTTATTATTCCATCAGATTATATGATCGACCGTATGATCGAAGAGGATATGCTTTTGCCGCTCAACTACGACAATATTCCGAATTATAAATTCATTGACGATAGCTTCAAGGGTCTTTACTACGATGAAAATGATGAGTATACCGTTCCGTATACATACGGTGTTATCGGTATCATATACAATGCAAACGTAGTCGATGAGGCTGATGCAACAGACTGGGATCTTATGTGGAACGAAAAATATTCAGGCAGTATCCTGCAATACAATAATCCACGTGATGCATTCGGTACATCTATGTATAAGCTTGGCATCGATGTAAATACGACAGACAAATCCGAATGGGACAGAGCGTTTGAAGACCTTAAGGTTCAGAGTCCACTGCTTTACGGTCGTGTAATGGATGAGATCTATAACATGATGGAATCAGGAGAAGCTGCTATCGGATCATATTATGCAGGTGACTACTTCACAATGCTTGATGCACAGGCAGAGGATGTCGATCTCAGATTCTACTATCCTGAAAACACCAACTACTTCGTTGATGCAATGTGTATTCCAAGCTGCTGCCAAAATAAAGAGCTCGCCGAAATATTTATAAATTACATGCTCAGCCCCGAACCGGCAATTGCTAATGCTCAGTACATTTATTACGCATCTCCGAATTCTGTAGTGTATACAGATGACGGATATATCGAGGAAATGGGCGAAGAGGCTATGGAAATACTCTATCCCAAGATCGGTGATTTCAGTGAAAAATACAACGCTCTTGCATATCGTAACCTTTCAAATGAGATGCTTGACTACATGAACACCCTCTGGGAGACATTGAAGATCAGCTGATAAAATATCAGTGATAAATTATCAGCGATAAATTAAAACTATATACTAAAAAGGCTTTGACATGTTATGTCAAAGCCTTTTTTCACCATTATTCAAATCCGAATTTCATTGCCCTTGTATTTTTCTTCTGAAAACCTCACCTGTTCGGCAGATAAGCTCAATCCACGGCGTAAGAAGCTCCTTATCGGTCCTCATGGCAATATTGGTTTGATTGAATGTTTCAAAATCGAGATCGCCATCATAGCCTATCTGATTTAATTGCATACAAAACTCATTCCAATCGACTGTTCCCGTCAAAGGTGCCATATGCAGATCATTTCTTCCGTCATTATCATGAATATGCAGTGTCTTGATGCGTTTCCCGAGTATCGGTATGTATGTACGCAGATCCTTCTTCAGTATATTAAGGTGTCCTATGTCCAGGCAGAATGCAAATACTTCTTTCCCTGCTTTCTCGTTGAGCGAGTCAATGTATCTGACTGCCTGATAAGGATCTGCACATATTCCCTCACAAATTCCTCTGCCGCCTATAAACAGATTCTCAAGACAAACTGTGACCTTGCATTTCAGCAGAACAGGAATGAGCGATTCATACAGCTTCATGTTGAGATCATCAATATCCTTCGGCGTATTTTCCCTATCGGAAGCCTCATGTGATATACCATGGATAATCAGATACCCACATTCTGCATGATCGCAATACTCTATATTTCGTTTATATACATCGACAGCGTACTCAAGCACATCCGGACGTCCCGGAAAATATGCAGGAAACGGCGCATGTGCCTGACTGATCTTTAATCCGTTCTTCCTGATAACAGAAAGCTCTTCATCATAGTACTCGATCACCTTGTCAAGCGGCTGTTCCATGATGCATTTGCCACGATAATTACCATCACGCAGCTGTGCATATTTCCAAGCATGATCCAAATTCCAGTCAATTGCCGTAAAGCCTGCCGACCTGATTGCTTCATAGCCTTTTTCAAAGCCTAATACATCGACCACATCTGCCGTTTGAATACAAATTTCCATCTGCTATCTCCTCTATACAATGTGTGGTAGCCTAGTCGGGAACCTCTGTATACTTTGCAGTTTCAAGCCATTTTCTAAGCCACTTTTCACTTGGGAGTCCTACGCCCATAACGGAGTTAGTTTCAAATATCATTCCGTCAAGTCTACCCTCCTGCATCAATTTCAATCCGAGCTCGCACTGATGCTCCATAAGTTCGAGCGGCACAGGCATTCCCGATGTGAAGTCATACATGTATATTCCAAGCAGCTTTTTCTGTTTCGGGAAATTCTTTTCGATAGCTTCAAACCGTTCCTCTAACTGCGGCAAATCCTCACATCTCCATGTCCACAACGATAAGCCGTCAATATAATCTATAAGATTCGGAGCTACTGCATCTACTTCATGCGTATACCAAACAGCATATAGCTCCATCCTGCGTGATGCCTTGTCAAGGCCATTGCGTATCTCTTTAAGCAGAGCTTCTGTTTTCTTATCTGCATCCGGCTGACCGATGAATTTACCGAAGAAGTCATCCATAAATGCACCGCTGATATTAGGATAACGCTCAGCTAATTTACAGATAAATTGCTCCTCATTTCCCACACGGAAGCCTCCTGAACCTGTTACTCCCCAGAGCACCTTGTTCATTTTGCAAAAGCTTTCTGCATATCCATAAGCATCATCGGAGAACGGTACGGGTATACCATCACAATTGACCATGATCATATTCGGTACGTCAAGCATGTGTGCTGCTTCCGTCGGAGTTATGCGTGATCTGCAATAATTTCTATCTGCTGTGTTTTTTCCAAGCCAGATATCATCCTGATGTGCTCGTACACCGAAAATCCAGAACCTATCTCGCGCAATAGCCATAGCAATGCCCCACTTTCTTTATTTTTTAATTAAGAACATCAATTTACCGGGTTTTATCGTAAAACTCCGGGATCTTTCACCCTTTTCTCTGTCTGTCCAAAAATCACTGAGCTTAAGCTCGTAATCACTTGTCGTCATATTTGACACTACAAGATACTTTTCCTCATTTACGAACATGGAAGCATAGATATTTTCAGAAAGCTCAGACAGAATATCCTTACACTCACGCAGCTCGATATATGCAAGACTGTTTTCCTCTACCATAGGCTTATACAGAGCAAGGTAACTGCACCAGCGGTCGTATTCCTCCGTATCATCGGGAATAGAAGACCACAAGCTGTATACATACGGGCCTTTCGGATGAGCCTTCATGTACTCTCCTACCCGCTTGTTGAACTCGTATTCACAATTACCGAACTCGCCTTCACAGCTGTAATACGGAATATTTTCCTCGATTCGCTTACCCATCAGAGGACGTCCTCTTGTCGTAAGCAACGGGAACTGCATAAACGGGATTACTGATGCAAAGTAGTAGTCCGGTTCTGTCAGCGTCAATCTAACCTTATCCTGACATGGAACTACGTAATCCTTATATGTCTTTCCTATACCGATATCTACCTTTTTAATGCATTCACCTATCCAAAGGTAATCATATACGCGATCAATACACGGTGCTCCGCTGTTTCCATCACAGTGCAGCTTGTATATACCGCCACGCTTCTTAATTTCGGTATAGATCATTCCAAGCAGATCCTCACGTTCGGGATCATACCAGTCTATACCGTCTTTTGTAAGATGCTTTCCATTAGGTGCTCTATATCGGCTGTCTGTTCCGACATCATTGTATATTCCGTCAAATCCGTACTTATCCAGTACCGCAAATGTACGTGGAAGTAAGTAGTTACGCCACTCGGCACTTCCTGCCGAACAGCAGCGATACTTAAAATGCATACCGTTGATACAACGTCGCTCGGTATGTGTAAATGATTCCTTAAAATCAGGATCAAATTCATGAAAATAGCCTGACGAAATATATGGTATTATCTTTATTCCGAAATAGTGGCACAGATCTACGAAATGCTGCAACCCCTCGGGATCAAAGCTCGTATACTTGTCGGCACCCAGATGTCTTACCGAGTCATTCCACTCCTCATGTATCTGGATCAGCTCGACGCCTTTCTCAGCCATATCCTTGAGCATATTGTAATCATACTCCGTCGGTTCAATGGAAAACGGAGCAGGATAATCTCCGAGATTATATACTGCCTGTCCGGGCAAATAGTCTCTGATCCTATGTCTTCTCAGATATTTCAGATTGTTTTCTTCAGCGCTGTCAATGTTTTCAATACGAGCTCGCTGCTCCTCAAGAGTTAGCATTTTCATCATTTTTTCTCCTTATCACTTGTCTTATCCCTTGATCGAACCGATCATTACACCCTTTACAAAATATTTCTGTACAAATGGATATGCTACCATGACCGGCAGAAGTGATACAAGGATCGTAGCGCATCGGAATCCGAGTGTTGAAAAGTTTTTCTGATAATCAGCCGTCATAGTTCCTGCATCTGTGCTTATATCGGTAAACGTAACAAGCAGCTCACGTAAAATCGCCTGCAACGGATATAAGGCTTTGTCTCTAAGATAGATAATCGCATCAAAATAGGAATTCCAGCGTCCGACTGCAAAGAACAGCGCAATCGTCATAATTGTCGGCAGTGAGATCGGCAGCACAATACGAATCATTATCGTAAGCGAATTCGCACCATCAATTTTTGCGCTTTCCTCAAGTGCCGCAGGTATTTCCTGCATAGATGTCTTCATTATGATAAGATAATACTGGCTTACCGCACACGGAATAATAAGTGCCCATCTTGTACCTACCATTCCGAGATCGTTTACTACAAGATAAAGAGGGATCAGTCCACCACTGAACATCATTGTGAACCAGATAAAGAACATCATCACATTTCGTCCGATCAAGTGCTTACGTGAGAGCACATATGCACCAATCGTTGTCCATAGAAGCTGCCACAATGTACCGGCTACGGTGTAAAGCAGTGAGTTTAAATATGATTTACCGAGATATTCATGCTCAACAATATATTTAAAGCTTTTAAAGGTAAATCCGACAGGCCAGAGGACTACCTCCATTCGCCTTACGACCTCAGGCTCACTGATCGCATTGCTGAATATGTAGATCAAAGGGTAAATACAGAACGCCGCGAACAGGATCAAAACAGCATATATAAATACATCGCCGACTCTTTCGGCTCTTGTTTTTATTGACATTCGATACTCCTCCTTTTAAAACAGTGAAGTCTCGGTCAAGACCTTGGAAAGCTTGTTTGCACCTAAAACCAAAATAAAGCCAACTATATTGTTGAAAAGTCCTACGGCTGTCGAATAACCATAGTCGGAATCGATCAAGCCTCGTTTATATACAAAGGTAGAAATAACCTCACTTTTTTCAATATTCAGCGCATTTTGCATCAAATATATGGTCTGATAACCTACATTCATGATATTACCTATACGCATAATGTATATTACAACAAGCGTAGGCAATATTCCGGGGAGAGTTACATGCCATAACTTTTTCATTCGTCCCGCTCCGTCGATCTCCGCTGCCTCATACAGCTCGGGATTTATATTCGTTATTGCCGCTATGAATATGATCGATTCATAGCCTGTGGCACTCCACACACCCATACCAAGATACATTGGAAGAAAAGCATTCTTGTTTGTAAGGAAGTTAAACGAGTCAAAGCCCAATGCACGCAATGCATTATTTACCATTCCTTCGTTTGAAAACATTATATTCAATATACCGACTACAATAACGGCAGAAACGAAGTGCGGCATATATGATATCGTCTGTATCGTTTTCTTAAAGCGCAAATTATTTACTTCATTAAGAAGCAATGCAAGAATGATAGGCAAAGGACTAAGTAAAAGCGATGTAAGTGTTATACTTAAAGTGTTGCGAAGTGTTAAAGTAAAATATTCTGAGCTGAAAAATCGTTTAAAATTGTCAAGGCCTACCCATCTGCTATAATCAAATCCCAATACGGGATTGTAATCCATAAAAGCTATCCTCAGCCCATACATCGGTAAGTAATGGAATATAATAAAATTCAATGCAACCGGAATAAACATAACGTATAAAATCCAGTCTGCTCTCATCTGCTTCAACGCTCTTCTTATATTCGATTTATTTATATCAGGCACTCTACTCTTTGTCGCCACTAGCAATTTCCCTCCTTATCAGCCGGTCTGTTTCTCTTTTCCATCAGATTTTTATTTGGAGGTCAGATTACCTGACCTCCAAATAAAGAAAACCAATTATCTGTTCATCCAGCGTTCATACTGAGCCTGCCTTGCAGCGGCATATTCTGCGAATCCCATTTCCTGGATCTTCTGCTGGAATTCATCCCACTGAGTTTCGAGATCCATTTCACCGAACATAAACTTGATCAAAGAATCTCCCACGTACTTGTTAATATCTGTAATAATAGTAGATGTTGCATCCTGTTCTTCTGTTGTTGCCGTAAGTGCAGGATTTGATGGTGTTAAGTATGGTTCTACTTCTGCAAATGCCTTTACGTCGCCCTCAAGGCCGATATCGAGCCAGCCCTGCTCATATGAAACAGCGAGGAACGGATTTGGATTAAGACCATACTGACGTCTTCCATTAACTGCACCAAGCTCGTGGTTCATGATAACATCTGTAAACTGCGGTTTGCCGTCTACATACTCGAACGTCTCGCCTTCAATACCATAGTTAAAGAGAATGATACCGTCTTCTGTGAACATATAGTTGCACATTTCAAGGATCTTTTCAAGCGGAGCCTTTGCCTTCGTCGGGATACAGAATGCATTGGAAGCTCTGCCCTGCTCGCCTACGATAGGAGCTACGCCGTCTTTTACGATTATTCCGACAGATGTAAAGTTGACACCGTCTGTACCGCCCTTACCCCAAAGCGCAGCGTTATCACCGGGGCCTACGAAGAAGCCGGCATTACCGCTTGCCATCAAAGCAGAGCCTGAATCGTCATCTCTTGTAAGAACGTCGGGGTCAAGGATACCGTCTTCCCACATCTGATTGAACCATGACAGATAATCATACATCTTATCTGCATCATCAACAGGACCGTAGCGATATTCACCGACCTTAGGCTGATACCAACCGTTTGATGTTCCAAATACGCCGTACATAATGCTTTCCTGGCCTACCCATGGACCCTGTGCCCACGGAATTCCATCAGGATGTGCATCCTTAAATGCATAAAGTGTATCTGTCAGCTCATCAAGTGTGTGCGGTGTAGCCAAGCCAAGCTCGTCTAACCAGTCCTGATTGATATAATATACAATACGATACGGGCATTCTTCCATCTTATACAGAGCCCAGAACTTTCCTTCGTCTGTCATAATATTTTTAAGCTGTGTTGGGCCTTCCGCTTCATATGCTTTATAATAATCAGCAAGCTCATTATCCATATACGGAGTAAGGTCTACGAAAACGCCTGCATCGCAATACTCATAGAAGTTATTACCTGTACGCATAAGATCCGGATAATCCTGGGATGCAAGAGCGAGGTCGATCTTTGTTGTAAGCTCCGAGCTCGGAATTATTTCGAAATTGATATTGATATTGAGTCTTTTGCCTAATTCCTTAAATGACATAATATCCATGCTCATCGGAGATTGTACATGGTCACCGAGCATTATGCGAATAGTTGTTGGCTCTTCGCTATCTTCCGTCGGTGTTTTGTCATCTGTTTTCTTGTCTTCGGTAGTTTCTTTTTTATCATTTTTGGAGTCGGTCGATGTACTTGTATTGGTCGAAGTGTCTTTATCTGTTGAACTGCTTGTGTCTGTCTTGCTGCATCCGGCGAAGGACATGATTATCATCATGGCAACAAGAATAAACGCTAAAGCTTTTCTAAATTTTTTAGACATATATTTATTCTCCCTCTTTCATCGTAATCCTTTTTTCACTTATCGATATAGTCTCGGGATCGCATATCACTTTACCCTAACTACCTTCGCAATGCGGAAAAAAAGTATACTTATTATGACACACTAAAACATATTCAATACGGACAAAAACAGGTCATATTTAGACTTTTTTAGTTCTCCTTATAATGTCACAATAAGTATACATATTGTGACACACTAAAGCATATTTTGTCTGTGCTTTCGAATATATCGGTTATCTATGAATAAGTATAAATTCTCCGATATAAATGTTTATTTTGCTGCAAGCATAGCCTTTACGGTGTTATATATATCGTCGGTACTCAAGCCGTACTGCTCACGCAGCCATTCCTGTGAGCCTACCTTAGAAACATATACATCGTTCAAAGCCATACGCTTGAATTGGCATACGCAGTTTTCATCTGCAAGTACTTCCGCAACAGCACTTCCCAAGCCACCGCTTAAATTATGCTCTTCAACGGTCAAGATCCTGCCGATCTTCTTCGCCGAATAGATTATTTCCTCACGATCTATCGGTTTTATGCTATGCATACTTACCAAACGAACCTTAATGCCTTCTGCTGCCAGCTTTTTGCATGCCATTTTAGCATCATATCCAATCGGACCTGTGAAAAAGATCGCTATATCGCTGCCATCATATACAGGTATTGATTTACCGATCTTGTATTCGATCGGGCCTTCATGGATATCACTCTCGTTTTTATATCCGCATCTGTAATATACAGGGCCGTCATGCTCGATCATCGCATACGTTGCCGCTTCCGCTTCAATGCAGTCACACGGTGCCATTACGACCATATTCGGCAATGCTCGCATAATCGCAATATCCTCGGTAGAATGATGTGAAATACCGAGCGGTCCGTACGATACACCTCCGCCGATAATAACGATCTTCACGTTCTGATTATGATAGCAAACATCGTTTCTTATCTGCTCTAGGCAACGCAGTGTCGGGAAATTCGCAATAGAGTATGTGATCGCGATATTTCCTTCCATCGCAAGTCCGCAAGCTACGCCTGTCATATTCTGCTCAGCAACTCCGACATTGTATTGACGTCCCGGAAATGCTTCGCCAAACGGTTCGATCTCGCCATAGCCGATATCCGATAATACCATATGTATACGTGGATCGTTTTTGGCGATCTCGATGAGAGTCTTATTAAAAATCGTCCTCATGGCCTTTATTCTCCTTTCTTGGTCAGCTCACAGAACTCTTTACAGCCTGCGATCGCTTCCTCAACCTTATCGTTAGGGATAAAGCCATAATGCGACTTGACGGTGTCCTCAAGCCACGGAACACCACGCGCCTTGATAGTACGACAAATAATCATCGTAGGCTTGCCATTGTCTTCGATCGAATTAAAGGTATTTTCCAGTGCCTCAAGATCATGACCATCAACATAGCAAGCATTCCAGCCCCACAGCTTGAGCTTTTCATCAATCGGCTCGAGGTTTGCAATATCCTCGGAATGTCCTAATGCCTGCACACGGTTATAGTCGATAATGCCAATGAGGTTAGAAATATTATGCTGAGCTGCAAACATTATCGCTTCCCAGCTTGAACCTTCATTCATGTCACCATCCGACATTAAACAAAATACGCGATGTGTCTTCTGCTGAAGCTTAGCTGCCAATGCCATGCCTACTGCCACAGGTAAGCCATGACCGAGTGAACCGGTCGAAAACTCGACTCCGGGAACGTGATGGCTTATGTGTCCCATCAATTTACCGTTATCCCTGTAGTAAGTCATGAGCCAGTCTCTAGGAAAAAATCCTTTTTGGCAAAGTGCAGAATAAACAGCTGCTCCGGCATGTCCCTTACTGAGTACAAAACGGTCACGTTCCTCCATCTTAGGAGCATCGGAACTTACATTCAATACACCGTTATACAGCACAGTGATGATCTCTGCCATTGACAGCATACTTCCAACATGACCGGAGTGTCCGTTGTTTGTCATCCTTATGCAGTCTGTACGGATATTGAATGCAAAATCGGCAAGTTCAGCACGCCTTGCTGAGTTCATATACATTCCCCCTTTTTATTCGCTTAATTATATTTCCTTGTTGACGTTACCGTTTATTGTAATACCGCCATCAGCAGAAATAACAACACCATTCAAATACGATGCTTCATCAGATGCAAGAAAACATGCGAGCTGTGCAACATCCTCCGGCTTGCCCCAACGTTTCAGCGGAGTGATCTGACGAATAAAGAAATCATTATCAAAATCAGGATCATTCAAGTTGCTTTCCTTGACCATTTCCGTTTGGATAGCTGCCGGTGCGATACAATTTACTCTTATGTTATACTTTCCGCATTCTACAGCCATCGATCTCGTCAATGCGACCGTCGCACCCTTTGTTGCTGTATATGCTGCACAGCCGGGAACACCTACTACGGCTGCCGATGAAGCTGTATTTATTATCGCACCACCATGCTCCTTCATCAATGCTATCGCATTTTGTGAGCAATAAAAGACACTGTCAAGGTTGATCGCAAGTACTTTTTTCCAAATATCCGCAGGAAGTGTCTCCAATGTAGTATCACGCCCGCCTAAAAAAACGGAAGCGTTATTATAAAGTACATCTATTTTTCCATATTTACAGCGGATCTTCTCAAAAGCGCTGTTGACTGAATCTATATTTGATACATCCGTCCGAATAAACCATGCTTTGCCGCCTTTAGCATTAATATCCGCTTCAGTCTGCTGACCAAATTCTTCATTCAACTCTAAGATCACGACCTCTGCGCCATACTGTGAGAAAATATGCGATGCCGTTCGTCCGATTCCTCCACCGCCTCCGGTTATTACTACGACTTTACCAGCTAAATTCATATACTTCTCCTTTCCTATCTAGAGAAACGTTTCTCTAAAGGTTTCAAAAAATCACCCGTTGATTTGCTACGGGTAATTTTTACGCTAACATGTAGTCATTTCCACTATCATAAACTAAGCTTTCAATATTAGAAGGTAAAAATAAATGTGGATTTACATATATCTTTTTACTGAATTTTTCTTCGAATGCATTGTAGCTTGTTTTTTCGACAAGATAGCGATATGCCATTTTTATTGCCAGACGTCCGATCAGAACCTGATTCTGGAATATCGTCGCTGCAATGCTTCCATTTGCCATTTCATTACGTATATCATCATATATATCAGTCGCAACGATGTGGATATTCGGTCTTTCGCTAAAAAAATCTGTTATTTCCGCTGCGATTGCGGTTGCGACATATATACCTTTAACATTTGGAAAGGCGTCAAACATCTTATCTATACATTCCTTAGCTATTTCACGCTTATCAAACGTTTCGTATATTCCAACTATAGTAAGTCCGTTGTCCTTTGTACGTGCCGCAAAGGCTTCTGCCTTATCCCCATGAATACGCATATCGCCTGAACCGATAAAGGCAGCTACCTGTTCACCGTCAGATAGAAAAAGCTTTAAAAAATCTGCTGCCATATATCCTGAAAGCTCCGCATTGATCAAAACAGAACACACGCTGTCTATCTCATCGCATTCATCACCGACAGTAAACACCGGGATTTTCGTTCGTTCAAGATACTCTATCGCATCGTTCGGTATATGTATCATTGACGGACAGTAGACGATAATATCTACCTGCATCTCATAAAAAAATTCGAACGCTGCTTTTATATCGTTGCTGCCTTGGATATAGCGGAAAAATCCCTGTACATTCTCCTGAGCAAGCTTTTCAAATTCCATTAGAATGCCATGCTCTATAAGACCGAAATATTGCTTCCATATAGAAGGTATAACGATACCGATTTTTATGGATTTTCGTGAAAGTGACTGGGCAACATGATTTACCTGATAATTCATTTCCTTTGCAACAGCTATTATTTCCGCACGGCGTTTCTCGCTGACTCCGGGCTTTCCCGTCAGTGCTTTATTTACAGTGCTCAGCGATATTCCCATACGTGTTGCAATATCCTTAACAGTTGTCCTCTTAGCTCTCACCGTATCCTCCATATCGTTCTTATAGGAAAACGTTTTCCTTGTGTATATAATACCATACCCGAAATCATTTGTCAACTACTTTTTAATAAAATATATAAAAAATATGAAAGATGTTAGGCGGATATAATTCCTAGTACATCGCAATGTACCAAGCCAAATAGATTTCAGATAATTCATAATCTATTTCTCTTTATTTTCAAGCTGAGCCTTATATTTCTTCCCAACATTTAGCGGTGATTGATATACAGAGCCACGAATTATCGTATTTTGACCGAATTTTCTTCTGATATCATCTACCACCTTATCGAGCTTCTCACCTTTCACCTTACTCTCATCCTTAAACAATGAGCCCTGTGTATATTCATCACGCACAACATCATTTAAAGCTATTCCCAGCAGTCTGATAGGTGTACGATTATCCCAAAGCTCGTCAAATAGGTTGCATGATATCCTATATATTTCGGATGTAATATCGGTAGGTTCATCAAGCTTACGCTGATGAGATGTATTTTTAAATTTGTTTGATCGTATCGTTACTGCGATACAAAAGCTTTTAGCTTTATCGGAACGAAGTCTGGATGACACACTGTCCGCCAATGCCAGCAGTATCTTATGTGCTTGGTTTTTGTCGATCACGTCCTTCTCAAGCGTCGTAGATATACTAAAGCCCTTAGCACTTTCCGCTTGCGATTGCACAGGTGAATCATCTATCCCATTTGCATAATCGTGCAATGTTTGACCCGGCTTCTCACCTATTAAAGCCTGTATCATTTTTTTATCAGCTCGTGCAAGATCGCCAATTGTACAAATATTTGATTGTATCAACCTCTCCGCAGTGGCTTTTCCGACTGAAAACAGATCTCCTATCGGCAGTACCCAGAGTTTTTTCTCCAGTTCATCTAAAAATAAAGTATGGACTTTGTCCGGCTTTTCAAAATCGCTCGCCATCTTTGCCAATATTTTATTCGTACTTATCCCAACATTTACTGTAAATCCCAGTTCATTATATATCCTGTTTTTTATCTCGTAAGCTGTTTTTATAGGATCAGGGTATATGGTCTCTGTGCCGCTCATATCTAAAAAGCACTCATCTATAGATATTTTTTCGACTATAGGCGTATATTTACAGCATATACTCATAAAATCAGCGGAGCATTTTTCATATAATGCAAAATTCGGCTTTGTAAGCACAAGATTCGGGCATTTTCTAAGCGCTGCTGTTATCGGCTCTCCTGTTTTGACACCATATTTTTTCGCCGGAATTGACTTTGCTAATATCACGCCTGTCCTTTTTTCTCGATCTCCGCCAACAGCAGCCGGAATAAGACGTATATCATCTTCACCAGCTCTAACACGTTTTGCAGCTTCCCATGATAAGAAAGCACTATTTACATCTACATGGAATATAAGTCTGCTCATCAAATCACCTGACTTCATCGCTGATCTGGGGCTATGCCGTATTAAAGTAAATGGCTTGAAATCTGAGCTATCAGATAACAAGCCATTTAAATATTAAGCTAAGCTATTCTAATCAATGAATAAAATTACTCGTTGATAGCGATAACAACGCCGGAACCTACTGTTCTGCCGCCTTCACGGATAGCAAAACGAAGACCAACTTCGATAGCGATAGGTGTGATAAGTTCAACATCCATCTCGATGTTATCACCAGGCATACACATCTCTACGCCTTCAGGAAGGTTAACAACGCCTGTAACGTCTGTTGTACGGAAATAGAACTGCGGACGATAGTTATTAAAGAACGGTGTATGACGGCCGCCTTCTTCCTTTGTCAGAACGTAAACCTGACCGCGGAACTTTGTGTGCGGCTTGATGGAACCGGGCTTAGCAAGAACCTGTCCACGCTCGATATCTGTCTTGTTGATACCACGGAGAAGGCAACCAACGTTATCGCCTGCTTCAGCGTAGTCAAGGAGCTTTCTGAACATTTCGATACCTGTAACAACTGTCTTTCTCGGAGCGTCCATAAGACCAACGATTTCAACTTCTTCGCCCATCTTAACCTGTCCACGCTCAACTCTACCTGTAGCAACTGTGCCACGGCCTGTGATGGAGAATACGTCCTCAACCGGCATAATGAACGGAAGATCGCTCTTACGGTCAGGTGTCGGGATGCATTCGTCAACAGCGTTCATGAGTTCAAGGATGCAAGCATATTCAGGAGCGTTCGGATCCTGGGATGTGCATTCAAGAGCCTTAAGACCGGAACCACGGATTACAGGAAGATCATCGCCCGGGAAGTCATACTTAGAAAGAGCTTCACGGATTTCCATCTCAACGAGGTCGAGGAGTTCAGGATCATCAACCTGGTCAACCTTGTTCATAAATACTACGATATAAGGAACGCCAACCTGACGAGCAAGAAG
>CAYWVF010000033.1:0-18376 GCA_964461815.1 uncultured Oscillospiraceae bacterium
TCCAGAATCAACGGCTTTACATATGTAGAGACTGATTATGATTTCTATACAGATGAGCTTAAGATAGTTCGTTCCAAGGCATATTCCACAGGCGATAAGGCTAAGGTTCGTTGCTATGGTGCTAACGATGTTCTCGAAGGCGTTGCTATCATGAAGCACGAGAGCGTTGACGTATCTATCACAGGTAACTCAACAAACCCGACACGCTTCCAGCATCTTGTTGCAGGTACATACAAGAAGTGGGCAGGCGAGAACGGCAAGAAGTACTTCTCTGTTGCTTCCGGTGGTGGCACAGGCAGAACACTCCATCCTGATAACATGGCAGCAGGTCCTGCTTCATATGGTCTTACAGACTCTATGGGTCGTATGCATGGCGATGCTCAGTTTGCAGGTTCATCCTCTGTTCCTGCTCATGTTGAGATGATGGGACTTATCGGTATGGGCAACAATCCTATGGTTGGTGCTACAGTTGCAGTAGCAGTTGCTGTTGAAGAATCCGCTAAGTAATAAGGCTTTAAATAAAATAAATGCAGTACTTTTCAAAGTACTGCATTTATTTTTTATACCGTGCAATATGAATTGAATTGATCCTTATAAAACACGTTTAATACACCGATATAATGCTCATTCCATGGCTTTGATCTTCCACAATAATGTATTATTACTGTGTTGTCTCGTATCCAGTTTATATCTATTTTCTTGTTTGCGGGCGAGACGTTGTTAAAGAGAAGAAGATTCTCGCACATATTGTATTTGAAGCTGTCTATGAGTTGTATTTTATCACCGTAAAGCGCAGTCAATATGTCCTGATCCGGGAGAAACAGACTATATTGTCGCTGTCGGACGAATTCTTTGATGTCAGATACATTAAGAAGCTCTCTTAGTATTGGAAGATTCATTAGCATCACGCCTGAATTGATATACGGTACATCCTTATCTATTCTGAGCCTGAGCTGATTGAACTTTGTCAAGGCGTTGCGAACATGTGAACATGCAAGTATCGCAGCATTGTCAAAGTCACTCTCATACAACTCGTTCAATGGATTGATTACTGTTGTATCGACATCAAGATACAGTATTCTGTCAATGCTTTCCGGAAGAAGCAGAGGAGAAATGATCCGATAATAAATCTGCTGAGGATACCGTGAGGATTCGGGAAAATCTTCGAAAATATTCGGATCGATCGGTATGAATTGGCAGCTTATTGATTCGCTTGTCATACTCCTTATCAGATAAATATCATCCTCATTTAGATCGGAGTGCAGAATAAATATATCGTAATGCTCCGCACCTCCGTTCTCAAGGATCGAATTTAGACAGTTTACCAAATGCTTTACGAATTTACGGTCAATGCAAAAAAGAAGATTCATAGCTCCTCCGACAATATCAGTTAAATCAGGAATTTAATATTTTCATGAACTCTTCGCCTGTGATCGTCTCGTTCTCGTACAGATACTGTGATAATTCGTCAAGCTTTGTACGATTGTCAAGAAGTATTTGCACTGCTTTATCATGCTGCTTCTTTATAAGCTCGGATACCTTTTTATCTATAAGCGTTTGAGTCTCGGAGGAACATGCAAGTGACGTGTCACCACCAAGATACTGGTTGGTTACGGTTTCCATAGCGACCATACCGAATTCATCGCTCATACCATAACGAGTTATCATTGCACGTGCAAGCTTTGTTGCCTGTTCAATATCGTTTGACGCACCTGTTGTTACAGACCCAAATGCGATCTCTTCGGCAGCACGACCTCCTGTAAATGTTGCGATCTTATTTTCGATCTCCTCTTTACTCATCAGATAGTGGTTTCCCTCATCGACCTGCATCGTATATCCGAGAGCACCTGATGTACGGGGTACGATAGTGATCTTCTGCACAGGAGCTGAATTTGTCTGGCTTGCAGCAACAAGCGCATGTCCTATTTCATGATATGATACGATCATTTTTTCTTTGTCTGTGAGTAGTGCATTTTTCTTCTGATAGCCTGCGATAACTACCTCAATGCTTTCCTCCATCTCAGCCTGAGATGCACGATTTCTTCCGCTCCTTATAGCACGTAGAGCTGCTTCGTTAACTATATTTGCAAGCTCTGCACCTGATGCGCCGGATGCCATACGTGCAATGTGCGTATAATCTATATTATCCTCGACTTTGATCTTCTTTGCATGTACCTTGAGGATCTCCTCACGTCCCTTTAAATCAGGCAGCTCGACAGGAACTCTTCTGTCAAAACGACCGGGGCGTGTAAGTGCAGGATCGAGAGATTCTGGTCTGTTGGTAGCTGCGAGAATAACAACACCTGTATTTCCCTCAAATCCGTCCATTTCGGTAAGAAGCTGGTTAAGAGTCTGCTCACGTTCATCATTACCGCCGATATTGCCGTCACGTTTCTTACCTATAGCATCGATCTCATCAATAAATACGATACATGGTGCCTTTTCTTTTGCCTGCTTGAACAGATCACGAACCTTTGAAGCACCCATACCAACGAACATCTCAACAAACTCAGAACCTGACATTGAGAAAAACGGTACATCTGCTTCGCCTGCAACTGCTTTCGCAAGAAGAGTTTTACCTGTTCCGGGAGGGCCTACAAGAAGGAGTCCCTTAGGCATCGAAGCACCGATCTCTTCATATTTTTTAGGATTATGAAGATAATCAACTATTTCAGTGAGATTTTCCTTGGCTTCATCTTCACCTGCAACATCGGAAAACTTTATACCGTTTGATGATTTTACATAAACCTTGGCATTACTTTTTCCCATATTGAACATCATGGAATTAGAGCCGCCGGCTTTGTCCATAAGCTTCTTTGACATGTATTGACCTATTACAACGAAAAGAAGTATCGGCAGAAGCCACGATATCAAAAAGCTCAAGATAGGCGAGGTCTCCTCAACGATCTCCTTTGCAAAGGATGCACCTGATTTGTGAAGTCTTTCAGTGAGACCCGGATCATCCATCACACCTGTTTTGTAAACATTTTCTTCTTTATCGGTGAATAATATCTGATTATCCTGTATCTCGACAAGGTCTATATTTTTGCTTTCGGTCATCGTCATAAATGTACCGTAATCAACTTCTATGATCTGGTGCTCTAAGATCCTTGGCATTGCTATCAGATTAAAAAGCATCATAACGAGTATTACAATAACGTAGTAGAAAATCAGTGGTCGCTTTGGACTTTTTACTTCATTCATTTTTTACCTTCTCCTTTTATATTTTACAATTATATTATATATGTCAAATGTAAACTGAAAAGAAACAAACGAACGATCAATTGAAAAAATTGATCGTTCATGAGAAAATTATTTTTTTTGTTTCTTTATTCGTGTTTCAAAGGATTGAAGCATGTCCTTTAAGTGCTCGGAAATAGGCAGCTCAGATTTAAATGGAAACAGAAAATGATGATGCTGTGATGTTCTGTCCTGTATACTGCGTATATGAGCTTTTATATTTTCATATTTTACTATTACATTATGGTCATCCGCAAATTTCTTGAGCTTCATAATGAGCTGTGCTGAGTGAATGACATCTATTGTAAAGATGCCAAAGAACAGACCGATGAAGAATGAAAATGCCAGATTGTTTGATAGCCATATTAGTGCATCAAGTATGTGTGGATGAATAAAAAAGTAATATATTATGCCGAGTGCAAGCCAAGCTGCGGAAAATAGCGGACAAATTATACCTTGAATGTTACCCCATTCATCGCTGTAATCCCATAATCTGACATTAAAGCATTTTACGCATATGATACCTGCAATGTATTCCAATGCAGTCATACATATACCTATATTGAAAACGGATATGATATCACATATCACATCGTTCTTTATATGCGACGACAAATTTACAGATGAGAGAAGATACATTAAACATAATCCAAATCCATACAAAGGCAGATACGGACCTGTGCAGAAGCCGGGATTGATCCATTTTCGTTCTTTGTTATATATAGAGAATCTACGAAACAGTAACTCGATGATCCATCCGATGACCGAGCCCATAAAAAATAAAAATGCAAGCGTAAAAAATATATTCATTTAATATTACCTCTTTGGAAGCTCAACAATAAAGGATGTGGAGTTGTTCCTGCTGACTGCGGATACCTTGCCTCCGTGAAGCTCTGTGATTCGCTTTACTATGGCAAGACCGATACCGTTGCCCTCCGAAGCGTGGGACTCATCAGCTTGATAGAATTTATTGAATATCTTCTTCATATTCTCCTGTGAAATTTCACTGCCTGAGTTTGTCACTGTGACGGTAATATATGTGTCATCTTCGCATATATTTAATTCAACAGTGCCATCCATGGGAACAAATTTAAGAGCGTTATCTATAAGATTTATCCAGACCTGCTTCAAAAGCTCCTCATTCGCTTTTATCTCATATTCACCGAACTCGAGACGAAGATCGATATTTTTCCTGGTCCATTTGTTTTCAAAAAGCAATATACATGATCTTAGCTGCTCTGAGAGATTATAGCATGTTAGATCTGTAAGAATGGTTTGATTTTCTACTCTGGTGAGGTTTAAAACATTAGTTGCCATATATGAAAGCCGCATCGATTCCTCTTCTATAATACCTAGATATTCGGATTTTTGCTGCTCTGTCAGATTTCCCTTATTTATAAGCTTTGCAAAGCCTGCTATTGAAACTATCGGAGTCTTAAACTCATGGGAAAAATTGTTTATAAAATCACTGCGGAGCATTTCGGTATTTTGAAGCTCATCGGCAAGCGTATTAAAGCTATTGGCAAGCTCGACAAAGGTATGATGATTTGCAACAGGCTTGCCAAAATCAAGACGTGCGGAAAAATCCCCGGCAGCAAGACGATTGAGCTGATTTATAAGTCTGTTTACCGGCTTTAATGGTATTTTACTGACGAGTGCAGATATGATCACGCCTACGATCAGGCTTGTCACGGCAATAAAAAGTATTGTTTGTGTGGAATCACTGATATATAAGCCGATTTTGCTTGCAATACCTGTGGAATTAAGCAGAAATAATAATGCCACTGAAACGGCAAGCGCAATAAGAATATTTAGAAATGTTATAGCGGAGAAAAGTAGCGTTAGAATGAAACGCTGCTTTTTATCTTTTAAATTCATACCTTTTTCACCGCCTTGTATCCGAGACCACGTACAGATACTATATCGAATTCATCCCAATTTTCGAATCTCTTTCTAAGTCTGCCTATGTGGACAGTTACGGTTTCCCAGCCTGTTTCACTGTCAGCGCCCCAGATATCATCCATAAGCTGTATACGAGTGAATATTTTCCCGGGGTAGGATAAGAGCTTATATAAAAGAAGAAATTCCTTCTGAGGAAGCTCGTATTCCTCGCTGCCTCGCTTTACTGTAAGCGAATCATAATCGAGAACGACATCACCTATTACGATCCTACGTTCGTTTGCGATCTTTGCACGGCGAAGCAAAGCCTTTATTCTGAGAAGCATTTCTTCCTCGTCGATTGGCTTTGTAATATAATCATCCGTACCGACGATAAAACCCTTATGCTTATCGGATGGAAGCTGCTTTGCGGATACCATTAGTATAGGCAGATTATTGTCCGAGCTTCTGAGAACCTTTGTAAATTCATATCCATCCATTTTAGGCATCATTATATCAAGAACGACAAGATCGATATGCTCTTTGTCCATGACCTCAAGAGCGTCTTCACCGTTTACAGCAGTGGAAACAGTATAATTCTCTGCTTCGAGTACAGCTTGCAGAAGCCTACGTGTATTTTTATCATCATCTACTACTAAAATATGAAACATAATAATCCTCCTTATATACAATACGGAGTATAGCAACTATAAGTAAACTGAAACTAAACAAATGATATATTTGCATTTTACCAAATAGAGATATATTTTGTCAATGAATAAGAACAAAAAATATCAATATGACAGCAAGAAAATATTAAAATGTTTTCACTTGATATCCACAGATATTTATGATAGAATCATAGATACAGTACGTAGCGTCAACCATTTAGGAAACGGAGGATTTAATGAAAAAAAGGCTTTTCTCACTTGTAGCGGTGCTATCCGTAATTATGTCGATATGCTGTACAAGGGCGTATAATACGAGTATTGCACTTAGCGACGGACTTAACTATTATGAAAAATATGTAACTGCTGACAATGGTGGATTTCAGACCCATGTCATTGAATATACTAAAAGTGATAGCGTAACACCTATTGTAGTATACGGCTCAAAGCTCTATGGACGTTCTACAATAGGTGAGTTGAAAAAGTATGTAGAAAACAACAATATCGAGTCATTAGCTGCGATAAACGGTGATTTCTTTGCACTATCGACAGGAATACCAGAGGGATTGACAGTTACGGAAGGCGTAATGCGATCTTCTGATTCTTATCAAAATGCGATGGGGATAACCATGGACGGAACTGTATTTTTCGGAACTCCACAGTTGAGAATGGATCTGAAAAGAAATGATAACTACACGGTATCTGTGACGTATTTCAATAAAACACGCACAAACCAGGGCGTATATCTCTTAAACTCAGATTTTTCGTCGGAAACGAGGATCACTTCGGACGGAATAAATATATTACTGAAAAAGCTTGACGGTAATCAGGTGAAGATAGGCGGAGAGGTCAGGCTTGTAGTGGAGAGTATCTATGAGACCGGGACATCTGAGAAGATACAGGACGGTTATATGGTGCTTACGGTAGATAAAACCGGTCCGATCGATAAGATATCCGAGCTTAAAATGGGAGATGAGCTCGTGTTTTCGGTCACATCGGGAGATACAAGATGGAATAATGCCGAATATGCTGTAGGAGCGGGAGATTATCTTCTGAAAAATAGTGAAGTGCAGAAAGGACTTAGCTCAACAAAGAAGCCGTGTACCGCAGTCGGAATAAAATCCGGCGGAGGTTCGTGTGTATTTATAGCGGTCGATGGACGTCAGGTAGGTAGTGACGGAATATCGCCTAAAAGTCTTGCGGAATATCTGAAAAGCATGGGCTGCACCGAAGCTCTTATACTTGATGGCGGAGGCTCTACTACCTCTGCGGTAAATTATATCGGTACACAGTATTTGACGGTCACAAATTCACCGTCAGACGGCGCACAACGCAAATGTGCAAATTATATTATGTTCAGAAATGATCTGCCGAAAACAGGTGAGCTGTCGAGTATGCATATATATGCGTCAAATGAATATGCATTGCCGGGTGCTGAGGTAGCACTTGTGTCAGGAGGAGCAGACAGTGGCAGACATTATGTATATCTTTCGGGTACGCCTACATATTTTTCTCAAAGCGGTACGATATCAGATAGTACGTATATAGCACCGATATTACCCGGTAAATATACAGTGTCGGCTGCATATAATGGCCTTACAGCATACGATGAGGTAGAGGTGGTCGATCATGTGGATCGTATAGAGGTGTCTGAGTCTACGATCATTGCAAAGCCGCTAGAAAAGATAGAGCTTATTGCAACGGCATTTTTAAATAACAGAGAAGTAGCATCGAAAAACAGCAGCTTTACGTGGAAATGTGAAAATGTTGGTGCTGTAGATGAAAACGGTTGCTTTACGGCGACAAGGGCGCTTTCAAGAACCGGTTCGATAAAGGTATCGTATGGAGATAAATCTGTAGATATCAAGGTGCTCGTATCGTCTGCTTCACCGTTTGATACGCCGCTTCAGCCGTTCCTGCCATTAAAATAAAGCTGGGCTTGATGATAATAACAAGGAGGGTGCAGAAATGAATTATGAAGAACTAGGCTTTATGATCAATACCGTAATGAGGCTTTATCACAAACGTTCGCAAGCGATGTTTTCACAGGCAGGAATACTTTTCGGGCAGCCGCCGGTGCTTGATTATCTATATAATAATGATGGCTGTATTCAGAATGATCTGGCTTGTGCATTACGGCTTGAGCCTGCAACGATAACAAGTGTTTTATCTAATATGGAGCGTGACGGACTTATTGAACGTCGCCCTAATGAGAATGACAAAAGGGTATCTCAGGTGTTCTTGACGGATAAGGGTAGAGAAGTAAGGCTTGTAGCACGAAATATTGTAGCTGAAACAGCAAAGGAGTGCTTTAAGGGCTTCTCCGAGGATGATATGTCGAAAGCCATAGACATGATGATGCATATGAAAGCAAATATGTGTGCAGCTCATAAAAAACAGTAAGAATATAAAAACATGTCCACCGTATTGTATAATAATACGGTGGACTTTTTGTGTATGAAACTGATTTTTAGTGTCAATGACAGACTAACATTACAAGAGTGAAACAGATGTGCTGTGCCGAGCGCTTTTACTGCTTTATCCAAATGAGTGAGTATCTGAAAAAAAGCTTGCGCTTGACTTTGACATCACCAAGGATACCTTCCGCAGTACGCTTGACCTCACTGATCGTGTGGTATTCTTCGAGTGCTCCGTGCTTATTCCATAAAGCTGTTTCCGCAGGTGTAACTTTAAGTGAACCCTTGAGAAAGAGAAACGGTTTTCGTAATAAGCTTGCGAATATCGTAGTAAGAGCATCACCGACAGTCTCCATTTTGTAGAGATCAATAACGATAAGTCTTCCACCCTTCTTCAGAGCCTTTTTTGCTTTTTTGAAAAACTCCTCCATCGGCATATGGTGCAGCATTGATACGCAAAGAATACATCCGCATGTGCCTTCTTCTATATCGGCATCCAAAAAACTCTCGTTTTTGTACTCAATATTATCATATTCCTCTGAAAGCTCCTGCGCTTTTTCAATCATTTTCGGAGAAATATCATATGCTGTGACATGCTTATAAAGCTTTGAAAGACGTCTTGCACCGTCACCTGTTCCACAGCCTACATCGATTGCAGTTCCTCCGATGAGTGTATTAACTTCCTTTAAGGCAGACGGTGTGTAATGAGTGTTGTTGCTCCATTTTCTTACAGGAAGCTGTGATAATTCATCAAAGCTTTCTATGAGCTCGGTACTGTTGTATTCTACTGCCATTGTGATCACCCTTATTATTGATTTATAAGACTTTCAAGGAAGTTTTTAGCCTTGATTATGTCCTTCTTCTGCTGTTCACCGGAAATTTCACGTTCAATAGTAATAGAGCCGTCATATCCGAGTGCCTTAAGACCTGCGATAAGCTTCGGAAAATCGACCTTACCATCTCCAACGGCACATTCTCTGCCCAGGTGTCTGCCATCGGTGGGGTAGAAACCGTCTTTTCCGTGAACACCACGGACATATTTTCCAAATACATCAAGCGCATCGATAGGATTTGCCTTACCGTAGAGAATAAGATTTGCAGGATCAAGGTTTATACCGAGGTTTCCCGTACCAACATCCTCTATAAGACGGAGAAGTGCTACAGGTGTTTCCTGACCTGTTTCAAACAGAAAATACTGTCCCGACTCAAGAAGCTTATTTGCAATATAAGATATGATCTGCTTTGTTCCGGCATAGTCACATGAGCTTGGATTTTCCGGAATAAACCCGGCGTGTGTAACAACATCCGTCACGCCAAGCTTCTTTGCAAATGCAGCACCGCTGATGAGTTCCTCTGCTCTTGACCATCTGTATGTAGTCGGCACTATACCGAGTGTTTCGGGACCGTCAATGAAATCCCATACTTTTGGTCCTGAGTAGCCGCACCAAAACGCTGAGATCTGAATGCCGGTGTTTTTAACAGCTGCTTTTACGATGTCAACATATTCATCGGTAAAAAGCTCACTATTCCAGCACACAAGCTGACATGTTTCAAATCCCATTTCTTTGATCTCCAGCATCGACCTTTCAATATTTCGGTCGAGAGCTAATATAACACCAAGCTTCATATGATTTTCCACCTTTTATTCTTTTATTTATTTGCAGATAGTGTATTACTTATATAAACTGAATAGTGACCGAATGATCCTTAGAGCAGATCGTATTCTCGTCAGAAAATATTCCGCTTTTCACATACAGTGAATAGACTGTTCCCTGATATTTGAGAGTGAGACTGTTATCTGTACAGCTGACAGTCTGCGGCATGTGATCTCCTGTATCGCCACGACGGAATTTACATGTAAAGTCGAACGGAGCTGTTATAGTCATAGCATCATCTGTCATGTGGAAATTAAGGTCACCACACTGTATAACTGCCGTGCCATTTTTATCGCAGAATGTCATGCTATTACAGTTCACATCTTCGCCGTCACGCTGAATGTACATTCCTGCCATAACACCTCCGCCGGTGTGACGATTTCCATCTACCACAGGCAGCGATTCATACGTGACATCATTGTCCGGACATACCTTGTCCTCAAACGGATCACTCATATTATCGTTAAATACATGTATATCACGAATACGTATCGAACCATGATCTACGTACAGGTTTGTACGATAGTATCGGCTGGAATACCAAACAGACTGCTTATCAGGATCATCAAATGCGGAGTGCGCTGTAATGGTAGATGCAGGTGTACATGTATATGTATCCTTATACCAACGTCCGGTATCGCCAAGAGGTTCTACCGTAAGCTTTCCTTCTTTTTGAAGTCGTGCAAATTCATTGAACTGATATGTCAGTCCCTTGTTCATGCCATCCCAACCAAAGCTATTCTCCTGACCTGCCTGTGCATAACCAAATGTAAGGCAGTCATCATTGAAATTTTCACGAAGGTACCAGTCCACCCATGCAGGATGTCCTCCGCCACCATGCTCGAAAAATATGGGTTCAAGTGTAAGTACTCTCTGATGTTCTCTTGCACCTTTAATTGGATCCACATCGAAATCGTACTGATAAAGCGGATCGGCACCAAGCATACGAAACAGTGGAACAGGGATCTGCTCTGCAACACTTTTCGCCGGGATAAAGACGTTTTTACGACTCGGATAGTAGCCCTGACCGTAATATCCACCCCACAGTGTGTACCCATCGGTTCCAAACTGTTCTTTGCAGTTGCATATAGCATCGAGACCGTATTTTTCAGATGCATAACGAATGGAATGTGAATCGTAGAACCATGAGCCAAGTACACGAGGATAATATCCGAAAATATCCTTAAATTTTGTAAACAGCGTATCGATCAGCTTTTCACGTTCTTCCTTTGTATAACCAACAGAAAATCCACAGTAGGCATGCCAATCCCAACTGTATTTTCCACGCCATGGAAGCCCTGCATCGGTCACGTGAGGCTCGTTCATTTCAAACCATACACCTATCTCGAACTGCTTCGGATCACAGCTTTTCAGAAGCTCTGTGTACTGCGGTTGGATCAGTGCATCATACTGAAGCAGAAATGTACCACGCAGATTGAGCTCACGCATCAGTCTGACCTGCTCGGCGACAGGCCTATAGAGATCCATAGGACGCCGTGGCTCAACGGCACGAATGAAGTTGATTATATTAATTATCTGACGATTTTTCATTTTTTTTCCCTTTCGAGCTTTTCTATTATTATATAACATTTCTACAGACAAAGCAATAAGTGGCTTTGCTTTTGTGAAAATATTTACAGAATTTCTTTATTCATCAGATGAAATATGCTATAATACATTTGGAGGTAAAGCTATGATCGGACTAAAACGTGGGACTGTAAAGCTGTATGAGCATGAAAAAGAGTGGGAAACAGAGGCGCAGAATACTATTTTGCGCTTGAAAAGTATACTTGGAGATATTATAAAGGATATTCAGCATGTCGGAAGCACTTCGATATTGTCGATAAAAGCAAAGCCGATTATTGATATAGCACTTGCCGTTGATGATTTCGATGATATCCTCGCATACGAGCGTGAGTTACGCTTAGAGGGCTTTTATTACAGACCGAAGGTGACACTCGGAGAGCAGCTGTTGTTTGCATCCGGCAGCTACTATGACGGTACAGGCGATGAGCAAACGCATTTTATCCATGCAGTTCATACAAATAGTATGGATTGGATAAACTATATTAATTTCAGGGATTATCTTAACAGTACTCTGTCAGCTGCAAAGGAGTATGAAAAGCTAAAGCTGTCCCTTGCTATGGAGGCTCCTGTCGATAGCGGTAGAGAAAAATATACGGCAGGGAAGCATGATTTTATCACACAGACTTTGAGAAAGGCGCTTACAAAGTCATATATTGGGAAAACAGTCGATATAAAAATAGACCGACCTATAGGAAGCACACATCCAAAGTACAATGATACTGTTTATCCCGTCAACTACGGATACATACAAAACGTATATAGCGGTGACGGAGAAGAACTCGATGTATATCTGCTTGGCGTGGATATCCCTGTTGCAGAGTATACCGCACGTATAATCGGAATGATCTGCCGACATAACGATAATGAAGATAAGCTTGTCGCAGCACCTGAAGGGATGAGCTTTACATTGGTTGAAATAGAAAAGGCTGTCTACTTCCAGGAAAAGTATTTTGACAGCGAGGTCGAAGTGGTTTGACAGATATATAGAGCACCGTGTGAATATATACAGAATTGTGATAAAGGAACAAATGATATAAGATGAAGTATTTTGTCGATCCAAACTCCGGAAAACCGGCATATTTGCAATTATATGAGCAGCTGAGAGCTGACATAGTAGATGGGATATATCAATACGGAAAGAAAATACCGTCAAAAAGGCTGATGGCAGAGGAAACCGGTGTGAGCGTGGTGACGGTAGAGCATTCGTATGTGTTACTGTGCGATGAGGGATATCTGGAATCAAGAGAGCGAAGTGGATATTTTGTAATATTCAGAGCAGATGATTCATTCCCGGTAGCTATACCACGAAAAAAACAGCTCCGAGAACAAACGTCAGTCGATCACGATTTCCCTTTTTCTATTTTATCAAAAACGATGCGTAGAGTATTGAGTGAATACGGAGAATCGATTTTGGTAAAATCACCGAACCGTGGATGCTATGAGCTTAGAGCGGCTATCTCCAATTATCTTGCAAGAAGCAGGGGAGTAAATGCCGAAACAGAGCAGATAGTAATAGGCTCAGGTGCCGAATACTTGTATGGTATTATCGTAGAGATGCTCGGTCGTGACAAGATATATGGGATAGAAAAACCGTCATACGAGAAAATAGAGCTGGTGTATCAGGCGAGCGGAGTGAGGTATGAGATGCTGCCGCTTGGAGCAGATGGAATAGAAAGCAGTGCATTATTAAATACAGCAGCATCGGTGCTGCATATAACTCCATATAGAAGCTTCCCAAGCGGAGTTACAGCATCGGCGTCAAAAAGACGTGAATATATACGATGGACAAATCAGGGGGACAGATTTATAGTTGAGGATGATTGTGAATCGGAATTTACCGTTTCAAAGAAACCGGAGGAAACGATATTTGCTTTGTCAGATAAGGCAAATATAATTTATCTGAATACGTTTTCACAGACTATAGCACCGTCTATTCGTGTCGGATATATGGTATTGCCGAAAATGCTTGTGAATTTATATGAAGAAAAGGTAGGATTTTATTCCTGCACTGTTCCGGCATTTGAACAATATGTATTAGCAGAGCTGATCTCAAGCGGTGATTTTGAACGCCATATAAATCGTGTGAGACGTGCAAAGAGAAAACAATTGGAATAAGGAGCAAGGCGGTGACACATATAAGTCACCGCTTTTTTATATCGAAAATAAAGCTTCCCTATTGACAAGCAACTGTATTACTGATATAATACAGTTAACAAACCGTATTACATAAGTAATACAGTGAGGGGCGAATGTAAATGATAACGTTTGAAGGCTTTTGCGTAGAAAGCGGTATGCCTATATATCTTCAGATAATAATTTTTATAAAACGAGGCATTATAGCGGGGATCATAAACAATGATGATGAGCTGCCGTCAAGACGTGTGCTCTCGGCTCTGCTCGGTGTAAATCCCAATACAGTACAGAAGGCGTACAGAATACTCGAGGAAGAAGGACTTATATGTTCTCACTCGGGCACGAAAAGCTATATGATATTGACAGATGATAAAAAAGAGCAGATACGCTTGGAGCTGATAGAAAACGATGCAAAGAATATAGTGAATTCAATGCGTCAGATGGGGATATCAAAGCATGAAGCGCTTGAGCTTATAGAAAAATATTGGGAGGAAATGTAAGAGTGAGAAAGCATTTGTCGGTATTGATGCTGTTTGCAAGAAGCAGCATATGCAGAGTTATATTATTGCTTGCGGTAATGGCTGTGACAGAATCGTGCGTATTTTATTTGAGAATATCCGGTAACAATGTCAGCTTGGAAAATGCATTTGAGATAAGCTATATAAAGTGGATATTCGCTGCTGTATTTATCGGGATCACGATTATTTTATGTCAAGCCGGAGCAAGCTTTGGAAGCAAGACAGAATATACGATAAACAGACTGTCAATAACGGAAAAAAGTGTATTCAATTGGCAATGGTTTTACAATTCGTCGGTATATTTTATACTTCTGGCAGCACAGATCGCAGTTTCGGTTGCGTTGTGTGAAATGTATGAAGTGATCACAGCATCATCCGAGATCACAGCTCAGACGACATTCTTAGCATATTACAGAAGTGAGTTTCTTCACGGACTTCTCCCACTTGAGGATACAATGATTTGGGTAAGAAATGCTTTTTTGGTCATAGGGTTGGGTGCAGCCTCGGCATTTTTCCCTTACCGTAGCAGACGAGGAAAGCAGTGCATTGAGATCATTATTATGACAGCCTTTACCATGATATTCTTTGCCGAAGGCTTGGGTACACAAACGAGCAGTATTGTAGTTTCGTTCATATCGACTATGGTGATAATAGCTATATTTATGAAAATGAGGATAAAATGGAATGAAAATGATGGATAAGCTGGAAAAAATCGCACCTCCGGGTGTAAATATAAAAACAGAGCTTCGTGCTTATATTTGGTGTAATGTGTTTGCGATAGTATATAGTATGGGCTTTATATTCAAATACCTGGATGCATATGATCGTTTGTATATATACAGTGGCTATAAGAAAATGCTTAATACAGCTGCAAGCATGGAGTCGTTTTCATCTCTGATAGATAGCAGCTTTATATGCTTCCTTATTCCGGTAGTTGCCGCTGTAGCCTATATCGTATACCATTATATATACTACTATCAGAGCAGCAAAAGCATATATCTTATGAAGCGACTGCCTAAAAGAAGTGAACTATATAAACGCTGTATAGTACTGCCGTTGATGTCGATCCTTGCAAGTGCTATTGTGCTGCTTGTTGTGATCCTGATTTATTACGGTATTTACAGAGTATTTACACCTATTGAATGCTTATACAATGATATAGCGGTAAGTACGGCATGGAGGATAAAATAATGATAGAGATAAGAGATCTGAATAAATTTTATTATAGCGTCACAGGTGGGAAAAAGGCTCTTCACGAGATCAACTTAAATATAGGTGAGGGTGAGATAATAGGTCTTTTTGGCGAAAACGGAGCGGGAAAGACTACGTTGATGAAATGCATATTAGGATTTGTTCCGTATAAGGGTGACATAACGATCGACGGAGAAAAAATAAGCGTAAAAAATATTGCGCGTATTTCATTCGCAACAAGCGAGCATTCCTTCTTTCCGAATTTGACACCGAAAGCACATGCGGAATTTTATAATGAGCATTTTCCGAGCTTTTTAAGTAAAAGATTTAACGGCTTGATGGATTTCTTTGAGCTGCCGATGAATAAGCCACTCAGAAGCTTTTCCACAGGTCAGAAAAATCAGTTCGAAGTGATAATGTCACTGTGTCAGGGTGCGGATTATATTCTAATGGATGAGCCGTTTGCAGGCAATGATATTTTTAACCGTGAGGATTTTTATAAGGTGCTGCTGGGTATATTGGAGCCACATGAGACGGTCATACTTTCAACTCATCTGATAGAAGAGGTATCAGACTTTATCAGCAGAGCAGTACTCATCAGGAACGGTGAGATAGTGGGAGACAAATCAATGTTGGAGCTTGAGGATGACGGTCGGGATCTGATAGGATTTATCAAGGAAACATACAAGTACCGTGCCGATAGGGTGAGTAAAGCACTTGAAGACCTGGTGAATGAGGAGAAATGAATATGCGTAGATCATTAATAGCATTCGCTTTGGTACTGCTATTGTCTGCGGTAGCTGTATATGCTGTAGCGATTGATATAAATTCAGCATGTGATAAGCTCGAGATCACGGAAGACCATTATAACAGTAAGACTATAGTTGACGGATTACAGGTGAAAACACGTACAACGCTGGATCGATATTTGCTGTGGGAAACGGTATATGATATAGGCGAAGAATCAAGTATCAGTACAGAATACAGCTATCACGGAGCCCGCTTCAATGAAAAATTCGAAAGAAAATACGATGGAATAACTGTGAATGTTTTTCTGGAGTATGGATTTGAGAATGAACGTGGTGCAGAGGAACAGTTTGGGATTGGTAAGGCATATAAGGAGCTGTATGATACTACTCCTCCGGGTAAAGAAAAGAAAAAAACAGTATACCTTAAGGATTATTATGAGTTTTATCCGATGGGAGCAGAGATCGAATTGCCAAACTTCTCCTGTGGATGGGGCGGATATTTGAGCTATGGTACTATAACTCCGCAAATAGGTACAGAGGAATATATTTATAGTCGATTAGATGAATACTTCAAGATACCTGTTATTGAGGATGCGTACGTTGAAATATCCGTATCACGCTCTATAAAAGGAGATTTGATAGGAATGGGCAGTGCAAACATGGATGGAGAACAGTTTCATATGTCTTGTATAAGCACGTTGACGGATGAAGCAAGCTATTTTACGTTTGATGCACATACAACGGACGGTAATATCGTTGATTTGAGCTATCTCCCGGATGGATACGGTATATATTGTGTACCGTATATTGGCGAGATAAAATCTGCCGAAGGCGTACTTATAGATGAGATAAGCATGGTTTATCCGCTTGATCCAAACATAGAGATACTTGACATTGCGACAAATCCAGAAAAGACAAAGCTTCTGCTTCACACAATAGAAGAAAATAAGTATGTACTGACTGTGATAGATATTGAAACAATGGAACAGAGCCAACGATTTGAACTGAGTGATTGGACGAAAGATAATTATGGTTGGCAGATGTATGACGGCGAAGATTTCATAGCAATGTATGTGCAATATAGGGATATCGTTCTTTTGTCGATCAATGAGAACGGTGACTATGAATTGGAATTTACAGTTAAACAGCCTAGCGATACATATTTGGATTACATCAATAGCGGGATGAGTATGGATTTCGACGGAGAAAAGCTTGCAATGGCGAAATTTGTAAACAGCAAAGAAAATAAAGCGTGTACATTTTATATAGCTGTATATGATGAGACTGGGCAAATATATTACGGTGAGTACTCCACAAGCCTTAATACCGGATCGAGTGGTAACTACAGCTACTATTGTCGACCGTGTGACAGTGAGCCGATATCAATAGAATGGATAAAATAAAAAATGATCCTGCTGTGAAAATACAGCGGGATCATTTTTTATATTGGACACGCACGAAATAGATAGGTTTGACGTAGTATGATATATAGGGAAAATGGAGGTACTGCATATGTTTACGTCAATAATTCAGTTGTGCTGTCAAACATTGTATACGATATTACGAGTAAATTCCGGAGGCTCATTCCCACAGCCACTTGATTCGCAAGAGGAAAGCAGATGTCTAGAGCTTATGACTCAAGGCGATGAGACTGCAAAGAATAAATTGATCGAGCATAATCTCAGATTGGTAGCTCATATCGTAAAAAAATATTCGACGGTAGGATGCGAACAGGATGATCTCATATCCATAGGAACGATAGGACTGATAAAAGCAGTAAACTCTTATGATCCAAAGAAGAATACAAGACTTGCAACATACACCGCCAGATGTATTGAGAATGAAATACTAATGTATTTCAGAAGCCGTAAAAAGATATTGTCGGAGGTTTCTTTATCTGAACCGATCGATTCCGATAGAGATGGTGGCGAATTGGCTTTGATGGATGTATTGTGCTGTGATGAGGATATGGTTGAGGAGATAACATTAAAAGACGATTGTGAAAGATTAAAAAGCAGTATCATGTCTCAGCTTACCGAAAGAGAAAAACGAATCATTGCACTGAGATATGGAGTGATGGGAGTGAAAAAGCCATTGACGCAGCGCGAAACAGCAGATCTTTGCGGAATATCACGTTCATATGTGAGCAGAATAGAGAAAAAAGCCATAGAAAAGCTCCAGAAAAATTTCAGTACATAAAAAGCTAACAAATACCAAAAAAGTGTAAGAAAAGCAGCCTGATATCATATAATATCAGGCTGCTTTCATGGAGCTGGAAACGTGATTCGAACACGCGACCTGCTGATTACGAATCAGCTGCTCTACCGACTGAGCTATTCC
>CAYWVF010000034.1:0-14044 GCA_964461815.1 uncultured Oscillospiraceae bacterium
GACTGAGGAGGGATACACGGCCAGAATTGACGAGCTGACTACCTATGAGCGGAAAACAAAATGAGGTGTAATATGAAGAAATCAACAATCGCATTTATCGTTCCTTTTATATGTGGCATTGGAGGAATATGTTAGGACTGGAATCTGACTTGTCTATTCCAGAATTGGGGCTGTTGCGATTAAGAGTCTGGCAGAGGCGTTTCTAACGGAGGTATGAACATGAAAAAGGCAATTAAAATAATTGCTTCTGTATTAGTTTGCGTATTGCTTATAGGCACAGTTGGCAGTGTTGCCTACATTCGCAATCTCCCCGTCGATTGGGATGCAGGAGCTTGTGGTGGGGGCTATTCCACTTTCATCTTTGATAAATATAGCGTGGAATTAGTGGAAAAGTATTTTAATGGAATGGCTGATAATTCCAGTATTACATCTATTGAAGCAATCTGGGGAACACAAGATGCACAATGGGAAGATCAGACAATCTTTTTACAGTTTGATGTTCAGTATGAACACGCCACGCAAGGAACTGTAACAGAAAGATTGCATTTTACCGGGCAGCGTACTTGGTTTGATACTTATGATTGGAGTGGCGCAATTATCGAAGGATAACAACTTGAATTTGACAAAGAATGATTTGAAATGATAAATACTACTATGAGAAAATTTTCTTTGTTCTGTGCGTTTGCACTTATACTTTCACTTTCTTCCGTTGCTTTTGCTGCGGAAATTGATATGGACACCGAAATCGGTGATTTGAAACCTTATTCAACATATCAAGATGTTCTCGATATGCTGAATGAAGAATATGGGACAAATGTTCATTTTCCCTCTGCCCAAGAGTGTAAAGAATATGGCATTACTGTTGAAGAAATTGATGTGTCCCTTGATGAATTTGAAGCGCAGATGCGGAAAGAGATTGAAGCAAGCTTGCGGGCAAATGCAGAAGTAACTGCTGCCGCACAGAAATTGGACAAAAGCCAAAGTTTGAAAAGTGGCAGCGGTGTTTGCAAGAAAAGCGAAGTTGATGTAAAGTCTGCTTACTATGTTACCCATACCAAAGATGTAGACGGTGCAACTGTATATTTGGAAGCAACAGTTAATAAAGTCGCCAATCAATCGACGACTATTGGATACCACATCTACTTCAACGAAAAGAAGAAGTAAGCCAATTCCAATTTGTTGGGGAGCTAAACAAACGATAAAAATTCCTTTAGAAACTTAAAAGCACACTTCTATACTCTCCTGTCGGGAGTATCGTGCGTCCTGCGGAGCTTCATTCTCTGTCAGCAGGAGAAAACTGTCTGACCTCGAATGTTGCGTCACGACGTGACCTCAAGGTGGCGACACCCCATTGATTCGCTTATGCGGTTATCCCCGGTGGATCTGCCGCAAGCCTCCGGTTTTGACAAACCACTCGCTGCCAGCAAGTTTGTATATAGATAAGAAAATCCGACCTATGATCGTAACCATAGGTCGGATTAATTGTTTTACGAATACCGTGGAAATATCCCCGGTATTTTTATTTTGCCTAAGAATTAGGAGAAGTTAGCCTCGTTTTCAGCCTGCTGTGCATTGTGGAGATCAATAAGATCCTGCAATCCAAGTGCATAAAGCTCATCGATAAATGCAGAATATTCACTCATGTCACGCTGACCTGTAATGAACTTACCGATGTTCTCTGTATTGTGTGCGCTAATAGCTTCGTTAATAATATCGTACTGAGCCTTTCTCTCTTCGTTAAATGCACAGTTCGGAACTCTGTACGGTGCGGAGTCCTTCTGAACACCTGCAACAGCTTCAATAGTCTCGTTGGAAGCTGCAAATGTCATAGCAACCGGATCAACGATCGTCCAGAAGCCGCGCTGGAAGAAGGAATACTTTTCCTGATAGATAAAGCCGTGGTCACCCTGCTTGATCTCTGTGTAGCTTCTTGAGCCATCAGGATTTGTAACAAAGGATTCGCCTTCACGGCCCCAGTTCATAGCTATGTAAGCTTCGTCTGTGTAGAGCCAGTTGAAGAACTTCATGATCTCTTCGATATGCTCAGATGTTGAGAAGCACGCATAACCGTTAATGATAAGCTGTGTATTAGCATCAAACGTATGAACGCCATTCTCTCCACCTGCCCAAGGTGTCATATATGCAAATGTAACGTTAGGATCGACCTCTCTCATAGGAGCATTAAAGAAGTCAATACGTGCCTGGTAATCGCAGAACATAAAGCCCTTATTTGTTGTAATGAGCTCCTGCCAGCCGTTTGTATCGAGTGAAAGTGTATTTTCAGGCATAAGACCTGCTTCATACATCTGATTTACCCATGTCAAAGCTGCTTCGAATTCAGGCTCGATCTGTGCGTATGTCCATGCTCTGTCATCATTGTTGTAGTACATATTATAGCTAGAACCGAACTGATGAGCTATCTGACCCATCTTGTCAGGCCATGATCTGTTACAGAACGGATAAGAGTCAGGATAGAGCTCCTTAAGCTGCATACAAACATCAAAAACTTCTGTTTCTGTTGTCGGGACTTCGAGTCCGTTAGCATCGAATACATCTTTTCTGTACTGCCAAATAACACTGTTAGAGCCTGTACCAAAGCCATACTGCGGCATCATGTAAAGACCGCCGTCAGCTGTCTTGTAGTAGTTAACATAATCATCGCCCATTTCTTCAGACCATGCAACAAAATCAGGCATAATGTCGAGATAATCGTTTACGTTAACAAGTGCGCCCTGGATCATACCCCAGTCGGTGCATTCACTAAGGTACGGATAGAAGTAGATATCGGGGAGTTCACCGGAAGCAAGACCGAGATTGATCTTGTCCACAACGCCTGTCTGGAAAGGAGTTACATTGAAGTACATATTAACGTACTCATTGATGAGCTGCTCGCAAAGAAGTCCCGGCTCATAAACGTAGGATGAATGCTCGATGATCCACATATCAACTGTCACGGGCTCTTCAAGAACCGGACCTACTGCATCGGGAGCATTGTCTTTCTTTTCTTCGTCTTTCTTTGTCTCATCCTTCTTGTCGCTTGTGGATGAAGAAGATGATGAGGAGGAGCTTGAAGATGAGCTGCTGTCATCTTTCTTAGCGCTATCCTGCTGACAGCCCGCGAACATAGCAACGAGCATCATCATGGCCAAAAGAATAGCAATTACCTTTTTCGTCATATGGCATGACCTCCTAAAAATTTTTATACTAAACGTGTTATTCACGTATTAGCCCTTGATTGAGCCGATCATAACGCCCTTTACAAAGTATTTCTGTAAGAACGGATAGATAACTATCATCGGCAGGATAGATACAACGATCGTTGCATTGATAAGTGACTGACCTACGATCATCGAGTCCATGTTGGCGCCATTTGTATCGTTACTCATTGAAGATCCTGCGAGAAGCATTTCTCTGAGTATGATCTGAACAGGATATTTCGAGGGTTCGCTCAAATAAATAAACGGAGTCATGTATGCATTCCACTGACCTACGGCATAGAAAAGTGCAATAGTTGTAAGGATAGCTGTGGAAAGCGGAAGAATGATATACCAGAGCACACCGAAATCATTAAGTCCATCGATCTTGCCTGCATCCTCAAGATCCTTCGGCATGCTTTGGAAGAAGGATTTCATAACGATGAGGTTATACGCACTACAGCAGCCCATAATTACGATAACAGCTGTCGTGTTGATAAGACCGTATATCTTAACTGTGAGGTATGTCGGTATCATACCGCCACCAAAGAACATTGTTACAAGAACCATGCCCATAAAGAAATTATATCCCCAAAGTCTCTTGCCCTTACTAAGTGCATATGCACCGCATGTTGTGACAAACATTGCCAGAAGCGTATATAAAACGACATACTTGATCGTATTCAAATACGCCGGACCGAGATTGGATTGATTCCAGATCAGCTTGTATGAACTAAGCTCTAATCCGATGGGATAAAATGTTACTCTACCCTGTAAAACCGCCATTTTATCCGAAAGAGAAACTGCGAGAACGTTTAACAACGGATAAATGATTATAAATGCAAAAAGCACGATAAACAGATACTTAAAGAAAGCAAAGGGTGTAAATTTCTTATCGCCTACCATTATTTATTCCTCCTTTACCACAGACTGCTGTCAGATAATTTTCTGGACGCATAGTTTGAAATTACAAGGAACAGCAGATTGATCACCGAATTGAACAGACCGACAGCCGTTGCATAGCTGAACTGACCTCCGGCAAGACCCTGTCTATATGTGTATGTTGATATAACGTCTGCAACCGAAAGCGTTGCCGAGGTCGTCATAAGATATGCCTTTTCAAATCCGACAGACAGAAGACTACCTGTACGCAGGATAAGCAATGTAACTATTGTCGGTGCAATAGACGGAAGAGTTATGTATATCGTTTGCTTAAACTTATTTGCACCGTCTATACCGGCAGCCTCGTAAAGCTCCTGATCAATATTTGAAAGTGCAGCATAGTAGATAATAGCTCCCCAGCCTGTTCCCTGCCATATTCCGGACAGCACGTATAAGCTTCTGAAATACTGAGAATACGAGAACATATCAATCCTCGGGAATCCGAATGCTGCAAGCAGATTCATTATAAGTCCATCTGACGGATCGAGGAAGTTTTTGAGCATACCGACGATAACAACTGTGGAAATAAAGTGCGGAAGATATGTGATCGTCTGGAATGATTTCTTGATCTTCTCTTGCTTTATTTCATTAACGATAAGTGCAAATATGATTGTAAATGGGAAAGCAAAAATGAGATCATAGAAGCTGAGAAGGAATGTATTTTTTATAAGCCTCCATGAATTCGGATCCGCAAAAAATCTCCGGAAATGCTGCAATCCGACCCAGTTACTTCCTGCAATGCCTTTAAAAGGCTTATAATCCATAAACGCAATGGAAATACCCCACAAAGGCGCGTAAGCAAACATTACATAATAAATAAAGCACGGCAGGAAAAGTAAAAGCAATTGCCAGCTATCTTTAAATTTAAAGATGCTCTCCTCCAGTGGTGTTCGTAAATGAGCGGGCTTGTATTTACGAACTGTAGCTGCCGCCGTTCCTTGATTTTGCTTTTTCACTCAACTTCACTCCATTTTCTTAGAATATATATTGATAGAATCAACTGTCCTGTTTGTCACAAAAGCTATACTTTTTGTACCAGGCTTAGAAATATACGAAAGCTATATTTCTAAGCCTTTTTTCGCTTTTTATGGTTTTTTTAAGCATGTCAAAAAAAGTATACTATTTGTAATTATATAATTGTAACTTCCAACAAAAAATGTTATTCATATTATAAAACATTTTTCATGTTTTTGCAACTAACGATATGTCCAAATACCGCACAAAATGTCCATTTTGCACAAGTTTATTTTTATCGTAGGAGAACAGCTGTTTTTTACATTATAAAATTGCACATATTCTTTTATAATTTTTAATTTATGGTCACGGTCAATATTTGTGCAAATATGCGTACAAAGCATCAGCAATATGAAAATAATTTCTACGTTTTATTTCTAGTATATTTATTTACAGCTATCTTTCTCTATATTTTATATTTTTTGATTGACAAATCAAAATCTATCCTTTACAATTTATATATAGAATGTGCACCGTATCTGTATATTGTGCTGAGCACTTTATGTCCAAATATTCTTCATTGCATCGTGATAGAAAGGCGTTAAATTTCATGAACAAATTTATACTCAATGATTTTGACATAGAAATATCCGAGATACTTCTTGTACATCAGTACACCGGTACGCCGCACTTTGAGTTTAAACAATACATAAACGGACGTAAATATTACGGCTTAACGTATGCGACCTCCGGCAAAGTCCTCTATCATTCAAATGATCAGAATTTTTACGTTACCTCCGGCGATGTCGTTTTTCTTCCGGCAGGTTCTGCGTACTGGCTGTCAAATGCGATAAACGAAAATTATCACCATATAACTGTAAATTTTAACATTAAATCATCCATAACAACGGAAAAGATCATTGAAAACATCATCAATACGACTGAGCTTACTGTGCTGCATCCGCAAAACAAGCTTAGCTTTGATCAATCCTTTAATAAGCTCATTACATTTTGGACAGAAAAGAATCCCGGATATATGCTTCTGTGCAGATGCATTTTATATCAGATATTGTACGATTTTCTTACTGAAAACATTCTTTTTAATGTAAATCCAAAGAATATAAGTCTTATTCATCCTGCAAAGGAGTATATTGACAATTTTTACATGAAACAGATAAAAAATGAGGAGCTTGCTTCAATGTGTGACCTGTCTGTAACCCATTTTAGGCGTCTCTTTACAGAGCTTTACGGTTTTTCGCCTATTGAGTATCTCACTAAGGTACGCATAGACAGGGCAAAGGACATGCTTTTATACAATTTATACTCTATCGATGAGATCGCAACTCATATAGGTATCGATGATATAAACTATTTTAACCGTTTATTCAAGAAAAAGGTAGGTACAACGCCCATTCAATTTAAAAAACAGATGCTCTCATTATAAATTCGGAGGTTTTCTAATGTCTAATATACATCTTATAGGAAATGCACATTTGGATCCTGTCTGGCTGTGGAGATGGCAGGATGGCTATTCCGAGGTACTTGCAACCTTCAGATCCGCACTTGATCGTATGAAAGAGTTTCCCGAGTATAAATTTACAAGTGCATGTGCCGCTTATTACGAGTGGGTAAAGGATATAGATCCTGCTATGTTTGACGAGATCAAAGCACGTGTTGCCGAGGGTCGATGGTGTATCGTCGGCGGACAATATATACAGCCCGATTGCAATGCACCGAGTGGCGAAAGCTTTGCACGTCACGGTCTTTACAGTCAAAGATTCTTTCTTGACAATTTCGGCTTGATCGCAAAGGTAGGCTATAACGTTGACAGCTTCGGTCACTGCGCTAATCTTCCTCAGCTTTTGAAGCTTTGCGGTATAGACAGCTATGCTTTTATGCGTCCTATGAAGCATGAAAAGGATATTCCCAATTCTCTATTTAATTGGCAGGGAATAGACGGCAGCGTTGTCCGAACGATGCGTATCTCGGACAGCTACGGTGTAAGAAATACGGACGGCGTTTTAGATAGACTGATTGAAACTGCCGAGCGTGAGGGTAATGATCTAATGCTTTTCTACGGCGTTGGTAACCATGGAGGAGGCCCTACGATACGCCTGCTAAAGCAGGTTGAAACGGCGATCGATTCACACCGTGGGACGTTACGCTACAGTACTCCGAATGAATATTTTGATGCTGTAAGTGATATCGATCTGCCGACAGTAAAGGGTGAATTGCAGCACCATGCAAGAGGCTGCTACAGTGTTGTATCAGCTCTCAAAACCAAGCTCCGCAGGAGCGAGACAGAGTTAATGTCTGCTGAGAAATTCAGTGTTGCTTCTCACATGCTGTTTGGCGATAAATACTCTGCAAACGAGCTGATACATGCGTGGAAAAACGTACTTTTCAATCAATTTCACGATATTGCAGGTGGATGCTGCATCGAAAGTGCGGTCAATGACGCCCTGGAGCTTTATGACGAAGCACTGTCAACAGCTGCAAAATTATCAAATCGTGCGCTCCAAAAAATTGCCTGGAGTATCGACACATCAAATGGGCTCGATCTGGTTGCAAATAAGGATCGTGACTGGCAGCTATGGGAAACCGAGCAATTAGGCACTCCTGTTATCGTCTATAATCCGCTTTCCTGGAATGTATCAGCCCCTGTAAAATGCGGTATTCTCGTAAAATCTGTTACGGACAATGATGGCAACAGTGTAGCATATCAAGCAATACGTGATGAGCGCACCAACAGAAGTGAAAAATATCAAACAATGTTTATCGCAGATGTCCCGGCATTAGGATATCGTGTTTACAGATTATACGGTACAGAAGAACATGAAGCGGTCACAGGATATCTTTTGAGCGGTAATAATTTTATCGAAAATAAATATCTCCGAGTTGAAATAGATCAAAGCTCCGGCTGTATCGCATCAATATTCGACAAAACAAATTCAAAGCAAGTATTCTCGTCCATAGGCTGTTCAGCCGACGTTATCGATATGGCACATTGTGACACATGGGCACACGATATCGCAAAATTTGATAAAAAGCTCGGCTCCTTTGGCAATGCGACGGTCACTATTCTTGAGTCCGGGCCTGCTCGATCTGTTATACGAGCGGTATCCAACTACATGAAATCTACCCTTACTCAGGATTTTATACTGTACACAGACAAAAACAGATTAGATATAGAGACTTCCGTAGACTGGCAGGAAAAGCTCTGTGCATTGAAGCTGACCTTCAATACCGATCTTGACGATCCTACCGTTGTATGCGATATTCCGTATGGAGCTGTCTCACGTGAGGCAAACGGTGAAGAGGAGCATTTCCACAAATGGGCAGATTTATCTGACGGTAGCTACGGAATTGGATTTATTAACGATTCAAAATACAGCTACAGCGCAAGCGGCTCATCATTCAGCTTGACAGCCATTAACAATGCGATATATGCAGATCATTTTGGCCAGGAGTACCGTGATGAATACTGCAACTTCACTGATATCGGACTTACAAGGTTTAAATACTCGATACTACCGCATTCTGGCGATCTTAAAAAAGCCAGCGTTATTCGAAATGCATACGAAGTAAACTATCCCCTGTCTCGCATAGTCGGTACATTTCACAGTGGTACACTTCCATGCGAGATGTCGCTTATAAACATTTCATCCGAAAGTGTTATTGCAGAGGTGCTAAAGCTTTCGGAGGACGGACTTGCCTATATATTGAGATGCTATGAGATCAACGGCGAAAGCGCAGATGTTACGATATCTCTCCCATATATCAGTCGCTGTATCAACACAGTATTCAGTTCACATGAGATAAAAACATTCTATATTCCATTCGACAGCTCTCAAGAAATCAGAGAGACCAACTTTTTGGAATTATGATAGTATATAAACTGACTTAAGGTTTAAAAATATAAAAAGAAAAGGAGAAAAAATATGGCAGTATTAAAAATAACAAAAGACACCTTCGCTTCTGAAGTTGAAGGATCCGATATCCCTGTATTGATAGATTTTTGGGCAGCATGGTGCGGACCGTGCAGAATGCTTGCACCTACGGTCGAGGAGCTTGGGGCTGAGCTTGACGGAAAGGTAAAGGTCGCAAAGATAAACGTTGATGAAGAGCCTGAGCTTGCAATACGTTTTGGAGTCATGAGCATACCGACTCTTATTGTCATTAAAAACGGCAAGGTCACAGCATCTGCTCTCGGAGTACAGCCGAAGGAAGATATATTAAGTCTTTTAGACAAATAAAAAAAGTGGTAACCGTAAATACACGGTTACCACTTTTTTATATCGATTCTATTTCACTATCAGAGCAAAACGGTCTGGGTTCGGCGATGAAAGTATCTGAAAATTGCGGATGAAGAGCATCATACGCTTTTTTTGCAGATACAGAGCTTTCGAATATTCCAAATACTGTTGGACCGCTTCCACTCATTACCGATCCGAGTGCGCCTGAGCCTAGCATCGTACTCTTTATTTCACCTATCACTGTATGCTCTGAGCCTGTCACCTCTTCCAGAACATTATATAATCTTCTGGATATTCCCGACAGATCCGATGATGAAATGCATTCAAGTATACCCTTAGTATCTGGGCGCAGGACGATCTTTGATGCATTTATCTTTGAAAACACATAAGGTGTTGAGACTGAAAATGCAGGCTTACATATTACTATATAGCAATGCGGTATCAGCGGCAGAGGCGTAAGCTTATCACCTATCCCCTCTGCAAGCGCAGTTCCGCCTATAATACAATATGGGATGTCAGAGCCAAGCGTTACTGCCATTGCGCGAAGCTGCTCTGAGCTGTAGCCTGTATTATATGCCTTATTTAAAAGTCTCAGTGTAGCGGCAGCATCTGTGCTTCCCCCGGCAAGTCCGGCCGTTACAGGGATTTTTTTCTCAAGCTCGATCCTGAGTCCGTCGCACTTAATACCGCTTACACTGTAGAACAGCTCTGCTGCCGAGACAACAAGATTTCGCCTGTCTGTGGGAAGATATTTTAAATTCGATGTCATTTCAATACCGCTTCCGACACCTGTTTCTATAGTGAGCCTGTCATATAAAGAGACACTTTGCATTACCATGCAAAGGTTATGATATCCATCCGGGCGCTTGTTAACAACGTCAAGTGAAATATTTATTTTGGCATTGGCATTTATAGAGTATTTATTCATATTTACCTCCGCTTTCAGTAATATCAATCCAAAACAGGTTTCCTGTCGGAAAATCGTGTTATGACTTTCAATCCGTAGGTTTTAGCCAGCTCGGCAGCCTCCGGAATGCAAAGTCCTACAAGCTTTGCACTGTGTGAGTCACTTCCTGTTGTCACCATCGAACCGCCTAGATCCTTATAAAGCTTAAGTACCCATGGCTCGGGACTGATTCGATCAAACCATCTTGACCTTCCGTTTGTATTCAGCTCAAGCGCGATATTATGCGATACGACTTCACGCAGCACCTCGGCTACTGCATCACGGTACTTCGAGAGACATGCCGGAGCAGGAATGAAGCCTTCCATAACACGAACCGGGTAGTCGAGATGTGCAAGAGAATCAAGCATTCCGGATCTAACAAGCTCTACATTTTCTTTATAATACGAATCAAAAAGCTCATCGAGATTCTGCTTTGAGTAATCCAGATAATAATAATCCGCATAATTTGTGGTTGCCGTCTGATGAATCGAGCCTAAAACAAAATCGAAGTCATGTTCTGCGATAAAACGCCTTGCAGCATCGATATCATGGTGAGACTGCCCCAGCTCAATAGCATATATAACATTCAGCTTATTTCCATATTTTTCACGTGCCGATAACACGGCTTTACGAGCATCATTTGCACGCTGCTCATAGTATACCCTGTCATCATCCCCAACAGCCTTGACGTCTTTAGGTAGAATATCATAGTGCTCTGTAAATGCTACGCTTCCAATGCCGCGCTCGATAGCGGCCATGCACATTTCATCTATGCTTCCCTTGCCGTCAAACGAAAAAGTAGAATGCATGTGTAGATCAGCGTACATATTAAAACAACCTTCCTAATGTAAGATATATATTTATTATAATATATTTGACCGAAAAAGAAAACATTTGATACATAGAAAAAACAAACATAGTTCAGGTCAAATTATGTCCTGTTTTGGTTGACTTTGCATATACGTTATGATAAAATATGTGTGGTAAATTATCATTACCTTGCGGAGGTCTAGCTATGAAGAAAGTATGTCTACCAAACAGTTTTCAAATCGTAATAGACGATGTAGGCTGGAGATGCGGAAAGGATACTCGCTATAAAGGTGGACCGTCACGTTCAGGTGTTGAGCACAGAAATCATACGGCAAATGATTACCTTGCAATAGTCGAGCTCGGCAAAAGACTTGGTATGCGTATAAAATGTGCCTTTGTAATAGGCGAATGGGATAGAACTAATCTTTTAAGAGACGTTCCCTACGCTACCGAATTTTTTGATGAGTGGGACAATGCATCCAGGATAGATAAAAACATCGACGAATTTGCCGATATAATAAAAAACAACCGTGATTACTTTGAAATTGCATTACACGGGTGTTTGCATGAATACTGGACAGATAAGCATTCCGGAATGATGCCTGAATTTTACTCAAGGAAAAACGGAAAGCCACACAAAATGCTGGAAGTGGATGCTGTAAAACGTCATATTGAGGCTTTTTTCGCACTTCTGGAGCAAAACGGTCTTCCGACTGACATAAGAAGCTTCGTTCCGCCGAACTTTGCCTATGTTTTTTCTCGCGGAGAAAACGAATTATCATATATATTAAAGGATTATGGTATTAAATACATTTCAACACCATATTCTTCCATGCTGATACGAGATGATACCGTTCCGGAAATAGCTGCTGTTGAAAACGGTATTATAACAGTAAATAGGACGAATGATTTTACAAAATGGGAAACGATCAACGCTCCCATACCGGGTAAGATCAAGAGAAGCTACTACGGTATGCACTGGCCTAATATACTTCACGCCGATCCCGACAGAAATATGGAGGTAATCGATAAATGGGGCAAGTACTTCGAGCAATATAAGGATGATTTTGAGATCCTTTTTGCCGGTGAAAACGGTATGGCTTCTTCACAGGCTCTTTATAAACGTTATACAAAAACAACGGTCACACCTGACTGCATAACTCTTGACTTTACAGAGGTAGATAAGCAAGGCGCTGTCGGATTGTATCCCGAGGTCTGTCTTAACTTTACAAAGGACTGTGTACCAACATGTGAAGACGGTGCAGAGCTTTCACTGTTCTATGCACGTGAGAACTTTAATTGCTATAAGCTCACAAGACTCGAACCTAAAAAAGCCGTTCTCAGAGTACGATTCTAATGGATAATATATTAAAAAGCACTGTCGCTACATATCTTCTGATCGTAAACATTATTGCATTTACAATGATGCTGCTTGACAAGTCATGTGCAAAATTCAGAAAGCCGAGGATCCCGGAGGCGATACTTCTTATGATAGCATTTATCGGCGGAGCATTCGGAGAGCTTCTCGGAATGTTTACCTTCAGGCACAAAACAAGGCATCTTAAATTTACGATCTGTGTGCCGTTATTTCTGACACTGCATATTATAACTATTTGCTTTAAACTTACGTAAATAATATATTGGAGGAGAAAACAATGAGTATTATTATCGGCGGTGATATTTGCCCTACAGATATCACTATGGAAAAGTTTGAAAACGGCGATATCGAAGGTCTTTTTGGAACCGCAACTGCACTTTTCGAAAGAGCATCAAAAACAATCATCAATCTTGAATGTGCTTTGACAGAGTCCGATACACCTATCAGAAAATGCGGTCCAAATCTGAGAGCTAAACCGATCGTAGCGAAAACACTTAAAAAGCTCGGCGTAGATATCTGCGGACTTTCTAACAATCACGTATTTGACTATGGAATGCCCGGATTCAAAGATACATTGAAAGCGCTGGACGAAGAAGGCATCGCATATACAGGTATCGGTGAAAATGAGCAGGATGCAAGAAAGCCTTACTATTTTGAAGCCGAGGGCAAAAAATTTGCACTTGTCTGCGTAGCAGAGCACGAATACAGCTATGCGCTGAGAAACAAAGCCGGTGTATGGGGCTTTGATCCGTTTGAAGCTATGGAAGATATATCAAAAGCTAAAGAAAATGCTGATTTTGTTATCGTTATGTACCACGGCGGTAAAGAACAGTGTGAATATCCGTCACCCAGACTTCGCAGAGCATGTCAGGCTATGGCAAGAGCAGGTGCAGACGTTATTCTTTGTCAGCACAGTCATTGCATCGGTGTATACGAAGAATATAACGGTACACACATAATGTACGGTCAGGGCAATTTCCAATTCATTGCACATCCGGAGCATCCGCATTGGCAAAGCGGTACACTGGTAGAGCTTGAAGTAAGTGATAAGCTTGGATTCAAGGTATATCCTCTTATAGTTAATAATGATGGTGTTACACTCGCACAGGGCAGTGAAAAGCAGACGATCATGAACGCTATCATGGAGCGTGGTGAGATACTTCTTGACGAAGATAAATGGCTTGCAGAGTGGAACAAGTTCTGTAAATCCGTTGAGGAAGGCTATAGAAAAGGAATTGCCGTAGCATTTGCAAACGGCGGAAATGTGCCTGCTGAAATATTCCCCCACTACCTTGATTGTGAAGCGCATACAGATGTGTGGCGTGAGCTGTATAAAACATGGCATGGTTGGGGTACCGACGAGGTTTGACAAAGTAATAACATCCTGCTGTATTGATCCTATCAATGCAGCAGGATTTCTGTATTTAATTGAATTACACGCTGTAAATTTTTCTTGACATTTATATTTGCTCATGCTATAATATATTGGTATTCGAAATTGAATATGTTCGCTGGAATAGCTCAGTCGGTAGAGCAGCTGATTCGTAATCAGCAGGTCGCGTGT
>CAYWVF010000035.1:0-2466 GCA_964461815.1 uncultured Oscillospiraceae bacterium
TGTTGCTGTTAAAGCACCGGGCTTCGGCGACAGAAGAAAAGAAATGCTGCAGGATATCGCGATCCTGACCGGCGGTACTGTCGTAAGCGAAGAACTCGGCTATGACTTAAAAGAAACCACCATTCAGATGCTCGGCCGTGCAAAACAGGTCAAAGTTTCCAAAGAGAACACCACCATCGTTGACGGTGCAGGCGATAAAGATATGATCAAAGCCCGCGTCGGTCAGATCCACGCTCAGATCGAGACCACCACTTCCGATTTCGACCGTGAGAAACTGCAGGAGCGTCTTGCTAAATTAGCAGGCGGCGTTGCCGTTATCCGTGTCGGTGCAGCTACCGAGATCGAGATGAAAGAGAAGAAACTGCGCATCGAAGACGCACTGGCTGCTACCAAAGCTGCAGTTGAAGAGGGTATCGTAGCAGGCGGCGGCGTTGCATATGTTAACGCTATCTCCGAGGTTGAGAAGCTCGTTTCCAAGGTAGACGGCGACGAGAAGACAGGTGTTCGTGCTGTTATGAAGGCACTTGAAGAGCCGGTTAAGCAGATCGCAGCTAACGCAGGTATCGACGGCAGCGTAGTTCTCGAGAAGATCAAGAACAGCCGCAAGACAGGCTACGGCTATGATGCTTACAACGAGACATATACAGATATGATCAAAGCAGGTATCGTTGACCCGACAAAGGTTAACCGCAGTGCTATTGAAAAGGCAGCATCTGTTGCATCCATGATCCTCACAACAGAGAGCCTCGTAGCAGACAAGAAGGAGCCTGCAGCTCCGGCAGCTCCGGCACCCGATATGGGCGGCGGAATGGGCATGTATTAATATTCCAAATAATAGAAGACAGTCCGAAAGGACTGAAAAGTCAAACTTTATTGCGAAGCGGATTTTTCCGCTTCGCATTTTTCATAACAGATGCAAAAAAGCCGTCCCGTGTACAGGACGGCTTTTCGTATGTTAAGCTCTTTTTTTAGCTTTATCGTTAAAGAACAGAATAAATGCGACGGAGCTTACTGCCATGAGCATGGGGTAGAAATTATACGGGATTATCTCCATTGCGGTAAGCCCTGCACCTGCGGCAGCGTAGAGAAGCTGAGCACCGTAGGGCAGGAGTCCCTGAACTACCGATGCGAATATGTCGAGAAGCGATGCTGTACGTCTGGGATCGATGTCGTATTCCTCGCTTATCTCCTTTGCGATAGAGCCTGTCATGATGATAGCTATGGTGTTGTTGGCGGTAGCCACATCGACTCCGGCTACGAGTGCGGAGATACCGAGCTGAGCACCCTTTTTCGATTTCACACGACCTCTGATAAAGTCGAGCACAGCCTGTATGCCTCCGTTGGCCTTTATAAGTGAGCCGATACATGCGACTACGATAGAGATGCAGGTGATGTCGTACATGCTTGTTATGCCGCTGCCGATGGAGCTGAATATATCAGCCGCAGCAAGAGCACCTGTAGCAACTCCGATGATGCCCGAGGACACGATACCGAGCACGAGCACAAGGAAGATGTTCCAGCCTATGAGCGCACCTACGAGTACTATAAGATAAGGAACGACCTGGAGGATATTGTATGTAAGATCAGGGTCGGGTGTGTACGAGCTGTTGATCGTAAGAATGTAGAAGATCACGGCTGTGACTATAGCGGCAGGAAGCACGATGAAGAAGTTCATCTTAAACTTGTCCTTCATCTTACAGCCCTGCGTGCGTACTGCAGCGATCGTCGTATCGGAGATCATAGACAGATTGTCACCGAACATAGCGCCGGATACTACCGCTGCCACGCACAGTGCCATAGCGTAGCCTGTTTTCTCACTGATGCCTACGGCGATAGGAGTAAGAGCTACGATAGTGCCGACGGACGTACCCATTGCAGTGGAGATAAAGCAGCCTATGAGGAAGAGCCCGACGATGGCAAATGAGCCGGGAAGTATCGTCAGAGCAAGTGCCACGGTGCTGTCAACACCGCCGGAGGCGTCTACGATACCGGAGAATGCACCTGCCACGAGGAAGATGAGACACATCGTGATGATATTTTCATCGCCAAGTCCCTCTGCTACGAGCTTTATCTTCTGATCGAAGCTGAGAGCTTTGTTCTGGATGAATGCGATAAAGAGTGCGATAAGGAATGCTACGATAGCAGGCATTGCGTAGAAGTCGTTGAAGATTATGCCTGCACCCACGAACAGCACAAGAAATACACCTATGGGCAGCAGTGCGGCAAAGTTACTTTTCTTTTCCATGTTTTTCTCCTTTGTTTGTCAATAAAAAATCCCCTACCCGAGCGGATCGGAATGGGGAAATCTTATAAGATTATACAATATTTTCCTGAGAATGTCAAGAAGAATGTCGAAAATATGCGAAGTAAATATCGGACCCGGTGGGTTAAGCTCACTGAGATGGTCAGCTATACCCTAACGGGAGTGAGCCAGCCCACCCTTACAGGAGTGAGCCAGCCCACCCT
>CAYWVF010000035.1:2566-12157 GCA_964461815.1 uncultured Oscillospiraceae bacterium
ATACCCTAACGGGAGTGAGCCAGCCCACCCTTACAGGAGTGAGCCAGCCCACCCTTACAGGGTGGGCTATAAAAAACTATTTTGCCTCGACCGATTCGAGCTCCTCAGCCATGGAGAGTGCGATGTCGATATTGTCGGCGAAGTTTGACACTCCGACAGCATCGTAGAAGCCCGATTTTTTCATGACAGACATCGGATGATCGTTTACATGGGCGAGGATAAGTCGAACATGCTTATCCTTACATGCCTTATGTACAGCTGTCAGTGAGCGGAGTGCCGAGATATCGAGTGAGGGCACGTTGTGCATCCTGAGTATGATCGTTTTAACTCCGTCACGGATGGGGATAGCGGCGAATTTATCTGATGCGGCGAAGAACATAGGGCCGTTGATATCGAATACGTCTGTATTCTCAGGCACCTTCTTGAGTCTGTCACCGTCGGCATCATCATTTGTCCATGCTCTGACGTGTGCGACGTCCGACATACGCTTTAAAAAGAGCACTGCTGTGAGTATCATACCGACTGCGATAGCTACAACGAGATCGAATACTACGGTGAGAACGAACGTGAGCACAAGCACGAGAATATCGCTGACGGGAGCTGTCTTACAGATGCTTACGAACTGACGCCACTCACTCATGTTATACGCAACGACAAAGAGTATAGCTGCGATGATAGGCATTGGTATCCATGCGGCATACGGCATGAGCACAACGAGAACGAGAAGCAGCACGGCGGCATGTACCATACCTGCGACAGGAGTACGACCTCCGTTTTTGACGTTTGCCGCAGTACGCGCGATAGCGCCTGTAGCCGGAATGCCTCCGAAAAGACCGGAGCAGATATTACCGATGCCCTGGGCGATAAGCTCCGTGTTGGAGTTGTGGCGGTCGTTTATCATTCCGTCGGATACGACACAGGATAGGAGCGATTCAATGCCGGCAAGTATAGCTATAGTGAATGCACTCGGCAGAAGCTCGGACACTGTTGCAAGGTCGAACGACGGGAATGAGAATGACGGAAGTGAGCGTGAGATCGTATACAGATCACCTATCGTATTGACCTCCATGCGGAGTACCTTTACTATAATGACTCCAACTACGACAGCAATGAGTGAGCCGGGGATCTTCTTTGATATCTTAGGCCATACGATGAGTATCGCAAGACCGATAGCACCGACAAGCACAGCCTGCCAATTCACGGTGGATATGTTATTTACTATAGCCGAGAGCTTGTCCATCGTCTCGATGTTGCTCGTGCCCTCCGGGTATACGAGTCCTAAGAAGTCCTTTACCTGACCGATAACGATAGTAACGGCGATACCTGCGGTAAAGCCTGTGGTGATGGTGTGAGGGATATATTTAATGAGCGAGCCGAAGCGGCATATGCCCATGATAACGAGCAGCAGACCTGCCATGATCGTAGCGACAACGAGTCCGTCAATACCGAACTGAGCTACGATACCTGCCACGATAGTAGCAAATGCGGCAGTCGGGCCTGATATATTTACTCTGCTGCCGCCGAGGAATGCGATAACGAAGCCTGCGACGATAGCGGTGTATATTCCCTTTTCTGGAGATACGCCTGATGCGATAGCCAATGCTATGGAGAGCGGAAGTGCGATGATAGCCACGATGATACCGGCAACTACGTCGCTTGTCAGCTGCTTTGGCGAGTATTCGCGGATACATGTGAAAAATTTAGGTTTAAAAACGTTCATAAGCAGCGGCAGTCATACTGCCCTACCCTCCTATGTAAATTTTTTTTGAACAGAGACACTAAAAGATTATACACTCATTTTCCAACATTTTCAATTGACATGGGAATAGAAATATAGACGATTTTGATGGCGTAAATTGTCGATTATTTTTTAAATGAGAAGAAAACAGGTATAAAAAATGCGGAGACAGACTGTAATGAGCCTGTTTCCGCATTTAACGGCGAATTATGTCAGAGTGGAGCTGCTGTTGAGGATAAGAGTACTGTAGAGGAAGAGCACGTCCTTATTTTCGAAGTCTATGAACCTGTCGAGATGATCGGTTCGGAGGTATCTTATGTCAACAAGCGTGATCTTCGAGTAGCATTCGGCGAGAAGCGGAGCGATGCTGCTGCCGAAGGAGTCTCTGAATATTATAAGCTCACGCTCAGCTGCTGCATTGGGATTTTCTATCGTGATGAGTGAGACTGAGCCTGAAAGGAACAGCTCATACGGATCCTTGCCTGCTGCCTTAGCCATATCGTATATCCCACCGACTGTACCGTTCTCGTGGTTAGTAACGATGCAGCCGTCGAGAGTATCGCTTGTGAGGTAGCTCAGACTCTCGCCCGGCATCGGCAGAGCCGCCTGACCGTAGTAAACGCCGTAGAACGGCTGCTCGAGAGTGTTTTCGGTATATTCGTCCGAGAGAGAAGCACCCATCCCGGCGGCAAGCTCGGCTGCGGTGTCGAGAAGCTTTTCCTGACGCCAGTGCGTGTCGGTCTTGTAGTAGTCGGAGATGTCGAGAGTATCGAATATGTCGATATACTCGGCATAGCTCATCTTCTCCTGCATGATACTGCATAGCTTTTCGTAGTCCATGCTGAGATATCCGTTCGGCTCAGCAAGAAAGTAGCTCTTGTCGGGGATGACGGACAGATATATGTTGGAGCTTTTATCCTTAAGATATGTGTCGTAAATATATTCAAATCTGTCGGCGGCATACTCAAGCGAGGACTCGTCGAGAGGGTATTCGAGCTTTGCGGCGTAGCCGTCGCTTATATATATGTCGTTATTGTCGAGCATATTGAGTACGTTATAGTTAAAAAATGCTTTGATCGTGCGGAAAATGTTACGCATAGGGAACTGATCCTGCGTGTAGCTCTCGAAATCCGTCATGAAGCTGCCGTCGGATATCGAAGCTGCGGAAAGCTCGGGAGGCTGTGCAAGCTTGCGCCGCTCACTGTCCGAAAATTCCTTGGGATGCAGGAGCCACGCAGCGAGCGTCAAGCAGGAGAAAAATGTAGCTATGATAAAAACGCAGAGCATACTTTTGTAGTTTTTCATATTTATCCCTTTCTTCGGAATTTATAAAATGAGCGGAAGCTGTCAGAACCTGAAATAGAGGAACGGATTATACGAGCCGTCAACAAGGTATGCGATGCAGACGGTGAGAAGTGCAATTATCATCACAGGCTCGGCAAAGATCATTATGTTTGCACCGATACGTGTTGAGCTTATGCGCTCCCATATTTTTTTCGGCAGCGGAGTAGCACCGAGCAGTGCGATTACGAGAAGCACGGCGTAGCTTCGCAGGTAGTACAGAAGCTCCTCCGACAGTACGGGATATCCGCCAAGACCGAACATGGCTTTAACATAGGAAAATGATTGTCCCATGCTCACCGAATCGAAGATAACGAAGCTTATCAGGATGAATACGGTGACATATACGTACTTTAATATATGACTCTTTTTCAGGTGCTTGAGAAGCCACAGCTTTTCTATGATGAGCAGCACCGCAAAATAGAGTCCCCATATGATGAAGCTCCATGAAGCTCCGTGCCAGAAGCCGGTGAGCATCCAGACAACGAAGATGTTGAACAGATGGCGCAGCACGCCGACACGATTGCCTCCGAGTGGGATATAAACGTAGTCTCTGAACCATGAGCCGAGCGATATATGCCAACGACGCCAGAACTCGGTGATGCTTGCGGAGATAAAGGGGTAGTTGAAGTTTTCGAGGAAGCTGAAGCCGAACAGCTTGCCGAGTCCTATTGCCATATCACTGTAGCCGGAGAAGTCGAAGTAGATGTGGAGTGAGTATGCTACGGCGTAGAGCCAGAAAAAGCAGACTGACTTTTCGTCGGAGCTGCGAAATATTGTACAAAGCTCGCCGAGCAGATTGGCGATCAATATCTTTTTACCGAGTCCGACAGCAAAGCGGCGTATGCCGAGTGCGGCAGTGTCAAAGGAGTGAGTACGGCACTTGAGCTGAGATGCAATGTCGGAGTAGCGCACGATAGGGCCTGCGATGAGCTGAGGAAAGAGTGCGATATATGCTGCAAGATCGATGGGATTCTTCTGTGCGGCTGTGTCTCCACGGTAGACGTCAACAGTGTAGCTCAGTATCTGGAAGGTATAGAAGCTGATGCCTATGGGAAGTGTCACACGCAGCAGAGGGATAGAAAGTCCTGTCAAGGAATTGAAATTGGAGATAAAAAAGTCTGCATATTTGAAATATCCGAGCATAGCAAGACTGCCGGAAACGGAAAGCACAGGTAAAAGCCTTGATATTTTCGTCCTGCTGCCGAAATGCTCTATAAGGAGTCCGAATACGTAGCCGATTATTATCGCAAGGAGCATCCATATGAGGTATCTCGGCTCACCCCAACCGTAGAAAAACAGGCTCGAAAAAAGTAAAACAGTATTTTTTAATTTACTCGGGGCGATCAAATATAAAATAAGTACGCACGGCAGGAAATAGAACAGGAATGGGATCCCCGAAAACAGCATAATGACATCATCTCCTTTTGTACAAGAGTCTGTAAAGTATGATTATAGGGGGCAATGCTGCCCCCTTGTGTTTCAAACGACGTTATTACTCGACCATAGCGGGAGCATCAACGAGAACGGAGGACTGTGCCTCGACCTCGGAGCATGCAGCTGCGAGATTGTCGATGTTCTGCTCAAGACCGTAAGCCATTACGATATAGTCGCCTACGGAAATAACGATCACCTTATCGGGGAAGCCGCACATCCACTGCTGAGACTGGATAGCCTCCTTGTATGCAGCTGCAAATTCGGATGCTTTGGAGGAGTCCTTAAGCTTTACGATGGCAGAGCTGAAGGTATTTGTATTCATCATGTGCTGGAGCGTAGCAGCGTCATCGTCGAGCATGTCGTAGAGCTCGTCTGTAACGTGGAGCAGATACTTAAAGCTATCTGCATTTTCTGCCGTCAGCATAAACTGAGCCGGAGCCTCTGTACTGTGGTCTGCATCACCGCCGACACACGGGAACTTGTCGGCCTCGGCGATCTTAGCCCATACATCTGTGTAGAAAGCAACTGCCGATTCGATAGAGGGAGCTGCGGAGTCGGAGGATGAGTCGTCGGAGCTGTCGGGAGTGGTCGTGCTACAGCCTGCAAGCGCAAGCATTGAGAATGTCATGATAACTGCGAGAAGAATAGAGATAAACTTTTTCATTTTTGTTAGTCCTTTCAGTAAAAAATATTTGTTATTTACGCTGTGCAGCTACAGCGATAGTGTTGTTGTCATAGCTGACCGATGCAGTCAATATAACTGACGTGCTGCTGCTGTTCATGGTCAGCTCAAAGGTGCTCTGCCTTGAAACGTCTACGAGCCATATGAGCTGTGTGTCCTCTGAGACGGTAAGCTCTGTATATTCACTCCCGTCCTCGAGAAGTATCGCTCCGCCGTCACCGACAGTCAGAGTGACAGCTTCACCGTCGTTCGCTATGGTCAGCGGTATCTCCGTACCGATAGACGCACGCTGTCTCATAGGAGAGATGAGCGATAGCTCTATCGGAGCTTCGGCTACGCTCGTACCGTTCACGCTTACCGTAAAGCCGTGACTGCTGTGCGGCATTAGTACAGCGGTAAGCACTGCGATAAAGCATGCCGCTATAGCACCGTAGCGTGCAATGACGGTAAGCACAGGCTTTCTTCGCTCAAGTGGCAGATGTGCTTCCTCGATAAGCTCATCGTTAAGCTCACCGATAGCTCGCATAAGCAATTCGTTTTTCATATCGTACCACCATTTTCAAAGCTCATACGATTATACCGTCCTTTCCCAAGTGAATTTTAAGCTTCTGCCGCATTCTGAACAGTAGCGATTTCACACGGCTTTCACTCACCTCGAACCTCTCTGCGATATCCGAGATGGAGTCGCAGTAATAATATCTGCATATAAAGGCTCTTCGGTCAAGCGGCTTCTGTGTACGCAGAAACCTGCTTATGCTCTCTCCTATAAATCTTACCTGTTCATCGTTTTCCACGGCGTCACCTCCGGAAACGCAGTCGCTCAGCTCATCAAGAGAAACCGTAAACTCGTTTATCATTCGCTTGTCGGCGTATTTCATCTTGTAACGGTTGATCGAAAGATTTCTTGTGATCTTCCCGAGGTACGTTGCAAGGTTTGACGGTCTTTTGGGCGGTATCGAACGCCACGCACCGAGCCATGTGTCACCGATGCATTCCTCACTGTCAAGCTCATCATGCAAAATATTCATGGCGATCTTCATACAGTATGCACCGTATTTCATACTCGACTCCGTAATAGCGGCCTCGTTACGCTCAAAGTACAATTCGATGATTTGTTCGTCATTCATACAGTCACCTCGTATTACTGCGTCCTACCTATATACACAGCGTTTTTCGATAAAGGTTGCATTTTTTGAAAAAATATTTTTAAAAATTTTCCCCCGAAGCATTCCGCTCTATACCGCACAGTCCCTTTCTTTTCATTATACGTGCAGCATAGAGCGCAGGCGTGTCAAGAAGACTTGTGAAAATATATATAATGTAGCTTGATGCCATGATGGTTATAAGAGTAGCCGTATCATACCAGCCTGCAAATGCTATGAAGGTAAATATAACGGTGTTTATCGCCTGTGATATGAGCGTGGATGCGTTGTTTCTGAGCCACAGGAAGCGTACACTGTCGCCTGTTTTCTTCGTAGTATAATTCCACCAGCGGTGATACATCCATACATCAAAGCGCTGAGATACGATGTAGCCTATGAGGCTAGCAAGAAGCATCCTCGGAGTCGTTGAGAAGATAGGTCTGATATACTCGCTTGCCCAGTCGCTCTCGGCAGGAGTGTACAGCAGCCAGTACTGCGTAAACAAAAGCATTATCACCGATGCGAATACGCCCAGCCAAACAGCCCTCGATGCACTCTCCTTGCTTTCGTTTTCGCTCAGGATATCTGTTATGAGATACGTCGAAGCGAACATGACGTTGCCGAGTGTCTGCTCCATACCGAAGCCGTCTATCAGCATGAGCACCTCTATATTTGCCAGCACCGTCGCAAGCACAGTCATTGTATATAGACCGAGCTTGCCGAATATGCGGTAAGCTGCGAGCACCGCACCGTATATTAAGATCACCGATCCTATTAAAAGTAATTCATTCATTTTGTCTGCACTTCCCCATATAAAGCTTTCGGTCAGTAAAGTCTACCGTCATTGCTATGGGACGAATACTTGTATGCAGGTCAAAATAATAAAAAATGCGCCCTTGGGGCGCAGCTGTACCATCGTATACCTTTATTGCCCATAGTTTTGTTTAACGACAGGATGGTCTCGAACTGTCCGAATCACATTATACAGTAATTGCAGTGCGTTGTAAATATGTATTTTTCACGTTTTTTTGCATATTTTATTGAAAAAGAGATAATATTTGACAATTTTCTTCACAGGGTGTATCATTATAAAAAATACGAAGGGAAACGAGAGCGTGAAAAGGGAGAAGCTGATAGAAAAGTGGCTCGAGGAGGAGCGGATAGCTCATATAAAGGGCTGGGATTTTTCACATATCGAGGGCAGGTACAAATCGGACGGTGATCTCCCGTGGGACTACAAAGAGGAAATTTTACGATACCTGAAGCGTGATATGCGACTGCTCGATATCGATACGGGCGGAGGCGAATTTCTGCTGTCGCTCGGTCATCCGCATGACATGACAGCGGCAACGGAGGCATACCCACCGAACGTCAGGCTGTGCGAGGATAAGCTTATACCGCTCGGGATAGATTTCAGAGCTGCTATTAAGGACGGACGACTGCCGTTTGACGATGCGAGCTTCGATATGGTGATCGACCGTCACGGTGATCTGCATCCGGATGAGATATACAGAGTGCTGAAATGCGGCGGCATGTTTATAACTCAGCAGGTCGGAGCGGAAAATGATCGTGAGCTTGTGGAGATGCTCTTCGATGACGTTCCGGAAATGCCGTTCACGGATGAATACCTCGATATCGCAGTGAAAAGCTTCGAAAAAAGAGGGTTTTCGATACTGAATGCACAGGAAGCGTACAGACCGATCAGCTTTTACGACGTCGGAGCGCTGGTGTGGTTTGCACATATAATCGAGTGGGAGTTTCCGGGCTTTACAGTGGGAAAATGCCTTGACAGACTGCTGAAATTACAGGATGTGCTAGAGCGTGACGGTGAGATAAGTGGCAGGATACACAGATTTTTGCTTGCGGCAGTAAAATAAAAATGCGACGGTGCATTTTATCGCATCGCCGCATTTTTTCGTCTGTCAGAAGAGCTGACTTTCAAGCTTCAGCTTTTCCTTTGCAGGAAAGGCTTTGTCGAATTCCTCTGCTTTTTCCTCATCTGCAAAATAGCATTCGGGCGTAGCATACTCACCTGTGATACCGTCAAGATAGCCGTCCTCAAGCTCCTTACACAGGAAGAATGAAGCATCTTCACCCTCGGGCAGTCCATGGTAGCGGATGCCGAATTTGCTTGCATAGTCAAAGCCGCTCTTGCCGTAGAAGTCGATATTGCCCTCAAAGCACAGTGCCTTTATACCGTATGAGCGTGCCTGCTCTAATGAGTAGTCGAGCAGCAGCTTACCGTAGCCCTGTCTTTTCAGCTCCGGTGTGATGCAGATAGGACCCATTGTGGCAATGGGGATAGCTCTGCCGTCATCCGCATGAATGACAGCTCGCACAAACACGTTCTGCCCTATGATCCTGCCATCCTTTTCCATGACAAAGCTCAGATCGTGAATAAAGTCGGGGTCGTTTCTCAGCTGATTGAGAACATAGTGCTCGAGACAGCCGGGACGATATACGTTCCAAAACGCTTCTCTTACCAGATATTCGACCTCTCGCTCATCTTCTTTTCTTTCCAAACGAATTATAAAGTCATTTTTTGCCATTGTTTTTTCCTCCCTGAAATTGATGACTGCAAAATAGGGAGGCTTGCGCGGAAATCGTATTACGCAGACCTCCCCGTCAGCGCACAATCTCCGGTCTGATGATCGTTTTCTTCAAAAAGCAATCTCCTTAAAAAATTATTTATGATCTGCCGGGCAGACCAACTGCTTTGTACTAAGCATAGCATAAGTATAACATATACCATCCAAAAATGTCAACACTTTCGGCTTTTAAGTGTCTCAAAAACGTAAAATTATAAATAAATGCCAAAAAGGTGTTTCACAAATTCTGCATCAATCATCCAAACAGCCATCGGTATACATTTTCTGACGTTCTTCCAATTATTTCTTTACATAAAAATTTCCTTGATGCAAACAATATTACTGTGAAATCGAAGTAAATGGAGGAATTTATATATGAAAGCGACAGGAATTGTTAGAAGAATAGACGATTAGGTTATAATAGGGGCAAGGTCAGAAAGCCTTGAAAACACTGGTGTTTCGCTGATTTTGTCCAACTTTCACGAGCAAAAAGTGAGCAAGCTCTTTGACTGCGGTTGGCTGCGACCGCAACTGTGAAAGGAGGTAGCAGCATTAAACTGAATAACATCGGGAAGCCCCGGTATTGCACTGCGCATAGCAGAACAATACCGGGGCTTTTTTTATTTCAATCTGAAAATGGAGGTAATACGAAAATGAACGCAC
>CAYWVF010000036.1:0-10794 GCA_964461815.1 uncultured Oscillospiraceae bacterium
AGCCGACAGTGTAAAATAACACAGCAGATATTATATGCATCTCCAAAAGTATCTGACTTCGGGGTACATATAGTATCTGCTGTGTTATTATTCGGTATCACGCTTTGAAACATCGATTTCAGGGCTATATTTATTGTTTTTCTTTCGTTGACGCACACATTCGGTCAGAAGATATTCGATCTGACTGTTGACCGATCTGAAGTCATCCTCAGCCCATGCGGCGATATCGTTATAGAGCTTTACGGATAATCTCAACGGAATTTGTTTTTTATTATCGCTCATCTCAATATAAGCTTCCCGAGTTTACTATCGGTTGAGCATCACGGTTTCCGCAAAGAACTACAAGAAGATTTGATACCATAGCTGCCTTGCGTTCCTCGTCAAGCTCTACCACGTTGTTTTCACTCAAACGCTCCAAGGCCATCTCTACCATGCCTACTGCACCGTCAACGATCATTTTTCTTGCATCGATTATAGCTGATGCTTGTTGCCGCTGAAGCATTACAGCTGCAATTTCTGTAGCATAGGCGAGATATGTGATGCGAGCCTCGATGATCTCGATGCCGGCTTCATCTACACGAGATTGTATCTCATCTCGTATTCTGGCAGAAACAATATCACTTGAACCACGGAGACTGCCGTCATCTGCAATACCATCGCCTGTAGTATCCACATTCGGTGCTACGTCATATGGATAGAGTCTAACGATATTTCTCAATGCGCTGTCGCATTGAAGAGACAGAAATTCCTTATAGTTATCTACATTGAATACAGCCTTTGCCGTATCGACGATCCTCCATGTTACAGCAATGCCTATTTCTACAGGGTTGCCGAGGCAGTCATTTATCTTCTGACGGTTGTTGTTGAGCGTCATGATCTTTAATGACAGCTTTTTGTTGGACAGCTCAAGCGCATCACTGGATAAAATGTCTGAGATATTTGGCGTGACTGATTTAACATCACCGCTCTGGTTGAGCTTTGTTTTCGCTGCCGGATTCACACCGACACAGAACGGATTCACAAAATAGAAGCCATCACCCTTTATTGTACCTATGTATTTGCCGAATAATGTTAGAACAAGTGCTTCCTGCGGCTTAAGAATACGCAGACCGATGAGCGGAAACCAGCCGAGCGCCAATATAATTATACTTATTATCATAAGCACCGGACTTTCTCCTGCCTCAAGCTTCAATATACCGAAGACAAGACCTGTTATAGCTAATATATATGCTGCGATCACGAGAAGTAACGTCAGCATACCGTTTCGCTTCGAGGTCAGTATTTTTTCATTCATTTATATCACTCCAATCAATATGATATTAATATGATATCACATTGATCTTGATATGTCAATACATAAATAAAAAATGTCTGTCGATATATGCTCGACAGACATTTATAATCAGTTGTTTTTGTTGAGGATATTGCTTAAATGAGGGAATATTTCGATGCTTCTCTGCAATATTCCATTCATAAATGCAATAGCTATGCCGTAATTTGTGAATGGTATGCCGGCATCGACTGCGGTTTTCATTCTGTAACATATTTCACGCTCGTTCAGCATACAGCCTCCGCAGTGGATTATGAGACTATAGTGCGAAATATCCTCGGGGAAGCCCTTGCCGGACGAGAACTCGTAAACAAGCTCCCTGCTGGTATATTTCTTGATCCAGTTTGGTATTTTAACAGTACCGATATCGTTACAGGATCTGTGATGTGTACAGCCTTCGGAGATCAATATCCTGTCACCGTCCTTAAGCTTATCGATAGCCGAGATACCATGAACGGCTACATCGAGAAAGCCCTTATAACGTGCCATGAGTATAGAAAAAGATGTGAGAGGTATGTCCGAAGGCGTTATTTCACTGACAGCCTTGAATACCTGACTGTCTGTAATGACAAGCGCAGGCTTTTTTGCAAGCCCGGACAGTGCTTCCGCAAGACCTGTTTCTTTTACTACTATAGACGTAGCGTCGGCATCAAGAATATCACGAATCGTCTGCTGCTGAGGCAGGATGATCCTGCCCTTGGGAGCTGCATTATCAATAGGTGTGACAAGTACTACCAAATCGTCAGGTCTAAGCATGTCGCCGATCAGTCGTGTATTATCATCGCTTGTTTTTATCAATGCAGCGATTCTGTTCTTTAACTCATTGATATTGGCGTTCGTCAGACCGCTTACATTTATTCCGTCATCGTATTCCTTACCTGAGATGTCTGCTTTGTTATATGCGATCACATATGGAATATCCTTTTCGGTAAACAATGCGATAAGCTGTAAGTCGATATCTGTTTTGCCGAGAGTACCGTCAATTACCAGCACGGCACAATCACTTCTGTTTAGTGCCTGCTTTGTTTTTTTAACACGAAGCTCACCGAGCGCTCCGTCGTCATCAAAGCCGGGCGTATCTATTATAACTACAGGGCCCATAGGCAAAAGCTCCATGGATTTATATACAAGGTCGGTCGTCGTACCCTTTATATCCGATACTACAGACATATCCTGACCTGTTACAGCGTTGACGATGCTGGATTTACCTGCGTTTCTTTTGCCGAAAAATCCGATGTGGATCCTTTCGGATGATGGCGTAGAATTAAGACTCATTATAAGCCCTCCGAATATCAGAATCTGAAATCTCTGATGCCGTTTTCAATTTTATCCAATCGCTCTGTACAGATATTTCTGACCTTTTCCATCGGAATGTACTGGAGCTGATCACGGATCATCTTTTCTCCTATCTCCTTTGTCTTGGGAGAAGCGTAATCCATAAGATATTCCTTCAGAGTCATAAGCGCATTCGGATGGCAACAGTTTTGTATCTGACCGTTTTTACATAATGTCATAAATCTGTCGCCGGTTCTGCCCTCACGATAGCAAGCTGTGCAGAAGGAGGGAATATATCCCATTTCCATGAGCCAACGGACTACTTCATCCAATGTACGGTTATCGCTGACATCGAATTGAGCGGAATTCTCATCCTCGGGCTCTTCATCGGCATATCCGCCTACGCTCGTTCTGGATGCACCGCTGATCTGCGATACGCCGAGACGTATGACCTTTTCACGTACGGCCTTTGTTTCTCGTGTGGAAATTATCATACCTGTATAAGGTACTGCAAGACGGATAATTGCACATATCTTTGCAAAAATATCATCACTTATACCATTGTCAAATGTGGACGGATCGATATCGTCTGCTCTCTTGATTCTTGGTACACTTATCGTATGAGGACCGACTCCGTGAACTGCTTCAAGATGCTCCGCATGCATGAGAAGACCTGCAAGCTCATACTTGTAAAGCTCCAGACCAAACAGTACGCCGAGACCTACATCGTCGATGCCGCCCTCCATAGCTCTGTCCATAGCCTCTGTATGGTATGCGTAATTATGCTTAGGTCCTACCGGATGAAGCTTTTCATAGCTTTCCTTATGATATGTTTCCTGGAACAGAATGTACGTACCGATACCGGCGTCCTTTAGCTTACGGTAGTTTTCAACTGTCGTAGCGGCGATATTTACGTTGACTCTACGGATAGCGCCGTTCTTATGCTTGATGCTGTATATCGTTTTGATGGATTCAAGGATGTATTCTATAGGATTATTGACAGGATCTTCACCTGCTTCAATAGCAAGTCTCTTGTGTCCCATATCCTGCAATGCAGTGACCTCACGCACGATCTCCTCCTGTGTGAGCTTTTTACGGCAGATGTGCTTGTTCTGATGATGATATGGACAGTAAACGCAGCCGTTTACACAGTAGTTAGACAGATAAAGCGGTGCAAACATAACTATACGATTGCCGTAGAAGTCTTTTTTGAGCTGCTCTGCAAGGTCATACATGCGCTCGATCATAGCCTCGTCCTCACAGGCAAGAAGTACAGACGCTTCTCTGTGAGTAAGACCCTTGCGAAGTGCAGCTTTATCGATTATGGATGAGACTAATTCAAGATCGTTCTTGTTCTTGTCGGCGTAATCAAGTGTGTCAAGTATTTCTTCGTGGTTTATGAATTCTTCTGCTTTGAGTGATTTTGGATTATACATGTCAATTTCCTTTCTTATGGGGCAGCTTGGCTTTCCCGTCAGTAATTTATTTTATTTTGAAACCAGGACAGTCGCCTCTGGATATTGATACCTCATAGCCTATACTTCTAAAAGATCTGTCCAGCATCGCTATATTTTCTGCGGCTTCCGCACCGCTGGCGAGCTTATTGTCATAGAGATTGTAAAGCTTACGCACGTTTGTCGGAGACAGATTCGGCATTACAACATTGGCACCGTGGAGGATGCCCTTCAGTCTACCGTCTTTTTCCGCTGTACCGAGAGCTGTGGTAGCAGGAAGAAGTACCGACGGAAGAAGAAGACGCACTATTGAAAGCAGAAACAGTGTTTTCTCAGCAGATCCGGCAGGCTCATTTTCAAACGGTGTGTTTTTTGCCGGCAGAAAAGGCCCTATACCTACCATCTGAGGCTCGAATTCCTTTATAAATCGCAGATCCTCGGCTATACATTCGTCTGTCTGATAGGGTGAACCTACCATAAAACCACAGCCTGTTTGATAGCCTATTTTTTTGAGATCGTACAGACATCTCATGCGATTTTTAAATGTTTGATTTTGAGGATGAAGCTTTGCATAATGATCACAGGTCGCAGTTTCGTGACGGAGAAGAAATCTGTCAGCACCGGCATCATAGAGCCTCTGATAGCTTTCGCACGACCGTTCTCCGACGGAGAGAGTCACAGCGCAGTCGGGGTGATTTTCTTTGATAGATGAGACGATATCACATAATCTATCGTCGGTGAAATGACCGTCCTCGCCGCCTTGAAGAACAAAGGTGCGAAGCCCGGCAGCGTAGCCGCTTTTACAGCATTCCAGTATTGTATCTTTGTCGAGACGATATCTCTGAGCTGTAGGATTACTACGCCTTATCCCACAGTAGAAGCAGTCGCACTTACAGAAATTTGTAAATTCGATAAGCCCGCGAATAAATATCTTGTTACCGAATATATTGTCGGCTGATCTGCGAGCCTCCGACTGTAGATATTTTTTTACCTCATCATCTGCATTCTTTATCAGATAAAGAAGCTCATCCTTATTTAGATCATGCTCCGTTACGAGCTTTTTAGCCAGATCAAGTACCATAATCATTTTATTTTGCAGCATAAACAGTCTTTGAGGTTATACCGTTCAGCCTGCCTATTTTACCGGACATCGCACTCGTGACCTCCTGCGGAGCATCTACGGCGATGCTTATTATGCTTACATTCTTTTCCTTATACGGTACGCCCATGCGACCTATCACATAATGCCTGTATTCGTGCAATATACTGTTTAGCATATCTACCGAATCAGAGTTTTCGACTATTATTCCGATGAGGGCGATCCTTGTCTCCATAATATATATCTCCCTGTAGCTTTTCCGAAACGCTCAAAATAAAAGAACCGCACGGAAGAATGCGGCTCTGAAAACATCTCATAATTTGACCGTATCTTCCGCGTCAAGGCTTTCGCATTTCAGCGTCAGGAACTTTATTTGTTAATATTATAGCATAATGTGCGGATAATTGCAACAGGTTTTATATATTTCTATATAATATACAAAAACGGTATAGTATATTCGTGCATTATTGGGCTACTATTTGCAGACGGATATGATATACAGCAAATAAAATATGGACAAATTGAAAAATCAGTGATATAATTTATAGTGTAAATAGCCCGAGTTCATATAGAATCAAGACATTCTTGAGCTATTTCTTTATACGAGGAGGACATATATGGCACAATATACAAAGAAAGCGATCCTTCAGACATTTCAGGAAATGCTTGAAAAAATGCCTTTCGATAAGATAACTGTTTCTGCCATTGTCGCAAAATGTGAAATAAGCTCCAATACATTTTACTATCATTTCCGTGATATATATGATCTGCTGGATGTATGGCTTCTGGTCAAAAAGGAAAACTATACTAACAAGGTTTCAAAGGAGAGCAGCTGGCAGGATGTAACTAAGATAATGCTGCATGACATGAAAGAGCATTCGAATATTGTGTATCATCTATTTAATTCTTTGTCACGTGAGCGGTTGGAGAGAAGTGTTTTCGAGTCTACAGACGATACGTTTTACAGATTGGTTTGTCGTGAGACGACAGATGTTGATATTCCTGAGCAGGAGCTCAGAGCAGTTGCAGAATATAACAGCTATTCTTTCCTGGGCTTCTTCTTGAAATTCATCTGGAAACAGATGGATACGGATATCGATTTAAAAATCGACAAGATAGCTTTTATATTTGAAAATAATATCCAGTGGCTTAAGGGAAAATATGCAAAATAATATATTTTAGGACAATTTTAGAGTTTTCCTCAAAAATTGGTTGATTTAAAAGATTTCTCCGAATTTAGGAGAATCTTTTTTTTTTCACAATTTTCTTTTTACTTTATTTTTGTTAAAATTTTATCGATGAAGCAGAGCACTAACACACATCTGTTTTATGAAAGAAAGGGATGTAGGATAATGGTGAAAAAATACTTTACTTCCGAATCTGTGACCTGCGGTCATCCTGACAAGGTGTGTGATCAGATCGCAGACGGTATTCTTGACAGTCTTCTGGAGCAGGATCCGAATTCAAGAGTCGCATGTGAGGTATCGTGTACATCGAATAAAGTGCATATTTTCGGTGAAATAACAACAGCTGCCGAAATAGATTACACAGCAGAGGCACGGAGAGTGATAAGGGAGATCGGATACACAACACCCGAAAGCGGCTTTGATGCGGAAACGTGTGAAATAAGGGTAGATATACACGAGCAGTCTCCCGATATAGTGAGAGGGATAGATCGCAGAGCGGAGTCTGAGATAATGAATAACGGAGCGGGAGACCAGGGAATATTGTTCGGCTATGCATGCAAGGAAACAGCCGGCTTTATGCCGTTTCCGATAGAGCTTGCACATTCTCTGGCAAAGAGACTTGAGCAGGTTAGAAGAATGAATGAGCTGAATTATCTGCTTCCGGACGGTAAAACTCAGGTGACGGTAGAATATGACGAGAACGATCAGCCGAAAAGAATAGCGGCAGTGATCGTTTCATGTCAGCATAGGGAAGGCGTAGAGACAAGACAGGTGAGAAACGATGTTTATGATCATATAATATTGCCTACACTTCCAAAGAGACTGATAGATAAGGACACGCAGTTTTTTGTCAATCCGACCGGACGATTTGTATTGGGTGGACCTGCGGCAGACTCCGGGCTTACGGGACAGAAAATGATATTGGATACATACGGAGGGTATGCACATCACGGTGGAGGTTCTTTGTCGGGTAAGGACGCTTCTAAGGTAGACCGCAGTGGTGCATATATGGCAAGATATATAGCAAAAAATATTGTTGCATCCGAGCTTGCCGACAAATGTGAGGTGCAGCTGGGATATGCGATCGGATTATCAGAGCCTGTGGCATTTAGTATAGACACGTTCGGGACAGAACACATAAAAAAAGATAAGCTTTATAAGACTGTTTTACAGACTGTAGATATGCGACCTATGGCTATAATAAAAAAATTCGGATTGACAGAGCCGATATTTTCGAGAGTATCATGCTACGGACATTTCGGAAGCAATGCAGCGGATATGCCGTGGGAGCAAACCGATCTACACCTAGCAGAATAAAAAATAAAGACGGTCAATAGATCGTATCCAAAAGGTTTTTCGAAAAAGGAGAAAGCAATTATGCAGTCAAAGTTTATTTTATCCTGTGAATCAACAGTGGATGTGCCTTACTCATATGTAAATGGCAGAGATATTCCTGTTCTATTCTATTCTTACTCGGTGGACGGCCGGGAATATCAGGATGATATGGGCAGAGACCCCGATGCACTGCCGATGTTTTATAGATTTTTGGCGGATGGAAAGATACCGTCTACATCGCAGCTCAATGTCTATAAGTATGAGCAGTTCTTTGAAGAGCTGCTTCAGAAGGGTGATCTACTTCACATTGCATTCGGTTCGGGCATGACACCATCTGTTACAAATGCGATAACAGCAGCCGATATGCTTCATGAAAAATATCCCGAGCGCAAGATCATGGTTATAGATTCATTTTGCAGTTCCTCCGGCTACGGTATGCTTGTGGATGAAGCAGCGGATATGCGTGACAGCGGATGCTCGATGGAGGAAATATCGCAGTGGGTCATTGAAAATCGCAAAAGAGTACACCATCAATTTTTCTCGACTGATTTGAAGTATTTCAGACGCAGCGGACGTGTTTCCGGAAGTGCAGCTACACTGGGCTCTATTTTGAATATTTGTCCGATCATGAGGCTGGATGATACGGGACATATAATAGCCTATGATAAGGTGAGAGGAAAGAAGAATGCGATCCGAAAAACGATACAAACGATGGAAGTACATGCGGATAACGGTACCAAATATTCAGGAAAATGCTGGATATGTCATTCGGATTGTCCCGAGGAAGCCGAGCAAACACGAGCTGCAATAAAAGAGCACTTCCCAAATATCAAAGGTGATATCAAGATATGTGATATCGGAACGATAATCGCATCTCATTGCGGACCGGGTACGATAGCAGTATTCTTTTTCGGCGATGAGCGTGCTCCTTACAGTGCAACGTAAAAATCTATGTTTTGAAACATAAAAAGGGAGTAATGATAATGAAAAATCTAAGAAAATGGAAATGGTGTTATATTGTTCTGACGATCGCCGTAATGGCATTGGGTATTTGCCTGATCGTATGGCCTGATATCTCGGCAGAGGCATTGTGCTCTGTATGCGGTATCGCATTGTTAATCGTAGGTGCGGCACGTATCATATGCTATTTTCAGCGAGGTATCAGCGTATTGTGGCATCGATATGAGCTGCCGATGGGACTGATAGATGTGCTGCTTGGAATATACTTCTTATCGCGTCCGGCAAATGTAATGCTGATCCTGCCTGTAATAGTAGGTGTAGTGATCATAATAGACAGTGTGTTCAAGCTGCAAACATCACTTGAGCTGCGTCAGGCAGGTGCAAGAAGATGGGGAATTACTCTTATATTTGCTGTTTTAAGTATTTTCATGGCAGTATTTCTGATCCGCAATCCTTTTGAGGGAACGATGACATTGATGGTATATTTGGGTATATCATTGGTGATAGATGCAGTACAAAGTCTGTACTTCATTCATAATGTGGCGAAGAATATTCGTAAGCTGGCTCCGATAGAAGCGGAGTTCAGAGAAGTGGAATGATTTAACAACATGACATATAAAATAATAGAGGGAGTATAATATGCATCGCTATGTAGTTTTATATAATCCATATGCGGCAAACGGACGAGGAAGAGAAAATGCCGATAAGCTGAGAACTGTTTTAGCTGGAGCTGAGTTGGAGTTTACGGACATAACGACAATAGATGATTACAGCACGTTTTTTGAAAATCTGCCGTCATGGAATACTGTTGTTTTGTCCGGCGGAGACGGAACATTGAATAGATTTATAAATGATACCGTCGGTTTGAAGGCGGCACGCAGTATTTTATATTTTGCAGGAGGCAGTGGAAATGATTTCCTACGTGATGTAGCATATAAAAAAGAGGATATGCTCGTACCTATGGAATGTTATCTGGAGCAGCTGCCGCAGGTAACTGTGAAAGGAAGAACATACCGCTTCTTGAACGGCATAGGCTATGGGATCGATGGCTATTGCTGTGAGGTCGGGGACAAGCTGCGTCAGGAGAGCACAAAGACCGTTAATTATACTTCGATTGCAATAAAAGGACTGCTGTTTCACTATAAACCTACAAATGCCGTAGTTACAGTGGATGGGAAAAAGCATACATACCAAAAGGTGTGGCTTACTCCGACGATGAACGGACGTTATTACGGTGGAGGTATGATGCCGACTCCGGCACAGGATAGGCTCAGCGGTGAACATACGGTTTCTGTTATGGTATTTCATGGCTGTGGAAAGCTAAAGGCATTGACGGTATTCCCGTCTATTTTCAAGGGTGAGCATGTCAAGCACACGAATGTTGTGGAGATTTTAACGGGACATAATATTACGGTGGAATTTGATCGTCCCACTCCACTGCAGATAGACGGAGAAACTGTTTCCGAGGTAACAGAATATCATGTAACTGCGTCAAATGCTGTGCGGTCACAGCGTGAAAAAACGTTAGTATGAGCATTGTGAGCGCAGTGAAATTATTTGAGAGAAAATGGTGTAGACGATATGGCGAATTTTACACGGAAAGCGATCAAGGCTGCATTTATCGAGCTGTTGGAGGAGCATCCGCTAAACGAAATAACCGTTAAGGATATAGTAGAGAAATGCGGCATAAACCGAAATTCATTCTACTATCACTATCAGGACCTTCCTGCGCTGATCGAAGAGATCATAAAGGAGGAGGCAGAGGGGATAATTCACAGCTATCCATCGGTAACGGAGATCGTCGAATGCTTTGATGCTGTTACGGAATTTGCATCTCACAGAAAAAAACCGATCATGCATATTTATCGTTCTGTAAACAGAAATGTCTTTGAACGAAATCTAATGATGGTATGTGAGTATTTTATAAACAGCTACATCGAAACTGCGCTAAGTGAAGAGCAGATCACAGCAGATGATAAGAAAACTATTGTAAATTATTATAAATGTGTCTGCTTTGGATTGACGATAGATTGGTTGAATGGTGGAATGACCGAAGAGTACACAAAATCCATACGCAGAATATTTCTTTTAAAAAAGGATTTTGCAATGGAGATTGCCAGGCTGTTACAGAATCAGGTATAAATATAATAAAAT
>CAYWVF010000037.1:0-9998 GCA_964461815.1 uncultured Oscillospiraceae bacterium
GCTATGACAGCATCTGTATGTATGCCTGAAAAGCATGATGACGGTATTTGGTACAAGACTGTATTTCCGATAAAGAAAGGTGCAGTAAAGAGCATATTCGTACCTCGTAAGGGCTTTGAGGATAAAGTACTTGTCAAAAGTGTAAGCATTAAATAAGGCACGAAGCTATCGTGAAGTATAAGCTGATTTATAACTGATATCGAGACCGCCCGAACGAAATTGTTCGGGCGGTTTTTGTGTAAATGGAAGATATCTGCTATACTTTTATCGGCAAAAGAGCAAAGAAAAATTAAGATTGCATATATCTTATGAGTTAAAGGATAGGATTATTTATGTCGATAATGGTTGCAAAGATATATGAGAGCGGTCTTAAAAGGTGTACCGAATCATAGAAAGTCAGAACAATTGATATAAAGATCCGACCTACGGTTAAACCATAGGTCGGATCAATTGTCTTATGTACACCGAGTCGGTTTTATATACTTATATTTCCGGGATGTTGATCTCAATCTCACGTCCGAGGTTGGAGGATTTGAGAATACCATCAATGATAGCCTGATTGTATATGATCTGGCTTGACGGGATAGGAGCACCTGTGCCGTTCTTAAATGCATCGATAAATGTACGGATCTTCATATCAAAAAGATCGATATTGTGCTCGATCATGGGAATCTCTGTTTCGACCTGCTTGCCTGCTACCTCATGATACAGCTTCAGAGGACCACCGATAGAGCCGTTCCAGCATTCTGTAGACGGAATACGAAGACCACCCTTTGTTCCGAGGATTACAGCATCACAAGGTGTGTCGATATTCATAGCCCAGGCTATACGGAAATCAAGTACGATGTCGCCTTCAAGACGAATGAAAGCTGCGGCAAAGTCATCAACGCCGAACATACCTGCATATTCAGGATGATTTGTGTCAACGTAGTTTGAATATTTCGGGTCTGTACCAAAGAATGCGCTCTTGTAACCGGAAACTGTAAGTGGCTTCGGATAGCCGATAGCGTTAAGAAGCATATCGAGGGAGTAACAGCCTATATCACCGAGAGCACCTATGCCTGCCGTTTTTTCTTCGATAAAGGATGTGCCGAACGGTGTAGGTATGCCGCGTCTTCTGCCACCACCGGACTGAACGTAGTAGATCTTACCAAGCTCACCGGAATCAACGATCTTCTTGATCATCTGCATGTTAGGGTCGAATCTCGGCTGGAAGCCGTTTGTGAGTATCTTACCGCTCTTCTTTTCAGCACGGCAAATAGCTACTGCTTCTTCAACCGTTACACACATAGGCTTTTCAAGAAGCACGTTTACACCCTTTTCAAGAGCATAGATAGCGCATTCAGCGTGTGTTTTGTTATATGTACAAATGCTTACAGCGTCAAGCTTGAGCTCTTCGTCATCAAGCATTTCCTTGTGACTGAGATAGTACTTAGCACCCTCAACACCGTTAGCCTTACAGAAAGCTTCTGCTTTGCCCGGAATAAGGTCTGCTGCGCCGACAATTTCAACATCGGGCTGCTTCAAGTAGCTTTGTACATGAGCCTCTGCGATCCAACCTGTACCGATAATACCGATCCTGACCTTCTTATCAGCATCTACCTTAACTTCTTCTGTAGAAACTTCTTTGAATTTATCAAGAATATTTGCCATGTTAAATTCCTCCGATTTAATTATTTCAAGCCGTTTTCGGCTATAAATGCATTTATATTATCAATACCGTCAACTATACCGAGCTCAACCTCAAAATCAAGCTCTGAGAAAGCGTTGATAGTTTTAAGTGTACCGTTTTTGCGCTCGTCTACTCTGCCGAATATGTAACAGTTTGACGGTTCAAGTCCAAGAACATAGTCTCCTGAGTGCATATGCTTCCACTCACAGAGATTTTCAAGTGTATCCTTCTTGTATTTTACATAAAATGCAAGCTCAAGCTCTTCATTTACAAGCATTGCATAGGAATATCCGCAGCAGTTTGGTTTCAGATCGTGGAAAAATACCTGCTCCTCAAAACCGTCAACAGGTGCAGTGAAACTGCGATGGCTGTCCATACCCTTTGCAGCCTCTTCCGTTCTCGGTCTTACAGTACCCTCGGAGGTGTAAAGCTTTCCACCATCATCAAGCATAGGATAACCGATATTTATATGATAGAGAAGCGTAAACTCACAGTCCTCGGGAGCGAAATTTGAAAGATGATCCTTAATATTGATAGTAGGCTTGCAGCTTGATGTTGTGATCTTCCTTGTCAGCTCGAGATTTTCACCGTTGAGGGAAGCCTCACGGATCTTGCCACCGAGCTCGATATCATAGCCGCCGTCACGAACGGTTGTCTTGCTGTAGATCTCGGTTGCAGACTGACCATCGGCAGTGCCATGAACGGGGAGGTATCTTCCGTTGTCGATACAGTTTCCACCGGCATTGAGAAGACCGGCAGTGAACATCATACCGCCATTGATGATAGTGCCGAAGCGACCGTCTGTAGCAGTGAAGCGCTCACCGGAAACAAGTGATGGCTTGGACAGGAAGCTGATATTTATGCCCTTATACTCCATCTCGTACAGGTCAAGACCACGGTCTTCAAGAACTGTAAAGCGAAGCCCTGAGCCTGTCTTTACCTCCATAGCACCCATGCCCTTTGCATTTCCGTCCATATAAGCGATCTTGCGAACATTTGCAAGCTGTGCGGGATTACCGCAGCGACGAAGTATCTCTTTTCTTGTAAGATTTTTCATAATAGTATACCTCTGTATCGTTGAATTTCAATTTATCTGTAAGGTACATGTAAACATATATATATTATATAACATATACTCCAAAACTGCAAGCTATTATTTACAATATGACAGAAAATATCATAATCAGAATAGAAAATGACATGTACATGGACGAACAAAGTATATGAAGATTTGCAGATACATAATGATAAAATGCACTTGCAATTTGACCTGCTGTATGGTATCATCAAACTATAGGTAAAACAGAAAAAATACAATGGAGGTACGGAACAGATGTACAAGATTTTTACCACGTCATCTACGTCAACGGCATTTTTTGCAGCTGAGGAGCTGAAGAAGTATCTGCGTATGATGATGCCGAGAGTAGGCGATATTCCTGTAGCATATGGTAAGGATGCAAAGGACGGCTTTGTTCTCGGTATCATGACAGATCTCGGACTCGATACATCAGATGCGGAGGATCTAAGCCTTGATGATATCGTGTATATCGATGCAAATGAAAACGGTGGAATTATCGCAGGCTCGAATCCCGGTGCGCTGCTTATCGCTGTATATCGTTATCTGCGTTTCTGCGGCTGTCGCTGGCTTTTCCCAGGTATCGACGGCGAATGGATACCGACAGTGGATGCACTGCCGAAGGTAAACTACCGCAAGATGGCTGACCATCGCTACCGTGGACAGTGCAATGAGGGCGCTGAATTTCAGCCGAATATGATGGAGACCATCGACTTTACACCGAAGATAGGCATGAATACGTATATGATCGAGTTCGATGTGCCGACAGCTTATTATAATACATATTATAAGCATAGCGGTAACACTGTACGTAAACCCGAACCGATAACAAAGGAAACTGTTTTACAGTGGAAACGTCAGTGTGAGGTTGAGATACAGAAGCGCGGACTTCATTTCCATGATATGGGTCATGGTTGGACAATGGATTCGTTCGGACTTGACAGCATGGGTAACTGGGATGTTTGCGATGAGCCGATCCCGGAGGAGGCTGTGAAATTCGTAGCCGACTGCGACGGTGGCAGAAAGTATTATAAGGGAGTACCGCTGAATACAAACTTCTGCATGTCCAACCCTGAGGCAAGAACAAAGGTTGCAAATTATATAGCTGACTATGCTGAAACACAGAATAATGTTGATTTCCTGCATATTTGGCTTGCTGATGCGACGAATAATCACTGCGAATGTGAAGAGTGCCGTAAAAAGACAGTTCCGGACTGGTATGTAATGATGCTCAACGAGGCGGATGAGGAGCTTACACGTAGAAATCTTTCAACACATCTTGTGTTTATTGTATATACAGATACATTCTGGCCGCCACTTGAGACAAAGCTCAATAATCATAAGAGATTTACAATGCTCTACGCTCCGATCTCAAGACTTTACACTGAGACATATGGCGAGACACCGGATGAAAGCGCAGTCAAATTCTATGACCGCAATCAGAACGTATATCCGAAGGGTATGGCTGCATGTCTCGGATATCTTGAAGCATGGAAAAAGCTTTGGCCGGGTGACTGCTTCTGCTATGAATACCACTTCTGGCAGCATCAGGTATATGATCCCTCGGGCATGTACCTTGCAAAGCTTCTGTATGATGATATAAAGGCACTCAAGGCACGTGGACTTCACGGTATCGTAGAAGACGGTTCACAGAGAAGCTTCTTCCCGACAGGACTTCCGTTCTATGTATACGGAGAAACGTTGTTTGATTCATCAGTAGACTTTGATGCTCTTGTAGAGGATTATTTCAGCCATGCATTTGGTGAGAAGTGGGTAGATGTCAAGGACTATCTTACACAGATATGCGGACTTCTTGACTTTGGTTATTTGTCAGGACTTAAGTCTGTCGATGTTGAAAAGGGAATGATGTATAATCCCGAAATGGCAGAGCGTGCAAAGAAGGTTCCTGCTGTCGCATTAGGACTTTCTAAGCTTATTGAAGAAAATATCGATCAGCCGAAGCGTGCATCAACGGTTTCGTGGCAGATACTCGAACATTTCGTAACATATGTGCAGATGGTCGCAAAGATCGTAGAATACAAGGCTGTCGGTGATAATGAAACAGCACTCAGTAAGTATGAAGAGCTCAGAGCCGAATTCTCAGGCCGTGAGATATATATTGAACGCAACTTTGACTTTGGTATGTTCATAGGCTTCCTTGGAAGAGTCGCAAGACTGTAAGATTTATCGTAACGATAAAATGGAGGGCAAATGAATGTATAAAATATATACTACCTCAGCTACCTCAACAGCCTTTTTTGCGGCTGAGGAGCTGAAAAAGTACCTGCGTATGATGATGCCGAGAGCAGGAGATATTCCGGTAGCATACGATAAGGACGCAAAGGACGGCTTTGTTCTCGAAATTATGTCGGAGCTTGGACTTGACACATCGGATGCTGAGGACGTAAAGCTTGATGATATCGTATATATTGATACAACTCCTGAGGGAGGTACGATAGCGGGTTCTAATCCTGTGGCATTGCTCATAGCAGTATATCGTTATCTGCGCTTTTGCGGCTGCCGTTGGCTGTTCCCCGGTATTGACGGTGAATGGATACCGACAGTAGATGCTCTTCCAAGTGTTAATTATCGTAAGCTGGCAGATCATCGTTATCGTGGTCAATGTAACGAGGGTGCTGAGTTTCAGCCTAACATGATGGAGACTATAGACTTCACACCGAAAATAGGTATGAATACGTATATGCTTGAGTTTGATATCCCATCTTGTTACTATAATTCATATTACGATCATAATGCAAACACGTGCCGTAAGCCTGAGCCGATAACAGAGCAGACAGTACTTCAGTGGAAGCGTCAGTGTGAGGCTGAGATCCAGAAGAGAGGACTTCATTTCCATGATATGGGACATGGTTGGACAAGTGAGCCGTTTGGTCTTGACTCCAAGATTTTTGATTCACTTCCAACGGATACCCCACCGGAAACAATGGCTCGACTGGCTATGGTAAACGGAAAACGTGATTTCTGGTATCGTGTTATCGATACGAACTTCTGTATGTCAAATGCGGAAAACCGTGATATAGTTGTTCAGTATATAGCTGATTATGCTGAAAAGCAAAACAATGTTGACTTTTTGCATATTTGGCTTGCTGACGGATACAACAATCACTGCGAGTGTGAAGAGTGCCGTAAGAAGATCACTCCGGATTGGTATGTAATACTTCTTAATGATATCGATGCTGAGCTGACACGCAGAAACCTTTCTACGCATCTTGTATTTATCGTATATACCGAGACGTTCTATCCACCGCTCGAGACAAAGATAAACAATGAGAAGAGATTTACGATGCTGTATGCACCGATCTCACGCCTTTATTCCGAGACATATGCCGAGATACCGGATGAGAGTGCAGTAAAGCCGTTTAATCTCAATAAGAATATTCCGCCCAGAGGCATGGCAGAATGTCTGGGATATCTAAATGCGTGGAAAAAAGTATGGTCGGGCGACTGCTTCTGCTATGAGTATCATTTCTGGAGAACTCAGTGCTATGATCCGTCAGGCATGTTCCAGTCTAAGATCATTCACGATGACATAGCTGCGCTGAGAAGTCGTGGATTACATGGTATCGTTGAGGATGGTTCACAGAGAAGCTATTTCCCGACAGGTTTTTCGTATTATGTATACGGTGAAACGCTGTTTGACAATACAGTATCGTATGAATATTTGCTTGAGGACTACTTCAGCCATGCATTCGGTGAAAATTGGCGCAAGGTCGTGGACTTCCTGAATAAGATTCAAGATCATCTGCAATTTACCTACATTTCGGGCGATAATTCATCAGATCCCGAAAAAGGAAAATATTATAATCCTGAAATGGCAGAGCTTGCTAAGAAGGTTCCCAAGATAACGAGTGAGTTTGCATCTGTTATCAAGGAAAATCTTGTGCAGGATTACCGTGCATCCTCTGTGTCATGGCAGCTGCTTGAATATTTTAAAACATATGTTGATCTGTTCGCAAAGGCAGTTGAATATAAGGCTGTAGGCGATGACGAAAATGCAAAGATAACGGCTGATAAGCTGTTTGCAACCATGTCTGAGCTGGAGATATACATAGAGCGCTGGTACGATCAGAGTAATATGCATAATGCGCTTATAAGATCCGGAATTTTTTCCGAAGAAAAGTAAAATATCTGAGTAAAAGTAAGTGCTCCCTGTTAGGTTGACAGGGAGCACTTTTTTATGCAAATGTAATATAGCTTCTGACTGAGACTTCTCTTATAAGATTTTCGATGGTATTGTTGCAGTCCCAGAGCATTTCAGAGTAGAGCGCAACGGGATACATGATATTTTCTTCAAACATACCATCCTCGACAAGTGCAGTAAGGTCAAGATCACCATTTGTTTCTTCATTCATTACCTTTATCATTTCGTAAGCCTTGTCCGAATACATCAGCCAGAAAGATTGGACATAGCGCCATATTTTGCTCTTTCGTTCTATGCGATTAGCTTTCATGTGCTTAGAGCTTGCGCCGAGATATATAGGCCCGTCAGTGTGCTTGAAAGACGACCACTTGAGCTTTACAAGACCCTTTGTAACAGCGCCGAATTTTTCTGATTCACCGCGAAGTTTTGCAATAGTGCGTACAAAGTCTACTGTAGCCTCGTGATCCTCGTCTCCTTCCTCTCCCGGGATATATGAAAACGGGAACGCACCACAGTTCTCCCATACGATACGGATCCTTGGATCGACGTTTTTAATGAACTCTAGTCTGTTTTTTACAGAATCGGAATGAAGACCGAATTGGAGCTGTAGATCAGGATGCTTTTCAAATAGACGACCGGCTGTTTTGTTGACAAAATCAGTAACTGATTTCGCAATGAGTACGCCGTTGATATCCTCCTTGCCAAGCTCTGTAAAGGATTGGAAGTAAATGCCGTCAACGGCAAGCGGAAGATATTCCTTTTCAAATGTATTGATAATATTATCGATATTGCTGTTCACGGTGTATTCGTCGAATACATTGCAGTCTACATCCCAGCACCATGCAAAGCCCCAGATTATCTTGATGCCGCAGCTATGAGCGTAATTTATCATAGCCTTGGCATTAAGAGGAACGCAGTCATTCCAGATGATGATCGTATTCATCTTGAGCTTTATCATATTATCTATAAAGCCTTTGAAATCGTAAATGACATGTCCCCATGTCCATATACCTCTGTTTTTTACGGATGGGTGCGAAAGCAGCTCAAATTCCGGAAGTGTATTTTCAAATATGTTTACACAATATTTGTCGGAGTTTTTTACAAATTCAAACTTGGTTATATACTTGTTATAGAAATCTACACAGCCGTAAAGAACGCCGTTGTCATCACTACCCTCGATCATTACTGTGTCGTTTACAACTTTTATGTAGTACTCCTCAGCGTTATCGAGGCATTTGTCTGAATTTTCGGCAATGTATGGATTGTTTTTCTTTGTGCCGACATAAATGCACCGAAACTCACCGCTGTCTGAAAATTCGGAAGCCTTGAAACATACAGGATATTCAAAGGTGTAGTCTAAAATAAACTCCGTGAGGACTTCAATAGCCTTATTTTGTATTGCACTGCATGGATCGCCGAAAATAATAGCCGTAGTTTTCATAGATCAAACTCCTAACTTGTGAAATTCATTCAAAATATAGTATATCATATTCGCTAATGTTGTCAATACAGTTGAAAGAGAAAATATTGATGTGTGCTGCAATGACTCTGCTATTTCAAGCATGGCAATAAAACAGCCATGTACCCCGGTGATTTCGGAGATCCGGCAGAGGATTGTAATTGCAGATGCAGAGTAAACCAACGTGCACGGTGGGCATTGGATGATTCGGAGCTTGACCGACTGAAAGAACGTGCTAAGTATTATGAGCTTGACAAGACAGAAAATTTTGAGGATTATAAGCAAAAATATCTGAAAGCGGTTGAAAATTCACAAGAATATGATATGATAGAATACAAAAATAAGATTGCTGATGTAATGGGCGTTGATAGTTCTGCTGTTAAACTTGATAGGTTACCAACGAACTCATTAAACAGCGTTTTAACAGCAACGAAACAAGTTACCGATAAATACCCTGTTTTGAAAAAACATCTTAAGGGTATTGATTATGATGAGACATTAAAAGCAGTTGCGTCAAGCAGTTCAATACGTGGTTTTTGCATTTAAGTTCTACATATCAAAACTTAGATGAATATATCAAAAAACATGCGTATACAGTTAAAATCGGATTATTTCCAAAAGGAACAAACGTAGATAGCGTTATAGTGCATGAATTAGGGCACCAATTTGACGGCTTTATGACTGCTAACGGTATTTACGGTGGGGGATGTTGTTACAGATACTCGCCCAAGCTTACGTGTAAAAAAAGAAGTGCTTGAAAAGTTGGGGATGACCGATGAAAGACGAAAAGAAATAAGAAAAGAATGGGCTGCGAAAGGCAAAAAAGGAAAAGAACTCGCAGAAGCTGTTAAGTGGGAAGTTGACGAGTTTATTTCAAAACATATATCAGAGTATGCAACTACCAACGAACGAGAATTTTTTGCAGAGTGCTTTTCTGAATATATGACAAGCCCCGAGCCAAGAGAAGCAGCAAAAATATTCGGCGAAATCTTTGAGAAGCTTGTGAGAAAACTAAAATGATTTGTCTACCAGATGAAAAGAATTTCAAAGAAATAATTAAGCAACATGAAATTGAAGAATTAAAAGAATTTTGCGAAGATCAAGGCTTTACGTCTGAACAAACAAAAGAGTACATCGAACGCATCATGAAAAAACGCTATGATGATAAATTGACAGATAAATAAAAAATAAAAGCATTATGCAAAATCTGCATAGTGCTTTTTTCATACCCATTTTCCGAAAGGCGATGACTCTATGAATGAATTTAGTAAAAAGCTGTTGGTTGCCGATTATGCTATATTGATAGGCTTGATTTTGCTGTTTCTCGTTCCGAGTATTGACAAATCAAACCTTGCGGTCGTGCTTTGTGCATGGATAGCGCAGGTCGGCATATCGTCAGCGGCGTATTACCGGAAAGCGAAAAGCGGAAATCTTATGAAGCTCCCAATCATCCTGCTATCCGATCTCCTGGAGGATATGAGGGAAAGAGCAGATCCGACACAGATAATCAATTCAATGTTAGAGATACAAAAAGAAAAAGAGTTGATATAAACCAACTCTTTTTACTGGTGATCCATCCGCGATTCGAACGCGGGACACCCTGCTTAAAAGGCAGGTGCTCTGCCGACTG
>CAYWVF010000038.1:0-5861 GCA_964461815.1 uncultured Oscillospiraceae bacterium
GCACGTGTAGCATTGAGAGCGTCCTCGATACGGAGCTTCTTTTCCTTCATCTCTGTCTCTGTTGCTGCGCCTACCTTGATAACAGCTACGCCGCCGGAGAGCTTTGCAAGTCTTTCCTGGAGCTTCTCACGGTCGAAATCGGATGTTGTTACTTCGATAGCTGCCTTGATCTGAGCGATACGAGCCTTGATCTCCTCTGTGTCGCCCTCGCCGCCTACGATGATCGTATTTTCCTTGGATACCTTGACCTGACGAGCACGGCCGAGCTGTGCGATCGTAGCTTCCTTAAGATCAAGTCCGAGCTCTTCTGTGATGACCTCGCCGCCTGTGAGGATAGCGATGTCCTTGAGCATATCCTTACGTCTGTCGCCAAAGCCCGGAGCCTTGACTGCAACACATGTGAATGTGCCACGCAGACGGTTTACAAGCAATGTAGCAAGTGCTTCGCCCTCAACGTCCTCTGCGATGATAACGAGCTTCTTGCCGTTCTGAACGATCTGCTCGAGCAGCGGAAGGAGATCCTGGATAGAGGATATCTTCTTGTCTGTGATGAGAATGAATGCATCATCTATAACAGCTTCCATCTTCTCGGAATCTGTAGCCATGTACGGGGAGATATATCCGCGGTCAAACTGCATACCCTCGACTACCTCGGAGTATGTCTCAGCTGTCTTGGAATCCTCAACTGTGATAACGCCGTCGTTTGATACCTTTTCCATTGCATCGGCAATAAGAGCACCTATTGTCTCGTCGCCGGAGGATACGGAAGCAACTCTTGCGATGTCGGCAGAGCCGTTTACCTTCTGGGAATTATTCTTAATAGCATTTACAGCAGCCTCAACAGCCTTGGAGATACCCTTTCTCATTACCATCGGGTTAGCACCTGCTGCTACGTTCTTCATACCCTCACGAACGAGTGCCTGTGTAAGAAGTGTAGCTGTTGTTGTACCGTCACCTGCTACGTCGTTTGTCTTTGTAGCAGCTTCCTTAACGAGCTGAGCACCCATGTTCTCAAACGGATCGTCAAGCTCGATCTCCTTTGCGATCGTAACACCGTCATTTGTGATAAGGGGAGCGCCGAACTTCTTGTCGAGTACTACGTTTCTACCCTTCGGGCCGAGTGTGACCTTTACTGTATTAGCAACCTGATTGACACCACGTTCAAGAGCGCGGCGAGCTTCTTCATCGTATATTATGATCTTTGCCATACTTAATTTCTCCTTCTAAAATTACTCAACGATAGCCAGAATATCGTTCTGACGAACAACTATAAGCTCTTCGCCGTCGATCTTTACTTCTGTTCCGGAATACTTACTCATTATAACACGGTCGCCCGTCTTAAGATACATTGTGATCTCTTTTCCGTCAACTGTTCCGCCGGGGCCTACAGCAATAACCTCTGCTATCTGGGGCTTTTCCTTTGCAGCTCCCGTAAGGATGATACCACTCTTTGTGGTCTCCTCTGTCTCGACCATCTTAAGCACAACTCTGTCAGCAAGCGGTCTAAGCTTCATGTTAATATACCTCCTAAAATTTTAAATACAACATTATATCAAGTTCGCATCATTTGTCGTTTTTAGCACTCTCGATGTCCGAGTGCTAATCGATGCTAGTAATATAATAAATCAATTGCGCTCATTTCGCAACTCTATTTTTACCCATTTGAAAAGAAAATTTCGGGATTACAAGAAAATAATCCCGAATATTTTCGATTTGCTAAGTCGTTCTCGTGTTTTCTTCGATTTTCTGATTTGGATTCATCAAGTTTTCACGATTGAACACTTTTTCGGCAATATAAACGTCACCTGTTCATTAATTATTGAAATTTCGATATCTTTTGTCAAAATGATCTCGCCGTCGGCGTTGACAGCCTCATCATTTTCGAATTTAAGATGTACTTTTTTTCCTCTCACGTGCTCTACCACGTCGCCAAGCTCCTTATATCTGCCCTTTTCATACTTTCCGATTATCTGCAATATCTTGAGTCTGGACATACGCTTGACGAAAAGGAAGTCCAGCACACCGTCATCGGGCTGTGCATCGGGCAGCGCATAGAAGCCGCCGCCGTAGTAGCGTGCGTTTGCGGCTACGAGGATAGTGTAATCTCCGCTATGGCGCTCACCGTCCGCCTCGTACTCTATATGACGCCAAGTACGCTTGAAGAAATTGACTACTATCGACAGCTTGTACGCAAGTCCGCCGCTCACCGGCAGATCACGCTTATGCTGCTCAAGCCAATGTGCCACACGTGCATCTAGTCCCGTCGAGCACAGGTTCAGCGCATAATCGTCACCGTAACGCATCATGTCGAGTCTCATGCTCTTGCCCTCGATCAGCTCGTCAAGGTCGGAAAACAGCTCCTTATTTTCAAATATCCTTATAAAATCATTGCCTGTACCACAGGGATAGTGCGTAAACTCAACATTTTTCAAACCCTTTTCCACAGCTCTCGCTGCTCCGGACGCCACATTTTTCAGCGTTCCGTCACCTCCGCAGGCATAAAATCTGCACTGCTCCGGAGCATACCGCTCCGACAGCTCCGTTACGAGCTTTGTCTCATGACCCGAATACTCGGTCTTGTATATCTCCGGCTCGATGTCATGACGCTTTGCCGCCTGAACGATCCTTTCATGCAGCTCCTCCGTAATATCACTGTGTCCTGCCGCAGGATTCAATATGAATATGTGTCTCATATCTGCCACCATTCCCATGCACAGCAAGGGATATTCCTTATTTATTTATTTTTTCATAAAATACCCATCGTAAAAAAACAGTCCGCACGGTATCATACCGTTGTAAAGCTTGCGCTTCTTATCTGCACGTCTTCCGTAAACACGCTCAAACTCGGGATGCCCCGAGAGTATGTAGAGCTGCTTACCCGTCATATCTCTCAGCTTTTCCGCTATCCCACGGTAAATAGCCTCCGACTTCTCCGCATCGAGCAGTCTCATTCCGTATGGCGGATTTGTAACTATCGTTCCTTTGTACGATTCCGACGGCAGCTTCAGCGCATCGGCACGTGAGAATCTGACGAGCTTTCCGACTCCTGCCTTTATCGCATTCGAGCGTGACAGCTCGACCGCCTTCGGGTCGATATCCGAGCCTGTGATCTCCGCAGTTGTCGTTTTCATAAGCTCAAGCGACTCGGCTCGCACGTTACGCCATATATCCCTGTTGATAAAGCTCCATTTCTCGGCATCAAAGCTGCGCTTCGCACCGGGAGCGATATTTGCCGCCTTCATCGCAGCCTCGATCACTATCGTACCGGAGCCGCAGAACGGATCCATCAGAGAATCGCCCTCACGGTTTCCTCTAAACCTTGCGAAGTCTACCATAGCTGCCGCAAGTGTTTCACGCAGCGGAGCCTCGTTTGACTTCGCTCTGTAACCTCGCTTATGCAGTGCTTCACCCGACGTATCAAGATATATCTCAGCCGTATCCTTGACTATAGCGAACTTCACTCTGTATATGCAGCCGTCCTCGGGCAGTCTGTTCACCTTATATTTAAGCGACAGCCTCTTTGCGATAGCCTTCTTTATTATGCTCTGACATGCCGGGATCGACGTCAGCGCAGATGCTCTCGAATATCCGTTGACGGGGAAGCTGCCGTTTTTCGGGATAAAATCCTCCCACGGTATCGCATATACTCCGTCAAACAGAGCATCGAAGTCCTCCGCAGTGAAGCGTCCCATCACGAGCAGGACACGCTCACCGCTTCGTGACCACAGATTCGCCTTTGCAAGCGTCAGCTCATCACCCTTAAACAATACTCGTCCCGTCTCGGCTCTGACATCCTCAAAGCCGAGTCTTCGAAATTCACCTGCTGCCACCGATTCTATACCAAAAAGTGTAGGTACACAAAATTCAAACATATTTTCCTGTTACTGTCCTTATCCGTTTATTTTAAAGTGTTATCATCTCAAGCTTCGTTTTGCTTTCTAAATACTCTGCGAAGCGCTTCTCATTACCGACCGTCAGATCGGCTTTTTTCAGTATCGTTACCTTATCGTTCCATGTAATAAAATAGATATCACCTGCATCGAGCAGTGTATCGATACATTTGTACTCTATCGTACCCTCTTTGCCGAGCGTCATTCCTGCCTTTGAGAAGGTGATCTCCGTGGTGTCTATGCTCGTGAGCTTTGACATAAGCTCGTCCGCAGCCCGGTACATTTTCGGGCTCGGCTGTGTACGTCTCGGCTTGATGTACGCTATACCGACGATGATGCCGCACATGCCTGCAAGCAGCACCGCCATCATTTCCTGCGGACGCATAAGACCCGATATCAGCATGAATATTCCAAGCAGCAGAAGTATTATACCGTATATTTTATAGCGTATCCTGCGGCTTTTCAGCGTATTTTCGTCTGCTCTGTGACGATTCAGCATGTCCACTACAGACCAGAGTCCCGGCAGCCTCTTACGTGACAGAAGCTCCGCTTTTTTATTCAGTGCGCCTGCGACCTGCTCTCTTTTCAGATCACCGTAGCCGCTCAGCTTGAATACGTAATCCGTCTTCATCTGTATTCCACGCTCCATCCTGTAGCATCCTCACCCTTGCAGTGGCATTCAAGATAGCTTCCCTCGAACATTTTAAGGTACTTGTCCATATTCGGTGAGAGGTTCATGTCGGAAAGCTCCTCCGGAGCTACCCAGAACACCTCGCCCTCGTCCGTCTCACCTATGCACTCGCCTGTATAATCCGAGGTCATATAGAAATATGTAAAATACTTATCACCGCTCGTATGCTCCCAGTATATAAAGCCCTTGGACTGCAAATTTGTGATATCGTAGCCCGTTTCCTCTTTTATTTCACGCACGGCACTGTCATATATGCTCTCTCCCACTTCCGTATGTCCGCCGGGGAATGCAATGCCCTTGTATTTTTTTCGCCTGTTCTGCACAAGCACCTTACCCGTTTCAGGATCCTTTATCACGACCATGTTGGTCAGAGTAAGCTTTGCCATTTTTACACCTCTATCATAGCACTAAGACCATTATATCATTATAGTATACATATTTCAAGACCGGCTGTCACTTTCCAGCTCATGCAGTGACAGGCTGAACGACGGGATAAAATGCTCTGTAAAGTAGTCGATCTCAGGCATGTGCATATCGTCGAGCCTCTGCTTTGTCTGCACCATCGCCTTTTTGAACTCACCGTTGCCGATCTTCGTTTCGTTAAGGCATTTAATGTATGCCGCCAGTCTGTCGGCTGCCTTCACAAGCTTGTACTCCTCCTTTTCCCACTCGCTGGAGTACAATATCCCCTCATATTCCTCTCTGATCTCGTCGGGCAGCTCCTCAAGCAGCTTATCACGAGCGCCCAGCTCTATTGAATGATACGCATCGAATATCCTGCTGTTCATATACTTGACCGGAGTGGGCAGGTCGCCTGTGAGTATCTCCTCCGCATCATGATACATCGCCACAACAGCTATCCTGTCGGGATCGCACTCCTGCCCGAACACATCACGTCTGATAAGTGCAAGGCAGTGCGCTATCATTGCTACCTCTATCGAATGCCCCTGAAGATTTTCCTCCTCCATATTTTTCATCAATGCCCATCGTCTGACATATTTCATTCTGAATATATAAGCAAAAAAATTATTCATTATGTGTAACCTCCGCAAATATTACCGAACATTCTAATTATATCAGACTCATGTATACCTTGGCAAGCTGTAAATTCCGAATAATGCATAAAGTGACAAAAAATAATGCTTGACAAAAGAAAAAAAGTGTGCTAAGATAATAGAGCATTAAGTTCTGACATATGCCGGAGTGGCGGATTTGGCAGACGCCCGGGACTTAAAATCCCGTGAGACTTTAATCTCGTACCGGTTCGAGCCCGGTTTCAT
>CAYWVF010000038.1:5871-9431 GCA_964461815.1 uncultured Oscillospiraceae bacterium
AAAACAAACGGTGCAGCTCGATAAGAACTCGGAAATGCATTTTCCTAAAATCATCAATATCGCGGAGTGGAGCAGTCTGGTAGCTCGTTGGGCTCATAACCCGAAGGTCGTAGGTTCAAATCCTGCCTCCGCAACCACATTGGCTATCATAATAAGTGGCAGCCCGAAATCCCGGCAACCATCACGGTTTGCTGGGTTTTTTCGTATCTAAAAGGCAACAAAAGGATGCCGATCACCGAAAACGATCATTTGGCAGGACGCATCGGATATTTAAGTACAGGTCTGCGACAAATACGAAGCTGCCGCAGAGCGTTTGCAGGGCTGAGAGGACAATAATTCTATTTTTAACACTAACTACTTGGAGGTGACCGTTTATGTTCGTTTTGACAGATATGGAATGGATGACCAATAAAGACGGTCACCATTCACCAACGCAAATAGCTGCAATTAAGGTCAATGAACAATGGCAGAAAACAGCTGAATTTCAATCGTTCATCAGACCGCGCGATCCGGAATTTTACAATTGGAGCCATGTGTCATATACAGGCGGCACTGCTTATGAGTTCCTACACGCTCGTAACGCATATAGTGTTTTTGAAGAATTTGAAAATTGGTTGAATGAGGATGACACGATCCTTTGGTGGCATACAGAGTCCGAAAAGCTTTTCCGAATGCTTGTCAGTTTGATTTTGAAAAGGATGGAGCCGCACAAAGCGGTATCAGTAAATAACTATATATATGAGCTTTTGAGAGGTCAACAGTATTCAAGAGGCAGCTCGTATGAGATAGCCGAAGGACGAGGCATAAATACCCATAGCGAGCTCAAGCACAATTCTTATAATGATGTCTTAGTCATGAGAGCGTTGATGGAAAAATTATCCTTTCCGCAGGCCGATCTGTTAAAGCCATTGGTACGAAGGTCAAAGCCTCCGAAGTGGGCGCACAAGCATCATCTCTCCCGTTGCAATATGATCGCAAAACCTGCACAATACATAAAAAAGAATGTCCTCTGTTGGCTGACGGTACTATATCAACACGTGGCTATATCAATTGGAGCGAACCGCTCCGTAAAAGCTATCGTCCTTGTGACTGCTGCAAAGGAGAATATTATATTGCTCTGAAAGAAAGAAATATGGATATTATAAGACGGTCACAATATATCTTTCTGTATTCTCCGGACTCCACAGTATTTCACAGCCGCACTTGCAGTGCGATATTACACGCAAAGCGTATTTTAGGCTCAATAAAATACAAAACCGCCGTTGATACCGGCAGAACTCCCTGTAAGCTTTGTAAGCTCTCGGCAGAAGACGAGTATACTCTTAGCTCTCCGCAAATGAAGCTTCTACGCTTAAAAGCGAATACCAAGCACTTAGTTAATAAAGCTGCTGTGAACGCAATTATAAGGCAGGAAAATGCCGTCGAAGAACGTAATAGACTCCTTAATGATGAAGCATTGACCCAAGAGGAAAAAAACGATATTTACACATTAACACAACCCCGTTTTGCTTTTTGGGTTGGAAAGGGATATCAAACATTTCATTTGCGTACATGCGCTAAAATAAAGGATATTAGCAGCTTAAAGGGCTTTGGAGCTTATAATGATGCTATTCGTGCCGGATTTACACCGTGTAGGATATGTAAACCAACAGCAAAGTACAATGTCAAAGTTTCAATTCCGATCACTAATCGTGTACGAGAAAATGAAAAAATCGAGGATCTTGAGCTACTGTGTAATGAGGTCGGATATAAACATTATCGTGAATCGAATTATTTATACCTTGAAACCTCGGTAGGAAAATGGCGTATTAACATAGCTTCTTTACCTGTCAAGCTCGAGCATATCAATCTTGTTAAAACCCCCGGTTGCCGGACATATCATAAACAGCCCAGGATTTTTTTATCCTTTGTCGATACCTTTGATTATATTAAAAGGCATGATGACAATTTGGCAGAACAAAAGGCTGCCGGTACGGTTTTTGTGAAATTATTCCCTGACGAAAAAGGTCAGAAACGATGAGTAATACGCAGCTTATTTCAGACCTGTAAATATGTACGACTTCATGTGAAGCCTGAAAACGATAAAGCACTTATTTTTCCAAAAAAGAGTGGCATACAAAGTACCTGCTCTGACTTATTTTATAAAAGGCTCGGTCATTATCATGAACGCATTAACTATTGTAATTTTAATATTTTCAATACTCGGCGCTGTCGACTGGCTCCTTGGCAACAGGTTCGGCTTGGGCAAGGAGTTTGAGCGTGCATTTTCACTGTTCAGCTCGATGGCATTATCAATGCTCGGCATGATCGTCATCGCACCTGCGGTAGGTGTGTGGCTGATGCCACTCTTTGAGCGGTTCTATAACGTCTTCGGCATAGACCCGTCGATACTTCCCACTTCCGTTTTCGCAAACGACATGGGCGGAATGCAGCTTGCTAAGGCGATATGCAAAAATGAAAGCATCGGAAGCTATAATGCATTCGTAATATCCTCGATGATGGGCTGTGTGATATCCTTTACCATACCGTTCTCGCTGAGTCTCGTCAAGAAAAGTCAGCATAAGGAGCTGTTTTTCGGCTTACTGTGCGGTATCGTGACGATCCCGATAGGCAGCTTTGTCGCCGGACTTATGTGCGGCATAGGAGTCGCCGCGCTTTTAATGGATCTGCTGCCGCTGATAATCATTGCCGTGCTCGTCGGTGCTGCACTCATTCTTTTCCCCGATATCTGCATCAAATGCTTTGAGGTCTTCGGCATCTTCATGAAGGCTGTCGCTATGATAGGTCTGGTGTGTGCGATATTCACCTTCCTGACAAAGCTCGAGCTCGAACCTAATTTTGATACGCTCGAAAACGCTGCATTCATATGTGTCAACGCATGTGTGACTCTTTCGGGTACGCTGCCGCTGATGCTCGTAGTCTCGAAGCTTCTGAAAAAGCCGCTGGCAAAATTCAGCGCAGCGATAGGCATCAACAGTGTAGCAGCATCGGCGCTTTTAGGCGCGCTCGTCACGAATGCCACCTCTCTGAGCGTTATGGACAGGATGGACAAAAGAGGTGCTGTGCTAAATTCCGCCTTTGCGGTGTCGGCAGCCTTCACCTTCGGAGGGCATCTCGCACTCACACTCGCATACGACTCAAGCTATGTCGCACCGATGATCGTAGGCAAGCTCATTTCAGGCGTCTGCGGTGTGCTGCTCGCTCTTTTGATATACAAAGGTGATCGCACTGCATCGGAATAAAAATTTAGCTTTGATAGTACTATAAAAAAGCCACCCGAGATTAATTGCTTGGTGGCTATAAAACAGTTAATCCGACCTATGATTACAATCACAGGTCGGATTTTCATATTTATATACAAACTTGCTGGCGGCGAACGGTTTTTTAAAACCGTTTGCGGACGGCAAGTCCACAGAGGATAGCCGCCAATTTTTCGCACATTGCGACCAGCGGGCGGTCAGTTTTTGGGTATTCAGTTATTGAGTTCTACAGATTAAAGTTTATGATACGGATTTCCCCATTTATTGAAACAAACGATTGTCGCTTTGTAAATATTCCTC
>CAYWVF010000039.1:0-8995 GCA_964461815.1 uncultured Oscillospiraceae bacterium
CTGCGAGCACGATAGCAAGTACGCGGTACTTTTTCATGTGAAAACCTCCATTTTATATTTGTCGCACCTTACGGTGCTCTAAAAGTACGATATTAATTATATATTAATACATATTTGTTTTCAATGTCAATTTAAAAACAGTTATTGTATTCTACAACTTTTCTTCATCAAAATGCACAGTTACAAGCTGTGCCAAAGTTAAACGTGCAATTTATATATGTGTTAAATAGTTCAATTTCAGGATGTTTTCTTTCATATTCTATAAAGAAATGGTTAATAATGCAAAACAGTGCAAGCTATAATTTATGTTATTTTTGCCATTGATCTGAGCTTATTCGGGGACATTCCGTACATTTCGTTAAATAATACGTAAAATCTGCTTATATTTCCGAAGCCTGATTCGTAGCAGATATCGGTTATTTTCAAATTAGTATTTTTTATCAAATTTGCGGCATAGTTTATTCTGATCTCATTAATATACTGTGATATAGTCATATTCAGGTGTTTTTTCATCATTCTTGACAAATGCTCCTGACTTTTTCCACTCAGCTCCACCATTCTTTTTATCCCGACAGCAAAATTTTCGGGACGTTTCATCTTTTCACATGCTTCACTGAGCCATATCGGAAGCTCGTCCTTTCTCTCCGGCTTTTGTCCTATGAAATGATCGCAGAATATTTCAGGTAATATCACTTTTATTTTCATTTTCAATGCACTTATATCGTTACCATCTATTAAATTGAAAACATTCAGCTTATTTTGAAGCTTCATCGTTTCCTCACGGCTGAGTCTTGTCACTATCGGCAGCTCGGAATGAAGAAGCTGTGTAAAATCGAATGTATTATCCATGTATTCGATCATTTTTTCTATCAGTTCACAGCTTACCGCCAAATTTATGAAATTATAGTCCTCTTCTCCGCTGTAAATATAGCAATGAGCGTCATTCGGTCGCATGAATACAAGGCATCCCGGCTTCAACGTTTGAAGCTGACCGTTCACGCAGTGGAATATAGTGCCCGATATTGTCAAAAAAATTTCGTAAAACTCATGTGTATGGAATGTAAAGCGCTCTGTTGCACCGTATACTGTTCTTAAAAGAAAGCCTGTCTCCGCATTCAAGTGCTTCTCTCCCGAGAGCCGCTTCGGTACACGTGAAAATATCTCATCTATAATACTCTGCTCCATGATACATCCGATCCCATCATTATAGTATAATATCATTATACTATAAAAAAATATCATGTCAATGATATAATTAATTCCTGCGATTGTTTATTATTAGAGTAGAATAAATGTGAAAGGTGGAAACAATTATGGCTAATTTGATAAAGGAAAAAATCAGAACCACGATCGAAAAGCTTTGTGAATTATCAGTTCTTGACAGTTTAAGGCTCGATGGCTTTAAATGCATATCAACCGGCTATAAAAAGGAGCAAAGACCTCCCATGCCTGATGCATCATGGTCTGTGCTTTCCGGCGATGAGCGGTTTGATGGTATCGACGAGCATTTTTGGATATATAAAAGGATCAAGACACCAACTGCCCCAAACAGCACCTCAAAGCTGTATTTTGATCTGAAAACAGGTCGTGAGGGTCAGTGGGATGCTCGTAATCCTCAGTTCTTGGCATTTTTAGACGGTCACGCTGTTCAGGGACTCGATGTGAATCACACCGATCTTGAGCTTGAGTTTGACAGGGAGTACGATTTTCATCTTTACATGTACACGGGACTTGTTGAGGGCAGCTTCGCACTTGAAGCCTCCTACAAGATGATCGATACTGCGATAGAAAAGCTGTATTATGACATGCAGGTACCGTTTGAAAGTCTTGACTGTCTGAGTGACAGCAGTGAGGAGTATGTAACGATACAGAAATATCTCGAGCTGACATGTAACTATCTTGATCTTCGCATTCCGTACAGCAATGAATTCTACGATTCTCTGAAGTCTGCGGATGAATTTCTTGAGACGGAGTTCTACTGTAAGCAATGCGGCAGATCCGACTGCACTGTAAGCTGCATAGGACATACTCACATTGACGTTGCATGGCAGTGGACACTTGCTCAGACTGAGGAAAAGACTCAGCGTTCCTTTGCCACGATGCTAAAGCTTATGGATCAGTACGATGAATTTAAATTCATGTCCTCACAGCCTCAGCTTTACAAGTATCTGAAACGGTTCGAGCCTGAGCTTTACGAAAAGGTAAAGCAGCGCATAAAGGAGGGCCGCTGGGAGGCTGAGGGTGCAATGTGGCTTGAGGCTGACTGTAATCTTTCATCCGGTGAAAGCTTTGTCAGACAGATACTTTTCGGTAAGACCTTTTTCATGGATGAATTCGGTGTTGACAGCAAGGTATTATGGCTGCCCGATGTATTCGGCTACTCTGCCGCTCTGCCTCAGATATTGAAAAAGAGTGGTGTTGACAAGTTCGTCACATCAAAGATAAGCTGGAACGATACGAATGTACTGCCCTACGATGTATTTATGTGGGAGGGCATTGACGGTACGGAGATATTCACCTCCTTTATGACCGCTCAGGACTATCGTGAAGGCACTGAATCTCAGCACTTTACCACATATAACGCTCATATAAATCCGTCACAGGTCATGGGTACAAGAAAGAGATTCCAGCAAAAGGAATATTCTAAAAACAATCTCCTGACATTCGGCTACGGTGACGGCGGCGGCGGCTCTACCAGAAAGATGATCGAATATCACATGAGACTCAAGAGAGGTATTCCCGGTATTCCCGCTACGGTTATCGAATTTGCCGGTGATTTCCTCGATAAGTTCGAAAATGATTTCAAAGAGTCCTCTGCAACGCTCAAGAAAATGCCGCGTTGGGTCGGTGAGCTTTATCTTGAATTTCATCGTGGTACGTATACTTCTATGGCTAAGAACAAGAAAAACAATCGTAAGAGTGAGCTGCTGTTCCAGACTGCCGAGCAGCTTTCATCAATGACGAATATTCTTACCGGAGCTGACTATCCTCAGCAGGATATCAATGACAGCTGGGAAACAATTCTCCTCAACCAATTCCACGACATCATCCCCGGCTCTTCCATTGAAGAGGTTTATAATGATTCTGATATTCAGTACGCACATATTAAAAACGTGGGAAGCTCCATCGTCTCCTCATCCTTACAGGCTCTTGCTTCACGTATAAGCTCCGACGGATGTGTTGCAGTCTACAATCCCAATTCATTCACATCAAGCGGTATCATCGAGCTGAACGGCAAGAGTGTATATGTTGAAAATATTCCCGCTATTGGTTGGAAAAGCGTAAGTGAAGTAAAGGATAATAATAATATCACCGTCTCTGCCAACCGTATCGACAGTAAATTCTATACTATCACACTGGACAGTAATGCAAACATCACGTCTATTTACGATAAGGAAAATGATCGCGAGGTTATATTACCCGGTAAGGCTGCGAACGCTATTGAAGCTTTTGAGGATCTGCCGTACAACTACGACAACTGGGAGCTTTCACCGTACTACAAGCAGAAGAAGTGGGATATCAACAACGTCGATTTGGTTGAATGTATCAACGACGGTGCAAGAGCAGGTCTTCGCATTGTCAGAAGATTTTTAAACAGCACCATAGCTCAAAGCATTTATGTATATGATGATCTCCGCAGGATCGATTTTGAAACGGATATCGACTGGAAAGAAAGTCACATCGTGCTTAAGGCTGCATTCCCGATAAATGTACATGCATCCAAGGCAGTATATGAAACTCAATTTGGATATGTTGAACGTACTACGCATGAAAATACATCGTTCGATTCGGCTAAATTTGAGGTCTGCGCTCACAAATACGCCGATATCTCCGAGGATGATTACGGTGTTGCGATCCTCAACGACTGCAAGTACGGTTACAATGCCGAGGGTAACACACTCAAGCTCACTCTGTTAAAGTGCGGTACTTTCCCGAACAAGAACGCCGATAAGGAGAGACATCTGTTTACGTATTCACTTCTCCCCCACTCCGGAAACCATACTCACGGCAATGTGATCCAAGAGGCTTATCTTCTCAACCGTCCTCTTATGCCATTTACACCCTCGGGTGACGGCTCACTTCCCAATGAATACAGCCTCGTTTCCTGCGATAAAGAAAATATTATCATTGAGACGGTCAAGAAAGCCGAGAAGTCCGATAACATTGTTATCAGAGCATACGATGCATATGATCGCAAGTGTAAAGCTGTGCTTTCGCTTGGCTTTGATATCAAGAAGGCACATCTCACCGACCTTATGGAAAATAAAATATGCGAGCTTGAAATTATTGACGGAAACAAGATACCGTTCAATGTTTCCAACTTCGAGATCGTGACAATCATGGTGGAAAGATAAAAAAATGTTGATTTAATTTCCGATTGGATTTATAATAAGGATATCAAAACATGACATGGAGGCTATTGCAATGAGAGAAGAAGAAAAAATCATGGCCGGTATACTGTTTTGCCCCGGTGATCAGGAGCTTCGCAAGCTGAAACTCAGAACACATAATCTCAATACGGATTATAACAAAACGTATGAGGATGAAACCGAAAAGCGTAAAGAAATAATCTCAAACATTGTCGGTGAGATCGGCGAAAATGGATTTATGCAGGGCCCGATCTATTTCCACTACGGTAAGCATACAAAAATAGGCAAGAATTTCTTTGCTAATTTTAATCTGACCGTTCAGGATGATGCGTGTGTTACCATCGGTGATAACTGCAACTTCGGTCCGAATGTAACTATCGTTACGCCTATCCACCCTATGCTTCCCGATGAACGTAACCTGATGTTCGACAAGGATGGTGTAAAGAGACGTTTCTGCTATGCAAAGCCTGTAAAGATCGGTAATAACTGCTGGTTTGGTGCAAATGTCGTAGTATGCTCCGGTGTTACTATCGGTGATGACTGCGTTATCGGTGCAGGCAGTGTAGTAGTTAAGGATATCCCTCCTCACACCTTTGCGGCAGGTAATCCGTGCAAGGTTATCCGTGAAATAACCGAAAAGGACAGCATGAAATACAAGCCCGAAATCTTGGCTGACAACAAAGTGATCGAATAAAAACAGCTCCCATGCCTGATGTTCAGAGCATGGGAGCTTATACATTATCAAAAGAGCTACAGGATCCGCTTCTTAAAACGGATCCTGTATTTATGTAATTTAGAAATTGTAATCAACCTTAACGATCTTGCCTGTCTTGGAGGATTCAACTGCTGCGAGAGCTGCTGCAACTGTGCATGTTCCTTCGTAAGCGCTCATCTCAACTTCTGTATCGTTGAGTATGCAATCTGTCAGAGCTGCGATCTCGCCCTGTGTATTGTGATTGTTGAGTGCGATCGGGTACAGCATCGGTACTGTGAAGCCGCAGTCGGACTCTGTCTTGAATACCTGCATTGTCGGGTTTGTGTTATCAACAATGATCGTACCCTTTGAACCGTAGAATACGCTTCTCATTGTGTAATTTCTCTTACAACCGATAGAAACGAAAACCTTACCGATAACATCGTTCGGGAACTTCATTATAGCGATCGTACAGTCGTCTGTAGGCCATGTTGTAAGCATCTTCTTGTTTGCGAATGCTGCTACTTCGTAAGGATTACCTGCGATGGAACGAACGAGGTCAACTGCATGGCAGCCGCCGCCGAGGAAGCCGTGACGAAGAGGATCAAGTCTCCAGTTGTTTCCTTTACCGGGGATCTTTGAATAGTCATGTGCATATTCGCTTTCTACGAAGAACAGGTCGCCGATTTCACCGTCAGCTATCATCTGTCTTGCTTTAACAAAGCCCGGTGTGAAGCGGCCGATCTGACCTACCATGAACTTTCTGTCAGACTTTCTTGTAGCTTCGATCATCATCTTACACTCATCAAGCTTAAGTGCAAAAGGCTTCTCGCAGAGAACGTGCTTGTTAGCCTCAAGAGCTGCGATAGACATTTCACAGTGAAGCTGGTCAGGTGTAGCAACTACTACAGCATCGATATCATCACATGCGAGCATATCCTTATAATTTGTATATGTACGTATACCCGGGAACTCTTCGACTCTTTCTGCAAGTACCTTTTCATCTATGTCGCACAATGCGATAAGCTCAGTATTTGGATTTTCCTTTATACCATGCATGTGAGCTCTACCCATACCGCCGCCGATAACGCCGTATCTAATCTTACTCATTGTTACATCTCCTTAATTTTTATTGGTTTTTCTATAATTAATTGTATAACATTCACCCTATTTCGTCAAGTATAAAATACCACATATTTTTGGTAAATTCCTGTATCACACACCCAATACCATGCTTAGTATCGATATGATAACAGGTATCGTAATACATGACAACAAATGTGAAACTATTGCCATTCCTGCTGCAACGGAGGTATCCTTGCCGTACGCACTCGGTATCACTATCGTATTAAGTCCGAGCGGCATAGCAAGTGAACAGACGACACATATAATGCTTACCTGAGACAGTGGTAAAAGCATCGATAGTCCTATTCCGATAAGAGGGAATATTACCAGTCGTGCGATCGAAATGATATAGATTTTTGCGTCTGTAAATGTTTTTTTCAAATTAATGGATGATACTGTAATGCCTGTAAGCAGCATTGCTATCGGTGACATGCAGTCCCCGGATGCAGAAACGACTGATGTGAGCCATTTTGGAAGCTCTATATCGGCAATGCCTATTATCATACCGATCACCATTGCAATGAACATCGGATTAAGAAATGTTTTCAGACGTTTTTTTATAGGCTGCTTTCCTTCAAATTCCGAAAGCAACAGAGCAGGCGCACCCCAAACATATATCATCGTCCACAATGGGATCGTAAATATCAGATATTCCATAAAAATATCCGGGAATACCGAGCTGATCACAGCGTTACCCATAAAGCTGAAATTTGAAAATACAAGACCGTATGTAAATATATTCCTTGTATATTTATCCTTTTCACACAGCCTTGAAATAAACATTGACAGCGGTATCGTGACCACCATGTGACCGAAGCTTAGCAAGATGATCTCGCTAAACGAGCTGAGTCTCTCCACCGTAAAGTTTTCTATAAATGTACCCAGCACAAGTGCGGGAATAAATACATTGTTTTCAAGCTTTGCAAGTACAGACGACGCACTCTGCGAAAGAACCTTTAGCTTTACCAACAGATACCCGATCAGTATAAGTGAAAACAGGTAAGCCATCTGACTTAGCGTAGTCGAAAATAAATCCATATCAAATTCTCCTTAAAACATGTTTATTACAATATAAGTGTATCAAATCAGCATCAGAAGCGCTCCTGCAACGATGAGGATCAAGCCGAGAAAAGCCTTGAACGAAAGCTTTTCTCGAAATACAATATACGAAAATGCGACCGTTACAAGTATACTCAGCTTGTCGATCGGTACAACCACACTGGCTAGTCCGTCACGCAGAGCCTTATAATAACACAGCCATGATGCGCCCGTGGCAAGACCGGACAGACAGATAAATCCCAGCTCCTTTCGTGGTATCTCTTTGAGTTTGCTACCCTTGCCTGTAATAAATACCATTCCCCAAGATGAGATCAAAACTACCGCCGTGCGGATCATTGTACCAAGGTTTGATTCAACTCCCTCGATACCGATCTTTCCGAAAATTGACGTTAAAGCGGCAAAAACCGCTGAAAGGCAAGCATACAATAGCCATGATTTGCTTTGTTCTTTTTCATTTTCAGTAGGCTTCTTCTCGATCATCAGAAATGTTCCGATTCCGATCAGTACCACACACACAGCTTTCAGCAGTGATATAGGTTCGCCAAGGATAATGAATGCAAGCAGTATCGATAATATCGTACTCGACTTGTCGATCGGTACAACATTATTGATTTTTCCAAGCTGTAATGCACGAAAATAGCATAGCCATGATGCACCTGTGGCAAAGCCTGACAATATCAGGAATATCCATATCTTTGCCTCGATACGAGCTATGCTGCTAAAGCTGCCGACGATTGCCACCATGACAGCGGACATTGCCAAAACGATGATCGTTCTAATGGCTGTTGCAACTGTCGAATCGGTCTTTTTTATACCGCATTTGGCAAGAATAGAAGTAATTCCGGCGAAAAAAGCTGAACAGAATGCAAGAATAATCCACATAAAAAGTTCCTTCTTTCCGAATCAAAAAAGCAATACGCTCTTTGTCATAATTAACATTCACTTATACACTATTACAACGAACGCAGAGCTTATCACTTCCCCGCATTTATCGAAACTATTACCTCTGAGTTAAAGTAATTTGGTTACAGCCTTTTATCGTGCCTAAATGGCAATTATATGGCTGTGATTTTTACGGATTCTTTACATCAAAAATAACATGTTTATTATAGTATAAGGAAATACGCATGTCAATATTAATTCCGACAATGTTCTATGTTCGCCATTAAATATACTTACAAAAAGTCATAGCCATACGAAATATACTTTAATGCATCTGTCAAGGATATTTTCTGCAAAGCTATATACAGTTCAAAATGAAAATTAGCAGGATAGTGTAGACCTTTCCTGCTAATTTTATATTTCGGATATGACTTTGAAACAAAGAATATTTCACCGTTACTTCTTCTTAATTGCCCGTAGTTCAATGTAGCCACGGTTTTCACGGGGTTCAAGCTGAATCCGGGGATTGGTGTCATCCCATGCATAGCCGATGACTCTGGGGTCGTAGCCGTTCATGGCCTGCTGCACGGCGGAGATGGCCTCGCAGTAATCTTCCTCCGCAAAGGGTTCGCCCTGGAACATCAGGTAATCGGCTTCCGGCAGCTCGATCACATCGAAGCCCTCCGGAACTGCGCCCTGGTAGTCTGCATCCACTTCCACGCCCTGCACATAAGTAGAAGTGTTGGGCTTTTTGAATTGCTCCGGCAGCCACAGGCAGACCGGCTCGCCGCAGAGGGAATCCATGCTCAACAGCAGTCCCCACACATCGCAGCCCACCTCCTCACAGTAGGGGAAGTAGTCCTCC
>CAYWVF010000040.1:0-7770 GCA_964461815.1 uncultured Oscillospiraceae bacterium
CTTCGTCATAGAAACAAAAAACTTCGGTGCTGCCGAGGCGGTTTTCTACCAGCTCTGGAAATGACCTGCGCTCATTCTTCGGAAAGGCACGATAATACAGTGCTTTTGCTTTTTTTAGTTCCTCCACTGTATTGCCAATCAATTTCATGGATAACATATTCATTCCTCACAAATTCCGGTTTAGGTTCTTAAATAAAGTATATCAGAAAAATGTGAAAAATTCTACCGTCTGCACAAGAACCGCCCGAACATTTTTGCCCGGGCGGTCTCGTTATCAATCATAAATCAATTCAAACTTCACGATAGCTTCTGCCTGTGCCTTGCAAGCGTTCATCTGCCGTACCCATTCCGCTTATTATACTTTACAGTGCTGTTTTACGGACAGCGCTCCATACTCGGGTGGTTTTTTACATTATATCTATCGTATTTTCTATGCTATCGTACCCTTTACGGTGAGTACGGCTGTGCCGGGCTGTACTGTCCACTCGCCGCTGCCGGCTTGAGTATAGGTCGCTGCGGGAACGGTGAGCTGTCCGGCTGTAGTTGCAAATAAGCCTGTCGCTTCACTGTATGTGTAGTTCGTCGGTGCAGTCCATGCAGCACCGTTGAAGCTTACCGCAAGTCCTCTCAGCACCGGATCGAAGGTATCGGTAACTATCGCATTGTCACCTGCCGCTACAGCAGTGCTTCCGTAGTTATTGATGGTAAAGGTGTAGGTTATCTCGCTGTTCTCGGTTATCGTCTGAGGTGAGATAGCCTTTATGATGGAAAGCCTTGCGCCTGTCGCAGCATTTATCGTTTCCGTCGCTGTGATCGGGTTCGCTATCCCGGCAGCGGTCACTGTCGCAGTGTTGTTGATCGTGCCGCCCGACGACAGGGGAGCGAAGCTGTTGACTAAGGCAGAGTAGAGGATGATCGCATTCCCTCCGGCAGGTATAGATATACCACTTATAGTGAGAGTATTGTCGGAGGTTACGGTCGGTGTTGCCTGTAGTACGCCGTTGACATAATAGCGTACCGTTCCGTCTCGGTAGGTCAGTGGAATGAGACTGCTCGAGCCGAAGGTATATGCTCCGAGATCATCTGTAACGGTGATCCCTGTGATCGCACTGCTCCCGATATTCACAAGGCTCACAGCATATGTCACTGTGTCGGATGCGGAATAGCTGTCGGAGACTGCGGTCTTTACGGCTGTGATGCTGTCAACGATCTCACCTGTAACTATATTCGAATTGGTGACTGTGTTATTATATGTCAACGTTGCCTGATTTGTAAATATTGCCATATCATTTCTCCTTACGCTTTACTCAGAGCCTATGCTCTGTACTATATTCTATGCAGGAGAAACACAATTGACAATCCGTGTCTCAGGCAGTTCGAGTCTAATACTTTATAACCACATTCAGCGCATGATCAACATCGCTCGCTCTCTCTATCGCCTGCGGAAGCTCGTCGAGCGTATATTCATCCGTAATGATCGAGCCTATGTCCCATTTTCCCTGTGACATGACCTCGAGCACAGCCTCGACGTCCTCGGGCATATATCCTCCCGAGCCGATCAGAGCGTGCTGTGAGTATGTCATTTCAAGCACATCCACCGGACGTTTTCCTGCACGTACCGCAACTACCACCATACGGCTCTCGAGCATACCCATGGCCTGATACAGCTCCAGTATCGACTCCGCACCTGCGGCATCGATATATATCGATGCATTTGCAGTCTCACCGAAGCGTGAGCGTGCCGTACCGAGGCAGTGTATCGCAGCCGCTCTCAGCTCCTCCTTTTCGTTATTACATACGTCAAAGCCCAGAGTGCTCGCCCTTTCAAGCCTGAAATCGGAGCGGTCACATATCATGACACGCTCACAGCCGAAGTATTTAAGACCTATGGCGGCGGCTATACCTATCGTTCCGGCACCGAAAACTATGGCATTTTCGCCCTTTTTCGGTACAGCTCTGCGTGCCGCACGAAAGCCAACGGTAAACGGCTCTATCAAGCACGCTTCCTTAGTCGGTATGCATGACGGTACGAGATACACCTGCTTGCCGAGCTCCGCATTCGGTATCAGCACATACTCGGAGAAGCCGCCGACAGTGCCTGCACGTCTCGGATCGCCCTTTGCAAGTCGGGGATACGGATATACTGTCATTCCGACCTCGATATCCTTCACATTTTTACCGACGGATACGACCTGTGATACCATTTCATGTCCGAACTCGCCGCCGACCGAGATACGATGCCCTGTATTCGGCCCGTGAGCATATACTGCCGTGTCTGTTCCGCAAATGCTTGCGTACAAATTTTTTATCACTATATCATTGTCGCCTGCGCTCGGCATTTCAAGCTCCTCTATGCGAACATCTCTTTGCCCGTAATAAATTGCAGCTTTCACCAAAGCCACCTCGTTTCTTTTACTTTCACTCCGTGTATTCATCTCATTTCCCGACGCTTGACAACGCTCTGTGAGCGGATTATACTATAAAAGGTCAGTTTTTACGTATGATCGGAGGTTTTATAATTGAGGGATAATAAAAAGCTTTTTGAGGAAACGCCTATCCCAAGGGCGCTGGCAAGTCTTGCCGTTCCCACTATAATCAGTCAGCTGATCGTCATGATCTATAATCTCGCCGACACCTTTTTCATCGGTCAAACGAACGATCCTTACATGGTCGCCGCTACATCGATGGCTTATGTACTGTTTTTTATGCTGAATGCGCTTGCTAACCTGTTCGGCATAGGCGGCGGAAGCCTTATCTCACGTCTTCTCGGACAGTCTCGCTCGGATGAAGCAAAGGGCGTCAGTGCGTTCAGCTTCTACGGCACAATAATCGTTACCTTTATCTACTGTCTTGTATGCTGCATATTCATGACACCTATACTTACTCTCATGGGAGCAAGTGAAAACACGCTCGCATATGCCGCAGACTACACCTTCTGGGTCGTTGTCGTAGGCGGTATCCCGGCTACGCTCAGCATGACCATGTCGCACCTGCTTCGCAGTGAGGGTCACGGAAGCAAGGCAGGCTTCGGACTGAGCATGGGCGGTATTCTCAACATCATCCTCGACCCTATCTTCATGTTCGTGCTCCTGCCGAAGGGTCAGGAGGTCGTGGGAGCTGCCGTAGCTACGATGCTCTCGAACGTTGCCGCTCTGATCTACTATTTTGCGGTCTATTACAGGCTCAGACGAAGCTCTGTGCTCTCGCTCTCACCTCGCCGCATAATCGACGGTGCAAAGCACATAGGTGAAGTGCTCTCCGTCGGCTTCCCGTCAGCACTCAGCACCGTACTCGCCTGTGCTTCGATCATGGTAGTAAATAGCCTGACCGCAGGCTACGGTGATATACCTGTAGCTGCCGTAGGTATCGTAAAAAAGGTAGAGATGCTGCCTCACAACGTCGGTACAGGTCTTTGTCAGGGCATGATACCGCTCGTATCCTACAACTACTCCTCAGGTGATCACAAGCGAATGAGGTCTGCCGTCAGCTTCACACGCACCTGTGGACTCGTATTTACCTCACTGTGCATCGTGATATTCGAGCTGTTTGCAAACGGCATCGCATTGCTTTTCATAAAGGAAGCTGAGACTGCCGCACTGACAGCCGCCTTTCTTCGCATTATGTGCCTTGCGACGCCGCTCACCATACTCAATTTTCACATGTGCTACACTCTCCAGGCGATGGGCAAGGGAACAGAGTCACTCGTGCTCTCGGCTTGTCGCCAGGGACTGTTCAACATTCCTCTGCTTTTCCTCATGGATCACCTCTTCGGAATGTACGGTGTCGTCTGGACACAGCTGTTAGCCGATGCACTCACCGCTGTGCTCTCCTTTATCGTCTACAGAATGGTACTAAAGCGCATAAGCGCAGATTAGTCTCTACTCGAATATATACCACTTATCAGGCTCAAAGGACTTTGTAGCCTTATTTGACAGTGGGAATGCGATACCGTAGCCTGTATAATTATGCTCGAAGCTGTCAAAGTGAGTCGCCATATATGCAAGCTCACCCGTGGGATCCTCATACTCCAGCAGCCACGCATAATTCTGAGTGTGACCCGGATCGTGGAACTCCAGATCGGAATAACGAAATACCATACGCATAAGGCGAATATTGTTTCGCATACGAGGCTCGGCAGCTGCCGCAAGTGCCTGCTCATAAAGCTCATACACCTGCGCTCTGTCGAGCTTTTCCATTAGATCGTCGGGTGCTTTATCTAAGGATACCTGACCGTCTGCCAACTCCTCCATCATCAGTACGATCCTTTTTATGTAAGACGCGCCCTCTCCGAAAAGTGCGCTCAGTCTTTCGAGATTATCCTCTATCGACAGGCTGTTATCATAGCCTGTTCTGCCAAAGCAGTAAAAATTCACAAGGTGATTCCAGACATGGAAGCACTCCAGCTGTGTACCTGCGCCGAGGATATCATTCTCCTTAAAATATTTCCATATGCTTTGAAGCTCGTCCGCCATTGGGATCACTCTCTGACGGCAGCTGAAAATGCCCATATAATAGTCATAAAATGCGACCTCGGAGCCGTGCTGTCTCCACTTGTTGAGCGTATCTGTGAAATGCGTATTCACAAGACATGAGCCGTCAGCCTTACCGCAGCTTCGAAGTCCCGTAGCTGCCCACGTGGACATGTCACAGAACAGTGACTTTGAAAGCTTCAGCTCGTCCGAGCATTCCCAAAGATCGGTATAGAGCAGCATATCCATCTTGATATTCGGATAGACCTTCGCTACACGCTTTGCCACCTCATTCTGGAAGTAGGCATAGTTTTCCACCTTGCTGTATTTCGAACAGCTCTCACAGCAGCACTGCTCAGCCATACCGTCCATAGGCCATAGTGCAATTATATCCACGAGCTGATTTTCGGATATCCAGCTTATAAGATTTCGACTGAGCTGCTCGATGCACTCCGTGTTTCTCGAGCAGAATATCCACTGTCCCATAGGATCGTCGTCCGAGGACGGGTGGAAGCGTGTACCGTCACTGTTGAGTCGGTAATATTCCGGGTGAGTCTGTGAATACTTCTCAGGGAACAGCTCGTTTCCGTCAAACGGAAGCCATCTTCTCACCGAATCATGATGACCTACCGTCAGTCTGATGCCTCGCTTCTCGATCTCAGGCAGCAGTCCGAGTCTCTTCCAGCCCTCATAGATGCTGCACCAGGTGAGTATCCTGTTGTAGCGATTTTTTGCAAGCCAGTCAAGGAACTGAATATTCAGTCCATGATCCGGATCTCCTGCCTGATCTCCGTATTGCACTATAGCACAGCGATACGGACGGTCGGAGCTACTCTTTACATACTCACCCTCCGTAAGCTCAAGAGAGTCAAGTCTCGGTACGTACTCACCTGCATCTACTGTCTCGTCACAGTAGGCTGCAAGCACACAGCCTGCGTACCTTTCTAAGAACTCGTAGACCGCATAGACAGTGCCTCGCTCATGGTCAGCCTTATCCATGCTGCCTGTCAGCAGTACGGTGTCATTGCAAATGCGGATAAGCATTCCCTCCTCGCCTGTCAGGAGCGACGAAAGCTCCTCGCGGTCTATCAGCTCTGCGGCTGCCGTGTTTCTGCACGGATCACCTATCACGAAACGTATATCGGAGTCATTGTTGATGCTTATGTTCAGCATTTTCGATAAGTATTTTTCAAGCTCTGCGGCTGCAAACAGCTCTCTTTGGGTAGGCTTCTCCGGCAGGACAAGCGCTGCCTCACTATCACGGCGTAAGATCATATTCTATTCTCCTTATTTACTGTAGCTGTCGAGCACCTGCTTTGATACCATTGCAGATGAATCCGAGTCGCAGTAGATCGTAACGTCATTATGCTTCTTCATGAGCGTAGCCGGCACCGTATTCGTCACATCCATCGTCAGAGTATCATGGATAGCCTGTGCCTTGACCTTGTACGGTACTACGCTGATTATAGATTTGCACTTCATTATCTGAGAGCAGGTCATGCTGATAGCCTGCTTGAAGGCTTCGTCGGGAGTAGCAAACCAGCCCTCATGTATCTGCTGTCTGATGCAGCTGTCTGCCAGCGTGACTACTCTGTATGCTGCCGTATCCTCGAAGTCGGCAGGAGGATCGTTAAATGCTATGTGTCCGTTCTCGCCTATGCCGATAAGCCCTAAATCTACAGGCTTCTCTGCAAGAAGTGCGGTAAGCTCGTAAATAGTCTCGTTCGTATCTCTCGTACCATCTATCAGGTGATATTTACCGGGCTTTACTATATCCACAAAGCGCTCACGCAGATATTTTTGGAAGCTTGCAGGATGAGCTGCGGACATCCCCACATACTCATCAAGGTGGAACATCTCGACTCTGCTCCAGTCGATATCCTCCTTTACGAAATGCTCAAAGAATGCGAACTGAGATGCACCCGTAGACAATAAAAGTCTCGGCTCGTTTCCCGCTTCGATGCTTCTGTTCAGTATATCGGCAGCCTGTCGTGCCGCAGCTCTGCCCATTTCATCCGTTGTTTCAAATACTCTTACCTTCATCCGCTTTATCCTCCTTCATTTTTTACCGATATGTAAATATTATAGCTCAAACTCAGGCGATTATCAAGAGCAAGTCACCTCTTACAGCATAAAAAAATGATCATTTCGGGCTGTATGCTGCCAAGGTGCAATATTTCTCTTGATTCGGATATGCTGTTGTGCTATAATGATACCAGGCTATTAAAACGGAGGTATGTAAAATGGAACGTTACGCATGGAAAGCAAAGGTTCTCGACGGAAAGCTCGAGGAATATAAGAAGCGTCATGACGAGATATGGCCGGAGCTGGTAGAGGTGCTCAAAAACGCAGGAATATCGAATTATACGATATGGCAGGTCGGAAACGAGCTGTTCGGCTACTATGAATGTGCCAAGGGCGTAGATTACGCCGCAAAGGTACAGGCAGACAGCCCCGTTGTAGACCGCTGGAACGAGTACATGAAGGATGTTATGGTGATGGAAATGGATCCCGTAACAGGTGCTCAGCCGCTTATGAACTGCGTATTCTTTATGGAATAAGCCGTATTCAAGGTCTGTATTTTTTATACGGGCCTTTTTCATTCTCGGTGTCATACAGCGCGCCCGACAGCTCGGTTTATATATATTTTCTCAAAATCTATAAAAATTCACATTAAAAGTATAAAATATTTAACAAATTTACTCTTGTAAGACGATCAAAAAAAATGTATAATATCTTATGTTGTATTCTGGGAATATCAGAGTATAATAAGCTAGTTATCAATTAATTTAACAATATTTTATGGAGGATTTCACAATGGCAGTTAAAGTTGCAATTAACGGTTTCGGCCGCATCGGCCGTCTCGCATTCAGACAGATGTTCGGCGCTGAGGGTTACGACGTAGTAGCTATCAACGATCTTACAAGCCCGAAGATGCTTGCTCATCTTTTAAAGTACGACTCTGCTCAGGGCAGATACGGCAAGCCGGTTGAGTCCACAGAGGATTCCATCATTGTTGATGGTAAGGAAATCAAGATCTACGCTATCAAGGACGCAGCAGAGTGCCCGTGGGGCCAGCTCGGCGTTGACGTAGTTCTCGAGTGCACAGGCTTCTACACATCCAAGGAAAAGGCTTCTGCTCATATCAAGGCAGGCGCTAAGAAGGTAGTTATCTCTGCTCCGGCAGGCAATGACCTCCCGACAATCGTTTACAACGTAAACCATGACACACTTAAGGCTGAGGATAACATTATTTCCGCTGCTTCCTGCACAACAAACTGCCTCGCTCCTATGGCTAAGG
>CAYWVF010000041.1:0-5160 GCA_964461815.1 uncultured Oscillospiraceae bacterium
GCCTGAAGAGATTCGAACTCCTGACCCACTGCTTAGAAGGCAGTTGCTCTATCCACCTGAGCTACAGGCGCACATCTGTACTTTACGCTTATGCTTACTCGTACTGTGACTCCCGAATAAAACGCATTAACGTACACTCTAAAGCCATATTCCGGGCTTTGGAGCGGGTGAAGGGAATCGAACCCTCGCATCCAGCTTGGAAGGCTGGCGCTCTACCATTGAGCAACACCCGCATAATTTATGAGCTGTACTTAACGCGCTCATTAATAATACCACATCTTTTATGTTTTGTCAACCTTTTTCACAGAATTTTTTTGAAAAAATTTGTGCTGTGATCTTACCTCACATCATATAATTATAGCAGTACGCATGAGAGGGCAAAGCCTGATCTTAAAACTCTGTTCTACTTTTAAAATAAATAGCTCACTTGCTTTACTTACATGAAAGTCAGTTGTATTACAAAGAAAGGATAAAATATGAGACAGCGACGCAAACTTTCAAAGCTAACGAAAATTGTGATTTTTTTATCGGCTTTAGCTGTATTTGTAGGATATTCGGATAAAATATTGGGATTTTTCCCTGATGAGATCATTGAAAAAAGCGTTGCGGATGAGTACACGGACAATGAAGAAGGGGACGAGCTCCCGGAAAAAGAGGAAAATTATGATAAGAAAGAAGCAAACGAATATGCTGAAACGGACTCGTTGAATTTTTATTTCCGAGAATCACCACATGAAGCGGTCGAAGAGAAAAAATCGGATGAAAACATACAGCAAAGCACAGAAAGTCCGGTCATAGACGAGGATATGCTTATAAATAATGACACGAGCTTTTCACTTGACGTGCAGTCTGTATTCGACATGGATACTTCGTACTATGATCTGTCAAACGACGATGCACTGAAAGATTTTACCGTGCTTATAGTGCATACTCATGGCAGTGAAGCGTATACTCCGGGCGAGGACGATAATTTCTTGACTGATGACGTTGATCGAACGATAGACAAGAACTATAATGTCGTCAGGGTAGGTGACGAGCTCGAAAGCTTACTAGAATCGGCAGGAATAAATGTGATCCACGATGAGTCACTACATGATTATCCTACGTATAGCGGCTCATATTCACGCTCACTTGATGCTATAAAGACATACATGAAAAAAGACCCATCCATTAAGCTTGTAATTGACCTGCACAGAGACGCTTTCCTTGCAAGCGATGGTTCAAAATACAGAACATATGCTAAGGTTGACGGCAGATCATCGGCACAGTTGATGTTCGTAGTAGGAACAGATGAGGGTGGACTTTCACATCCGAATTGGAGAAAAAACCTATCATTCGCATTGAAGCTTCAAGCCTATGCAAATAACGAGTACCCGGGATTGATGAGACCGATACATCTGAGATCGGAGAGGTTCAATCAGCATTGTACTCCAGGATCAATGCTGATCGAGGTAGGCAGTAGCGGAAATACTTTGGATGAAGCATTGACAGCTGTAGCTTATTTTGCCGATATACTTATTTCAGTTATGAAATAGGTGCAGCGTATAGGATCACAATAAGTAGCTGCAACACTTATACGGATGTGGAGCAGCTGCTTTTTATTCTATAAAGAAAAGTTTAATTTTGTTTCCAATGTATTGACATAGATATAAAAGAGAGAGTATAATATAATTATCGTTACGTAATGCACATTACATAATACTGACTATACAAAGGGGAACTAATATGCCACCGAAACCAAAGTATACAAGGGAACAGATCATTGAAGCGGCTTTAAATGTCGTTGCAAAAGAGGGAATAGATGCATTGACTGCAAAGAGCTTAGGCCATGCGCTCAATACATCGACTACACCCATATTTACTGTGTTTACATCTATGCAGGAGGTACAGGCTGCGGTCAAGAAGGCTGCAATGGACAGGTTTGAATCCTATGCACATAAAACAAAGAAGGATATACCTGTGTTTAAGCAGATTGGTATGCAGATGGTCCTATTTGCAAAGGACGAGCCATATCTCTATCGGCTCATATTCATGCATGCAGACGGTGTTCTGAAATCGTTTGATGATATTTATGCGAATCTGGGTGACGTCGCCGATGAGTGTCTTGATGCTATCCAACGTGATTACGGCTTGTCTTTGGCTGATGCTAAAGCCTTATTTGAACACATATGGATACATACCTTTGGTATTGGCGCAATGTGTGCAACAGGTATGTGCTGCTTCTCGGAGGACGAAATATCAAATATGCTTACAAGTGATTTCACGGCAATGATGATGCTTTTGAAGTCGGGAAAGATGAGCTAAAATCGGTAGCTCAATATGCGGCACGAGCTACATGAATGTCTGCCAAGAGCAGTCTGAAAATGACCGCACGTTAAAAAAGCAAAAAAAATGAAAACAGGTGTGATCTTAAAGTAAAATGAATCCCAAAAGTCAAACACTTTTGGGATTCATATCAAAGATCATGCCTGTTTTTTAGTACAGTATTTTATTTTACCGCCTCTGCATTGTTTCCAAACTTCATATCACGGTATTCCTTTGGTGATATACCCTGGAATCTTATGAATGCACGCTTGAATGTGAGATAATTTGTATATCCCACAGCTTCGGAAATGGAAGATATGCTCAGATCATCCTTTTCAAGCATGTTGATCGCCGCTTTCATCCTCTGCTCAAGAAGATAGTCTGTGAAGCTCATTCCAGATTCTGCCTTGAATATCTTAGATACGAGCGTACCGTCGAGGTTGAAATGATCGGCGAGCATTTTGATCGAAATGGAAGGATCACGATAGTTTTCATCGATAAATTCACGGATCAGCGTGGAGGTATCATCAGAACGCTTGCGCTTTGACTTAGATATTTTGCTTACTATGTCATTTGCAAAATTTATGACGATATCCCAGAGCTCACTCTTTTGCCCGGACTGAGCTGTATTTTCATAAAGTGAGATAGTTTCCAACGAATTTACGTCGTACTCATATGACATCCTGAGAAGCAGGGTGAAAAATGAATCGGGATTGTAATCCTCTTTAGCCTCAGAGATTATACTCTTACATTCATCAATATTGCTGTTCTGTATGCTTGAGATTAGCTTTATCTGAAGCTTAGTTGGGAGCTCGAGACTTGTATACAGCTGCTTTTGCAGAACACGTACAAGTGTCTGATAGCAATCACTTATCTCATCCGTAGACGTCATGATAGATGAAGTCATGAAGAAACGATTCTGAGAAAGCTCCGGCTTGAGCACATTGTTGATCTCGGATATGTGAGCTTCGGCAGATTTACGATCCTGAAACCAGAGTATTGTGCAGTATTCACCGTCAAGCACCTTAAAGGTACGAGAATACAGATAAAGCTCATTTGGTATCCTCGGGAGCTTAAACTCATTGTGAGAAAAATGCTTACTTTCGAAGCGTATCAGCATAAACGGCAGCCCATCGTTTATCCACGGAATTTTATCCTTTATATAGTCGCTGTGAAAATCAAAATCCGGATTAGTGAGCATGGAAAATATAATCTCACTCTCCATAACGGAGAAGAAGTGAGACACACGCTTTGAAAGATTGTGATTTTCTTCACTCAGCTGAAGCGTTTTATATGAGATAGAATTAATGTATTCATTTATATAATTGACAGCTTCTTTTGATGAGCTGTATTCGGCACTGTTGATCTTTTGAGCAAGCTCATCGACAGGCTTTATTGTGCTGCACATTAATATATATGCTAATATTATCGATATTAGAGCAAGCGAAAGAAAGATGATGACGTTAGTTAATGCTGTGTATGGCATTGTTGCCTGCATGTAGCTATTAAATGATATATCGGCATATAAAGTCGGATATTTATACTCTGCAAGATTGACGTGATAGCCGGATCGATCATTTGCAGCAGAGGATGAGTATTCGAAGATCGGAGTCGAATTTATAGATAACGTAACTGTCTGCACGTTGTCGCCGATAAGCTTTTTGCAATAACGAGAAAATTGCAGCTTGTCACATACTATACATATAACAGCTTTGTTTTTCCTGGCGTTCGTATCGTTTAATAACAGTGAGAATATTTCATTGTCGGTATCGGTGATAGCTACGGAGCTGCCATCGGATTCGATGGATATATAGCTGAAATACTTACCGTATGTATCGAATGTATACCAGCCTCGTGAGGAAATGATAGTATTGTCCGAGGGCGACACTATATAAATATCCTTTACAAAGTCCATAGCGGATATCATGGTGGAGATCGTATTTGATATCTCAAGCTGCTTTAGGACATCAAACTCATGATCGTATATGTCAGTCGTACACATAAAATGATTATACCACCGTGATGAAAAAATGCTGTTTGAGCTTGACGTGATATTTGAAAATTTATTACTGATATCGGCAAGAAAATTTTCTGTTTCTATATATGCTGCCGCTTCATATTCGTGCTGCTTTGCTTTGTAGTTGGAGAACAGCAGTGAAGATAGAAGAATGGCAAGCGGAGCAAATATGCATATGAAATAAGTCAGGAACGCCTTTCGAGTCAATTTATTAATTTTGTGTTTTATGTTCGTTCTCCTCCTCACAATGCGTATACTACTATTTTATATGTAAAAACGTCAAATGTCAAGCTTTTAAAGGGATAATGACAAGAAATATAGGAAATATGACAGAAATATGCAGATAAAAACCTGACTTTGACAGTCTTGAAGAACGGAGCCGGATCATAAGTGTAGATACAGTATACAAATTGTGAACTCTTGTCGAATTATTAAATCATGTAAAGAAAAAATAAATGGCAAAAAATCCCTTGGAAATAAATACTGTTGAAATCAATTGGCTATTTAACACAAATAGAACGCTATACAAATGTGCATAATGCACTATACAAATCGTTTAAAATTCTTTTTTTCACGAAATGTATAGTATAAACAGGTTTTATTTCCAAAATATGGTTCAAACAAGGTGAAATGTTAAAAAAATTCAAATGAATAGTTGCAATTTTGCAAAGATGTGATATAATAGATAAAAAAGATAGGGTAGACGCCAATATTGTTAGTGATTTTTTTGTGTGTCTGAAAAAATCATGTCACGAGTAGTACCTGTACACATCATTATAGTTTGCATCTGATATCTTGCAGCGGAATATATTGTTACAGATAGTGTACTTTTTGTGACA
>CAYWVF010000042.1:0-5077 GCA_964461815.1 uncultured Oscillospiraceae bacterium
CGCTGACCTCTTGAATGCCATTCAAGCGCTCTCCCAGCTGAGCTATACCCCCATACACGTTATACTACGAAATAACAGTAAATATGATATCATAATTTTAGTGTGTTGTCAAGCATAATTTACAGATTTTAAGTACATGTATATATTAAAAAAGCCGATATCTGAAACAGATATCGGCTTTATACTCACTTCCCCACTTCGGCCGTGACAGATTGAATTAATAACCTACGCGTGTAGGGTGGGCATCTATCTATCGCTTTTCTGCTTCCAACGTCCGATTAGCAAATAAACGGGAGGCCTGCAAACCGCTTTAGAACACGATTCCCTTTTTGTTATTAATTGTGGGTTAATAACAAAACCTGCACACGCACCAAGCAGGGTTCAAACGATAGGATCTTTCTATAAGACCTTTCGTTTTCTCTTGCATAGATTATATCACACTAAAAACAAAATTACAAGCACTGTCATGAGAATGTAATATATTTTATGCAAGCTGATCGTGAATAATACTACCTGTAGTTATTATTCTTCCTCTTCTTCTTCGATGTCCTCATAATCTTCTTCCAGACGTTCCATAAAAAGACCGAATATTTCCTCAAGCTCTAATTCGTCGTCAATAGTTGCAAGAACTTCATCATCTGTGCCTTCGTTGAGAAGCTTCAATATAACAAGCTCAGCCTCTTCTTCATCTTCACTGTCTGCCGGAATAAATGCCATATATGTGTTGCCGTTATTTTCCAATGTATCAAGATGCTCAAATTCTTGTTCTACGCCTTCCTCATCTGTCAATACAACAAAATCATTTCCGTAATCACTCATGTTATTATCCTCCAATTTAATTTTTTAAGCCTTATAGGCATAATTTAAGCGGCTAAATCTTCTTTTGTGTTGATAAGTGACAGCACATATTCCATCTGGCTGTCATAAATAAGTTCGGCATCGGAAAGTTGCGCCACAGCAGAATCTAATAACTCAAGCAGCTCGGTGCTGCAATTCGATGTCATCCAAAGCCCCATTTGATTTTGAAATGCATTTACAGCGGCGATCGTTTCATCATCATATACTCCATCGGGCTCATCGTGTAAATATTTCAATAAGCTAAGACGCTCCTCAAGTGCAATTATTTGTGTCTCACTGCTTTTGGGTGTGATCTTTTCATCAATATCAAGCGGAGTCAGATCGGGTATCTCATAGTATATTGTTTCATTTTCAAGTAAAATATCCGGCTCTAACCCTTTATGGTCGTAATTTTCTGTCTTAGGCAAAACTGCCTCGGATGTAGTTAGAACTAAAAAGTCATCGTCATAGAAAGGAATAGTCATTTGTCCAAAGCATTTGCCGTAAGTTGTAGTCCCGATAAGAGTTGCGTTTATGTTATCACGAAGTGAGGCTGCTAAAATTTCAGCAGAACTTGCGGAATTTTCATTTACAAGCACATATACATTCTCAAAGCTTCTTCCGTTTCCTGTGGAATAGTGCGTTGTTGTTTTTGCACGTGTCGCCTCACTCATAAGCATTACTCCATCATCGTCGATAAAATAATTGATCACAGTGAGACAATAATTAACATATCCTCCCGGATTATCCCTCAGATCCAGAATAATGTTTTTAATATCATTCTCCTTGATCTTATTTACAGCGTCTTCCATCTCACTGTAGAAACGCACCGAGTTGAACATGTTTATAGTTATTATTGCAGTCTCATGGTTATATATCTCGCATTCAACATCAGGTATATTCACTTTTGAAATATTTATTCTAACTTTTCTAAGCTCAGGAGAATCTGCATTGAAGCATGTCAATTCAATAGCTTCGCCTTTATCGGAAGTATCTGATATAAGTGCATTTAACTCCTCAAATTCCATACATCTTACATCCACAGAGTTAACTTTAACTACGATATCGCCTTCAATAAGTCCGCTTTTTTCGGCTTCGGACTCAGGATATATCATTTTAATAATAAAAAACGGGCCAAAATCTGCTATATTAAATCCATATCCGTCATAATTATGGTCCATTTGGTATGCATTCATATATGTTTCTTCATCTAACAGGTATGAATTGCGGTCGTATTGCTGTAGCATAAGGTTTGCAAAATATTTATAAAAATATTCATCCTCAAGCAGCTTCAGCATTTCATTTCGTAACTCAACTTCAGACAGATCAGAATCGTTTTGCGTGTAAAGCTCATAAGCATTGCGTAGCGGTGTATCATTGAAGCCTGACATATAATGAGATGATCTTATTATATCGGAGAGCTCCTGTAGCTTCGCATACTGCATCTGAGGCGTGTTTGAATACCCGCCTACCATTAATGAAGGTATGGCAAAGCATGCCTGACTCAGAAGTAATGCTGATATTATAAATATGAGCAGACTTTTTATCTTCCTCATAAAATAACCGTACCTTTCTTAGCTAAAAGACTACATTAACATATATTCAGTGATAATGAATTTTCAGCTGTCAGCATATGATCGACCTCAACAGAATAGTCAATAAACAAATTTCCACCGTTGTCATCTATAGTATTCTCTACTCTACTTGCCGAAACGGAGACAGTCATGGCACCATCCATGGTTTGATATAATCCAAAATGGCGCTTACCCTCCTCAAATACCATCTGTGTGCTTAGCATTCCGCTTCTTATCAATATCACACAGTTGTCTTCGAGTTTTAGTGTTGTAGTCACACCGTTTAACCCTGTAAGCTCACTTTCTCGATATATTATGTAGTACTTTCCGTTTTTTTTATAAAATTTTCCCTGCGTCATAAGCTCTATTTGATCGATCTCTCCGTCAACATCATACTTTGGCTTACCGCATATCTTTATCGTTACGTCTTTTTTCATATATTTGATCGGAACGGTTTGTTCCATTTCCTCCTTAAACGATGAACCGATATTACAAACTATTCTATCATAATACGCAGTTTTTTACAAGTAAAAAGATAAAAATTTAAAATACTTTCACATTGAAAAAAAGTTTTTTTATGGTATAATAATCAAGTGAAATCAATAATGAAAGGACATTTTTTATGTTTAGCTCTATCATTATAATTCTGCTTGTGCTTTTTATAGTGATTTTCCTGCTTTTTCCCGGTAAATTGTCGGAGAAGCATCACAATATGAGCAAGCTTTTCGGTGTTTCTTATGCTCATCGCGGACTTCATGATCTTGATGCAGGCATACCGGAAAATTCCATCAAGGCGTTTGAATATGCCGGTATCTCAGGCTATGGTATTGAGCTCGATGTCAGATTGTCAGCAGATAATGAAGTCATGGTTTTTCACGATGACACACTCAAACGCATGTGTGGTCGTGATGTACAATTTATTGAGCTTACGAAGGATGAGCTTGAAAACATTCATCTTCTTAACACAAGCTATACTGTTCCATCATTTAAGAACGTACTTAAGGTCATAGATAAAAGCACTCCTCTTATTGTTGAACTTAAGACAGTGGAGGATTATGAGCTGCTGTGTAAGCTGACATATGATATACTAAAGGATTATGACGGCACATATTGTATTGAATCATTTGATCCTCGTATCGTAGCATGGTTTAAAAAGAACGCACCACATGTTATCAGAGGACAGCTTTCGGCAAACCTTATGCGGAGTGATGATTTTACATGGGCACTTAAGTTTGTGCTGACGAATCTTTTGAGCAATTTTTTAGCAAGACCTCACTTTATTGCATATTCATATAAAGATATGGACAATCTTTGCTTTCTTATCGTGACACGTATATTTAAAGCAATTTCGGTCGCATGGACAGTAAGGGATGAAAAAACTTTTTCATCTCTCACAGACAAATGTGATATGATAATTTTCGAAAGCTTTAAGCCAACAAAAAAATTCAAATAGTTTTTATTTCTGTCTACTCATTTCGTCAGAAGAAGGCTTACTTGTAGAAACTATCAAAAATAAAAGCCGATGACTTATGCATCATATTTGCATTGGTTCATCGGCTTTTTTGTACACGGAATTAATATGCTACTCCAAGTTGAGAAAAATTCGATAGCATTTGTCCATCGGTATATGTTTCGATATTTGTATCTAATATCGCATTTAAGTATTTTATTGTGTAATATCCATAATTGATTTCGCTTGAATTCCGATACTCGTTGCACTGATATGCATGATCCCATTTTGTCTTTTGAAAAACAAATAGTCGATTTTGAAAGTAGCTGAGGTAGTCCATTCGGAAGATATCTGATCAATAATCAACCCAAAATATTCAAACGCTTCTCTGATTGCTTTCTCTTTATTCGGTGGGCACTGTGGCTGCCTGCTATCTTCAGATTTTTGAAGATTATAATCTTTACAATCTCAACTCCACATTTCCGTTTAATCTGCGAAATAAACAGGTTTGAAACCTTTAATCCGCTGTGCTTCAGTACATAGTCCTTAATCTGTGTGTAGGCTGCACTGTTCTGAAAATCTGACATATCCATATCTTCCAAAGAAAACGTCACTCGAACCCTTTTCGAGTCGACTTCTCCTTAAAAAAGCAAACAGACCGTCTCGCCTTGAACACTTGTTTATTTTACAATACTCTTTTTACGCCATCCGCCTTGCAAATATCTTGCAACAGTAACCAATGCGGCGACGATCCAACCGGCGCAGAACGCCCACCAAATAATATCTACATCGAAAACGTTGGCAAAGCCGACAGTCAGCACCAAACGAATGAAGAAGCTGAGCAGGGTAACAAAGATGAACCAGCCCATATCTCCGCTTCCCTTGAAAACAGCCTTCACCAGCATAAAGACAGTAAAGACGATCAAGAATGCGCCGACAACACGCAAATATACTGCACCTACTGCAAGCACATCGGCAATCGCCGCTTCGGTTTTGGGTACAAACAGACTAACGATCTGATTTGGAAACAACTCGAAAATTGCCGTCAAAACAAGCGAGATTGCACCGCAACAGAGAATTGAACCCAAAAGTCCCGGTCGTATTTTTTCAATCTTTTTAGCACCTATATTCTGACCGACATAGCTGGATAATGCAAATCCGTAATTAACAGGGATTGCTGTTGCCAAATCCACAAATCAGCCTACAGCGGCACTAC
>CAYWVF010000043.1:0-4031 GCA_964461815.1 uncultured Oscillospiraceae bacterium
CATCTGATATCTTGCAGCGGAATATATTGTTACAGATAGTGTACTTTTTGTGACAACATAGAAAAGGACTTAAAGTGCTTTTTCAGGTATTGGTTTTTCCTTTTTAATAATTAATTTGACTGTCACAAAAAGTACACTTTATGGAACAGGGTCGAGATCATCGAGAAAGCGGATCACACTTTCAGCTGTCATTAAACTTATTGTTACCGCATTTTTGTACATGCCACATGTGAGAAAAGTCGAAAGGCTTTTTGATAAAAATTAATTAAAGAAGGAGAGACAGACCCATGAAGAAAATGCACAAACTAGTAGCCATACTGTTATGTATGATGATGGTACTTGCAATGTTTGCAGGCTGCCAGCAGACGACAGACAATGGCTCAAGCAGCTCCAGTTCCAGCAGCTCCAGTTCCAGCAGCTCCAGTTCCAGCAGCTCCAGCAGCTCATCCTCAAGCTCTTCGGACAAGAAGGATGAAGGCGACACAAGCGCAAACTTTATTTATGACGGTGATTCTCCTATCGTAGAAGAACCGGAAACGGTTACAATGATTTGTGGCGCCGGCGGTTCTGCCGTTAACTACTCAAACATTGAAAGCATGTCTTGGGTTCAGGCTATCATTGATAAGTCTGGACTCGATATGCAGATCGAATGTCTTGATAGCTCGTCCTACAATGACAATATCAGACCGAGACTTGCAGCAGGTACAGACCTCCCCGATATCATTCAGGTTCCGGGACTTGATGATGACTTGACATATGCAAACTCCGGTATCTTCCTTGATCTCACCGATTTATATGATAAATATGCATATAATCTCAAGTGGAGATTTGAGTCTAACCCGACAGTTGAAGGTCAGTGCACAACACCTGACGGCAAGAAGTTCTATATCCCGGGTATCAATATGTCAGTTGACTATTGTCCGGCTCTGATATACAACCATTACTGGCTCGATCAGCTTGGCATGGAAGCTCCGACAACAACAGATGAGTTCTATGACATGCTCGTAGCTATGAAGGGCGTAGACTTCAACGGCAACGGCGAAGACGACGAAGTTCCGATGTTTATCCAGACAGGTTATTTCCAGTGTCTCCTCAGCTCCTGGGGCGTTGCATCTAACGGTTACTTTGTAAATGAAGACGGTATCGTAGAGCCTTCTTACATTTCCGAGCGTTACCTCAATGCACTCGAGTTCTTCAAAAAGCTGTTTGATGAGAATCTCATTACAAGAGACTTCGCATCCATATCTGCTGATATGCAGACACAGATGGCTACAAACAACCAGTTTGGTGTAACAGTTCATTACCTTAACTTCTGCCATCAGTTCTCTCAGAACTATTTTACAGGTCTTGGTGAAGATTGGGATACATCCTACGGCGATCTTGCTTGGATCCCGACAGAAGCACCGCTTAAGGGTCCGTACGGACATCAGCTTTACATAGGTAATGACCCTGTATTCGGCTACTGGGCAATTGCAGCAGATTCAGAGGTTCCTGAGCTTGCATTCGCATTCTGTGACTACCTCTACAGCGAAGAAGCTAACAACTTCCTTTACTACGGCGTATACGAGAATGGCGACTACGAGATCCGTGACGGTAAGATATATCCGGATCTTGCAAAGAGATCTGAAGACAGCTATGCTACAAAGCAGGGCAACAACTTCGGCGGCTTCCCGCGTATCCTCCTTGCAGCACATCGTGACGTTTCCTACAACTACACAATAGGCGACTACAATGAAATACTCAATGATTACTATCAGCTCCCGACACCTGCAACATTTGGTACAGAGGAAGAGCTTGATACGATCACAATGTATTCAACAGACCTCCAGACATACTGGAACGAAGCATTTACAGCATTCGTAACAGGTACAAGAGACCTCTCCGAGTGGGATTCCTACTGCGATACACTTCTCAGCATGGGCTACGAGGAAATGGTTGCTGTTAAGCAGGCACAGTATGACCGTGTATACGGAAACTAAGATCCGGTAAAAAAGTTTCATAACATTATGAAACACGGAAGGAGACAAGAAATTGTCTCCTTCCGCGAAAAAATTTAGGCAGACCATGATTAGGCAAACCATGAGAGGAACGGAAACGATTCCTTCGCAACATGAATAGGAAAGGGAGTGGCACTAAAGTGATAGCTCAGAAAAAAGAAAGAAATTTTAAGAGACGCTTTATAGACGCAATAAAAAGAGATAAATATCTGTTTATGTTGATCATACCGGCGTTTTTGTACTACTTTATATTTAATTATCTGCCGATGGCAGGTATTGTTATCGCATTTAAGGATTATTCGCCGGGTAAAGGTATTTTTGGTGGTGACTGGGTCGGATTAAAATACTTTATACAGTTCTTCAGATCCGCATTTGCACCGAGACTTATAAGAAACACTGTACTTATATCTTTTTATTCAATCGTTTTCGGCTTCCCGATCCCGATTATATTTGCTATTTGCGTAACTGAGTTAAAAAATTCCAAGATTCGCAGATCAGTACAGACAGTCAGCTATCTTCCTCACTTCGTTTCTACTGTTGCTGTGGTTGGTATTATCAAAAACTTCCTCGCATTGAATGATGGTATCATCAATAACTTTATTGAGTTGCTCGGTGGCGAAAGACTTAATTTCCTTATGGTACCGGACTATTTCAGAACGATATATGTTGCATCGGGTGTATGGCAGGAGTTCGGCTTCAGCTCGATCATATATATTGCAGCTATTACCGGTATCGACCCGTCTCTGTATGAGTCGGCAAAGATCGATGGTATCACAAAATTTAAAGAAGCATGGTATATCACAATACCGATGATTTCTCAGACGATCATTATTCTGTTTATCATGAGACTCGGTTCTATAATGAGCGTCGGATTCGAAAAAGTATTCTTGCTTTATAATGAAGCTGTTTATGAAACGGCAGATGTTATTTCGACATACGTTTACCGAAAAGGTATTGAATCGTCGTCGTATAGCTTTTCGGCTGCCGTCGGATTGGTAAACTCGGTGATCAACTTCGCCTTTGTTTATCTGTCAAATGCGGTATGTCGTAAGGTCACAAGTGCAAGTCTTTGGTAAAAGGAGGATAAAGAAATGGCAAAATATAAAGGCAGCTCAATGGCTGCTTCGGACAGAATATTCTACGTTATAGTTTATGTATTGGCAGCGTTTGCTTTTGTGATCACTCTTTATCCGTTTATCTATATTGTAAGCGTGTCCGTCAGTGACCCTGTTGCTGTTATGAAAGGACAGGTTTATCTCTGGCCGGTCGGCTTATCAACATACGGTTATGAAAACATTTTCCAGCAGGATACATTGTGGTCCTCATATGGAAATACAATATTCTACACAGTTGTCGGTACAGCATGCAGCATTGCTGCAACAGTTATGACCGCTTATCCGCTTTCAAGAAAGACATTCTGTGCGAGAAAGTTCTTCAATTTCTTTATCGCATTCGTAATGTACTTCGGCGGTGGTCTTATTCCTACATACTTGATCGTAACAAAGCTCGGATTCTACAACAACCGTTGGGTAATGATTATCCCGTGCTTGCTGTCATCGTATAACGTAATGGTATGCCGCAGTGCTTTTACAGGCATTCCTGAGGAAGTCATGGAATCAGCTTCCATCGACGGTGCTAACGATATTCAGATCCTTGCAAAGATCGCAGTACGACTTATTACACCGACACTTGCAGTTCTTACACTGTATTATGCTGTAGGTCAGTGGAACAACTTCTTTACAGCTCTTCTGTATTTGACAGATGCAGATCTTCAGCCTTTGACGATCCTTTTGAGACGTATCGTTATCAGTGCATCTACAGAGTTTATGAATGAAGTTGAAAAAGCTAATGACCGTGTAGGTGCCAGCGTTCAGATCAGATATGCTACGATCGTTACAGCTACACTTCCTATCCTTACGATCTATCCGTTCTTACAGAAATATTTTGTAAAAGGCGTAATGCTTGGCGCGGTCAAGGGTTAATTTGACCGATTTAGAGAAATAACTTCCTTGTTATAAAAGTATACATTTTGTG
>CAYWVF010000044.1:0-3263 GCA_964461815.1 uncultured Oscillospiraceae bacterium
TTGTTTGTATCTATATAAATAACTTTCCCTATTCCATTAGCAGCCCCACAGGTGTTTATATAGTAGTTATTTTCAATTACTATATTCTTATTCAGGCTTTTCATGTAGCCTATAATTCCGCCGACACAAGCATCATCGGCGCTTGCGGCTACTATGCCATAAAAGAGATTGTTCCTGATGCTGCCTGCGCCATTATCCCAATATTGAACCGCAGCATCACCTCCCAGAATGCCACCGACATAGTTTGAGCCTGAGACATTGCCGGCTACAAAGGAATTTTCAATCGTAACGGCCTGCGGATTAGAAGTAAACCCCCATCCTGTTCCGCCGTATCCATGTCCGACTATGCCACCGACATAATCGCCTGTAGCAATCACAGTACCATAGAACTCACAATTCTTGACCTCGAATTTGCCCATAGACTGTCCTTTATCAGCTACAATTCCACCGACAAAATCAGTACCATATACTGTTGCATAGCTTATACAATTCTCAATAATGCCGTTAAATTCGCCTCCAAAAGAACCTATCCACTTCTGATTTTTATCGTATCCAATCACTACATTCTTCTCAACTTTACAATTTCGTATAGTGATTAGATCCGTTCCGGAAGCATATCCTCCTATAAAGCCCGATTGGAGTGTTTTGCTACCTTCTTTCAATGTTACGTTCTCAATAAGCGTGCTCGTATCTTTTATTTGCTGATACCCGTTAACCAAACCATATCCTGCAATTTTTTTTCCGTAAATCTCCAGATTTTTTATGGTAGCGTTTTTTACACATCCAAATAACGGTGTACCGCCTTCCGGTACTACGATGCACTTGTTATCGCCGTCAAATGTACCTGAAAAAGGATTTGTTTTCGATGTCCCCACAGGCACCCAGTTCGTGCTCGGAAGTTCAATATTATCTGCTGCCAGCTTGATAAATTTGCCTTCAAAGGTGACACCGCCGGCAACATAGTCTGACAATTTCTTTACATCATCTGTCGTCTTTATCAGATACGGGTTTTCTTCTGTTCCGGCACCTTCCAGGCTTGCACCCGTCACGGTAATTGCCTGCTCAGCAGTCTGATTTTCGTACTTAATTACAACTTTTGTCTCATCTGTCAGCGAGCCTGTCGGGGTATAGCTAATATCTTTAAGGTCTAAAGTTACAGGATCTCCGTTCTGATAAGTAGCAGTTACCACCATCCCTGTAGGTTCAAACTTATCTCCGAAGTTGTATGTAGTTTTGCTCGGAGGTGTTGAAATACTAATCGACTCCGGATACTGTTGGAATTCAATCGAATATGTATTTGCCGCCTTTGTGTCTGTATTACCTGACCCTTGTACTTTTATTTGTGCAACAAACGCTCTGTTCTTGTCCCAACTCGGTGTAATCTCAAGCTTGCCATCACTTAATACTGAACCATTGATCGTACATTCTGTGCCTGGAATAAGTGACGGTGTAATTATAATCTTATCATTTGCTTTGATTTTAGCTGTGTATGCTTTTGTATCAGCATTGAATTTATTAGGCGTTAATACTACGGCCTCAGCCTCTGCCTCTCCCGTTTTCGACTCGACCTTTACACCTTTCAATGTAGCTATACGTTTTATCGTGACAGTGTACTTCTCTTCTCCGCCAACACTTACTTTTAATGTATTGCCAGTGAGGCTGCTACTACTTATAAGCTTGCTCAGAGAGGTATTTGATGAGCTTAAGGGCACAGACTTTTCCGCATTGGACGTATCCGTATATTTGACTTTTATATCACGTCCGGATGTCGCAGATAAGCTTGCCGAAGCATATACATTACTTTTATTGTATGGAACATATAATGTATACACATACGTATCTTTACTAAAAGTCGGTGACAGTTCATATTTTGCCGCAGAAGCTGTAGAACTGCTCTTGAAGCTTAATGTGTCAAGGTCTCTGTTTGCAACAGTTACCTTGCAGACCGGCGCTGTAATAGCTGTTACTGTGTTTTCGTCAACTGTTTTAGTCTTTTTTGCAGAAACTATGTATGTTCCTGCCGTATCAAATGAAATCGTAGCTTTACCGCTTTCGTCCGTAGTAATTTCTTTTTCTGCACTATCGACTGTAATCTTTGCTCCGCTGCAAGCAGAATAAACTGTACTCCAATTTTGGTCATATCCTGCTTGTTCCAGGGTGAGCTCTAAATCTTGACCGACATAAACAGTTGCTTCGCTCTTATCAAAACGTGCGTATGCTTCATTATTAGGATATGAACTTTGATTTATATATGCATCAATACAATCGTTTTCCTCGATTTCTGCTTCAAGGTTATTAGCAGATTTGTTTCCGCGGTTAATTTGATAGCCAAAGTTATTGCCTTCAACTCCCCACAGCTTCTTGAGACTTAGTCCAAAAGCGGTGCTTTCTGAATTATAGCCTGCTGCGGCACCACCTTCGTAGAACGCATCATGTACGGCAACGAGGGCTTCGCCGATGTCAAATTTTCCATCATTATTTTGGTCCGCTACGGTCACCTGCCTATATGCAAGACTTATCCCGTCTTTAGCATCTACGAAAGCACCGTATTTGCTGATTGAAACATACACCGTTGCCGTCTTTGCTTCCTCGCCTGCATATGCTGTCTCCGCAACTCCGAACATTCCGCTCGGCATCATGGTGAATACAAGCATAAATGCCATCATCAGCACGAGTGCTCTCGAGAAACACCTTTTATTCGTTTTCATTTTCTCTTATATCTCCTTTCTGTGTGTCTAAGAGTTTTTTCTATAAACTAATATGCATTTGCTGTACATTTGCATTTTTAGCCCGTATATAAGTATAAGCTCCTTTTGGGCTTCTCGCTTGCCCGGGCGGCACTGTGCTGCACAGTGCCGCTGTTTAAGGATGAAAAGTTACTAAAAAAGACTGCCCTCTTGAGGACAGTCTGTAAAATCATATCAAGCATGGAAAAGTGCGGTTCGACGGATATCCGTATCGCTCTAATACGGACAGCCTTTTGTCTTGCTTTCCTTTTCGTTTGATGTTCGTCCTGCCTCAGAGAATTGTTCATCTAAGCGATAACTCGTCTCCCGACTTGTCGTCGCTGCAAACTTCGCATAACTTCGGACTTGCTTTTGCAAGTCCTCCGTCAGCTCCGTTGCAGCTCCTCTTCCCCTCAAGCCTTTCGGCTTGTGGGGTCCCCATCATTATCCGGGTGGGTGCAAACTTCGCATAACTTCGCAGTTGCGGACGCATTACGGTTGCTGAGAAACAGTGGGGTTTTTCACCCCTTTCCGTTA
>CAYWVF010000045.1:0-2081 GCA_964461815.1 uncultured Oscillospiraceae bacterium
AACGCTTGCGAACCTCGGCAGCGATGCAGACGATATGTACAGCCGCTACTGGAAGCTGTTCAAGGCAAAATAGGCTCCACTTGGGCTCGGGGTCTAATCCCTTCAGATGCGGGGCAAAAATCCGAATTTGTTCAAAAAAACTTGCATTTTCCCCTCAATTTGGGGTGTTTTGACGGGGACAAATGAAAAAAATGTGTTATAATAGACGGTAAGCGAAAAGGGTATGCAGTTTGCGGCAAGCACGCCCACAGCGGCAGCACGGCAAGCACGTCATACCCGTCGGCAGACAAGGCAGACACTGCACAGCCGATGCGAAAAGCGACATCATATCGAGATGCCAAAAAATAAAATGCACAAGGAGGAAGCTAAATTGAAAAAGACAAAACTAAGCAAGGCAGCGAGCCTGCTATTGAGCCTGATGCTCGTGCTGACACTGATACCGTCGGCAGGTGCAGAGATGGCATTTGCGGCAGATGGGGGTTCGGAGACATCGACCACTGCTAGTAGTATAACAATATACGATGAAAATGGTGGTATGCAGGGTACTTGCCATACTCTCAATTCTGAGACAAACATGTGGGATGATGAAAGCAAAGGCAAAGCTTCATTTGAACCGGGCTCAGGCACGCTGACTTTAGAAAAATATAACTACAACCCTATTCGTGCTACGAGTATGGGCGTAGACAGCCGTTCCGACATCACACTTGTGCTTTCCGGCGGCAACACTATTACCGCTAATCAAAAAGAACGCTACGATATTACTGCACTGAGTGCCGGTGATGATGGTACAATTACCATCAAAGGAAAAGAGGACACGACAGGAAACAGCTTAACCATAAACCTTAACGGAAGCACCGGAGGTAATTTAGTACACGGAATATACGCAAATAAGATAGTTATAGATGGGGTAAGCGTAACAATCAACGTCGAAGGTGTTAAATGTAGAAGATACGCTTTGAAGACACACAATGGAATAGAGATAAAGAATGGTGCTAAATTAACGATTAACTTTGACGATAAAGGTGACACAGGTTATAGCGAATTTGGCATTTATAATGAAAAATCCGACGATATAGTTATAGACAATGCAACTGTCGATGTGAAAACAGCTGCACCTTCAAGTAGTCATCGTTCTATATATAATCAGAATGGCGGCTTAAAGATTAAAGGCGGCAGCAAGGTGACACTTAACGGTTTTTCCGGCACAGAAACAGCGCCATCATCAGATGTAAAAGGCGAAGCAATCAAAATTGAAGACTGGAATGACTCTTCGGAAGGAAAACAATGTTTTATAGAAATCACCGGTAACAGCACTGAAGTGCAAGTAAAAAATTATACTTACGCAATTTGGGAGAATGTAGTGTGTAATAATGCGACTATCGCTAATTACGGTATAGTAGTCACAGAAGGTGCGACGGTGGATATAAGTAATTGCTACCAAGGAATCCTATTACATCAAGGCGGAAAAGTCAGTGCTGCGACACTGAGCGTTAAGACAACAAGCACTGCAGTAATCACTACAAATAATGCTAAGAAGTCGTTAGACGTATTCGATAAGTCAACTGTTGAATTACAGTCAGATAGTAATGCCGCATTATATACACAAAACAATGATACTGCTGCAAAGTTTGATTTAAGTACCGGAGGTTCTGTAATACTGAAATCAAGCGATGAAGTATATAAGTATTATACACTTAGAGGTAAATTTAAGTTAGGTGAAAACACAATACAGGATAGCACGAGCAAATGCACGTTTACTAAAGGTGATGAAGATTCTTCATACACTTTGGACTCTTATCAACCGAATGCCTGGACTGCGGACGAGGACGGCTACTACAGCATAAAATTTGTTCCAAACAAAACATTGACAGGGATATCCGTAGCAGCTACAGATGCAAGCACTACCCTTGCCGTTCCGACTAAGGAAGTCGGCACAGCTACTATGAATTTCAAAGCTACAGGTACTTATGATGATGCGACTACAGATACAATCACAGCAGAATGGACTGTAACTACAACTGCTGACGGTACAACTGTACCTACCGGCGTATCTATTGACAATACCGGTAAACTTACTGTTA
>CAYWVF010000046.1:0-2033 GCA_964461815.1 uncultured Oscillospiraceae bacterium
TATCTGCACCACAGTCCACCGACATTTGTACTGCTTTTACCGAAACCGCATGAACTGCCACCTTAATTCCGTTATTATGAGCCGTATTGCAAATGTCTTTCAAAACGCTTTTTATCATTAGGTTAGGCTCCATAAGCAATACTTTGATATACTCTGCACCGGCATCCATTGCTTTCTTAACATAAGATTTCCCGTTCAAAGTTCCCATCGTCATTCCGAAAGATGACACAATCGTAAAATCTTTTGAATTTTTTACCAGATATTCAGATGCTGCAACATCACAAGTCCCTATAACTCCATTTTTCAGCATTATTTCAATCTGTTCCTGTGTACTCATATGCGTATGGGCATCGATAAATCCGGGCATAAGCAAAAAATCGCTGTTGACACATTTTCCTTCTATTTCAGTAATTTGAGTAATTACGCCATCCTCAATCACAACAGAAGCATTTTCTATTAATTTCTTACCATCAAACAATGGATAATTTAGTATCATCTGTTCTTGTTGTATCGAGGAATCTTTCTTATTTTCCACGGATACAAGCTCACTGTATTTCATAACAGTACCATAGTGATTACTCATAACGAGATAATTTGCACGAACAACCACTGTATCACCAACCTCCACCTTACTGTAGTGGTCGTCTGTCGGGAAGATAACAAGTGCATATGTCTGACCATTTATACTGTCAGAGATTTCAATTGATGGCTTGTAGTGAATATCCGGTCCTATTTTTTTTGCAACACCCGTAATTTCAAAACGTCTATCTACATATTTTGCAAAGAAACTGTCTGCATCTGCTTTGAATTCATCGCAAAGAGTTTTTGCATCAAAAGGCGCATCCTGCTCAAGAAGCGGCATTGCCGTAGTTTCAATTTGATGCGTTTTATTGTCTGACGGATGCTTTGGATAAAATTTAAGTTTTCCATTTGTATACATAACGTACTCCTCGTTTTTTCAAAATTTTGCGAAATTTGACCTATCTTTCTGGCAAACTCTGAAATGCTTATATCAATCATATTATAAACTATTTGGCCACATCGTTAATCATTATATTATTATTTTTAGCTTATAAATTTGTATGCTTTTGAACGCTCTATCGTATGTATACATCCCACTCTCGCAGGATGTCGACAATCCTTATGCTACCTTTTCAAACCGCTTCATAAATCCTCTCGCATAAGCCTCATACCGAAGTCTCTTTCCCTCTGCATCATCACACCAAGTTTCCGGTTCATACTGAATCTCTATGGCGATGTCTCGCAAAACCAATGTGCCGTACTTCTGCATCTTTTCGTCCTTATAAGTCTCAATGACTTCTTGTCGTAATGATACAATAGGTTTTGGCTTACTGAAAAATCTTCATACGGTGATCTTCAAATGTTATACCACACTTATTAACCCAAGCAATAAATAACTCTGAGTTATCCATTTCCCACGGAAAAGTCAAGACTTTCTTGCCGATTGAATACACTTCAACTCGTTCAAGCCACTTCGTACACTTGACACATGAAATCTCATCGCTTGTCCAACATTCTCCTTTATAGAATACAGTTTTACCCGAAACAGAAATTATTGGCTTATTCTTCTCATGTATCATAGATACAACAACGAGTATACCTATCAGCACTATGAAGCACCAAAATATAATGTCACCTACAGAGAAAGTCATATCTGGATTTCCGACATAACGTCTTGCAATTATTCGCGCACCGAAAAAGATAGCATATAAGACTATGAATCCAAATAATTTAGCGGTATAACTACTTTTTCCAATTTCAAAGCTTACATCAGACATATCCTCACGGCAATTTTTAAATGCTGTTTTTTCTGTAGCGAATTTTTCGAGTTTTTTGTTGCTAAATTGATTATAATTATTACTCATAAGTTATCCTTGTTATTTGAAGAATGTGCTTAGGGAGATATGCACTCCCCAAGCACAATTTGATATTAACTACTACCTGTAAAATTGAGAAGATTGTCAAGTCTGATTAGTAAGGATACTTCCCCTCAAGATATTCATATTTTGTAT